>NZ_JBICUE010000004.1:0-567669 GCF_043197955.1 Mycobacterium sp. NPDC048908 | reverse complement strand
GTTCCTAGACAGCTCCACTTCACAACCGGAGGCCTTCCCTGTCACACAGGCTCACCGACAGCGACCCGGATAACCTCCCTGGACATCACAACTAGCCGAGCCGAGATCTGCTGTCGCGCAACGCGGCTTCGATCTCTGACCACGTCTGCTTGACGATATGTGCCGCGGGTTGCAGGTCGCCGATCCGCGACGACACCTGGCCGGTGTTGGCGACGCTGGCGTCCATATCGCCTTCGAAGTAGAGGTCGGTGATGCGGTCCAGCAGTTGTACTTCGGGATCATGGGCCGCCACCCGGGCCGCGAGACCAGTGCGCAACACCCGCATCGTCGGATTACCGGGAATGGTGAGCATCACGGTGCCGTCGTCGGCGGCGGCCATGATCGCGTTCTTGAAGTTGGCGTGCACGGCGGCCTCGTGGCTGGCGAGCATCCGGGTGCCCATCTGGACGCCCTCGGCGCCGAGCACCACCGCGGCGGCCGCCGAGCGCGCGTCGCAGATGCCGCCCGCCGCGATGATCGGCAGGTCGGTCCTGTCCGCGACGAGGGGGAGTAGGACCAGCGTCGACGCGCCAAGCGCCGATTTGAATCCACCACCCTCCACGCCCTCGACCACCAGCGCGTCGACACCCGCGTCGGCCGCTTTCATCGCGCCCTTCAGCGAGCCCACGACGTGGACGACGATCATGCCCGCGTCGTGCAGTCGGTCGGTGAACAGGGCGGGGTCACCCGCGGAGGTGAACACGTGCCGAACCTCGGCGGCGACCAGTTCATCGACGATCGACGGGTCGCGCTTCCAGCCCTGGATCATCAGGTTGGCCGCGACTGGGCGGTCGGTGAGTTCGCGTACTCGACGCAGGTCGGCGCGGCCGTCGGGCGTCAGCGTCTCGATCATGCCGAGGCCGCCGCCCTCGGATACGGCCGCCGCCAGTTCGGCCCGCGCGATGTAGGTCATCGGCGCCTGGACGACGGGATACTCGACATCGAGCAGGGCCTGAATGCGGTTGGTCACCATCTGATTGTCGGCGATTGGATCAGTGCCACGGTTGGCCGGTAAGCTGCCACCCGGTGGCGTGTCCGAGCGGCCTAAGGAGCACGCCTCGAAAGCGTGTGACGGGTAACCCCCGTCCGAGGGTTCAAATCCCTCCGCCACCGCCAACAAGCCCCGGTCAGCCCAGCGCGTCCAGCGCGGCCAAGATATCGCTGACCTCCGTGCGCGTCGCGTAATCGGGATGGACGTCGATCCAGCGGATCACCCCGGCCTCGTCGGCGATCACGACCGTCGGCATCGGCAGACCAACGGTGCCGTCGGCGTTGACATCGGTCAGGTCGAGTCCGCCCGCGCGCTGGGCGGCCCGGGCGTCATCCGTGGGCTCTGTGGTGACACCAAGCCGGGCGGCGATCGAGTTGCCCGGGTCGGACAGAACCGTGAACCTGAGCTCGTTCTTCTCTTTCATCGACAGCGATCCGTCGGGCTTCTGGGGGCTGACAGCCACCAGCGTGACGCCCTTGTCGGCCAGTGCCGGGGCGAGATCCTGCTGGTAGGCGCGCAGCGTCAGATTGCAGTACGGGCACCAAGCCCCGCGGTAGAGCACCACCACCGCGGCACGGCCACCCAAAGCGGTCGACAGCTTTGTGGGTTCCCCATGCACGTCGATCAGGTCGAAGTCACCCAATGGCTCGCCGGGTTTCGCTACGCCGGAAGGGATTCCACGCCCGTCGAGGCCGGCCCGCTCAGCGCCGAATACGTCGAGCACCTCGTTGGGGATCTGGCCCGCCATCGCGTCCTGCATCGCGGCGACGCGCTGGGCGATCGTGGTCGGGTGGGCATCAGCAGGGGTGGACATCACAAACCTTTCTAACGTAATGCGTTGTCACAGGACGATGTTCGACCGCCTCCGTGCTCTCGGCGTCCGCCGACTCGCCTTGCCGGTAAGGCAGACGAATGCTGATCGTGCATCCAGTGCCGAGTCCTTCACTGTGGGCTTCGATGTGCCCGCCGTGACCCTCGACGAGGGCTTTGGCGATCGACAGGCCGATGCCTGCGCCGCCCTGCCTGCGGTCACGGGCGGAGTCGGCACGGTAGAACCGGTCGAACAGGCGGCTGAGATGTTCAGGCGCTACGCCGTCACCGGTGTCGGAGACCGCGATGACGAGTTCGTCGTTGTTGTCGAACGTCACCACACTGACCTCGTCACCGCTGCAGGTGTGGCGCAGCGCGTTGTCGAGCAGGTTGCTCAGCACCTGGGCGAGCCGTTCGGGGTCCGCCCACAGCTTCGGCAGCTCGGCCGTCGTCTGCGAACGCAGCTCCACCCCCTTGGCGCTGTACCGAGGTGCGAATGCCGACACTGCCGAAGAGATCAACTCGGCCGGTGACGTCCATCCCGCGTCGATGAACGTCGTGCGACGTTCGGCGACCGCCAGCGACGTCACGTCGACGCTGAAGCGGGTCAGGCGCCGCGTCTGAGCACGCAGTGTCGCAATGGTTTCGGCATCCAGCGGTTGCACACCGTCTTCGAGTGCCTCCATATAAGCCTCCAGCACCGAGACCGGTGTTCTGATCTCATGTGCCAGATCGGCCAGCATCTGCCGACGCGTCTCCTCCGCGGCGCCAAGCCGCTGGGCCATCGTGTTGAACGCGGCCGCTACCGTGTCGAACTCTCTACCGAGCCCCGGTGTCGGGACGGCAACGTCGTAGCGTCGGTTGGCAACTGCAGAGGCAGCCCGCGAAAGGGCCGTCGCCGAGCGGTGTACGCGTCTGCTCAGGTAGTAGCTCAGCGACAGCGTCGCCAACGCGGACACGGTCAACGCGATGCCGACGGACAACATGGTTGCCTCACGAAAGGCGCGTTCGTAGGGATGAACGCCGTTGAGGCCAGGCACGATCGCTTGATCCATCAGGCGGCGAATCATCGGCGGCCCGACAGTCATCGCCACCACCGTGGTCATCGCCATTCCCGCGACCACGACAAGCAGATTGGTCACCAGCAGCCGCAGCCCAATTCCGTGTCGGCTTCCCATCATCCCGCCCCCATGCGATACCCGATGCCGCGCACGGTGATGACGTAGCGCGGCGCCGCCGGCTCGTCGCCCAGTTTGCGGCGAAGCCTGCCGACATGGACATCGACGACGTTGTCTGCACCGACCCAGGGGTCGCCCCACACCGACTGCAGCAGTTGGCGTCTACTCCACACCACACCTGGACGCGCTGAAAGCGTTGCGAGAATGTCGAATTCGGTTCGCGTCAGCATCACTGGTGAGTCATCGAGATGTACCTCACGCGCATCGACGTTGATCCGCAGGGCACCGAATCGGCGTGGCGCGCTGTTCGTTTCGGTGCTCATCTCCGGCGGCTCACCCTGCGGACGTCGGGGTCGGCGCATCATCGCGCGCACCCGGGCTACCAGCTCGCGTGGGCTGAACGGCTTGGTGACGTAGTCGTCGGCCCCGACCGACAAACCCACGATGGTGTCGAGTTCCGTGTCGCGTGCGGTCAACATCACGACGTAGGCATCGGAGAAGGCGCGAAGGCGCCGGCACACTTCGACACCGTCGACGCCCGGCAGTCCGATGTCAAGGATCACCACGTCGGGATCGGCCTCACGTGCCAGATCCAAGGCGCGATGTCCGTCGTGGGCCAGATGAACCTCGAACATCTCACGTTTGAGATAGCCGGCCACGACGGAAGCCAGCGGTGTCTCGTCGTCGACGACCAGCGCGCGCAGGTTCTGCGCCGGGACCGCGTCAATGCTCATGGCCACATACTGCCTGTGCATTGGGCGCTGAACTAACCGTCGGCGGCGGGAGGCGCACTTCTTCAGCGAATCGTCAGATTTGCCGCGCTTGGGCCCGGTTGCGTTATCGAACCGTCAGAAAGTGACTGACCAAACGTCATCGTGCGACGCCACTCTCGAACACGTTCACACGCTGAGAGAGAGGGGCACCATGAGTACCGCTTCAATCACCACCACGCGCTCCGACAGGGCCGCCACCCAGGTGTTCGTAGCGGGCGAGTTGATCACCCGGTACGGGTTGGTCGTCGTCCTGGCTTGGATCGGGTTTGGGAAGTACATGAAGATGGACGCCAAGGTGCTCATCGGGCACAGTCCCTTGATGAGCTGGATCTTCGATTTCTTGAGCCCGGCGGCGGTCGCCCGCGGGCTGGGCACGATGGAGATCGCCGCCGCGGTGCTCATCGCGATGGGAGCCCGGTGGCCGCGCGCATCGGTTGTCGGCAGCGCGCTGGCCATCGTGCTCTTCATCGGTACCTTGAGCTTCCTGTTCACCACACCAGGCGTTGTGGTCGGCGACCTCGCAGGCGTGCCTGTCCTGTCTGCTCAGCCGGGGCAATTCCTACTCAAGGACCTGGTATTGATCGGAGTCGCCATCTGGACGCTTGGCGACTCCCTTCGCGCGTCGCGCCCCGTCCGCTAGAACCAGACTTTTCGACCTCCGACAGGGCGGCCGACCGCGCCGAGGATCCACAGAATGACGCCGACCACGATGAGAATCGCGCCGATGGTGTAGAGGATTGACAGGCTGGTGAAGTAGCCAATCACGAGGAGAATGATGCCGAGGATGATCATGGGTGACTCCGTTCAGAGAGAACGCTTAGGACTTCAAAGGGAATTGCCCAATTGGTCAAAATCAAAACGTCGTCCTGCCGGAAATCCGGCCGCGTCAAGACCTCTTGCGTGGGACGACGATGACGACAATCAGCGTCAGGATGCTGAAGAACAAACCGGCGATGCCCCATCCGAGTGGGTTGCGCCCCTTCATCGCGGCGACCAGTCCGCAGATGATCGCGGCGACAATGCTGCCGACCGCAACAAACACGCCCTTGATGCCGCGCAGAATCAAGCCCGCGGCCTCGACATTGTTCGACGCGGCCAGCACCACCATGTGCATCATCGCAACCTCCTTGCTCGGCAATGACACGTGCCGACGAAGTACCCTCAATTTGGTTGTCGTCAAACGATTTTCAGTGAATACCAAGGTTCGATGACCGCGCCGCATCGGCTGGACATCTGCTGTGAATCAAGCCCGAGGCCGAGGTTCTTTGGCGCCGCCGGGGTAACCGCGACCCGTGACTACCGACCTAGACGCCCCACCGCCCGTAGTTGATTCAACGACTGCGGCCGCGGCCGAAACGGCGCGGCGCCGCAGCCTGATGGATCGGCAACACCCGAACTACAAGTGGATAGCGCTGTCCAACACGACTCTCGGCGCCTTGCTGGCGTCGATCAACAGCTCAATCGTGCTGATCTCGCTGCCGGCAATCTTTCGCGGCATCGGACTCGATCCACTCGCACCTGGCAACGTCAGCTACCTGCTGTGGATGCTGATGGGGTACCTGGTCGCGACCGCGGTGCTTGTTGTTCCGCTCGGCCGACTCGGCGACATCTTCGGGCGGGTTCGGATATACAACCTCGGCTTCGTCATCTTCACCATTGGTGCGATCGCGTTGTCGTTCGATCCGTTTCACCTCGGCGGCGGTGCCGTCTGGCTGATCGGCTGGCGGGTGTTTCAGGGCATCGGCGGCGCAATGCTGATGGCGTGTTCGGCGGCCATCCTCACCGATGCGTTTCCCTCCCGCCAGCGTGGCATGGCGCTCGGCGTCAACCAGGTGGCCGCCATCGCCGGCCAATTCCTCGGGCTGTTGATCGGCGGGGTGCTTTCCGAATGGGACTGGCGCGCCGTGTTTTGGGCAGGCGTGCCCCTGGGCCTGGCAGGCACGCTGTGGAGTTACCGCTCGCTGCGCGAGGTGGGGGTTCGAACCCCGGCGCGTCTGGACTGGCCGGGCACCCTGCTGTTCGGCATCGGGCTCACGGTGCTGCTGGCCGCGATCACCTACGGAATTCAGCCGTACGGTGGGCATTCCACGGGCTGGGCCAACCCTTTGGTGCTCTCCGCGATCGGCGCGGCGGCCTGCATGCTGGCGGTGCTCTGCGTGGTCGAGATGCGTGTGCGCGCACCGATGATGGACATCCGGTTGTTCCGGTCCAAGCCGTTCGCGCTTGGCAACCTCGCAGGCCTGATGTCGGCAATGGGTCGTGGAGGCCTGCAGTTCATGTTGATCATTTGGCTGCAGGGTATCTGGTTGCCCTTGCACGGCTACAGCTTTGAATCCACTCCGCTGTGGTCCGGCATCTACATGCTGCCGATGACCGTCGGCTTCCTTCTCGCGGGACCGCTGTCGGGAACGCTGTCCGACCGAATGGGCTCGCGCCCGTTCGCTGTCGGTGGGCTGGTACTGATGGCAGCCACTTTCATTGCGCTGCTTCTCATTCCGGTGAACTTCGACTATCGGCTGTTCGCCGTGCTGCTCTTCCTCAATGGGCTGGGCGGGGGCGTCTTCACCTCACCCAACACCGCAGCGATCATGTCCAGCGTGCCTGCGGCCGAACGCGGTGCGGCATCAGGCATTCGGGCGACCTTCACCAACGCGGGAATGTCGCTGTCGATCGGCACATTTTTCTCCCTGATGATCACTGGCTTGGCGCATTCATTGCCATCGGCGCTTGTTTCACGCCTTCAACAACAAGGCGTGGCTGCCGGCGTCGCCCACCAGGTCGCCGACACGCCACCAGTCGGAAGCCTGTTCGCCGCGTTCCTTGGCTACAACCCGCTCGCACAGCTACTGACACCGTTCGGGGCTCTGCAGCAACCTGGCGTGGACGCCGCGACGCTCACCGGAAAGGACTTCTTCCCCCATCTGATATCCGGACCGTTCCACAGCGGTCTCGTCGTGGTGTTCACGGCGGCAGCGGTGATGATGGCGATCGGCGCGGCCGCCTCCTGGGTCAATCCCGGCCGCAGCGCGGACGGCGACCGGTTCGAGCGCGGCTGAGCGGTTCGTTGCTGAGGATCGAACGGCCAGGAGGTGTCATCACATGGTCGAGACACCGCGCGAGGCAGCGCAGCAGCGCGCCAGGGAAATCAGAGCTTCGCGCCCGAGTGCTCAAGGGCGACCCCGCCACCGCCGCTCCTAGGCGAACGGGACCGTGTAGTCGGCGCTCCAGGCACCGCCGATGCAGCTCATCGTCACGCCGTCGATGGTCAGCGCGACACCCTTGTCCTGACCACACTGCGAGCGCAGCGTGCGAATGCCGACCAGCGGCGGAGAGGCGATCCACTGTCCTTTGGCGCTGCACGCCAACGTGCCGCCCGATGCGTCGAGCGCCAAGTTGTAGCGGGTGTTCGCGGCGCAGCCGTCACCGAGAACCGCGCCGCGCTCGATGTAAGGGACGCACGAGGGCGCCGTCCCGTCACACGACACTGGGACCGCCGAAGCGGTCGTCGCCGACACCATCGGTGCCGCGATGAATCCGCAACCGAGCACCATTGCAGCCATCAGCTTCATGGGCCATAGCGTAGGTGGCTGCGCTCGCGCAGGGCGCGCATTAGGCTCACTACGCATGAAGTCGGTCGTTGCCGCGCTGTTCGTGGGCCTGTTGTCGAGCTTCGCGCCGGCTCCGCCCGCCAACGCGGATGTGGTGGCCTACCTCGTCAACGTGCATGTGCGGCCCGGCTACAACTTTCCCAACGCCGACGCCGCTATCGGCTATGGCAACAGCATCTGCGACCGCGTCGCCGCCAAGATGAGCTACGCGCAATTGGTAGAACAGGTCAAGGCAGACTTCAACACCGCCGATTACTACCAGGGCGCCTACCTGATCAACCAGGCCGTCAACGAGTTGTGCCCCGCGCAGATCTGGCAGTTGCGTCAGTCCGCTGCCGGATACAAGTTGCCCGCCTGACCACGACAACGGCGGCTAGGGGCAGGAGACCTCGATCTCGAACGGCTTGTTCACCGGCTGCATGGGGTTGGCCATGTCGACACCGGTGGCAGTGCCCGAGATCTTCCAGGTCTTGTCGTCCTTCTCGGCCTTCGCGTCGCCTTGGCCGGCACCGGCCTGGTAGCCGAGGGTCACACCGTTGACATTGCCCAGACCCACCGACTGCACGGTCTTACCGTCTTCGCTCACCACCGCCGCGATACCGGTCGCGGCGTCACCGATCGCGATGTTCGTGTTACCGCCCATCGTGCTGCAGACCACGGTGCCCTGGACTTTCTGATCTTGTCCATCGATCGTGACGGTGGTCTTGCCCTGCGCTGACGCCGCCGAGGACGTCTCGCCGCTCGTCTCGGACTTCTTCTCGCCCGAACCACAGCCGGACAGACCGGCGATGACAATCGCCGCGCCGCCCACGGCGACCACGAAACCACGCTTCACGAGTGTTCTCCTTTGTGTTCGTCGTGATCCGACAAGATCAACGGATCATCCCGGACAGTATGGTGGGCCTGTTCGGAGCGGATACGGCGATTTGGCGAAAATTTGCTTGCGCACGGGCCGATCGTTATCTGAGCTTGATGCGGCCGAAGGATCCCATCAGGAAGCTCAGGTAGGTTCGCCGTCATGCAGACGTTGCGCACACCGGACAAATGCTTTGCCGATCTGCCCGAATTTCCGTATCCCGCAAACTATTGCGAAGTCGACGACGGTGAGGGCGGGGTACTGCGGGTGGCGTGGGTGGAATCCGGTCCAGCCGAAGGCAATCCGGTGCTGATGCTGCACGGGGAGCCGTCCTGGTCGTTTCTGTACCGCAAGATGATGCCGATCCTGGCGGCGGCCGGACATCGGGTGATTTGTCCGGACCTGGTCGGATTCGGTCGGTCCGACAAACCGGCCCGGATCGAGGACCACACCTACGCAAGGCACGTGGAGTGGATGCGCGCCGTCGCGTTCGACGTGCTCGACCTCCGCGATGTGACCTTGGTTGGGCAGGACTGGGGCGGTCTGATCGGACTACGCATCGCGGCAGAGAATCCGGATCGCTTCGCGCGCATCGTCGTCGCCAACACCGGCCTGCCCACCGGCGATCATCCGATGCCCGAAACCTGGTGGCGGTTCCGCGAGGCCATCCAAGGACAGGCGGATCTGCAGGTCGGCTGGTTCGTCGCGGCGGGTTGCCGTCGGCCGGTGTCCGATGCGGTTCGCGCCGCCTACGACGCACCCTTCCCAGACGATGCCCACAAGACAGGCCCCCGCGCGATGCCCGGTCTGATCCCGACCACCCCGGACGACCCTGCCTCGGCGGCGAACCGTGCGGCGTGGAAAGCGTTGGGCGACAGCACGACTCCGATGCTGGTCGCGTTCAGTGACAGCGACCCGATCACCGGCGCCATGGCGCCCATCTTCGCGCGTCAGATGCGGGGCGCCCAAGGCATCGAGCATCCGGTGATCGCCAATGCCGGGCACTTTCTCCAGGAGGATGCGGGAAAGGAACTGGCCGAAGCGATCGTCCGATTCCTGGCGCGCTAACAGGCGACCTTGATGGCGAACGTGCCAGAAGTGCGGAAGCTGGGCTGCGCGGTGTCGAATCCGTCTGCGGTCCCGGTGATGTCGTAGGTCCTGCCGGTCATCGTGACTTTCGCGTCGCCGCCGAGGCCCCGGTTGTAGCTGCCGGTGAAGCCGCCGACATTGTTGATGCTGACGGCGTCGGCGGTCAACGCATCCTTGCTGGAGATCAGCGCAGTGACACCCGATGTCTGATCTCCCGTGCTGATGGTGGTCAGGGAGCCTGCGGGGGTGCAATCCACGGCCTCGGTGGTGCCGATGTTCTGCCCGTTCACAGTCACCTGCGCGGTGCCCGCCACAAGCATGCCCGGCCCTGGCGTGTAGTCCGGCGGACCCGACGAACACCCCGCCACCGCCAGTGTTGCCGCCGCGGCGGCCACCCCCGCGATTCTCACAGTGCAGAATCTACGGCGTGCGAGAGGACTTCTTCAGCGTTGCCGCGGAATTGCCGGGACGGTTTGGCCGCGCCGGCGTCATCCGCACCCCGCACGGCGACATCGAGACACCGGCGTTCATCGCCGTCGGTACCCAGGCCACCGTAAAGGCGGTGCTGCCGGAAACCATGAAAGAGCTTGGTGCCCAGGCTGTTCTGGCCAACGCATATCACCTGTATCTGCAGCCAGGCCCCGACATCGTCGAGGAGGCCGGCGGGCTCGCGGCATTCATGAACTGGCACGGGCCGACATTCACCGACAGCGGCGGATTCCAGGTGCTGTCGCTCGGCGCGGGGTTCAAGAAGGTGCTGGCGATGGACACCGACCGGGTCCAGGCCGACGACGTCATCGCCGAGGGCAAGGAACGGTTGGCCCACGTCGACGACGACGGCGTCACCTTCCGCTCGCATCTCGACGGGTCGACACACCGCTTCACACCCGAGGTGTCAATCGGCATTCAGCACAAGCTCGGCGCCGACATCATCTTCGCCTTCGACGAGCTGACCACCCTCGTGAACACCCGCGGCTACCAGGAGGAATCGGTCAAGCGCACGCACGACTGGGCGGTGCGATGCCTGGCGGAACACCGCAGGCTCACGGCGCTGCATCCCGAGAAGCCGCCGCAGGCGTTGTTCGGCGTGGTGCAGGGCGCGCAGTACGAGGATCTGCGCAGAACGGCCGCGCGCGGGCTGACCGCGATCGTCGACGACGACGGCCGCGGCTTCGACGGCTACGGCATCGGCGGGGCGCTGGAGAAACAGAACCTGGCCACCATCGTCGGCTGGGTCAGCAGCGAACTGCCCGCGGACAAACCCCGTCATCTGCTGGGCATCAGCGAGCCCGACGACCTGTTCGACGCCGTCGCCGCGGGGGCGGACACGTTCGACTGCGTGTCCCCGTCCCGCGTCGCGCGCAACGCCGCTGTCTACGGTCCCACCGGACGCTTCAACATCACCAATGCCCGGTATCGGCGTGACTTCAGCCCGATAGACGCCGACTGTGACTGCTACACATGCGCGCACTACACCCGGGCGTACCTGCACCACTTGTTCAAGGCCAAGGAGCTGCTGGCCAAGACGCTGTGCACGATCCATAACGAGCGGTTCGTCATCCGGCTCGTGGACCAGATCCGCGCGGCGATCCGCACCGGTGAGTTCGACGAACTGCGCGCGCACGTCCTGGGTCGGTACTACTCGACGCGCGCACAATAAATAGATGACCACCGCCGCGGACTCGCAGGCATTGCTGATCCAGCTCCTCGATCCGACGAACCGGGCCGACCCGTACCCGGCGTACGCGCAGATCCGCGACCGCGGTCCACTGCAGCTGCCGGAGATGACGCTGAACGTGTTCTCGTCGTTTCGAGACTGTGACGACGTGCTGCGTCATCCGTCGTCGGCCAACGATCGGCTCAAATCGACAGCGGCGCAGCGGCAGATCGCTGCCGGCGCCGACATCCGGCCGTTCGGCCCGCCGGGGTTCCTCTTCCTCGACCCTCCTGACCACACGCGTCTGCGCAAGCTGGTCAGCAAGGCGTTCGCGCCGAAGGTCATCAAGGCGCTGGAGCCCGACATCGCTGCGCTGGTCGATTCGCTGCTGGACGAAGTGGCCGCCGCACGGCGGTTCGAGGTCGTCAAGGACCTGGCCCATCCGCTGCCGGTCGCAGTGATCTGCCGTCTACTCGGCGTGCCGATCGAAGACGAGCCGCAGTTCAGTCAGGCCTCGGCGCTGCTTGCGGCGGCGCTGGATCCGGTGACCTCGTTCACCGGCGAAGTCCGCGAGGATGTCGACGAGATGTTCCAGGCCGGGCTGTGGCTGCGTGGGTATCTACGGGACCTGATCGCACGCAGGCGTCGCGATCCCGGCGGCGACTTGATGTCGGCCTTGATCACCGTCGAGGAGTCGGGCGATCAGCTGACCGAAGAGCAGATCGTCGCGACGTGCAATCTCCTGCTGATCGCTGGCCATGAGACGACGGTGAACCTGATCACGAACGCCATCCTGGCGCTGCTGCGCAACCCGTCGCAGTGGTCGGCGCTGATCGCCGCTACTCAGCGTATCTCCGCGGTGGTGGAGGAGACGCTGCGCTACGACCCGCCTGTTCAGCTGGTGGGCCGAATCGCCGCCGAGGACATGACGATTGGCGGTGCCGATGTGCCCAAAGGGAATGTGATGATGCTGCTGCTGGCTGCGGCCCATCGCGATCCCGCGGCGTTCGACCGGCCGAACGAGTTCGATCCGGATCGCGAGACCATTCGGCATCTCGGCTTCGGCAAGGGGGCGCACTTCTGTCTCGGTGCGCCGCTGGCGCGGCTGGAGGCCACCGTCGCACTGACGAAGGTCGCCGAACGCTTCCCGCAGGCGCGACTGGCCGGTGAGCCGCAGTACAAGCCGAACCTGACGTTGCGCGGAATGGCGTCGCTGGAGGTCGCGATCTAGCCGCACAAACGGATGAATACGGCGAAGCGGTCCGTTAGTCGCCAATGAGTGGTCGCGGGCCATTCTCGAGACGACCAAGTGATGGGACTCCGTGCGCGTGAACATCATTGACCGCAGGAACGGCGAAGCGCCGCCGGATGTGCCGCTAACTGACATCGACCTGGGATCGTGGGACCTTTTGGCGACGCGGGGATGATGTCATCGACGGCGTGTTCGCGACACTGCGTCGTGAGGCGCCGATCTCGTTCTTCCCGCAGCTGGTGCGGGACGGCGAAGTAGAGGGACCCGGGAATTGGGCGTTGACCCGGCACGAGGATATCCACTTCGTCAGCCGCCACCCGGAGCTCTTCAGCTCCGAACCCAACATCATGATGGGCGATGCGCCTGCGGAGGTCGCGGAGAATCTGGGTTCGATCCCCTTCCGCTGCAGGTGATCTGCGACATGATCGGCATTCCCGAAGAGGATCATCAGCAGATCTTCAACTGGACCCACATCATTCTTGGCTTCGGGGACCCGGATCTGGGTATCGGCCTGCGCGAGTTCGTAAGAGCGATAACCGATACGGGCGCCTATGCGCATGAACTCGCCGAGAGCCGGCGCTGCCATCCCAGTGCCGACTTGACTACCAGTCTGGTGCAGGCTGAGGCAGATGGTGAGCGGCTGACCTCGGCCGAGGTCGCCTCGCCAACAGTGGTGGGACGATTTCGATGGGCTGCAGGCCACCGCGGTGGAAGAGATCGTGCGCTGGGCGACATCGATCCGCTACATGCGCCGCACAGTGACTCGGCGAATTGACCTGCATGGGAACGACATTCGCGCTGGTGACAAGGTGACGATGTGGTACATCTCGGCGAACCGGGATGAAGCCAAGTTCGCGAATCCGTGGGTGTTCGACATCCGGCGCAATCCGAATCCGCACTTTGGCTACGGCGGTGGGGGCGCCCATTTCTGTTTGGGTGCCAATCGCGCCCGGCGCGAGATCGGCGTCGCTTTCCAGGAACTGCACCGCCAGATTCCCGACCTCGCAGTGGACGCGGAACCGGAGAGCCTGCCGTCGGCGTTCGTCCGCGGAATCACGCGTCTCACCGTGAGGTGGACGCCGCGGGAATGATCGCCGTTTTGTCGTAGCAGATCGATCCTGATTCGGAATCCATTGCCTGTACGGTCTAGCGCATGCGGATCCTTTTGGTGGGCGCCGGCGGTGTCGGGTCGGCGTTCTGCGCTATCGCGACGAGACGGGACTTCTTCGAACAGATCGTGGTCAGCGACTACGACGAGACGCGTGCCCAGCAAGCCGCCGAGGCGGTCAATGACAAGCGGTTCTCGGCGGCCCGCGTCGACGCGACGTCCGCCGACGACGTCGCCGAACTCGTTCGCCGCCACGGCATCACCCATGTGATGAACGCCGTGGACCCTCGATTCGTGATGCCCATCTTCAACGGAGCGCTGGCCGGCGGTGCCGACTACCTGGACATGGCGATGAGTCTGTCGCAGCGGCATCCGGATCGACCCTACGAGCTGACCGGGGTGAAACTCGGTGACGAGCAGTTCGCGGCCGAGACCACCTGGAAGGATGCGGGCCGTCTCGCCCTTGTCGGAATCGGCGTGGAGCCGGGACTTTCCGACGTGTTCGCCCGCTATGCCGCCGACCATCTGTTTTCCGACATCGATGAACTCGGCACCCGAGACGGGTCCAACCTGACTGTGGACGGCTACGATTTCGCCCCGTCGTTCTCCATTTGGACCACCATCGAGGAATGTCTCAACCCGCCGGTGATCTGGGAGGCCGACCGCGGCTGGTTCACCACCGAACCGTTCAGCGAACCAGAGGTTTTCGACTTTCCCGACGGCATCGGCCCGGTCGAGTGCGTCAACGTCGAGCACGAAGAAGTGCTGCTGATGCCGCGCTGGGTGAATTGCAAACGCGCGACCTTCAAGTATGGTCTCGGCGCCGAGTTCATCGATGTACTCAAGACGCTGCACAAGCTCGGTCTGGACCGCACCGAGAAGATCACCGTGGGAGGCGTACAGGTGAGTCCGCGCGACGTCGTCGCCGCCTGCCTACCGAATCCCGCCACGCTCGGACCCCACATGCACGGGAAGACGTGCGCCGGGCTGTGGGTGACGGGCACCGGTAAGGATGGCAAGCCGCGGTCCACCTATCTCTATCACGTCGTGGACAACCGATGGTCGATGTCCGAGTATGGCCACCAATGCGTGGTATGGCAGACGGCGATCAATCCCGTTGTGGCGCTTGAACTTTTGGCCACCGGCAAATGGACCGGCAGCGGCGTGCTCGGACCGGAGGCGTTCGACGCGGTGCCGTTCCTCGACCTGCTGACGTCGTACGGCTCACCGTGGGGGCTTCGGGATCAATAGCGCGAGCGACCGCGTTTGTACATACGATCGCGGCGTGTCGGCGTACAAACACGGTCGCTCGCGAGAGAAGAGAGGTAGGGCCTACAGCGGGTTGAGGATCCGGTCGAGGAATTGGCGGGTGCGCTCCTCCTTTGGGTTGCCGATCACCTCGGCGGGCGGGCCCTGCTCGAGGATCACACCGCGATCGGTGAACAACACCTGATCGGAAACCTGCTTGGCGAACTGGATTTCGTGCGTGACGATCACCAGCGTCCAGCCCTCGACGGCCAGATCCCTGATGACCGAGAGCACCTCGCCGACCAGTTCGGGGTCCAACGCCGACGTCGGCTCGTCGAACAACACCACCTTGGGCTTCATCGCCAGCGCCCGTGCGATGCCGACGCGCTGTTGCTGGCCGCCCGAGAGTTGATACGGATACTGGTCACGCTTCTCGGCGAGGCCGACCTGGCCGAGCAACTCCAGCGCTTCGGTCTCGGCCTGCTCCTTCGGCCGCTTCTGCACGAAGATCGGTCCCTCGGTGATGTTCTGCAGCACCGTCTTGTGCGGAAACAGGTTGTGCGACTGGAACACAAAGCCGCTCTGCGCGCGATAGCGACGCAGTTCATCCTTGGGCACCGGCTTGGCGAAGTCCAGCTCCACTTCGCCGACGCGGATCACCCCGGCATCGGGCACATCCAACGCGTTGAGTGCCCGCAGCAGCGTTGTCTTACCTGAGCCCGACGGTCCGATGATCGTCGTCGCCGAGCCCTGCGGAACGGTGAACGAGACACCTTTGAGCACTTCGTTGTCCCCGAAGGCCTTGTGCACACCCTCGGCCACCACGCGGTTTTCCGTCATCGCGCCACATACCTTTCCAGCCGACGTTCAATGCGGGCCTGACCAAACGAGAGCACCAGGCAGATCACCCAGTAATACACCGCGGCCGTGCCGTACAACGCGAAGAACTCAAACGTCGGCGCCGCGATGATCTGGGCTTGCCGCAACAGCTCCGTGACCAGGATCGTCGAGGCGAGGGACGTATCTTTGACCAGTGAGATCAGCGTGTTCGACAGTGGCGGCACCGCCACCCGGGTGGCTTGCGGCAGGATGATACGTCGCAGCGTGCCAACATAATTCAACCCGATCGTCTCGGCCGCTTCCCATTGGCCCTTCGGAATGCTCTGGATCGCGGAACGGATGATCTCGGCCGCGTATCCACCGACGTTCAGTGAGAACGCGATGATGGCGGCCGGGAACGGATCGATCTTCACCCCAAGCTCCGGTAGCGCGTAGAACACGATGAAAAGCTGTACCAGCAACGGGGTCCCGCGAATGACCGAGATGTAGAACCGCGCCACATTCGTCAGGATCACGTTCGACGACAACCGGGCCAGCGCCACCGCGAGCGCGAGCACAAGGCCGATCACGAAGCTGATCACCGTCAAGGGAACGGTCTTGGTGATCGCCGCCTTGGCCAGTGGTCCCAGGCTGTCCAGGATCAGGTCCCAGGTCGACTTCGGCTCGGTCGGGTTCTGGGCCGCCTCAGGTGCTCCAGAGGCGTTGGCCTTCAGGTACTTCTGCGAGATGTCGGCCAAAGTGCCGTCGGCGCGCAATTCATCGAGCGCCTTGTTGAGGTCCGGCAGCAGCCCGCTGTTCTTTCGTGCGGCGAAGCCCTGTTCGCTTTTCTCGCCGACGTTTCCGGCGATCTTGACCGTCGTATCGCCCGTCTCGGCCAGGTATGCGTACACAGCGATGCTGTCGTTGACGACGACGTCGACCCGACCCTGGTTGAGCAGTTTGATCGCTTGGGTGAAGCCTTCGACCGCCTCGACGCGTGCGCCGGCCTTACGGGCCACGTCGGACCAGTTGCTGGTCGCGTTCTCCGCGGCGACCTTGCCTTTGAGGTCGGCCAGCGACTTGATCGAGTTGTCGTCGGCGCGGGTGACGATGACGCCCTCACCGACCGAGTAGGGCTCGGAGAGGTCGTATTTCTGCTTGCGCTCGTCGTTGATGGTCACCTCGTTTGCGACGATGTCGAATCGGTTGGCCTCCAGCGCGGCGAAGATCGAATCCCACGGCGTCTCGACGAATTCGGCTCTGACGCCGAGCTTGTCGGCGACCGCGCGGGCGACGTCCACGTCGTAGCCGACCAATTGACCGGTGGCGGGGTCATGGTAGCTGAAGGGTGAGTACACGCCTTCGGTGCCGACCCGCAGCACGCCGGCGGACTTGACGGGATTGTCGCCGTTGGACGCCTGCCCGCCGCATCCGGTGAGCAGAAGTGCGGCGAGCAGTACCACGGCCACGAGGGCTCTTCGTAGATTGGGCACCGGCGGACGCTAGCAAGGTTGGCGGCGCTACCCAAGGGTTCTGCTCAACGTGGAATGACATCGAACCGGATCGAGCCGTCGGCGGGGACAACGATCACCGGGTCGCGGCCCTTCTGCCATTCGGCGGCGAGAAGTATGAACTCGCTGGGTGTCCGGATGAGCAGGCGCAAATTGGAGTATTGGAAGTGATACCGGCTGCCCGGCGTAGAGATCTCCTGCACTCCCACCCCTGGACCCGAGACAAGCAAACGTTCCGCGCTGTAGAGCACGAACTCAGTGCTTGTCCGGGATTGCAACGTGTTCGCCCTGTCGCGCGCCTCGCGCTCGCCGTCGGCTCCCGCGTACAGGTTGGCGATCCACAGCACCCCCGCCAAGGCGAACGCAGCCGCGGCCATCGACCACACCCGATCGGACGAAACCGGCGATCGAGTTCCCGGCAGCAGCAATCGACGACCAAGGCCGACAGCCGCCGCGATGCCGATGACCGCCAGCGGCATCGGATAACCCCTCGAATACTGGGTGTAGCGCCATGCCACGATGCCATTGACCAGAACCGCGACGCAGATCACGATGACGACGACCACGACGATCACCGTCGCGCGCCTCAGTCGCGGTCGTGACTGGATGTAATCGACAGCCCGGCCGAGATGTCTGGCAGTCGCAAGCACCGCGAGAATCGCCAGAGCGCAGACGATTACCGGCGGCAAGGTCGCGTTGAGGCTGCCGATGACGTAGTCGCTCGTGGAGAACTGCAGCGCATGTGTGCCGATGCCGAAATAGCCGTAGAACGCTCCGGTCCGTACCCGTCCGTAGAAGAACAGCAGCGCCGTTATCAAGGCGGCCTGCGAGGCGATCGACGTGACGACAGCGACAAGCGCGGGTGGCAGCGCCTGCACCGGCGACGCCGGAGTCGACCGCGACGGCGCCTGTTGCTTTGCGAGAGCCGACATCTCAGGGCTCCGGGGTCGGACTCGGCACGTCAGGGTCGGACTCTGACGGGACGTCGACGTCCGTGGTCGGAGGCGGCGTGCTGATCAGCGGTGGCGCCGTCGTGGTTTCTGTGGACACCAGCGGGGGTGTCGTGGTGGCGGGGTCGATCGTTCCCGTCGCGATCGGTGGCGTGTAGTCGCCGGTCATCACCGAACCGGTGTCGTGCGTCTGGGTGCCCGGCGTGGGTCCGGCGGTCTGTGTCACCGTGTGCGTGACAACCGACGTCGGTCCGCTTTCGGACCCGGCTCCGCAGGCGGTGACGACCGCCAAACCGACGCTCACCATCGATGCCGTCGATGCCAACACCAATCCTCGCGGCAACGCCGATTGTGCCTTGTGCCCCATAGTCGCCCCCCACTGAACCGGTGATCTGCACACTATTTGGCGTCACGGCCGATTGGCCGCGTAACGGGCTACTCGATTTCCCAGCCTTACGCGGGGCGGTATATCCACGGCTCCCGGGGCAGCGCGGCCGGCCGGAATTCGACGAGCATGTCGGCCAGGTTGTCCGCGGTATAGCCCAGTGAGTCCGCGATCTGCGCGAGCGCCCGCTGCACCCCGATCTCGGCAAGCGTCACCGCGCCGTCGCGCTTGGCCAGTCGGGCGCCGTCCTCGTTGAGCACCAGAGCCACGTGCGCATACGTCGGCTGCGGGTAGCCGAGCAACTCGGCGAGGTAGGCCTGCCGCGGCGAGGACGACAGCAAGTCGTCACCGCGCACCACCTGGTCGACACCCTGTGCGGCGTCGTCGACCACCACGGCGAGGTTGTACGCGGCGACACCGTCGCCACGACGCACCACGAAATCGTCGACGATGCCGGTGTACTGGCCGTGCAGCAGATCGTGAACCGTGTGCACGAACGTCTCGGTGCGCAATCGCAGTGCCGGGGGGCGACCCGTCTCGCGCCGCCGGACCTCACGCTCGGCATCGGTCAAGTCGCGGCAGGTGCCCGGGTACGCTCCCTGGGGTGCGTGTGGAGCACGCGGGGCCTGCGCGATATCCCTTCTGGTGCAATAACACTCGTAGAGCAGGCCGCATCCTGCGAGATCCTCGACGACGGCGTCATAACGTTGCGGATGCCTGCTCTGCCACTCGGGTGGCTCGTCCCACGTCAGTCCCAGCGCCGCCAGATCGTCGAGTTGGCGGTTGGCGATGTCGGTGTGGGTGCGGTCGTCGAGGTCCTCGACGCGCATCAGGAAGCGACGTCCGGTCGAACGCGCGAACAGCCACGCGAGCACTGCGGTCCGCAGGTTGCCGATGTGGAGGTCGGCCGACGGGCTTGGCGCGAAGCGGCCTGCTCCCAATGCCATGCCCTCAGCTTGCCTTGGTCCGCGCTTCCTGCTTCTGAAGGGCCACCGAGGCCGCCCCCACGGTGGATTGAATGCCCACCCCGTGGCCCTGCACGGTGACGGCCAGCCTCGTGCGGTCTCCGCGGAACAGGTCGCGGGAGAATTCGCAGGGTGTTTCGTCCTGGTCGTAGGTGATCCTGGTGATCAGCAACAGCGCCGAGTTGGGTTTGATGCCGAGCAGCGAGGCTTCGGTCGGCGTCGCGTTGACCGCCTCGATGCGCTCCTCGGCACGCGCCGTCACGAGACCGTAATGGGTTTCCAGCACTTCGTATATCGAGCCGCCGAGTTGCTGTTCGAGCAAGCCGGGAAAGGCGTCCGCGGGGAACTGCGCGAGTTCCAGTGAGATGGGCGAGCCGTCCGCGAGCCGTACCCGCTGGATCTCGATGACGAAGTCGTTCGCGCCGACGCGCAACGCCTTCTGTGTGGTCCGGTCCGGCGACGTGATCCGCGTCGAGATGACCCGCGTCCCCGCGACGTAACCCTGGTGGGCGAGGAATGCGGGCACCCCGACCACATCCGACAGGCTGCGCTGCACCTGGGTGTGGCTGATGAAGATGCCGCCGGACCGGCCGATGGCCCGGTGAATTAGGCCGGCTTCCTCCAACGCCGCCAGCACCTGGCGCAGACTCGAGCGGCTGGTCTTGTAGTGCTCGGCGAGGTCGCGTTCGCTGCCGAGCTTGGCGCCGGGCTCGCCGGCGTTGATGTCGGCAACGATGCGCCGCCGCAAGTCCTCACTTGGCGTCGGCACCGGCCGCCCCTCCCCGCTGATTTGGTCTAACCAATTCTAGCGGAGGTCAGACCTCAGCAAGCGCCTGACTCGACTCTGGCAGAATCTGACCGCCGTCTACGACAAGCGTCTGACCCGTGATGTAGGCGGCTTCATCGGTGGCGAAGAACAAGGCCGCATTGCCGATGTCAGCCACACTACCCAGCCGCGCGGCGGGAATGGAGGCCGCCATTTGGTCCATGTATTCCTGGCCCATTTCGATCAGCCCTTCGGTGATGATGTTGCCGGGCAGCACCGCGTTGATCGTGATCTGCTTGGGCGCCAGTTCCATCGCCGCGGTGCGCAGGAAACCCAGTTGGGCGGCCTTGCTCGCTCCGTAGTGCGACCAGCCCGGGTAGCCGGTGATCGGCCCGGTGATCGACGACGTAATGATGACGCGGCCGTGGCCGCTGGCTGTCAGCGCAGGCAGCGCGGCCTGAATGATGAACACGGTGCCCTTGAAATTCACCGACAGCACCTCGTCGATGTCATCGGCGGTCAGGTCTTCGAGCCTGCCCGACGGGAATATACCCGCGTTCGCGCAGACGATGTCCACGCCGCCGAACTGTTCGACAGCGGTCTCGACCGCGCGGCGGCAGTCTTGCGGATTCGTCACGTCGGTCGCCAGGGCGCTGACTCGGCCTGGTTGGTCGGCCAGGCCCGCCACCGCGGCCTCCAGGTCGCCCTGGTTGCGCGCGGTCAGCAGCACGTTGACGCCTGCGGCAGCGAAGGTTTCGGCGATGCCGCGGCCGATTCCCTTACTGGCCCCGGTGACAATGGCCGTCCGACCGTCGAGTGAGGTGAACATCTGTCTCCTTCCGTCAGGCCAGGCGGCGGCCGTTTGAGCTGAGGTAGCGCTCAGCGAGTGCGCAACTGCCCTGCGCGTAACTGATTGCCTTGGTGCGGGATTCCTTCGAGTGGCTGTGCGTCCCCATCCACGCGAGCAGCATCAGCCTGCGCAGCAATACGAACGACGACAGCATGTCTTCGTCCTCGGCGGTGATCGAGCTGCGTGTGCGGTAGCCCGCAAGCCATGAGTCCTGCCATTCGGGCAGTGCGGGGTCGTCCTCGATGAACGACACCGCGGTACCGAAATCGTAGAAGAACCAACCGAACCCGCAATCGTCGAAGTCGATGACCGTGATGGTCGAGCCGTCGACGAGCAGGTTGGCGAGTCGAAGGTCGGCGTGAATCAGCCCGCACCGGTCGGGGCCCGCGCCGTAGGCCGAGAGCCGATCCTCTAGCAGTTGCTCAGCGCGGGCCAGGAGGCGGTGTTCGGCATCGCCGACGCCGTCGGCCTGCTGCCAGCGCCCCCACCGCGCCTCGGTCCCCAGGCTGTGCGCCCAGTCCCAGGAGAACCGGCTGAACGTGGCGGGCCGCGCCCACGCGTGCGAATGCTCGTGCAACGCCGCGGTGATCTGCCCGAGGGTGTGGAAGTCGTCGACGGTGACGGTCTGCTCGTCGGGTTCCGCGCCGGCGACCATGGCGAAATGCACGACGTGCCGGTCGGTTCCGTTGACGTTCACCGTCACCAAGCGTCGGCCATCCGCGGCAGGCAGTACCGTCGGCACGGTGATGTCGCTGTCGCGCCGCAGGGCGTCGAGCCAATCCAGTTCCGACTCGATCTGGTGTGGCAGATGGTAATTCTCACGGTGCACACGCAGGATCGACTGCTGCCCGGTGGCGGTGTCTTCGACCGCGTAGGTGGCATTCTCCGACAGGTTCAACAGTCGCAAGGTGGAATTCTGCGCGAGTCCGTAATCGGCCAGCGCGCGTTCTGCGACGGCGCGGTCGTCGACGATCACGCCATTGGAGTTCACCATCAGTGGTCGCGTCCCTCGATTCCGGCCAGCACCGCAGAGATCCGGTCCCGCGCCGCGGTGACGTCCTTCGTGCTGCCGCCGATGTACAGCCGCCCGGCAGCGCCGATCATCTGTACGTCGACGATAGTGAGCTCAGGGGCGGCCCGCTCGGCTTCGTTGGCCGCGACCGCGGCGAACAAGGCCGGTGTCATCTCGAACACCAGCAGCGCCTGCCCCGGCAGGATCATCGACGCCTGGCGGTTGCGGTTGAGGATCACCGCATGCTGATCGGTGATGTCCTCGATGATGTCGTGGAACAGCACCCGCGGGCGCAGCTGATCGGCAGCCTTCGCGCCGGTGCCCTGCAAGATCGCCTCACCGGCGCGGCGCACCTCCGCCAGGTCTGCGGAGTGCACCTCCAGGACGCCGAATTGCCGCTCCACGTAGAGGATTCCCACCTGCACCCCTGGTACGTCCCGCAGCGCGAGGTCGATCACCCGCTCGATCGCCAGGGCGGGTGACACCTCGACGATCAGCGCGTGTTCGCCTTCGTACGGCGGATACCCTCTGGCGCGGGTCGGCGTTCCCAGGTAGGCGGCGAACTGCCGCTGTAGATCCTCGACAAGGAGGTAGACGCGGATGTCGGTGCGCGCCGGTGTTGTGGTCGCGGCCATGGTCGAACTACTGTGCGGCGACGGCGAAGTGCGCGCCCAATTCGTTGTGCGGCCGCGGGATCACGTGCACACTGATCAGTTCGCCGACTTGTGAGGCGGATTCGGCGCCCGCCTCGGTGGCTGCCTTCACAGCTCCCACCTCACCGGTGACAATGACGGCGACCAGTCCGTCGCCCACCTGCTGCCGGTCGGTGATGGTGACGTTGGCCGCCTTGACCATCGCATCCGCAGCGGCCAGCGCTGCGACGTATCCCTTGGTCTCGATCATTCCAATCGCGTTGCTGGGCATGGTGTTTCTCCTTGTTTACTCGGTTACTTTACGAATCTGTGGATCGACTGACCCGATGATGAGCGCGTCGACAGGGGGTGGCGTACCGGTGAACCAGTTCGAGGCGACCGACCCCTGGGCAACCAGCACCTGCTCACCCACCCCGCTGCCGAGCACGTCGAACGCGATCAGTCGCGAGCCGGATCCGTCGGTTTCGACCTCGAGGAAAGCCCCTGCGGGCAGTCCGTCGATGCGACGCGTGGACCACACCTGACCGGTGACCCGTCCTGTAATCACTTTCGCTCCTTTTGAATCGAGACGCCAAGCGCACGCGCCTTCTCACGGGCCAGCGGGGTCAGCACCGCCCTGGGTCCGAGGATCAGCGCGCCACCGGACGCGGCGACGTCGACGATCTGACGCTCTGTCACGGCGCCACGGTCGACGCGGTGCGCCGATGCCTGCGCACCTGACGCGTTGCCTGCCAGCCGGAAGCTCAGCCTGCCGTTGCGCACGTCGGCGCGTGTCTTCGGGTTCTCGAACAGCCGCAGAAGATGTCGCACGAACGCGTCGAGGTCGGTGTCGGTGGCGATGCGGACGGTGTCGGTGCGGGTCTTCTCGCCGGCGGCGAGCGGGCCGGTCGGCTGAAAGCCGTTGTGGCTGACGGCGCTTGGTTGCGGGACCAGATCGGCGACCGCGTCGCGGACCACCTCCCTGACCAGCGCGCGCAGGTCGGCGCCCTCAAGGGTCACGTCGCGCTCCGTGCCAACGCGTCTTGGGCGGCGGCCGCGGCCTGCCGAACGTCGGCTTCGGTGCCCGACAGGTAGACCCGGCCCGTCGCGCCGATCATTCGGTAATCGACGACCTTGATCTCGGCGGCCTTCTCGGCCTCATTGGTGGCCAGGATCGCATACGAGGCGGGCTGCACCTCGAGCACGAACAGCGACTCACCCGGCAGCACCATCGAGCCGATCTTGTTGCGGTTGATCAGGAAAGCGTGCTGCTGGTCGACGCTGGAGATGATGCGTGCGGCCAAGATCGTGGGGCGGACGGCGCGGTCGGCATCATTGCCGAGTTCCTGCAGCGCCGCGTCGGCCGCAGCCTTCACGGCGCCGGTTTCACCGTGAAATTCCAGATAGCCGAATTGCCGCTCCACCACCAGCACTCCTGCCTTCACGTCGGCATGCTTGAGGGCGACGTCGGTGATGCCCTCGATGTCCAACCCCGGGGCCACCTCGATGATCTGCGCCGCGACGTCGGCTCGCGGCAGGGCGCCGCGGACCCAGGTGCCCAGATATGACATCGTCTGCGGCTGCAGACGATCGATGAAGATGAAGGAACGTAGTTCAGCCACGGCTCACCTCTTGATGAGTTGTGCGAGTTCTTCGACAACGAGTTGGCGGAGTTCGGTCCGCAGGGCGTCAAGGCCGGGGTCGGGCGGCCGGGTCGCAACGGGGTGTCCGTTGCGCGCCTGCTGCTGCGGCGTGAAGACATCGCGCTCGTTGGAGGCGCGAGGGTAGGCGGGCACGGGGCCAGCGGGGGAGCGCCACGGCGTGATGCCGGCGAAATTGGGCATCTTCACCGCCGCATCGCTGGCGTACGCGATCCGCGTCCAGTTCATCAGGTTGTGCGGCTGTAGATTCTCGCCGAGTGAGCTGCGGCCGACGAATCCGGTGCCGAGTGTCATCGATGGGGCCAGGTTGGTGTCCAGCCCGGAGCTGCCGGTGCTGTTGCCGACGTTGATCGATACCCGCAATACCGGTACCTCGGTAGCGAACTCCATTATGGTATGCGGATTTTCGCTGTGAATGGCCGCCGAGTGTCCGGCACCGCCGATCCGCACCACGGCTGCAGCCGCCCGAATCCCGCGGCGAGTGTCCGCGACGACCGTCATGCCGAGCACCGGGGACAGCTTCTCGTGGGCGAACGGTTGTTCGTCGATGACATGGTCGAACGGGGCGATGAGCACTCGGGTTTTCGGGGTCACCCGGAGGCCGGCCTGTCCTGCGATCCACGCCGCGTCCCGGCCGACCACATCGGTGTTGAGGTGCCCGAACGGGAACATGAACTCCCGCAGTCGCTGCGCGTCGTCGGGATCCAGAATGTGCGCGCCGTTGCGGGTGAGCGCAGATCGTAGCTTGTCTGCGACGGACTCCTCGGCGATGAGCACCGATTCGTTGGTGCACAACACCGAATTGTCGAACGCCTTGCTCTCGACGATGCTGCGCGCCGCAGCGTCGACGTCGGCGCTGGCGTCGACGAAGACCGGGACGTTACCCGGTCCGACGCCGAGCGCGGGATTGCCGGAGGAATATGCTGCCCGTACCACCCCGGTGCCGCCCGTCGCGACGATGACATCGGTGCGCTCGTCGGCCATCAACGCCTCGGCCAACGGGATGGACGGTTCGGTCACCGCTTGCACGATGCCGTCGGGCGCCCCCGCCTTGACAGCGGCCTGGGCGAGTATCCGGGCCGCGTCTGCCGAACACTGCTTGGCCCTCGGGTGTGGTGTCACCACGACGGCGTTGCGGGTCATCAGCGCGAGGATGATGTTGAAGTACACGGTGGCAACGGGATTGGTGGTCGGCGTGATGGCAAGCACCACCCCTGCGGGGCGCGGTATCTCGACGATCTTGCGAGTGGTGTCGATGCGCGGGGTGATCAGATCCGCGCCGCGATAGTGCTCGACGATGCCCCGCGAACAGGCACGGTTCTTGATCACCTTGTGCGCAGCGACGCCCATCCCGGTCTCGCTGACCGCCGATTCCGCCAACCGTTCGGCCGCGGCGTGCCCCGCGTCCGCGACGGCGCTGACGATCGCGGCGACCGAGGCCTGGTCGTAATCGGCGTACGCCCGGGCAGCCCATCGGGCGCGTTCGAGCAGATGGCCGGCATGCGCAATCGCGGTCACGATGTCCGCCTCTCAGTCGCGGCTTTGCGGGCGCAGCGGACGGCGACGTCGAGGCGATCGAGTACGTCCTCGCACAGGTCGCGACCCAGCAGGATGCCCGGTTTGAACTGCAGCACACGGGGATCCAGCGTGGAGAAAATCGCCCAGACCCCGTTTTCGTAGAGTTCCCGCATCACGAACTTCGCGCCCTCGGGGTGGTCGAACTCCAAGCCGATCACCACGCCGTTCTGCCGGATCCCGACGAACCAGTCGGAGTTGTCCGCCTGGATCCTGCGCAGCCCGGCGGAGAACAGGTCGGCGATGTAGTGCACCATCGACCGGACCTCGGGTCTGCTGGTGATCTCGAGCGTCTTGACTCCGGCGACGCAGCCCAGTTCCGCACCGCCGAACGTCGAGATGTGCGCGAACCCGTCCTCGTGGAGCCATTGGGCGGCCCGATCGCTGAGCATCGCCGCCGTGATCGGATACATCCCGCCGGACAGTCCCTTGCCGGTGACGATGATGTCCGGTTCGATGCCGTGCTTGGTGATGGCCCACATCTCGCCGGTTCGCATCAAGCCGGTCTGCACTTCGTCGGCGATGTAGAGCGCGCCGTGTTTGTCGGCCAGATCCTTGACCGCCTCCAGGTATCCCGGTGGAGGCAAAGGGAATCCGTATGTGGCGGGGATCGTCTCCATGACGACCGCGGCGACGTCGTTGCCGGACAGCGCCTGCGCCATCGCGTCGGCATCGCCGAACGGAACCTGGATGAACTGGTCGGGTTGGTCGGAAAGGAAGATCTTGGCGAACCGGTCGTCCCCGGTTGCCACGGCCAACCCGGTGTGGCCGTGGTAAGCCTTGACGATCGAGACGATCTTGCGGCGTTTGGTGGCGTGGCGTGCACTCTTGATCGCGATGTCGATGGCCTCTCCGCCCCCGGATCCGAATGCGACCTTGGTGATCGAGGAGGGCGCGGATTCCACCAGTCGCTGCGCCAACGCCGTCCGAGCCACCGAGGGGAAGTGGTGGTTGCCGACGTCGAAGTACTCGGTCGCCTCTGAGATCGCTTGTACCAGTTCGGCATTGCGGTGGCCGAGGTTGTATGTGCCGCCGTTGAGATGCATGTCGATCAGCCGGCGACCGCTCATATCCCACAGGTAATAGCCGTCGCGGCGGTCGATCACCAGGTCGACGCCTTCGTCGATCCAGAACTGCGTTTTGCCCGGATTCCAGAACTGCTTGGCCTGGTCCAACACCTGGGCCTTGGAGTCGAACGAGAATGCGCCGTAGTCGTACATGCGGGTCCTCCGCGGAGTTGAGGCAGCCCCTACCTTAAAAAGGGTGGACCATTTATGTCAATGGTTGAAGAAGGGTCTTGCCAAGCTTAATTGGTAGTGCCAAACTCCAAGGGTTCGTGCTGTGGTGTGCGCCACACCGGATTGCCCGTCGACCGCTCGGAAGGCTGCCCATATGACCGACCAAGTCGAAATCCGCGACGAAAACCATAAGACCGGCCAGGTTCAGCGACTGAAACCGAACGCCGTCGGGATCGTCGGCGTGATGTTCATGGCGGTGGCCACGGCCGCCCCCATCACCGCAATGGTCGGCAACGTCCCGATCGCGGTCGGCTTCGGAAATGGTTCGCACGCGCCCGCGGGCTACCTGGTGGCGACGATCGTGCTGTCGTTGTTCGCCATCGGCTACGCCACCATGGCCAAGCACCTCACCGCCACCGGCGCCTTCTACGGATACATCGCCCACGGGTTGGGCCGAATCGTCGGCATGGCCAGCGGTGCACTCATCACGATGGCCTACGTCGTCTTCGAGGGCTCACTGATCGGCATCTTCTCGTTCTTCTTCCAGAACCTCATGCAGTCGCAACTCGGCATCCACGTGCACTGGATCGTTCCCGCGTTGCTGATGTTGGTGCTGAACTCGGTGCTCGCCTTTTACGACATCAACATCGCCGCCAAGGTGCTCGGTGTGTTCCTGATAACCGAGATCGTCATGCTGTCCCTTGGGGCACTCGCGGTGCTGTTCCACGGTGGCGGCCCTGACGGGTTCGCAGTCGGTGAGACGCTGAACCCGATCGGGGCGTTCCAGCCCGCGGCCGGAATCGCGGGTGCGAGTGCCGGACTGGGCCTGTTCTTCGCGTTCTGGTCATGGGTGGGATTCGAATCGACCGCCATGTACGGCGAGGAGTCGCGCAACCCGAAGAAGATCATCCCGATCGCCACCGTCGCGAGCGTTCTCGGCATCGGCCTGTTCTACGTGTTCGTCTCATGGATGGCGGTGGCGGGAACCGGTCCGCAGCACGCGATCGACCTGGCGCAGGACGCCGCCACTGCAGGCGACATCTTCTTCGGCCCGGTGCGCGGTTACTACGGTGAGTGGGCGATCACGATGTTCAACATCCTGCTGTGCACCGGTTCGTTCGCGTGCGGCATGGCGTTCCACAACTGCGCGTCTCGCTACCTCTATGCGCTTGGCCGCGAAGGCCTTTCGAAGCGGCTGCAGCGGACCATCGGCGCCACACATCACAAGCACGGATCCCCGCACATCGCATCGTTCGTGCAGACCGGCGTGACGCTGGTGATCATCCTGGCCTTCCTGGCCGCAGGCATGGATCCGTACGTGCACATGTACACGCTGTTGGCCATTCTCGGCACGATGGCGATCCTGATCGTGCAGTCACTGTGCGCGTTCGCGGTGATCAGTTTCTTCCACTTCCGCAAGAACCACCCGACCAGCAAGCACTGGTTCCGGACGTTCATCTCGCCCCTGCTCGGTGGCATCGGGATGCTGTATGTCGTGCTGCTGTTGTGGCAGCACAAAGAGGCGGCGGCGGGCGCGGCGGCAGGAACGCTTCTGTTCAAGTTGACGCCGTGGATCGTCGTCGGGCTGTTCGTCTTCGGCGGGGGCCTTGCGCTCTACTTCAAGTACCGTGATCCTCGTCGCTTCGAGTTGATCGGCCGGATCGTCTACGACGAAACCGAAGTCCGCGAGTAGGAGAGCTGTCCCGCCAGTGCGCGAAAAGGATCTCGACTTGGGGCGGATGCGGGTTCTCGACGCGAAACCGGTGAACCTCGACGGGTTCTCTGTGACCAACCCTGAGCTCGGACTCGTCGCCATGCGCAGCCCGCACGACCCCGAGCCGTCACTGGTGGTAGCGGAGCGGGGCCGCGAAAAAGTTGTGGTGGAACTCGACGGCAAGCCTGCGCAGGACTTCGACGTCATCGACGAGTTCATCGCGCACTACGGGCTGGATCTCGACGCCGCAGGCGAAGCGATGGCGCTCGAGGACGCGGTGCTGGCCCGGATGACAGTGGACGTCAACGTGCCGCGCGCCGAGGTGGTCCGGCTGATCGGTGGGACCACGCCCGCGAAACTGGCGCGCGTCGTCGCGTTGCTCACGCCAGTCGAGATGCAGATGGCGATGGCCAAGATGCGGGCGAGGCGGACACCGAGCAACCAGGCCCACGTCACCAACCAACTCGACGATCCGCTGCTCATCGCGGCGGACGCGGCCAGCGCCGTCGCGTACGGCTTCCGTGAGGTCGAAACGACGGTGCCGGTGCTCGGTGACGCACCGTCCAACGCGGTCGCCCTGCTGATCGGCAGCCAGGTCGGCATCCCCGGTGCGATGGCCCAGTGTTCGATCGAGGAGGCGCTCGAGTTGCGGCTGGGCCTGCGCGGGCTGACCAGCTACGCCGAGACGATCTCGATCTACGGCACCGAGCAGGTGTTCGTCGACGGTGACGACACCCCGTTCTCGAAGGCGATGCTGACCTCCGCCTATGCCTCCCGGGGACTGAAGATGCGCGTCACCAGTGGTGGCGGCGCCGAGGTGCTGATGGGTGCGGCGGAGAAGTGCTCGATCCTGTACCTGGAGTCACGGTGTGTTTCACTCGCGCGAGCGTTGGGCTCACAAGGGGTGCAAAACGGTGGCATCGACGGTGTCGGCGTCGTGTCCTCGGTGCCGGAGGGCATGAAGGAACTTCTTGCCGAGAATCTGATGGTGATGTTGCGCGATCTGGAATCCTGCGCGGGCAACGACAATCTGATCTCCGAATCCGACATCCGCCGTAGCGCGCACACGCTGCCCGTCCTGCTCGCGGGCGCCGACTTCATCTTCTCGGGCTTCGGGTCGATTCCGCGCTACGACAACGCGTTCGCCCTGTCCAACTTCAACGCCGACGACATGGACGACTACCTTGTGCTGCAACGGGATTGGGCAGCCGACGGGGGGCTGCGCACCGTGTCGGCCGAACATCTCGCGAAGGTGCGTCGACGCGCAGCCACCGCAGTCCAAGCGGTCTACCGCGACCTCGGGCTGGCCGATTACGACGACGCGCGAATCGATGAAGTCGTGGCCGCCAACGACTCCCGTGACCTGTCGCCCGGCTATCCCAAGATGGTCGCCGAGGCGGCCGCCGCGATCGAGGCCAAGCAACTGACCGTCTTCGACATCATCGCGTCGTTGAAGCGAACCGGCTTTGACGAAGAGGCCGAGTCGATCATGCGGCTCACCCGGGAACGGCTGCGCGGCGACCAACTGCAGACCTCGGCCATTTTCGACGAGAACTTCCGAGTGCTCTCGAAACTCACCGATCCCAACGACTATGCCGGTCCCGGCACGGGATACACGCCGACCGACCAACGCCGCGCCGAAATCGACAACATCCGGCAGGCCCGCACAGTCGCCGAGTTGACCGCCGATCAGGCCGAGCACCGCGATCACCTATCCGTCACCGCGGTGGAGCCGGCACAGCAGGGCAGCGATCCACGCGAGGTGTGTATCGGGCTGTCTCCCGCGTTCGCCCGCACCGTGTGGCTGACGCTGTGCGGGCTGACGGTCGGCGAGGTGCTGCGCCAGATCGAGGCGGGTCTGGAGGAAGAGGGTTCTGTGCCTCGGCTGGTCCGGGTCCGGTCGACGATCGACGTCGGGTTGATCGGTCTCACGGCCGCCCGGCTGTCGGGCTCGGGGATTGGAATCGGGCTGCAGGGCAAGGGAACCGCGCTCATCCATCGACGGGATCTGACCCCGCTTGCCAATCTCGAGCTGTTCAGCGTCGCGCCCCTGCTGACCGCGAAGATGTACCGTGAACTCGGCAAGAACGCGGGCAGGCACGCCAAGGGCATGACGCCCGTTCCGATCCTGAGCGGGGGCACCGATGAATCGATCTCGGCCCGTTATCAGGCGAGGACGGTGGCGCTAGTCGCGTTGGAGCGTGAGCTGTGCGAACCCGGGGAGCCGCCGCTCACGGTGAAGGCGACGCGCAGATGAGCGGCAAGTTCACCGTGCAGGCGGCCCTCGACGGCAAGCTGGAGTTGTCGGATCTGCGGATGGATCCCGCCACGCTGGCGCATCAGGCCGCGGTGGCCCGCGATGGTGGCAACCCGCAACTGGCCGAGAACTTCTTGCGCGCAGCGGAATTGGCCACTCTCGACGGTGAAGAAGTGATGGGCCTCTACGAGGCGTTGCGCCCGCACCGGTCCACCGCCGACGAACTCGAGTCGTTGCGGTCGTCGCTTCAGGCACGCGGCGCAACGCGGTGCGCAGAACTTGTCCGGCACGCCGCGGCGGTGTACGCGCGGCGAGGTCTGTTGCGTTGATCGTCGCCGGAATCGACGTCGGCAACCACACCACGGAGATCGTGCTGGCCCGCGTCGGTGACGGCGAGTTGGAATCGATCGCGCACGGGCAGGCGCCGACCCGCGGCCGCAAGGGTTCCCGGGAGTCGCTGGAAGGTGCTGCCGCCCTGCTGCACAAGTTGGAAGTCGACGCCGGGGTATCGGTCGATCGGCTGCTACTCGCCACGTTGCGCCCGGTGGACACGTCGACGGCCCCGCTGCCGCCGGCCTCGTCGCCGCGCTCGCCGGTGCGCAGTCTGCGCAAGCCGGACGCGCGGACACCGGCGGGAACTGGATCGGCGGTCGGTCGACATGTTCCGCTCGCTGGACTCGCGCGCGAGATGATCGACGGGCCGGTGATAGTTTCCGTCGACTCGGTGACCGATTTCGAGGTCGCGGCGGCAGAGATCGCGAGTGGTGTCGGCCGGGGATGGCAGATCGTCGGCGTGATCGCCGCTCAGGACGACGCCGTGCTGATTCGCAACCGGATTCCGATCGACGTCCCGGTGGTCGACGAGGTCGATGTCGACGGTGTGCAGCCGGGTGCCCTGGTAGCGGTGGAGGTCGTCGAGGAGGGCAGGGCGTACCGGGCGTTGGCTGATCCGATCGCACTGACGGCTGCGCTGCAGCTGGCGCATGACGAGATCCATCAGGTGGCGGAATTCACCAGGGAATTGGCGGATTCGCCGGCCATCGCCGTGACACGGCGAACGGGCCCGCAAGTGGCTCCCGCGCCGGACGGTGACTACGTCGACTGTCGTGTCGACGGTGAGGTGACCCGGTACTCACCGGCCCAGGCGCACAGCGTGTTGCGACTCAGCTCGCCGGGAAATGTCGTGGCCGTGCGCATTGCGGCAATCTCGACAGCCGAACAGGGGATGGCGGTCGACGACGCGTTCTTCACCGACCTGTCGTCAATCGACAACGGCGCATGGCTGCGTCGCGGTGTCGTCGATGCCCGCGGAACGGTCGTGGCACTTCTTGCCGCCGAACATGTTTCGGATGCCGCGGCCACCCTGGCGGAACTGACCGACCGCCCCGCGCAGACCATCGCCAGCGAACCCGAGGCGTCGGCGTGCGGCGCCCACACAACGCCGGGGTTGCCGTCCGACTCGATCGTCTGTGACATCGGCGGCGGCACCATTGATGTGGTGGATGCGCACCGCACCGTGGTCGCGGCAGGTGCGGGCGAGACCATCACCGTTGCGGTATCCCGGGTGCTGGGCATTCCGCGGGCGCTCGCCGAGCGCGTCAAGCGCACTCCCGCATTGCGCGTGGAGAACCCGCACATCGCACACGAGGAAGACGGGCGCCGTGTCTTCCTCGATCACCCGGCGAGCGCCGACGCCATCGGATGGCTGTGCACCCGCGGAAGCGCCGGGCTCGTCCCGTTTTCCAGCAGGCTTGCGGCCGAAGAGTGGCGCAGCCTGCGGTTGGCGATCAAACAAGAAACGGTGGCGGCCAACATCGCAAGGTGTCTGCGGGCGTTTGACCACTCTCCGACGGCACTCGTGTTGGCCGGCGGAGGTGCCCTCGACGACGAACTGCTGCGCGCCGTGGCCGAATCGCTGCGCGCGATTCCGGTTGCGGTCGGCCGCGCCAACATCGACGGCCGGCACGGGCCGAGGTACGCGGTGGCCTCAGGCCTGGTACACCTCTACGCGCAAGCCACGGCCGGCTAACGCTCCCACGGCGCCGTCTCGCCCATCTTCTTGTAGTACTTGGCCAGGTGGCTCTTCACCCGGTCGATGTCGTCTTTCGGCAGATCGATGCCGCCGCGTGCGCCGTCCATGATCGCGCCCGCCGCCATCACGCCGCGCGGTACCACCTCGAGCTTGCCGCCGATCACATCGGCGATCAGCAGCTTGTAGCCGGTGAAGTTGTGCTTCTTGTCGTTGTCGTACCAGACGTGCGCGTCGCGGTACTTCTCGTTGGGCCCCTCTTCTGCACCGGCCCACTTCCGAACCCGTTTGTCGGCCGCGTCGCCGTCCCACTCGCGGTCCCGATCGGCGAGCGGCAGATCCTTGAATGCTGTCACTGACATCTCGAACGCGTGCCCACCGAGCAGGTTCACTAAACCGCCAGCGCGGCCTCGAATTCGGTGCAGAACCACTCGACATCGCTATCGGAAAACACCAGTGGAGGACGGATTTTCAGTACAACCCGTTCGCCGGGCCGAGCACCCGGTCTCGTGCGGCGAGCAATGGGTCGCCGTCTTCGCCGCCGCGGTACGCGTTCGAGTCCATGATGTTCGAGAAGCTCATCGGGCATCAGTGTGCTTGATTGCGAGTAACGGCGCGACCGGCGTGCCCGCCGGGTCCGATCGGATGCGGTTCTCTGTCAACAAAATTACGACCGGTACACGGCCCACCAGAAGTCGGCCGGAAATAAGCGGCGGGGTTAATTTCGCGGAACGGGGGTAGTCCAAGTGTGTGAGGAGCGGAGCCGGTGACGGCACCCGTCGCGCTTCGCCGGTTTTGATCCTCAGTAGTGAAGGAGGGTCATCTTGGGTGTTCTCAATCGACTCCTCGGTGTGGTCCTCGGAATCATCGGAGCGGTGCTCGGCGTCGTGCTGGGTGTGGTTGCTGCGTTGGTGTGGTTGGTCGGCGCTGTACTGTGCGTGACGGTCATCCTCATTCCGCTTGGGATTCCGGTGATGAAACTCGGATCGCGGCTTCTCGGCCTGGCCGGCGACATGATGCACATCGGAGGCTGAGATGCGGTTTTTACGAGGACTTCTCGGCGCGCTGCTCTGGATCGTCGCGGCGATCCTGGGACTTCTCGGTTTCGTGCTGTGCGTGACAGTTATCTTGCTTCCCTTGGGCATTCCGCTGCTGGTGTTCACACGTCGACTGTTGACGCGGGCAGTCCAACTGATGCTTCCGCGATCGCTGGCGCATCCCGTCGATGAATTGGCGAAGAATGTGAAGAAGAAGGGCCGTGTGGCCAAGGCCGTCACCTCGAGCACCGCCGACGACATCGGCAAGAAGGCGCGCAAGCTACGCAAGCATGTTGCCTGATCGACCGGATGCTGACGATTGTTCACGGCTACGAAATGCCACTTGTTTGGTGGCTGAGTAGCAAGGAGAACCGCGGGCGGCAGATCACGCGATGCGGCCGCGATCAAACGCGTGTGAGTGCGAGCGGATGCGACAGCAGTTTGAGGCGAAAAGCAAAGGCGGTCAAAGACGACGGGTGTCCAGACCTACACCTGATCCGGTGCCGCTCACCGGCTCTCGCCGGTTGTGAGGTTAATCGGCGGCTCGCACCGCCGCGATCAGCGCCACCACAACGAGGGCCAGCAGTAGGACTACAAGCAGCACCGGTCCGAGCAGGAGCCCGAGGGCCAGGAGGAGAACGATGGCTAGCTTGGCCTGGCCGCTCAATCCAGACACCAGGCCTTTGATCGCTGCCCACACAGGATTCTTACCCGTCAAGGTCGCCCGAATGCCCTCCAGCGCCGCTTTCACGCCCGCACCACCGTTTGCGGCTGCCTCGACGAGCGTGTCCATCCACTTCTCGACCTTCGTCGTCAGCATTTCCCCGCGGCCTCGCACCGCGTCCAGAAGCCGGTGAAATTGAGCTCGTAGCCACTCGACGACGGCCTCGGCCGACTGCCACAACCGGCTGCGAGGGGCTTCGGTAGTCCTGCTGGATGAGCCCGGTCGGCGCGTGCGATTCGGCGAGGTGGACCGCGAGTGCGTGGACGCGCAGGACGGTTCTTGTCGGGAACGCTTCCGAGTCGCGGGCTTCGCGCGGGCAGCCTGCGCCCGCACCAGTTCGGATCGAATGGCGCTATCGGGGTGGCGCTGCCGCAAAACATCCGAGGCTGATACGCCGGTGGCATCGGATCGTTTTGGTGGTGGCATCGGTTCCGCCCGCCGTTGGCCGCGCCGTGCTGCGGCGGTATACGACTTTGCGGCCGTCGGTTGCCTGCGTGTCTGCCTCGCCACTGCGCCTTTGGAAGGAGGCGTTGACTTAATGCGCGGAACAGGTTCGGCCGTTGCCGTCGGGTAGCCTCCGTCAGGGGTCTTACCGTTGCCCGCCGTGGGTCCTCGGCGCGGCTTGACCAATGTGCTCCGGTCGCCCGCCCTCTGACGCGAACTCATATACAGCCAATACCCCGCGGTCCAATCCTCGAAACCGGAGCGGATTCAGCGGACAGAGCGGCCGCCGACTCCGGGCTGACATCAGTTTCGAGCGAAAACGACTGCGGCACCGCCGTTCTGCACGATGCCACGCCCCCGCATCGTGTGCGAAACCGCGACACACCACGGTTTGCCGACTAGAACACGTTCCCGGTCGTGGACACGGTAAGCGGTGTATTAACGACCGTGCAAATTATGTACCGAGGTTGAGAACTGTCGGACGAGAGCGCCGCTGGGAGGCCATTGAGGTCATTTCCTCGTATGGATCTCTACAGGCAAACGACGGCCGCGGCATTGTCATAGCCCAAGTTTGGGGGGCTGTGGAACATCCGGAATGCGCACTCTCGCAACAGCGTGACCACACTGGAGTCCATACTCGGCGCGATCCGCCGGTTCGGGTCGAAGTAGCGCGCGGCGTAGCTAGTGTTGCGCGCACGCAGTTTCTTGGCCGACATCGGCCGCCCAGATTTAGCGGCCCGCAGACCGACTTAGTCTGTGCCTGAACGGTTACCGGCACCCGATCTGCGGCGCTGCACGCATCGCGACCGGTTCAACAGAACGTCCTCATCGTTGTCGAACTCGAAACTGAGTTTCGCCGGTCAAAAGAATAAGGCGACAGATTCTTGGGGATTACTCCTTGCACTGGGGCATCGACAACCGCACGGGGGTGATTCGATATCAGTCGGAAATCAATTCGATCTTTCAACAAAACACAGCAAGCTTAACAAAAATATTTAAGCGGTGCGAACCGGGCCAGCTTGAGTCCGCGTCCGATCATGAAAGGTCGTTTTTCGACGCGATTTGACGTTGCAATTTGTGGTCGTCAAAATTTCACCCAAGCATGCGCCAAGTGACGCCCGGATTTTGGCAAATTGTTAGCTCGCTCCATGGCTTAGGGGCGGAGTCGGCGCCTACGGGTGCTTTGCAGAGCGATTGACCGTGCCTACGCCGCGACAAGCTGAGACGGTGATCTTCACCTGATCGAAGTCCCATCTCGCGCCGAGTCGGTATTCGCTGGCCGTTCGTTCAGCACGCTGTGACTGTGGTCTGACGGTCCGGGCTGACGGGTCGAGTTTGACGAAGTCAATGCGTTTCGCAATCGCCAAGTGTCCGCTTATCGAAATTGTCTGAGCGATCGCGGTGCATCGCGTTTAGTGATCTCGGCCACAGGGGTATCCGCACTTTTGTGCGGGGCGGATGCGTGGCCGGTATCGAAGCGGCTGAGCAGGACGCCTCCGAGCGCAAACCGAACTTAACTTAGGAGATTGTCGTGAAATGCGGAGCCCGCATCGCCATGGGTGTAGCCGGAGGGTACTTCCTTGGCAGGACAAAGAAAATGAAGCTCGCCTTGATGCTGGGTGGCTGGGCCGCAGGCCGCGAGTTGGGCGGTCCGGGACAGATAATCGGGCAGGCGGGCAAAATGCTCGGAGAGAATCCGCAGGTGGCGGAGTTGACTGATCAAGTGCGGGGCCGCCTCCTGGAGGCGGGTAAAGGCGCCGCCATGGCAGTAGTCACTCGCCAAGTCGAGGCGCTCACCGACCGGATGAGTCACCGGGTGGAGGACCTCGGTGGCGTCGGCCAGGTAGCAGACCTCGGTCGTGACTTCGGCGACGCCGACTTGGGCGCCGTGTCACGGAACGGCGAGCCCGACGACGACGGACTCGACGAACAGGACGAACTGGACGAGCAGGACGAACTTGACGACGAGGAACAGGACGAAGAGCCAGTGCGTCGGACTAGGCGCGCTCGCGCCTCCGACACCGCATCGTCGCGTTCATCGAATGAGATGCGCTCCTCGAGCGGGAGCCGTTCGTCGGGCGGCAGCCGCTCCTCCGGCCGACGCTCGTCGCCGGGCCTGCCCAAGGCGGCGGCGCGCAGCTCGACGGGTCGCGGCAAGAGCGAAACCCCAATCAAAGCGGTGAAGCGGGGACCGACGCCGTCTGCGCGGACCCCGAAGAAGACCACCGCCGCTCGCAAGGCGTCACGCACGACACGTACCCGTCGGGAGGGTTAGAAATGGCTAGGCAAGCTATGGCGGATAACACCAAGGCCGCGGGCAATGGAATGCCAACCGACGCCCTGCGCAGCGCCGGCCAGGATCTGCTCGGTGCCGTTCTCCAGCGCGCTGCGTCGGCCGCTACCGATCGAATCGCCGGTGTTTCCGATCGGCTGACGGACGTAGCGGACAACCCTGAGGCCCTGCGCACGCTCATCAAGCGCCCGGGTCGAGACGACAAAGATGACGGCGAAGATGACGACGGCGAGGAGAGCGGCAAGGGTGGCGGGCTCGGCTCGGCGATCGGCTCGGCACTGGGCGGTCTGAAAGAAAAGGCGCAGGGTGTCTTCGGCGGCAAGAAGGGCGATAAAGGGGGGAAGAAGAAGATCAAGCTCACCAACATCGTCGAGACGCTCGACGTTGGTCTGCCGTTGCGTACCACCTATGACCTGTGGACTCGGTTCACCGACTTCCCCACCTTCATGAAGAAGGTGGAAAGCGTTACGCAACCCGAAGACGAAAAGACCCAGTGGAAAGCCCAGGTCTTCTGGTCCCATCGCGAGTGGGAGGCCACCATCCAGGAGCAGGTGGCCGACTCACACATCGTCTGGCGCTCCAAGGGAGCCAAGGGGCACGTCGACGGCGCAGTTACGTTCACCGAGCTAGGGCCGAACCTCACGCGGGTGGTCTTGGTCATGGAGTACTTCCCGCAGGGACTATTCGAACGGACCGGCAATCTGTGGCGAGCCCAGGGCCGGCGTGCGCGACTGGAGTTCAAGCACTTCCGGCGCCACGCGATGACCCAGGCGCTCTTGCACCCGGAAGAGATTGAAGGCTGGCGCGGCGAGATCCGGGACAGCGAGGTGGTCAAGACGCATGAGGAAGCCCTAGCGGAAGAGCAGGGAGACTCCGGCGGGCCTGATGATGGGCGGGACTACGCCGACATGGATGAGGTCGATGCGTCCGAGGCAGAGGCGCTCGAGAAAGAGGGCTGGGAGATCGAACCCATCGATGAGGACGAGGACCGCGACGAGGACTTCGACGAGGACTTCGATGAAGAGGACGACGTCGGTGAGGACATCGACGGCGACGTCGACGAGGACGAGGACCTCGAGCCCGATGAGGACGAAGACGTTCAGCCCGACGAAGAGGGCGCCTACGAGGACGACACCTACGAAGACGAAGGCTACGAGGATGAAGCCGACGACGCAGGCTACGACCAAGCGCCCGATGACGAGGGCTACGAAGACGAAGAGGAACCACCTACACGTAGGCGCGGGCGGCGACCGGTCGGCGCCGGCCGCGGGCAGAGGGGTGCGAACTCATGACCGTGGCCACTCAGAGACAAGGTGGCAGCAACGTCGAGCGGTATACCGGCGGCGGGTCCAGTGGCTTGGCCGAGGTCATCGAGCTCATCCTGGACAAGGGCCTAGTGATCGACGTCTTCGTTCGGGTGTCCCTGGTGGGCATCGAAATTCTCACCATTGATGCGCGGATCGTCGTGGCGAGCGTGGACACCTTCCTCCGGTTCGCCGAAGCGACCAACCGGCTGGACCTCTACGGCAAGGGCAAGGGCGGCAAGGACCTTACCGAGCTGGCCGGAGGGATCATGGAGGGCGGTGCCAAGGGCAAGACGTCCGGAGTAATCGAGGGCGCCGTCGGGAAGGTCGACGAGATGCTCACCAAGGGCCGGGAGGGCCGGCAGCGCCGGGAACGCGAGGAGGAGCCTGCGCCACGCCGACGCCCGCGCCAGCGGACCCGCGAGGATGACGAATGACTGCGACGTACGTCTACGGGCTAGTGAGCGCCGACACCGAACTGCCGCCGAACCTATCGGGCCTTGGCCCATCCGGTCGGGTGTCGACCATCGCGTACGAGCGCATCGCGGCGATCGTGAGCGATGTCCCCGCAGACCGTCCGCTCGGCACCCGTGACGATCTGCTGGCCCATGAGTCGGTGGTGGACACGGTGGCGGAGCGGTCGGCCGTGCTGCCGATGCGGTTTCCCGCTGTCGTTGAAGAGGCGGGCGTGGTGCAGGAACTGCTCGCCCCGCATCAAGAACGGTTCGTGGAGGCTCTTGCACGGCTCGAGGGTCTGGTTCAGTTTACGCTGAAGGCTCGTTACGAGAAGGACGCCGTGCTCCGCGAGATCGCGGAGACCAACGAGGAAATCATGGCACTGCGCGAGCGGGTGCGCGACCTGCCGGAGGATGCGTCGTACTACGACCGAATACGCCTGGGCGAGCTGGTCGTCACGGCTATGGAACAGCGGCGTGACGACGACGGCAGGCAGGTACTTGACCGGCTGGCGCCGATGGTCACCGACATCTCCACCCGCCCACTGGGTGAGCCTGACGAGGTGCTGAACGCCGCGTTCCTCGTCGCCCGGGATCACACCAAGGAGTTTGACGACGCTGTGGAAGAGGTCGGTCGCGACCTTGCCGGACGCGTGCGCTTCCGGTTACTCGGCCCGCTGGCACCCTACGACTTTGTACCGGAAGGCTGAATTGATGGGGCTGCTCACCGGACTGCTGACTCTTCCACTCGCACCCGTTCGCGGCGTGGTGTGGCTGGCGGAACAGATCCAGGACCATGCCGAAGAGCAGTACTACGACCCGGTGCGCATCCGCGCTCAGCTTGAGCGCGTGCAGGAGGCACGTCAATCGGGCGAGCTGACCGAGGAGGAGTGTGTCGAATGGGAGAACGAATTGCTCGGCCGCCTGATGTACCGGCAGGAGTAGACCGCAGCCGACCTGTGGAGCGCTATGGGTGAAGAGACGGAGAAACTTCGACGTCGGCGGCCGCCGCCGGCGGATGCGGCACGCCAATCGGCGCCCAGGGGTAACGGACAGCGCCCCCGGCGGCTCTCTGCAGCGGATGCCGGTCGGGCAGCCATGGTAGAGATCGGCGACCTCACCGGGCACGACCTTGAGGGTGTGATATCCGTAGAACGCGACGACGATGGATGGCGGGTCGGTGTCGAAGTTGTTGAGAGCCATCGCATTCCAGACTCGGCGGACATTCTGGCGATCTATGAGGCGGACTTAGACGCCGACGGTGAGCTGGTCTCCTACCGCCGCACCGAGCGCTATTCCCGTGGCCAGAACATCGGGCGGTCGCGGTGACCGGTGATATGTATCCGTCCCGGCGGGCGTATAACCCGCCTGACCATCGGCAGGAAAGCACGAACTTGGCCGACATCTTGGAGCGCGTGCTCGACAAGGGCATCGTCATTGCCGGCGATATCCGGATTAACCTTCTGGACATCGAACTGCTGACCATCAAGATCCGACTCTTGGTGGCCTCCGTCGACAAGGCCAGAGAGATCGGCATCGACTGGTGGGAGCACGACCCGTCGCTCAGTTCGGGCCGGGGCGACTTGGCCGTCGAGAACCGCAAACTTCGGGAACGCATAGGGGAGCTTGAGGCGGCGAACGGCGAGCAGGCCGGTTCGTCTGACGGGGCGCGGTCGCGTCGTCGCGTCCGCCCCGAAGGTGCGGCCCGGGATGAGTGACGACAGCGTCTACCTCTACGCGATCGGCGATGCGGCGATCGCCGATTCCGACGTCCTGCTGGAGACCACCGGTGTCGAGGCGGTCCCGGTGCGCACCGTCGTCGAGGGCCCACTTGCGGCGGTTGTCGCGTCCGTGGACCGCGACCGGTTCAGCGAGGAGTCCATTCGCGCCCGCCTCGAGGACTTGGAATGGCTTGAGAAGCTGGCCCGGATGCACCACGAGGTGGTTGACCGCATAGCACGGGCTTACCCGATTGCGCCGGTGCGGATGGCGACTGTGTACCTCGACGACACGGGCGTTCGTCAACTGCTCCGTGATCACCGTGCCGAACTGGCCACGACACTCGACCGGGTTCGGGGCCGTTCGGAGTGGGGGGTCAAGGGGTATGCGGCACCAGCCAACGAAGCATCAGGTGCGGAGCCGGAGGCCCCAGCCTCGGACGCGCCTGGCACCTCTTACCTGCTGCGTCGCCGTGCGGAGCGAGACCGGGCAGCAAATCGACGGGAGCGCGTCATGGAGGCGGCCGAGAAACTGCACCAAGAATTTGCGGGGCTTGCCGTCGACAACCGCGTATATCCCGCGCAGGACCCGCGGCTCACCGGACGACGCGAGGAGATGATTCTGAACGCGGCGTATCTCGTGGACGAGGCCGGTGCGGCGCTGCTGGCGCAGCGGGTCAACACCGCGACTGACAACGAGCTGCGACTGGAGCTCACTGGTCCGTGGGCGCCGTACTCATTCACCAGCCTGGGGGAGTCATGACCCTGGCACCGTCGAGGGCCGACGACATCGCCCTGGTGGACCTGCTCGACCGCCTCTTGGCCGGCGGCGTGGTCATCGCCGGAGATTTGACGATCAGCCTCGCCGACGTCGACCTTGTGCACATCTCGCTACGCGCGCTTATCAGTTCGGTGGAAAAGCTGATGAAGCAATGACACGATCCGCAGGCCGAATCGAAATGGATCCGGAAGATGTAGGCCGGGATCTCGGCCGACTAGTGCTGACGATCGTCGAATTGCTGCGCCAGTTGATGGAGCGCCAAGCGCTGCGGCGGGTGGACGTTGGAGACCTTTCCGACGAGACCGTCGAACGGCTGGGTGTAGGGCTGATGCGCCTGGAGGAAGCGATGGAGGAACTGCGCGAATACTTCGGGCTGCGACCAGAGGATCTCAATCTCGATCTGGGACCGCTTGGTCCACTGCTGCCGCGCGAGCCCGGCTGAACACGGCCTGGCTCGCGTCGTAGGGGCGTCGACTAACGCCGCACGATCCCGATCACTTAGGCCGAACATGGCCGCCACGATCGCCGCCACCACTACCGGCACCAAACAGTTCCAGTCGATGCCCAGTGGCGGTGGGTATCCCCATCGCTCGAGCCAACGCAGTGCCCAGACCGCCACCGATCGCACTCTCACGGCGCAAGGACGAGGTGACCGTGCAGAACGGTACATGTCTCATCGACCGACGCGGTCCACCGGCAGGTTGCCACTCGAGACGACAGGCCCCTGGCCGAACTACTCGTTCGCTGGGGTAGCCTAATGACTGAAGTGCCTCGTCGAATTGCTGCGTCAGTTGATGGAACGGCAGGCGATCCGCCGGGTCGACGAAGGCTCACTGACCGACGAACCGATCGAACGCGTCGGAACCACGCTGATGCTCCTGGAGAAGAAGATGGCCGAGCTTCGCGACCATTTCGACCTGACGCCGGAAGATCTCAACATCGACTTGGGGCCGTTGGGGCCGCTGCTTCCCACCGATCCATCGTGATCGCCGTGAATGAGCGGTCTAAATCAATATCAGGGAATTAGGCCGTCAAGGAATCGTGGTGGAGCAGAAGGGACCGCAGGCTGCAGACTGACCGGCTGTTGGGCCTGCAACGGGCTGGGGTCGTTGCACACCCCGGGTTTCGACGTGGCGCTGACGGTGCCAGCCAGACTTGCGGGGTCGAACGAGTACAGCAGGTCTGCAGGGCCGGTACTTCCGTCCGGGCACGTCCACCCAGTTGAGACGTCACGCCGTTCAGCGGTCCAGGGGCCGCCGGCCACTCTGCTGATCGCCCCTACCCACCCCCGAGACGCCGCCACCGTCCCTCCGCAGGTGCGCTGTGCGTTGCATTGAGTGGTGATGGTCCAGACGGTCGGCGGGCCGTCGGTGACAAGGTTGTAGTCGCCATCGAGTTGCGTGTCCGCCCGTGCCGGGCTCGCGAGGCCGACGGCGGTGCAGGTGACGGCGACGGCGGCGGCCATCGCGTGTGTGAACGCCATCGTGGCAGTATCCCCGCTCAGCCGAGGCCGGGCACGATATCGCCGAGATTGAAGCGCACCGGCCGCTCCAATTGCTCGAACGTGCACGAGGACGGGTCGCGGTCGGGCCGCCACCGGTTGAATTGCGCGGTGTGGCGGAATCTTTCGCCTTCCATGTAGTCATAGCGCACCTCGACAACGCGCTCGGGCCGCAACGGCACGAAGGACAGATCCTTGCCCGCGTTCCACCGCGACCCCTCGTATCTGCGGGGTGTGTCTGCGGCCGCCACGTGGGCGGCCCAGTTCCACGGATGCTCGTCGAAGGTGGTGACCAGCGGCTGCAACTCGGTGAACAGCCGCCGCCGCTCGGCCATCGGGAACGCGCCGATGACCCCGACCGATGCGAGAGCGCCGTCGGCCTTGTACAGCCCGAGCAGCAGCGAGCCGATGGCGTCATCGGCCGATTTGTGCACGCGGTGGCCGGCCACCACGCAGTCGGCGGTGCGCTCGTGTTTGATCTTGAACATCACCCGCTTGTCCGGCTGATAGGTCAGCGTCAGCGGTTTGGCGATCAGCCCGTCCAGGCCGGCGCCCTCGAACTCGGTGAACCAGCGCTCGGCGGTCGCCATGTCGGTGGTGGCCGGTGTCAGATGGATGCACGGTCCGGCACCGGCCAACGCGTCGACCAGCGCGGCGCGCCGCTCGCTGAACGGCAGGCCGGTGTAGTCGTCGTCGCCGAGGGCGAGCAGGTCGAACGCGATGAAATCCGCAGGCGTCTGCTCGGCGAGCATTCGGACCCGCGACGCGGCCGGGTGCAGCCGCAACTGCAGGGCCTCGAAGTCCAGGCCGCGCTCACCGGCGATGACGATCTCGCCGTCGATGACGCAGCGCTGCGGCAGTTCGGCGACGACGGCGTCGACCAACTCCGGGAAATACCGGGTCATCGGGCGTTCGTTGCGGCTGCCAAGCTCCACCTCGTCGCGGTCGCGGAAGCAGATCGTCCTGAACCCGTCCCATTTGGGTTCATACGAGGCGTCCGAAGGGATCGACCGCACCGGCTTGGCCAACATCGGCGACACCGGCGGCATCACGGGCAGGTGCACGGACCCATTCTTGCGCGGCCGATGACGGCCGATGACATTGCCCGGTGTCGCCGGTCTACGTGAGTATGGACTGCGTGGACCTGCCCGTGTTGCCACCGTTGGAGCCGATGCTCGCCAAGGCCCAGGCCAAGGTGCCCCCCGAGGAAGGGGTGTGGTCCTACGAACCGAAGTGGGACGGTTTTCGCGCGCTGGTGTTCCGCGACGGCGCCAAGGTCGTCATCCAGTCGCGCAACGGCAAGGAGCTGGGTCGCTACTTTCCCGAGCTCGAGCAGGCGCTCCTCGACGAGTTGGCGCCGCGCTGCGTGCTTGACGGCGAGGTGGTGGTGCCGCGCGAGATCGGCGGCCGCATCCGGCTGGACTGGGAGTCGCTGTCGCAGCGCATCCACCCGGCGGCGAGCCGGATCAAGATGCTGGCCGAACAGACGCCTGCGCACTTCATCGGTTTCGACGCGCTGGCCACCGGCGACACGTCGCTGATGAAGGAACCGTTCCGGGTGCGGCGGCAGGCGTTGGCCGACTCGGTGAACGAGATGAAGTGGTGCCACGTTACCCGCGCCACCGAGGATCCCGATCAGGGCGCGCAGTGGCTGGACACGTTCGAAGGCGCAGGCCTGGACGGGGTCATCGCGAAGCGGTTGGTCGGTCCGTATCTGCCGGGCAAGCGGGAGATGGTCAAGGTCAAGCACGCCCGCGACGCCGACTGCGTGGCCATGGGTTACCGCATCCACAAGAGCGGGGAGGGCATCGGATCGATCCTGCTCGGCCTGTACCGCGACGACGGTGAACTCCAGATGGTCGGCGGCGCAGCCTCGTTCACCGCCAAGGACCGACTCAAGCTGCTCGCCGACCTGGAGCCGTTGCGTGAGGGCGACGTGCGCGAAGGCGATCCCAGTCGCTGGAACTCGGCGGCGGACAAGCGGTGGATACCTGTGCGGCCCGAGAAGGTGTGCGAGGTGGCCTACGACCAGATGGAGGGAAACACCGTGCACGACAGGAGATTCCGGCATGCGGTGAAGTTCGTACGGTGGCGGCCGGACCGCGACCCGGCCAGTTGCACCTTCGACCAACTCGACGGGCCGCTGAACTACGACCTCTACGACGTCTTGGAGTCATCCGGGGCGTGGGGGCACCTCGCGCGCGAAGCGCAGGGGGACGAAGCGACAGGAGAAGCCTGAGCATGGCAACTCCCGCTGAAGAACTGGATGTCGACGGGATCAAGGTCCGGTTCACCAATCCTGACAAGGTGTACTTCCCGAAGCTGGGCTCTAACGGCACCAAGCGCAAGTTGGTCGAATACTACCTCTGCGTCGCCGGCGGACCGATGTTGACCGCTCTGCGCGACCGGCCCACACACCTGCAACGGTTCCCTGACGGCATCGAGGGTGAGGAGATCTATCAGAAGCGGATCCCCAAGCGCGCCCCGGATTACCTGCAGACGTGTGTGGTGACTTTCCCGTCGGGCCGAACGGCCGACGCCCTGAACGTGACTCATGCTGCGGCGATCGTGTGGGCGGCGCAGATGGGCACCATCACATTGCATCCGTGGCAGGTGCGCTGCGCCGACACCGAGCATCCCGACGAACTGCGCATCGATCTCGATCCTCAACCGGGCACCGGTTTCAAGGAAGCTCGGGCGATCGCGGTCGACGTGCTCAAGCCGGTGCTCGACGAACTCGGCTTGGTCGGCTACCCGAAGACCTCCGGCGGCCGCGGCGTGCACGTGTTCCTGCGGATCAAGACCGACTGGGACTTCATCGCGGTGCGCAGGGCAGGCATCGCACTGGCTCGCGAGGTAGAACGGCGGGCGCCCGATGCGGTCACCACATCGTGGTGGAAGGAAGAACGAGGCAAGCGAATCTTCATCGACTACAACCAGAATGCCCGCGACCGGACGTTCGCGTCGGCGTACTCGGCGCGCAAGACGCCGATAGCCACGGTGTCGATGCCGTTGACGTGGGACGAGTTGCGCGACGCCGATCCCGACGACTACACGATTGTGACGGCGCCCGACTTCGTCGCGGGCCGTGACGATCCGTGGCAGGGAATCGATTCGGTCGCACAGTCATTAGAACCATTGATGGACATGGTGAAAGCCGACGAGGACCGCGGGCTCGGTGATCTGCCATACCCGCCGAACTATCCGAAGATGCCGGGCGAGCCGCCGCGCGTGCAGCCGAGCAAGAAGGTGGCCGCGCACTGGGATGACGATGGCAACCCGGTGAACCGGTGAACAATCCGCACACCGATGCCCAGCGCAGGCACGACCCCGACATCCGCAGCTTTGCCAGCGACAACTACGCAGGTGTTCATCCGGAGATCCTCGCCGCGCTGACGCTCGCCAACGGCGGACACCAGGTCGCCTACGGTGACGACGCGTACACCGAGAATCTGCAGTACATCATCCGCGAGCACTTCGGCCAGAGTGCGGAAGCCTTCCCGGTCTTCAACGGTACGGGCGCGAATGTGCTTGCCTTACAAGCTGTCACCGATCGTTGGGGAGCTGTCGTGTGCGCCGACACCGCACACATCAACGTCGACGAAGGTGGCGCCCCTGAACGGATGGGCGGCCTCAAGCTGCTGACCGTGCCCACCCTGGACGGCAAGCTCACGCCGGACTTGATCGATCGGCAGGCGTGGGGTTGGGCCGACGAACACCGGGCGATGCCGCAGGTGGTGTCGATCACCCAGAGCACCGAACTCGGCACGCTGTACACACCCGACGAGATCCGCGCGATCTGCGAGCACGCCCACGCGCGGAACATGCGGGTGCACGTCGACGGCTCACGCATCGCCAACGCTGCTGCGGCGCTGGGCATGTCGATGCGTTCCTTCACGTCGGACGTCGGGGTCGACATCCTGTCCCTGGGCGGAACGAAGAACGGCGCCCTGCTGGGCGAGGCGGTGGTGGTGCTCAACCAGGACGCTGTCAGCCACATGAAGCATCTGCGCAAGCTGTCCATGCAGCTGCATTCCAAGATGCGATTCGTCTCGGTTCAGCTGGAAGCCCTTCTCGCCAAAGATCTTTGGCTACTTAACGCCGGGCACGCGAACGCGATGGCCCAACGCCTCGCCGAGGGGGCACGCGGCGTCGACGGTGTGCGGGTGCTCTATCCGGTGCAGGCCAACGCGGTGTTCGCCCGGCTGCCCCGCGATGTCAGCGAGCGCCTGCAGAAGCGGTTCAGGTTCTACTTCTGGGACGAGAGCGCGGGCGATGTGCGGTGGATGTGTTCGTTCGACACCACCGAAGCCGACGTCGACGCGTTCCTGGCCGCGCTCAAGGACGAGATGACGCGCTAGGCTGCGCCACCCGCACCTGAACTCCGTCCGAGAACACCGAGTCGTGCAGTTCCACCGCCGCGGGCAGCGTGCCCTCGGGCACGTCGAACGGCAACCTCACCGTGATGTTCGCGCCGGGATCCACCGTGATCACCATCGAGGTCGCGTTCATCGCGACCGCAGCCGCCACGTCGGCTGCATACGCGTGCCCGTCGGAGTCGATCAACTTCTGGTTGTTGATCACGAACTCCTGGCTCTCGTCGTCGATGTTGCGCACCGTCGTCGTCGCGACCAGCCACTCGCCTCGTGGACGCGGTGCGCCCCGCCAGTCGGTCGGGGTCCCCGTGACGACGAACTCGAAATCGCCGTCATGAACCAGTGAGCCCGGCACGCCTGTCAGACCGCGAAAGCGATCGGTGTCCGTACCGGCGTGTGGCTTCGAACCGGCCGCGATCATCGCCGAGCAGCCGGCGAACAGCAGCGCGACGACTGCGATGACCCCGAGCGCGAGCCACAGTCCCGCCGCGGTCAAGGTCGGCCGTGCCGGCGCGTGGCCGGTCCACTGTTGGCCGTCCCAGTAGCGCTGCCGCGGCGCGCCCGACGGATCCGGATACCAACCCCGTAGTTGTGTGCCTGCCACGTGACGATTCCTCCCGACAGGGACCATAGCGATCTACAGCTTCCCAAGCAAAGTTTGCTGCAGCTGACGTGTTCGTCGAATGTCGTGCTTCGTGCGCGTTCGCATCGGATGTCGATGCATTTGCCTCATGTCGGTGAGCAAGACGACGTCACCGGTCCGCAGCTGTACCAATTTCCATGTGTGCCTTCGACCTTGCGATTTTCAGCGTTCTTTCGCGATTCTTTTGTTGCTATTGCAACAACATGTATAAACTGACGGTAGCAACAATAACTCGAGGGGTTCCCGCCGTTAGCTGACAGTGGGGAGGGATATGTTCCGGATGATCGTCGCGGCCGGGGTGACCGCGTTCACCGCTGCCGTTGTCTATGTGACGATGTCGCCCGCGGCCGCATCGGGCCACTGCGTCATCGACCCCGCCTTCGGATCGTGCGCTGAAGCGACGAACTAGTCGGCGGTAGCACCGACCGGCGTCTGCAACACTGGCTCGATGCAGACCCTCCGTAGATTGCTCGCAGCGCTCGCGATCGTCGCGATGCTGATCGGGGGCATCAGCATCGCGGCGGCGTTGATCTTCGGCGATCACTCCAAGCCCCGGACCCCTGCCGCGCCACCACCCGCACCGCCTCCGCTGCCCGCGTCCGTGCCGACAGTCAGGGAGTTCACGATCAACGTCGCGGTAACGGAGCAGAGCTGTGACCCGGGCCCCGGCTGCTTCTACAAGTACACCATCGAGCCGAAATACATTGGCTTCCATCCATTGCCCAGCACCCCGTTCACCGTCAAGTACGAAGTGCATGGCGGTAACCAGCCGCAGCCCGGCGAGTTCACCGTCGAGGGCGACCAGGCCAAGATCTTCAAGGACGTCGTTCTCGAGGGGCCACCCGCGGCACGGCTGCAGGCGGTGGTGTTGCAGGTGATCGGCTGATTGTCGCGTTACGCCTTCGGCACGATTCCTCGCGGAACGGTCAGCTGCAAGTCGTTGTATGTGGCGATGCCCGGCGCTGCGGCCACCACCGCGGGAATCGCGTGAATCGGCGGCATCGCGGTGATGATGTGGCCCAATGACATGAAATCCGCGATCGACGTGGCCTTTTCGATGAAGTCCTGCGGCGGCAGGAATCCAACCTGCATCGTCACCGTCGGCAGTCCCTCGACCGTGATCTTCCAGGGGTCCCCTTCGACCTTCCAATCCGGATCGAGCGTCTGTCCCTTGCGCCACCGCACATTGAGGTCGACGACGGTCCTACCGCCGACGCGCCCCTGCCAACTGGCGAAAACGCCTGCCACACAACCCGCTTCGATGGTCCACGAGTTCATCACGACGTCCGCGGTGGTTTGCGCGTATTCGGCCTCACAGACGATTTCGTCGAGTTCGACTCCGAGCGAATCGGCGACCATCCGCACCGCTTCGGCGAAGACCGCCGTTCCCTTGGCCGCCATCGGCTGCAGGTTGGGGTCGTCGATCGGCATTCCGAAGCCGCACGGCCGCTCGGTGTCCGGCGAATCGTAGAACGTGGTGTCCGACGCTTCGGCGACTGTGACCTTGTCGACCCTGGCGCAGCCGTTGGCCGCCACGATGGCCAGCAGTTCGGCGAAGCCCGGGCTGACGCCGGAGCCGAACATGGTTGTGCCGCCCTGTCTGCACGCCTCTTCGATGCGATCGCGACCCGGCCCGAGGTTGTGTCCGGTGATGAAGGACGCCGAGGACACCACATTGACGCCCGCTGAGAGGATGCGAACCAGTTCGTCGACGTCGACCCACATCGGGTTGTAGACGACCACGTCGGGCTTCAGCGCGAGCAGTGCCTCGACGTCGTCGGTCGCCTCGACGCCCAGCGGCGCGATGCCCGCGAGGTCGCCGACGTCGCGCCCCACCTTGTCCTTCGACCACGCATAGCAGCCGACGAGTTCCAGCGTGGGATTCGCCGCGATGGCCTCTACAGAGCTTTTTCCGACATTGCCCGTCGTCCACTGGACGACACGATAGGAAGCGGTGTTGTGCACTCGCTCAGCATAGGGTTCCGGCGGCGCCTAGGGGCCCGAAACCAGGGTGGCCTTTCCGGTGCGCTGCTGCCCGCCGCGGTCGATCCACGTCAGATCGACGACGTCGCCGGGGTAGTGCCGGTCCAGCACGTAGGTCAACGTCGTGGCCGAGTCGACCGCGGTTCCATCGATGCTCGTCAGCACGTCGCCGATGGCGAGGCCGGCCTGCGACGCGGGTCCGCCGGCCATCACGTCGCGCACGATGATCCCGCCATCGCGACGCGGTTGGGTACCGACGCCGACGCCGAGAAGCGTTGGCTGACCGATGTGCACGGACGGCGAAGGCGCGCCGGACCGGATCTGGCCTGCGATGGCCATCGCCGAGTTGATGGGAATCGCGAAACCCTTTCCGGCAGGCCCCATTTGGAAGTTCACCGACGCAGCGGTGACCACCCCGATGACCTGGCCGGCGCCATTGACCAGCGGACCGCCGGAGTCGCCGGGCCGCACGTCGGCTGCGACCTCGATCAGGTTGTTGACTTCTTCGGAGCTACCGGTCAGTGCGTCCTCGGCGTTGACTGTCTGATTCAGCGCGGTGACGGGCCCCGTCTCGTGCGTCAGCGGTGCGCCCACCCCGCGGGCGTTACCGAGTCCGACCGTCGGCTCGCCGACGACGACCTGGCCGGAATCGCCGATCGGTGCCGTCGGCAGCCCCCCTGCGCCGCGCAACTGGAGCACCGCGATGTCGTTCTTGCGGTCGTAGCCGACCAGATCGACCGGGTAGTCCCGACCGCCGACGCTTCCGGTGATGGAGTTGGCACCGGCGACCACGTGGTAATTGGTCAACACCACGCCACCAGGGTCGATCACCATGCCGGTCCCGGTGCCGATGGCCTGCTGGTAGTCGATCTTGGTGGTGATCTGCACGACTGCGGGCTCGACCGCCGCGGCCGCGGCGGAGATGTCCACGGGTACGGCGGCCGCAGTGGGTGGAGCGACAAGGGCCGCGACGACGGCCAGCACGATCAGCAATGCCTGAGCCGGCCGCCGCCAGGGAAGATTGCGCATGTACCTATATTGCCCGAACCGGGGCCTGCTAAATCCAGGGTCCGCCGCGGCCGCCCTTTGGTCAGGCGGTTCGCACGACCAAGGTGGCGTGGTAGTCCGCGAACTCGATCGGGTCGTCGGGCGTCCGCGGATAGGGGTCGAGGGCCTGCAACTCGATGCGGTAGTTGCCGACGGTCGCCTCCTTGACCGTCTGGCCGGGTGCCGGGTTGGTGTTGAACTCCACGTTGGTCGCCCCGGCGCCGTCTGGCTGCACGGAGACCGCGATCCTGGCCTGGCCGGTCCAGAAGCACTCCACCTGCGTCGGGCACCGCGAGTCTTCCAGTACGTCGGTGAATGTCAGACGCAACTTGTCGCTGGGAATCAGCGCTTCCTGGCCGCCACCCAACGAAAACGGATGGTTCAGCGCGGCCCCTGGGCCCTCGGCGCGGGCAGGCTCGGCGGCATGGCAGCCGGTGAATGCCACCGCGGCCAGTGCGCTGAAGAGGACGCTAGTCCTCGACCGCGACACGGCCCCGCAGCCGCCTGCGCCTGCGATTGCGCAGTCGACCGTTCGTCGACTCGGGTTCGGGTTCGGCGTCGTCAAAGTCGTCCTGCACCGTTGGCTGCGGCTCTTCGGCCGTCGACTCCGGCTCGCCGGCTTCGGCGGTGACCTCGGCAGGCTTGTCCTCGGACTCGGTCGCCTCGGTGGCCTCTTCGGTGGCTTCTTCGGTGGCTTCGGCGTCCGCTTCTTCGGTGGCATCCTGGGTGCCCTTGCGGCCTCGACGTCCCTGCTTGGCCTTCTTCGGCTTGAGCGGTTTGGGTGGCGGTGGCGGTAGCTCAGCCACGAAGGCCAGGTAGAACCCGAAAATGGCGAGCAGCGCGATCGCCGCTGCCGCGCCGTAGATCCCGAACAGCCACTGGCCGACGCTGTCCAGGCTGAGCCAGATCTCGCTGATCGCAGTGCCGACGATCAGGACACCCGCCAAGACGTGCAGCCCGATCGACGAAGTACGCAGTCGCAGCGCCAACTGCGGTGTTCCGAACTCAGGACGCCGGGTTCGCAGCAGCGTGAAAACCACAGGCAGCGCGGTGAGGCCGATCAGCGCGCCGGTGACGATGCGCAACACCGTGCCCAGCGTGTGCGAGGTGTCGCCCGCCAGTTCCCACCACCGCGGCAACACGAACAGGAAGTAGAGGACACCGGCGGCGACAGAGAACGACGCGTGCCAAACCACCGCAACGGTGCGGCTCATAGCCCTCCTACTTGGTTATCTGGCCGGGGTGCGACCGGGCCGTTCGGCCAGCCGGTCGCACCCCGAGCCGAGTGCGGAGGATGCGGGATTTGAACCCGCGAGGGCTGTTAACCCAACCCGCGTTCCAGGCGAGCGCCATAGGCCACTAGGCGAATCCTCCGCGGGCCATGTTAGCCGACGGCGCTCGTGCACCCGTCGAGTCGCGGGGCGGGCGGGTATTACACTCGCTACGGACCCCGCGCGGCGTCTATCCTGTGAACTCCCCCAGGGCCGGAAGGCAGCAAGGGTCAATGGGCTCTGGCGGGTGCGCGGGGTCCCCTTCTATTCACGGCTTATTTGGAAAGGCGCGCCGTGTCGTTTTTGTCCCTTGGCCGTGACGAACTGCAGGCCCAGCATGAGCTGCAGTCCCGCAACTACGCCGACCTGCAGGCCAAGAAGCTGAAGCTGGACCTCACCCGCGGCAAGCCGTCACCCGAGCAGCTGGATCTGTCCAACGCGCTGCTGAGTCTGCCGGGAGAAGACTTCAGAGATGCCGACGGCACCGACACCCGCAACTACGGCGGCCTGCACGGGCTGCCCGAACTGCGCGCCATCTTCGGCGAGCTGCTCGGCATTCCAGTGCCCAATCTGATCGCGGGCAACAACGCCAGCCTGGAGCTGATGCACGACGTGGTGACGTATTCGATGCTGCACGGCGGCGTCGATTCGCCCCGGCCGTGGCTGAAGGAGCCGACTGTCAAGTTCCTCTGCCCGTCGCCCGGCTACGACAGGCACTTCGCGATCACCGAGACTCTCGGCGTCGAGATGATCTCCGTGCCGATCCGCGAGGACGGCCCCGATGTGGACCTGATCGAGGAGCTCGTCGCGTCCGACCCGGCCATCAAGGGCATGTGGTGCGTGCCCGTCTACTCGAACCCGACCGGTGTCACCTATTCCTGGGAGACCGTCCGCAGGCTGGTGCAAATGCGAACGGCGGCAAATGATTTCCGGTTGATGTGGGACAACGCCTATCCGGTGCACACGTTGACGCACGACTTCGTGCAGCAGGTCGACGTGCTGGGACTGGCCGAGGCAGCGGGCAACCCGAACAGGCCGCTGGTGTTCTCGTCGACGTCGAAGATCACGTTCGCAGGCGCAGGGGTCAGCTTCTTCGCGGGCTCGCTGGGCAACATCGCGTGGTATCTGCAGTACGCGGGCAAGAAGTCGATCGGCCCCGACAAGGTGAACCAGTTGCGGCACCTGCGATTCTTCGGTGACGCCGACGGGGTGCGCCTGCAGATGCAGCGCCACCAACAACTGCTGGCGCCGAAATTCGCCTTGGTGCAGGAGATCCTCGCCGACCGGTTGGGTGAGTCGAAGGTCGCGTCGTGGACTGATCCAAAGGGCGGCTACTTCGTCAGCCTCGACGTGCTGCCGGGCACCGCGAAGCGCACCGTCGCGCTCGCCAAGGACGCCGGCATCGCGGTCACGGAGGCGGGCTCGGCCTTTCCGTATCGAAAAGATCCGGAAGACAAGAACATTCGGATCGCGCCGTCATTTCCCGGGGTGTCCGAGCTGCGCGATGCGATCGACGGCCTTGCCACCTGCGCGCTGCTGTCGGCGACCGAGTCGCTGTTGAAGGACTGACGTGTTCATTCGTCACACCACGCCGGTAGCCTGCTGAGCGTGGCGCTCTACCGGAAGTATCGACCGGCAACCTTCGCGGAAGTCGTCGGCCAGGAGCACGTGACCGAGCCGCTTTCGAACGCCCTCAACTCGGGTCGGATCAACCACGCGTACTTGTTCTCAGGGCCGCGGGGCTGCGGGAAGACATCGTCAGCGCGCATCCTGGCCCGCTCGCTGAATTGCGAGCAGGGCCCGACGCCGACCCCGTGCGGCGTATGTGCCTCCTGCGTGGCGCTGGCGCCCAACGGACCGGGCAATCTGGACGTCACCGAACTCGACGCGGCAAGTCATAACGGCGTGGACGACGCTCGTGAGCTTCGCGACCGGGCGTTTTATGCGCCGGCAGAGTCGCGATACCGCATCTTCATCATCGACGAGGCGCACATGGTGACGCCGCAAGCGTTCAACGCGCTGCTGAAGATCGTCGAAGAGCCACCAGAACACCTCATCTTCATCTTCGCGACAACCGAACCGGAGAAAGTCCTCACCACTATCCGGTCGCGGACCCATCATTACCCATTCCGATTGCTTGCGCCCAAGAACATGCGTGCGTTGGTGGAACGCATATGCACGCAAGAGGATGTCACTGTCGACGACGCGGTGTACCCACTGGTGATCAGGGCGGGCGGCGGCTCCCCCCGAGACACCCTGTCGGTCTTGGACCAGCTGCTCGCAGGCGCCGACGGAAACCGGGTGGAGTATCGACGCGCACTGTCGCTACTCGGTGCAACGGATGTGGCCCTGATCGACGCCTCGATCGACGCGCTGGCAGCAGACGACGCCGCGGCGCTGTTCGGTGCGGTCGAGGCGGTGATCGACGCAGGGCACGACCCGCGGCGGTTCGCCACCGACCTGCTCGAGCGGTTCCGCGATCTCATCGTGTTGCAGTCGGTGCCAGACGCCGTCGCGCGCGGGGTCGTCGCTGGTCCGGAGGACGTGCTCGAGCGGATGCGCGAACAGGCCGACAGGATCGGCACCGCGACGCTGACCCGCTACGCCGAGGTGGTGCATGCCGGGCTCGGCGAGATGCGCGGCGCCACCGCGCCACGGCTGCTGCTCGAGGTGGTGTGTGCGCGGCTGCTGCTGCCGTCGGCCAGTGACACCGAGGCGGCGCTGCTGCAGCGGGTCGAGCGCATCGAGATGCGCCTGGACATGTCGATACCTGCCGGGGAAGCGTCGATGTCTTCTGGGATATCTTCGGCCGCGCAGCCCGCGGCCCCGCAGAAGCAGTTCGCACGCAAGAGCCAGGCCCCGGCGCAGGCACCCAAGGCCGAAGCCGAGGCGCCTGCGGCGGCAGAACCCACACCCGCGCCAGCACCCAAACCCGCGCCCGAGCCTCCGCCGTCGCCTCCTCCGGTGCGGCCGCCGTCAGACCCCGTGGTCGAAGCGCCCCCGACGGCGCCCGTCGGTGCTGAACTCAACGCCGCCTCGGTGCGAAGCATGTGGTCCGCGGTGCGCGAGAAAGTGCGTCAGCGCAGCCGCACCATCGACGTGATGCTGGCCGGTGCCATCGTGCGCGCCGTTGAAGGCGGCACGCTGGTGCTCAGTCACGAGTCCGCGCCGTTGGCGAAACGACTTGTGGAACAACGCAATTCCGATGTCATCCGGGACGCGCTCAAGGATGCGCTCGGCGTGGACTGGAAGATCCGCTGCGAGGTGGGAGCAGCAGCTGCCGCGCCGTCAACGGCCGCACCCGAGAAAGCAGCTCCGTCCGCGCCGCCGCCGCACGATGACGACGAGGAGGACATGCTGGCCGAGGCCGGCAGCGACACCTCCGAGATCACCCGCCGCGACCCGGAGGAAGCCGCTCTGGAGCTGCTGCAGACCGAGCTCGGCGCGCGTCGCATCGACGGCAGTTGATTGCATGATCACGCACTTCGGCGGCCTTCGCTGTGGTGTAGTCGTGAGATGCCTGGGTATCGCGGTTCCGCGCTGACCGCTCTGTGCGCCGCCGCGCTGATCACCGCGCCGGTCGCACATGCCGACGACCCGCCGCCGGGCTTCCACGACTATCCGTTGGCCGACGGCCACTACACCACCGATGGTGATCCAGGTTGGGTGTACTTCGTCATCGACGAATTCATGAAGCCCGGCACCCACGACTACTTCGGGTGCGGGATGGGGCCTGACGGCACCGTCGGCTGCGACCGCGTTCCGCAACCCGACCAGTACCCAGCGATGCAGCCCAAGACGTATCCGCCTCCGCACACCAATCAGACTGTCGCGGCACCGGAAGAGGCAGCGAGCTACCGATTTTCACCCACTGCCACGTTCACCCGCGAGGTCGATGTGCTGCCGGAGGGCCGGATGCTGGTGAACGGGGACATCAAATGCGCCAAGGGCCTTCAGGGTTCGATGTGGTGCCAGACCGGCGAGCACGGCTTCCTGCTGTCCTACACGCGTGGCGAGGTCTGGTAGTTACGGCGTCCACCAAGGCCGGAGCGGCAGGCCGCCGTCGCGGCCGTGGGAGTCCAGTTTGACCGCCAGAACCTGGTGCAGCTGAACGACATTCGTCTCGAAGCCGACGCGTGAACCGGCCATGTACAGGCCCCACACCTTGGCGGTGGGCAGCCCGACCTCTTCGACGGCCTCGTCCCAGTGCTCGACGAGATTGCGGCACCAGTCGCGCAGCGTCATCGCGTAGTGGTGGCGCAGATTCTCCTCGTGGATCACCTCGAAGCCGACGTCCTGCGCTTCGCTGATGATGCGGCCGGAACCGGTGAGCTCCCCGTCGGGGAAGACGTAGCGGTCGATGAATCCGCCTGCGCTCGGTGCGGTCCTGTTCTCCGGCCGGGTGATGCAGTGGTTGAGCAGCAGCCCACCGGTGCGCATCTTCGATTTGAGGAAGCGGAAATACGACGGATAGTTGTGCACCCCGATGTGTTCCGTCAGTCCGATCGACGACACCGCGTCGAACCCGGATTCACGCACGTCGCGGTAGTCACCGTGCCGCACCTCGGCAAGGTCCGAAAGCCCCTGCTCGGCGATCGCGTTCTGCGCCCACGCGGCCTGTTCCTGCGACAGCGTGACGCCGATGGCCTTCACACCCTGTCGGGCCGCGTAACGCACCATGCCGCCCCAGCCGCAGCCGACGTCGAGCAGTCGGTCGCCCGGCTTCAGCCGCAGCTTGTCGAACACCAACCGGTACTTGTTTTCTTGCGCCTCCTCCAGCGTCGCGTCCGGGTTGGGGTAACAGGCGCAGGTGTACGTCATCGAGGGGCCAAGTACCCACTCGTAGAACGTGTTCGAAACGTCGTAGTGGTGGTGGATGGCTTCGGCGTCGCGAATGCGGCTGTGCCGCAGTCCTTCAGCGATGCGTCGCCAGCGAGGCAACGCTTCCTGGGGCGGCGGCGCGATCGGGATCAGGTGCTCGAAACCGATGGAGCGGATGATGTTGGCCAGCACCCGCGCCGGTGGGCGCTTGAAGTCCATCTTGTCGGCGAGCGCCTTCAACAGTTCATATGGATCGCCTGGGTGCACGCCCATCGGTTCGAGGTCGCCTGCCACATAGGCGCGCGCAAGGCCGAGATCACCCGGTGCGGTGGCCAGGTAGGTGGTGCCGCGCGGCGTCTTCAGGTCCAGGCCGACCGACGCGTCCTCGGGCCCGGCCGTGCTGCCGTCGTACGCGGTGAACTTCAGCGGCAGTTGCCCCGCCGCGAAGATCTCGAGTATCTCGGCCAGTGTCAGCTTCCTTGCCGGCGCGCTGGTTTGCTCTTTGAATGTCGTCATCGTCTTTGCACCGCCTTCGCATACAGGTCTAGCAGCCGTGAGTCGGGGTCGTACGTTTTCTTGACGGTCTTGTAAGCCTCCCCGCCGTACAGTTCGTCAAACTCATCCTGCGAGTAAAAAGAGTCCGAATACAGCGATTTGTGACCTTCGAGGCTGCTGACCTTGCGTTCGATCAGCTTGTTCGTGTGTCCGTCGGTCGGTCCGACCGGCACCGACGACCAGAACCCGATATTGACGTAGGTGTGGTGCGGGCGAAGCGGATACAGCGGCCAGCCACCGTCGTCGCGCAGGCGAAGCGGGCACAGCCATACCGGTTCGATCGGGACGTTGGCCAGGAACCAGTCGAGGAACTCCGCGGTGCGCTCGATGGGTACCTCGACGTCCTGGACCACGCGCTCCAGCGGCGGCCTGCCGTTGCGCCTCTCGATGCGGTCGGCGATGTTGAATCGCTGGTCGTAGCCGATCAACTTCCAGTAGAAGCTGCTGCGGCGGTAGCGCCGCGGCCACCACCGGCGGATCCGCGGGTTCTGCGCGCCGAACGCCCGCGAGCACCAGAACCAGTCGGTGTCCCACCGCCACAGATAGTCGTGGATGGTCAGCCGATCGTGCTTCTCGGCTCCATCCGTGCCGGCGTGCTGGATCGAGCGGTAGTAGATCTGCTGACCGGTGTAATCGCTGACCGGCCCAGGGGTTGCCGTCTGGAAGCCCAGCGTCAGATAACCCTCCGTGCTGCTGAACACCACGCCGTCGAGGTAGTCGACGGGGGTGCCGTCGTGGCCGCCGGTCTCGATGATGCGGTCCATGGCCGCCACCAGGTCACCCACCGAATGAAACCGTAGGTGCCGCAGCGCGACGAACGGTCTGGCGGATTCCAGCTCGATCTTCAATCGGACTGAATAGCCCAGGGTGCCATAGGAATTGGGAAAGGCGCGGTATAGGTCGTTGTGCTGATCGGGTGACGCGGTGATCACATCGCCCGTGCCGGTGAGGATGTCCATCTCCAGCACCGACTCGTGCGGCAGGCCGTTGCGGAACGACGCCGACTCGATGCCGAGCCCGGTGACCGCGCCGCCCAGAGTGATGGTCTTCAGCTGCGGCACCACCAGCGGCGACAGGCCGTAGGGCAGGGTCGCCGCGACGAGGTCTTCATACGTGCACATCCCCGCGACGTCGGCGGTGCGCGCCTCGGGGTCGACCGCGATGACGCCCGTCAGCCCCGAGGTATCCAGCCCCTTGGCGGTGGATTTGGCCCGCGCACGGAAGAGATTCGACGTGGATTTGGCTAGCCGCACGGTGGCACTCGGCGGAATCGCCCGATAGCTGGCAAGCAGCCGGTGCACGCCCGCAGCGTGCGCAGCCCGTGCGTCGCTCCCCTCAACAGACACGGATATACGCTAGTCCGCGGTCGCAGCCGATGCGACCGCACCGAGAGGACAGGAGAGCTATCTCATGGGTCAGGTCAGCGCGTCCAGCTCCGTCTTGATCGACGCCACACCGGAGGTGGTGTTGGCGGCGGTGGCGGATTATGCGACCGTGCGCCCGAAGATCCTGTCGTCGCACTACAGCGATTACCAGGTGCTCGAGGGCGGCCAGGGTGCCGGCACCGTCGCCAGCTGGAAGCTGCACGCGACCAAGTCGCGGGTGCGCGACGTCAAGGCCGACGTCGACGTGGCGGGCCACACCGTCATCGAGAAGGACGCGAACTCGTCGATGATCACCAACTGGACCGTCGCCCCGGCCGGATCGGGGTCGTCGGTGACGGTCAAGACGTCGTGGCAGGGCGCGGGCGGCATCGGCGGTTTCTTCGAGAAGACCTTCGCGCCGCTGGGTCTGCGCAAGATCCAAGACGAGGTTCTGCAGAACTTGAAGGGCCAGGTGGAGGGCCGCTAACTGGTCCTACCCCGTTCGGGGCGGTTGGGTGCCAAGGAAGCCCGCGATGCCCCGTACGACGGCATCGGCGTACTTCTGCCTGCCTTCCGGCGTCTTCATCAGGCCCGAGTCGACCGGATTCTTCATGTTCCCGCACTCGACGAGGATCGACGGGTACTGGGCGAGGTTGAGTCCGGTCAGGTCGGCGCGCGGGTACAGGCCGTTCGAGCCGATGTAGGTGGCAGGCACAAACCCCGCGGCGGCCAATTGGTCACGCATGACCTGGGCGAACTGCACAGACGGTCCTGCCTGCGCCTGGTTCAGCGGCGGCGACGAATAGTTGACGTGGAAGCCGCGGCCGGTCGGCGGGCCGCCGTCGGCGTGGATGCTCACGATCGCGTTGGGGCGCAGCGTGTTGGCCATCTCGGCGCGCTCGTCGACGCACGGGCCGAGCGCGTTGTCGTTGCCGCGGGACATCGCGGTGCGCACACCCAGCGCGGTGAGTTCTTGACGGATGCGCAGCACGGTGTCCCAGGTGAAGGTGTGCTCCGGGTAGCCGTCGTCGGTTGACGTGCCGCTGGCCTGGCAATCCTTGGTGCCGCCGCGGCCGGTCGGCACCTGTCGACTGATCGAGGCGTCGTTGGCGCCGTTGTGTCCGGGGTCGAGGAACACGATCATGCCGGCGATGTTGGCGGGGGCAGCGGATACAGGGCTGGCGAGTGTCGAGGCGGCGACAAGCAGAGCGGTGGCCATCGCGGCGCCGACACGCAGGCAGGCTGGGACGTGCACGGCGCCACGGTATCGGCAGGGCCGACTAGGCTGAAAGTCCGAACCGCCGCTTGTGGATGAGCGCAACCAAGTCGAGACGCATCTGCAACTAACACGCAAGGGGACCCGTCATGCAACCCGGAGGCACGCCCGACATGTCGGCACTCCTCGCGCAGGCACAGCAGGTGCAGCAGCAGCTGATGGAGGCGCAGGAAGCGCTGGCTGCTGCGGAGGTGCATGGCCAGGCAGGCGGCGGGCTGGTGCAGGTCACCATGAAGGGCAGCGGTGAGGTCGTGGCGGTGTCGATCGACCCGAAGGTCGTCGATCCGTCCGATGTCGAGACGTTGCAGGATCTCGTCGTCGGCGCTATCGCCGACGCCGCCAAGCAGGTCACCATCCTGGCCCACGACCGGCTCGGGCCGCTGGCAGGCGGGATGGGCGGGTTGGGATTGCCAGGTGTTTGAGGGTCCCGTCCAGGATCTGATCGACGAGCTCGGCAAGCTGCCCGGCATCGGGCCGAAGAGCGCGCAGCGCATCGCGTTCCACCTGTTGTCGGTCGAACCGCCTGACATCGACCGGTTGACCGCCGTGCTGAGCAAGGTGCGCGACGGCGTGAAGTTCTGCGCGGTGTGCGGAAACGTCTCCGACGACGACCGGTGCCGCATCTGCAGTGATCCCCGCCGCGACGAGTCGCTCGTCTGTGTGGTCGAGGAGCCGAAGGACGTGCAGGCCGTCGAGCGCACACGTGAGTTCCGCGGCCGGTACCACGTGTTGGGCGGGGCGCTCGATCCGCTGTCCGGCATCGGGCCGGACCAGCTTCGGATTCGTCAGCTGCTGAACCGCCTTGGTGAGTCGGGCATCTCCGAGGTGATCATTGCGACGGATCCGAACACCGAAGGTGAGGCGACCGCAACGTATCTGGTGCGGATGCTGCGCGACATCCCGGGGTTGACGGTGACGCGCATTGCGTCGGGCCTGCCGATGGGCGGCGACCTGGAGTTCGCCGACGAGTTGACGCTGGGCCGCGCATTGGCGGGCCGCCGCGCAATGGCGTAGCCCGAAACCGCTTCGCCGGCTTCGCTTCGCGTCGGCTTCGCTTCGGCTCCGCTTCGCTTCGCCGAAATGCACCTTTTGTTCGGCTCCTCTCGAACTTCCTCTACAAAACGTGCATTTCGGCTCGATGTCGGTGTTCGCTGACACCATTCGGCCATGGGGGAAGTCTTCATTGGTGCCGAAGCGATTGCTGCTGGACGGGTGACAAGGCATGAGTTACGACGTTGGTATCGACCGCTCTACCGAGGGATCTACGGACCTGCGCGTGTTGCGCCATCTCTGCCCGACAGAGCGACAGCGGCGTGGCTCGCGTCGCAACGCCGCGGTGTAATTGCCGGCATAGCGGCATCGGCATTGCATGGGGCCCAGTGGGTTGACGACGACGTGCCGATCGAACTGATCGGAAGTCACGCACGGACGCAGCCAGGCCTGATCGTGCGCGACGAGGCGCTGGACGCCGACGAGGTGACGTGGGTTGGCAAGTTGCCAGTGACCACTCGGCTACGAACCGCATTCGACCTGGGCCGACTTCTGGATCGCGACGAAGCGGTGGCACGCCTCGATGCACTAATGCATTCACAGGTCTTCTCGATCGAAGATGTCCTTCTACTGGCCAAGCGTCGTCGCGGTGCACGGGGACTGAAGGCGCTCAGGACCGCGCTGCCGCTTGTCGACGGTGGATCCGCGTCGCCGCGAGAGACGTGGCTCCGGTTGCTCTACATAGACGCTGGATTGCCAAGGCCGACAACTCAAATCCCCATTGTCGAAGGCCGCGGGCGACTTGTCCGGATGGCGGACATGGGTTGGGAAGAGTTCATGACCGTGTCCGAGTACGACGGTGGACTCCACCAAACCAATCGCCGAAAATACGTCAACGACATCCGAAGTTTGCGAAAGGCAAAGGAACTCGGATGGATTGTTGATCAGGTGGTCAAGGAGGACCGGGAGGACGACATCGTCAAGCGTGCTTGGAGAGCGTTGACGAGCCGCAGATGGAAACCCTAGGCGCGGCGTGCGTGACGCAACCGCGAAATGCACCTTTTGCACGGCTGCTCTCGAACTTTCGCTACAAAAGGTGCATTTCGGCGCGGGACTAGACGGGGCGCGGGACTGAACGGGGCGCGGGACTAGACGCGGCGCGGGGCGGCGAGGCGTTCGCGGCGCAACTGCGCCACCTCGTGGATCTGCAACGGCGCCAACTCGCCGACGACCGTCGACAACAGATGGTCGGCCAACTCCGGATTGCGGGCCAGACACGGCCCGTGCAGATACGTCGCGATCACGCTGCCCTGCACCGCTCCGTCGAATCCATCACCGTCCCGATTGCCCGCGCCGCTGATCACCTTCGCAAGCGGCTGCGCGGCCGGGCCCAGAACCGTTCCGCCGCGGTGGTTTTCGAAACCGGTGAGGCGCTGTGTCAGGCCAGGGATCAGAGGCTCGGATACCACCTCGCCGATGGTTCGCTGCTGTTGTGGCGACGTCGTCACGTCCAGCAGGCCGACTCCTTCGACACGCTCGCCCGACGACGTCTCATACCAATGCCCGAGCACCTGGATCGCCGCACAGATCGCCAATACCGGCGCACCGCGCGCTGCCGCCTCCTGTAGACCCGGGTAGCGGATCAGGTGCTTGGTCGCCAGCCGTTGCGCGTAATCCTCCGCACCGCCGAGCGTGTACAGGTCGAGCTGCGACGGCACCGGGTCAGACAACGTGATCTCGACGATATCCGCGTCAAACCCTCTGAGCCGCAACCGTTGCCGCAGCACTACGGAATTGCCGCCGTCGCCGTATGTGCCCATGACATCGGGCAGCACCAGCCCGATCCGCACCGTCGACTCAGCCACGCGACAGCGCCCGACTGAGTTGCAGGAAGGCGGTATAGTTCGCGACCACCTCGACATGCCCCGGTGGGCATGACGCGATCGCCTCAACCGCGTTGTGCACCAAGGTGTGTTCGACTCCCGCGTACCCCAACCGCACCGCCAGATCGGTGCCCCGCTCACCCGCGGCCACCACCGGCTTGTTGGCGAAATGCTCGAAGTTGACGTCCCACAACCACGACAGATCCTCGCCGTCGGGCACCTGTCCGTTCACCGAGATCACCACCGAACCGGCGTCCTGGTCAACCATCGACAACGCCTCCTGCCAGCCAGCAGGGTTCTTGGCCAACAGCATTCGCACCGAATGGGCGCCGAGTCGCAACGTGCGGTACCGGCCCGCGACCTCGTCCACACCTGACACCGCCGCTACCGCCGCGGCCGGGTCCGCGCCCAGCGTCACCGCCGCCGCCACCGCCTGTGTGGCGTTGCCGCGGTTGACGTTTCCCGGCAGCGCCAGCGTCATTGGCAGTGAAAACCCTTCCGGGCCATAGATATTCGTGTCGTCGTACCACCACTGCGGAGTGGGCCGCTTGAAATCGGTTCCCGTCGAATACCAGTGGTTGCCATCGCGCACGATGATCTCACCCGACCGCGGGCAGCTCACCGAATCGTTGGCCCAGCCGCCGCCCGCCGCCACCCACACCACGTGCGGGCTGTCGTAGGCCGCCGACGTCATCAGCACGTCGTCGCAGTTGGCCACCACGACCGTCGACGGATGACGTGCCAAGCCGCCGCGCAGTGTGCGCTCGATGTGGTTGATCTCGCCGACGCGGTCCAACTGGTCGCGCGACAGGTTCAACAACACGATCACCGCCGGGTCGACGGCGTCGGCCACGTGCGGCACGTGCATCTCGTCGACCTCGAGCGCCGCCAACGACGCGGACCGCGACCCGGCCAGGGCAGCCACCAGCCCGGCGTCCATGTTGGCGCCCTCCGCGTTGGTCGCGACCGGCCCCAACGTGCGCAGCGCCGCCGCGGTCATCCTGGTGGTGGTCGACTTGCCGTTGGTTCCGGTGATGACGGCCGTGCGACGGCCTTCGCCGAGCTGGCGCAGCACCGATTGGTCCAACGCCAAGGCCACCAGGCCGCCGATCATCGCGCCGGCACCGCGACCGGTGACGCGCGACGCCCAGCGCGCCCCCGCACCGGCGGCGAGTGCGACACGTCCACGAGTGGTGACCATCCCCGGCAGTCTAAGAGGGCAGTAGCAGGCAGCCGACACGCGTGTCGAGCGATCCAGGTCTTGACAGGTTTTGTCGGCCCCCCATGCCATCCTCGAAAACGTGAGCCAAACCTGGGGTCGGCCGGCAACCGACACCGGCACGGGTTGGGCCGTTGTCGACGTCGAAACCTCCGGCTTCCGCCCCGGGCAGGCCCGCGTCGTCAGCGTGGCCGCGCTCGCTCTCGGCGACGACGGCAACGTCGAGCACAGCCTGTATACGCTGCTCAACCCCGGCGTCGACCCCGGCCCCACCCATGTGCACGGGCTGACAGCCGACATGCTGGAAGGCCAGCCCTGCTTCGGCGACGTGGTCGGCCACCTCATCGAGCTGCTGAGGGGCCGCACACTTGTCGCTCACAATGTCGGCTTCGACTATGCGTTCCTGGCCGCCGAGGCGGAACTCGTTGGCGCGGAGTTACCCGTCGACACCGTGATGTGCACCGTCGAATTGGCCCGCCGCCTCGATCTGCGCACCGAGAATCTGCAATTGGCGACGCTTGCCGCGCACTGGGGCGTGACGCAGATCAAGCCGCACGATGCGCTCGACGACGCGATGGTCCTGGCCCAGATCCTCAAGCCGGTATTGGTCCGCGCAAGGGAGCGCAAGGTCTGGCTGCCGGTGCGGTCAGTCGAGCGCAGGCGGTGGCCCAACGGTCAGGTCACCCACGACGAGCTGCGCCCCTTGAAGATGCTGGCATCGCGGCTGCCATGCCCGTACGTGAACCCAGGGCGGTTCGTCTCAGGCAGGCCGCTGGTGCAGGGCATGCGGGTGGCGCTGTCGTCGGAGGTGGTCCGCACCCACGAGGAACTCATCGAGCGCATCGTGCACGTCGGGTTGGCGTACACCGACAACGTCGATCCCGAGACGTCCCTGGTCATCTGCAACGAGCACGAGCCCGAGCAGGGCAAGGGTTATCAGGCCAACGAGCTCGGCGTGCCGTTGGTCACCGATGCCGAGTTCATGCGGCTGCTCGACGGCGTTGTCGGCGGCACCAGCGTCGAGGAGTTCACCGACACCACGCTGGCGGGGGAGCAGTTCGCGCTGTTCTAAGTCGGCAGCGCGGTCCCCAGCGATGGGCCAGGCGTGAACGTCACCGGCAGCGTGCCGAGCCCAGTCATGCTCGGATTGCCTGAGTAGCGGTGTACACCATCGACGCCCACCCGGTAATCCGGGAGCCTTTCGAGCACGGCCTTCACCATCACCTGGAACATCACCCGCGCCAACGGGGCGCCGATGCAGCGGTGCGGTCCGAGCCCGAACGCCACGTGACGATTTGGGGCCCGATCAAGCACCACGTCGTCGGCCTGCTCGAACTCACGGTCGTCGCGGTTGGCCGAGAACCAACTGATCAGTACTTGGTCGTTACGTCGAAGTTGTTGCCCGCCAAGGATTGTGTCGTGACTGACGGTGCGGCTGAGCGTCTTGTTGACCGAACAGTATCGCAGGAACTCGTCGGCGGCCGTGCGGTAGAGCTCCGGACGATCGATCAGTTGCTGCCTCAACTGCGGGTGCGTGCCGAGGTGCAGCAGGCTCAGGGCGGTCAGTGACGTCGTGGTGTCGACGCCGCCGCCGATCAGGTTCCACAGGATGTCGACGAGCTGGTTGTCGTCCAACCGCCTGCCGTCGAATTCAAACCGGACCAGGAAGCTGGTCAGGTCATCGGCAGGTTCCTCGCGTCGGGTCGCCGCGAACTTCAGCAGCCGGTCGATCATCGCGGGGACTTCGGCGATCACCTTGCGGTAGGCGGACGCGTCGGCGGCATCCATCACCCCATGGAACAGCTCCGCGTACAGCCGCCAGTTGTCATACGGCAGTCCCATCAACCGCATGGTGAGGATGGCAGGCACCGGGCTGGCGTAGTCGAGCACGAGGTCCATCCGGCCGTCGGCGATTTTCTGGTCGAGGAACCAGTGCACCGACTGCAGCATGAACGGCCGCATCTTCTCGACGGCGCCCGACGAGAAGAACGGGGTGAGCGCTTTGCGCAATGCCAGATGGTAGGGGCCGTCGACTTCGCCGATGCCCAGTGGCGGTTGCCCGTCGGGACGCGGAATCCCCATCTCGCCTTGATAATTCACACCATCGGCGGCGTCGGGTTCGTACTTGTGGGCGAAGGTGTCGCCGTCGCGCGCGACCTGGTCGACCGCGTCGTAGCCGCAGACGTACCAGAAACCGCCGTAGTTCTCGTTCCATGCCACCGGGCATCGGTCGCGCAGGTCGGCGTTGATCTGCAACTCGTTGAGGCTGAACGCGTCGGAATGGTGATCGAAATCGACGACTACGTCGGAGCGGCCCATCAGGCTATCTTTGCATCAACAGCAAGGGAAGGTTGTAATGGCAAGCCATCGAACCGTTTTCAACCACGTCGGATTGTGCGTCGCAGACCGCGAGCGGTCACGCCGGTTCTACGAGGGGCTGCTCGGCTTCCAATTCTGGTGGGACATCGAGCTGCCCGACGAGGCGACAGCTAAGCTGCTTCAACTGAACGGACCCGCCGGCGTGCATGCGACATATCTGCTGCGCGACGGCTTCGTGCTCGAGCTGATCGACTACTCCAAACGCGACGTCCGCACAAGCGAACAGCGGGTGATGGACCAGGTGGGCCTGACGCACATGTCGTTGTCGGTGTCGGACCTGGCCGCGGTGCTGGCCGCGGTCGAAGAGTTCGGCGGCTCGGTGATCGACGAAACGTCACCGCGCAGTTCGCGATGATCCGCGATCCCGATGGCCAGCTGATCGAGTTGCTGCCCGATTCGTGGCTGGCGAACCTGCCGCGGCGTCCGTAATCACCCTTGCTTTCACTACAAACGTAGCGATACTGTCGGCGCCATGACAGCCACTACGCATGTAGTACACGGCTACTTCTTCCGTGAGGTAGCGATGCTCACGATCGCGGTCGGCTTCTTCCTGCATCTGTTCCGCGTGCTCTTCGGCAACGACGCCACCCTGCAGTACGTGGTCACGCCCCTGTCGGACATGCTGCTGCTGATCCCGATGACCTACGCGGCCATCGCCGGCATCCTGAGCTACCGCCGAATGGTGTTTGCCAACCGGGCGCACAAGATCGCGCTCACCGCGGCGCTGGCGTACATTACCGCGAGCGTGCCATTGCATCTGTACGTGCTGTTCGTGCTCAAGGATGTCAGCTTCTACGTACACATGGCCGGCTACTGGTTCAGCTACTTCCTGTTGATCGCGGTGTACCCGGCGTTCCTGACGCTGTTCGCCAAGCTGCAATATAGGAACTGATGCCAACCAATCCCGAACGACGGACGCAGATCCTCGACACCGCGATCGACATCCTGTGCGACGACGGCGTCGGGGGTCTGACGCATCGTCAGGTCGACAGCCGCGCCGGCGTGCCCGCGGGCACCACGTCGAACTATTTCCGCACCCGCCAAGCGCTGCTGGAGGCCACCGCCCAGCGCACGGTGGATCTGCATTGGCAGCGTGTCGAGATGCTGCACTCGGCCATCGGCCCGCTGAGCCGTGATGCGTTGAAGGAGTTCATGATTCGGATGCTCGAACCCGACGAGACGATGCGGCGGTTCACCCTCGCACGGTTCGAGCTTTTCATGGAGAGCACTCGACGCGAAGAACTTCGGCCGTTGATGAAAGAACTCCAGGCTGCCGCGGTGAAGTCGGCGACGCTCATCATCGAGGCCGCCGGCTTCACCCCGACACCGCAGCGGATGGACGAACTCAGCAGACTGCTCAACGGCTTTGTGTTCAGCAATCTCACCATCGCGCCCGAACCGGGCGCGCTTGATGCCGCCGGTCTTGTGGACCGACTGCTGAGCGCCTTCCTGGATTAGCGGCTAGCCCGGTTGACCGCCGACACCACCGCACGAAGCGATGCTGTGGTTATCGACGTCGCGATGCCGACGCCCCATATGGTCTTGCCGCCGATGGACGCCTCGACGTAGGCGGCGGCCTGCGCCTCCTCGCCCGCCGACAGGGCGTGCTCGGAGTAATCCAGCACCGATACGTCATAGCCGATCGCGCCAAGCGCGTCGACGAACGCGGCGAGTGGGCCGTTGCCCGCACCGACGATCTCGCGCTCGACGCCATCGACCTTGACCACCGCCTCGATGGTGTCCGTCCCCCCGTCGACCTCGGCGGCGGTGACCTTCTGTCGGATGCGCTCCAGCGGCCGGATCGGGGACAGATACTCGTCGGCGAAGACGTCCCACATCTCCTTCGGCGAGACCTCGCCGCCCTCGCCGTCGGTGATCTTCTGGATCGCCTGGCTGAACTCGATCTGTAGCCTGCGTGGCAGGGCCAGGCCGTGGTCGGCCTTCATGATGTAGGCCACACCGCCCTTGCCGGATTGCGAATTGACCCGGATGACCGCTTCGTATGTGCGGCCGACGTCTTTCGGATCGATGGGCAGATAAGGGACCTGCCACAGGATGTCTTCAACATCCGCGCCGGCGGCGTCCGCATCGACCTTCATGGCGTCCAGGCCCTTGTTGATGGCGTCCTGGTGGCTGCCCGAGAACGCGGTGTAGACGAGATCGCCGCCGTAGGGGTGGCGCTCGTGCACGGGCAGCTGGTTGCAGTACTCGACGGTGCGGCGGATCTCGTCGATGTTGGAGAAGTCGATCTGCGGGTCGACGCCGCGGCTGAACAGATTCAAGCCCAGTGTCACCAGGCACACGTTGCCGGTGCGCTCACCGTTGCCGAACAGGCAGCCCTCGATGCGGTCGGCACCGGCCTGATAGCCCAATTCCGCTGCGGCGACGGCGGTTCCGCGGTCATTGTGCGGATGCAGGCTCAGGATGATGGCCTCGCGCGGGGTCAGGTGCCGGTGCATCCACTCGATCGAGTCGGCGTACACGTTCGGCGTCGCCATCTCGACGGTCGCCGGCAGGTTGACGATCAACGGCACGTCCGGGGTGGGCGCGATGATCTCGGCGACGGCGTTGCAAACGTCGACCGCGTACTCGAGTTCGGTGCCGGTGTACGACTCCGGCGAATACTCGAACCGCCACATCGTCCCGGGGTACTTCTTGGCTTCCTCGACGCACATGCGTGCGCCGTCGGTCGCAATCTTCTTGACGGCTTCGCGGTCGGCGCGGAACACCACCCGCCGTTGCAGAATCGACGTCGAGTTGTAGAAGTGCACGATCGCGCGTGGGGCGCCCTCGCACGCCTCGAAGGTGCGCTCGATCAGTTCGGGCCTGCACTGGGTCAGCACCTGGATGGTGACGTCGTCGGGAATGGCGCCCTCGGTGATGATTTCGCGGACGAAGTCGAAGTCGGTCTGGCTGGCCGACGGGAAACCGACCTCGATCTCCTTGTAGCCCATCCGCACCAACAGGTCGAACATGCGGCGCTTGCGCGCCGGGCTCATCGGGTCGATCAGGGCCTGGTTGCCATCGCGCAGGTCGACCGCACACCACATCGGGGCACGGTCGACGACCTTGTCCGGCCAAGTGCGGTCGGCCAACGTGATGGTCTCGACCTCGTCGGCGAAGCTGCGGTACCGGTTGACCGGCATGGACGTGCCGCGCTGGGTGTTCCAGCCGGGCTGGCCGGGGTTCGCTGGGCCGGACGGCTTGTTGATGCTGCGTGCCCCAGGCGCCCAGGCGAAAGCGTCGGGCGAATCAGGTGAGGATTTCGAGAAGGTGGTCACGGTTGCTCCGGGAGTTATAGACGGGACTCGACCGGCGCATCGCGACTACCCGCGACGGGAGGCCAGTCTGATCAGACCCCGTCGCGGCTGCCGAGAAGGAGCACTCGCTGCACGCGACCACTGTAGCAAGTGGAACTGGCAGCCCAAAACGCCAGGTCGCGATCAGACCGCGACGGTAGACCGGCTCTCGAGGTGGCGTGCGTGGACGCCGGTGAGAAAATCGCTCACCTCGGCCGCGCTGCGTCGCGCCAGCCCCGTGTCGACCAGGTCGAAGGCGTGTCCGGCCCGCGGCACCTCGTGGAACTGCACCGGGTTCTTCGACACCGATTGCAGTTCGGCGTGGAAGTGTCGCGCCTCGTCGACCGGGATGATGACGTCCTGCTCACCGTGAATCAGCAGGAACGGCGGCGCGTCCTGATGGATGCGGGCAAGGGGCGAAGCGGCGGCGTAGATCTCCGGGTGGCGAGAAGCGCTGCGGCCCACCACTACTCGCTCGAGAAAGTTCTGGAAGCTGCGATGGGTGGCGCTGGACCGGCCCTGCCAGTCGTACCGACCGTAGACGCCGACCACCGCGTCCACTGAGGTGTCTGCGTCGTCGCCGAGTTCCCCGCGGAAGGCCGGGTCGCCGGGGGTGAGTCCGGCCAGGGCCGCCAGGTGACCGCCTGCCGAGCAGCCGGCGATCGAGACGAAGTCCGTGTCGCCGCCGTACTGATCGACGTTCGCGCGCGCCCAGGCGATCGCGGCGTTGACATCGGCGATGTGCCGAGGCCAGCGATGGACGGGTGAGACCCGGTAATCCATTGTCAGGCAGACCCACCCCTTCTTGACCAGATGCGCCAACAGTGTGTGGCCCTGCAGCACCCTGGTGCCCTGCACCCAAGCACCGCCGGGCACGAACAACAGCACCGGCGCACCGGAGGGAAGGTCGGGTCGGCGCCACACGTCGAGCAGCTGGGCAGGGTGGCTGCCGTATTGCACGGAACCGCGGTACAGGCACCGTTGCCGTTGTGCGCGGAACAGCAGATACGGCGGCACCCGGGTACCGTGTCGCTTGGCGACCACGGTCTGCGCCTCGTCGGCGGGCGCGGCGGGGGCCGCCGGATTGGCGCTCAAGCGGCGGGAGAGCGCCCCGCGGATCGCGGCGGGTGCGTAGTGACCGCCCCACAGCGCCATCGCGGTGAGGCCGGCGAACGGCTCGAGATGCTTGCCGACGATCGGCAGCGACGAGTACAGCCGCGTCGACGCCAGTACCACGTCGACGGGATGCAGCGATCGAATCACTGGGCCGCGTCCGCAGCCACGGCGGTGTCGGCGCGCCCTGTGCACGACTCGCACACCGTCTCATCCAGACCGAATGCGCCACAACTTGGGCAGATGAACTCGAGCATGCGGTCGCCTTTCGGTGTCTGACGCCGAAGTGGCAACGGCGTGCGCCTGAGATACCCGGAGACGGGCTAAGTGAAACCGCTGGCGCTCAGACCTGCGAGTCCGGGAACGCGATCACCGAGAGAAGGCGGATCGGCACCTCGATGAGGTCGACGGGGCCGTGGGCGCCCTCGCCGTCGAACTGCATGGAGTCGCCGGGGTGCAGCCGATACACCGACCTGCTGTGGCTGTAATCCATGACCCCTTCGAGCAGGTAGATGAATTCGGTGCCCGGATGCTGGAACAGCGGATGGGTCCTACTCTTCTCCGACAGCGTGACGTGCAGGCACTCGAGCCGTTTCCCCCCGTAACGATCCCAGCAGTTGGTACTCGTGACCCTCTTTGGTGCCGTTGCGCACGATCCGCGCGCCGGTGCCCACCTTGACGAACGCCGCGGGGCGCTCGACATCCGCACGGCGGAACAACGAGGTGACCGGCACGTTGAAACCCTTGGCCAGCAAGGCAAGTGTGCTCAGGCTGCGGGACGTCTGGGCGTCCTCGATCTTCGACATCATGGCTTTCGAGATACCAACGCGGACAGCCATTTCCGCGACGGTGAGGCCCTGCTGCTGGCGCAGTTGCCGGACGTTGCGGGCGATCGCCGCCTCGATCTCCATTTCTTCGACCGGCTCATGCGGATCGCGTTCGCGGGCGGTGGCGGACTTGTTGCGCAGCAGCGGGATGTCGGTCACGGCCGTCTGTCTAGCCCATCTGTCCCACGCCGGTGTATGGATACGGCGACGTCAACAGCTCATCCTCGGCGAACCGCGCCAGTCGGAACTCGGAATGCGCAATCCGTGGGTCGCTCTCTACGAATTCCGTGATGCTGCCGAGGAATTTGCCGTAGGAGGTATCGAAGGTCATCGAGAAACCGAACTGCATGCACAGCACGCCGACGATCGCGCACGCGCCGATCAGCATCATCATCATCGTGTTGGTCGAGCTCTTGACCGACACCATGCCGCCGCAGAACAGCGCGAGCCGGAATCATCAGCGTGAGTCCGATGATGCAAACACACCATGAAAGCTGTGGTTCCTGTATCTACGTGCATATGTGTCTACATCAGTGATTGCGGCGGACCGTTGGCCGATCACTGGCAGTAATCGCCGTTCTGTTCGTGAACGGTTTCACAGTGTTGCGCGGGTGGAAATAGTGTTATCGGTCATGACGCTCAACCAGTTGCGAGCCTTCGTCGAGGCCGAACGGCTGGGCTCGTTCACGGCGGCCGCCGACGCCATGCAGGTCGCGCAGGCGTCGGTATCGGAACTGGTGCGCAGGCTCGAGGTCGAACTCGACACGCAACTGTTCGTGCGGGGCAGTCGGCGCCTGGCGCTCACCGCCGCGGGTCGCGAACTGCTCCCGTACGCGCAGGAGTCCGTGCACTCCGCCGACGCCGGGGCGCAGGCGATCCGGTCGGCAGGGTCGCTGGGCGGCGGGACCGCCACGTTCGGTGTGCCGCGCAACGCCGACTACTACCTGCTCTCGCATCTGGTGCAGACCTTCCACACGCGCTATCCCTCGGTGCGGGTTCGCCTGGTCGGCCAGAACTCCGCTGAGACGGCAGCCGCCATCCAGACGGGCGAGATCGAGGCGGGAATGCTGATTTTGCCCATCGACGACGAGGATCTGAGGGTGCGGCCACTGCTGCGAGACGAGGTGTTCTACGTCAGCGCCGACAGGTCCCGCACCGAAAAGCCGGTCACCATAGGCGAATTCGCGAAGGCTCGGCTCGTCCTCTACGATGCGCACTACGGGTGGAAGGATCCGACTCGGCGGCAGCTCGCCGAGCGGGCACAGCTCGCCGGCCATCGGCTGGAGCCGATGATTGAAATCGAACACGTCGAATCCGCCCTTAAATTGGTTGCCGCCCACGTCGGCGACACGATCGTGAGCGGCGCGGTGATCGCGAGCGGGGCGTTTCCCGCTGGACTCCACACCGCGCCGTTCGCCGAGCCGCTCTATGACACGATCGCGCTCGCCCAGCATTCGGGCAGGCCCCTGTCGAACGCGACGAAGGAGTTCGCACGACTGGCCGAGGACACCGTGCGCGAACTGCACGTGATACCCGAACCTCGAGATTCTCGGCGTCGTTATGTGGTACCGCTGATCGACCGCAGCCGCCTCTGAGCAGCGGGAACAACCTATACATAGGGTTTTCCTTTGCTTTTCGCAGGAATCACCCATCTAGTCCTCTGGCAGGATTTTGCCTACCGTCCCCCGCATGCAGATCACCGCTGACGAGGTCCGCGCACTCGGTCCCTTCACCTGGCTCAAGAAACCGGCCGTCGACGGTCCGCCGGCACAACGAGATCCCAACGTCGTGACCCGGGTCTCGGAGATGCTGTCCGACATCGAACGCAACGGGCTCGACGCGGTCCGTGCCTACGCCCGTGATCTCGACGGGTGGACCGGTGAGCTGGAGATCGCCCCGGCAGATCTGCGTAAAAGCGGCGACTCCCTTCCCGCCGATGTGCGCGAGGCGCTGGAACTTGGATACGCGCGCACCAACCGGTTCGCCACCGCGCAGCGTTCACACCTGTCCGACTTCGAGGTCGACTTGGCTCCCGGTGTCGTCGGCGGCGTCCAGTACGTACCAGTCACCCGCGTCGGGGCATATCTTCCTGCCGGCCGGTTCCCGCTGTTGGCGAGCGCGTTCATGACCGTCGGCGTCGCAAAGACCGCGGGCGTGCCTACCGTGACCGCGTGCACGCCTCCGTCGGGCGAGCACGGCGCCCACCCCGCAGTCCTCTACGGCGCCTACCTGTCGCGCGCCGATCGCGTGTTCGCCATCGGTGGCGTACAGGCGTTAGGTGCCATGGCCTTCGGTCTCCTCGACGACGCGCCCGTCGACATGCTGGTCGGTGCTGGCAACGCATACGTCACCGAGGCGAAACGCCAACTCTTCGGTCGCGTCGGGATCGATCTGCTCGCCGGCCCCTCGGAGGTGGCCGTCCTCGCCGACGACTCGGCCGATCCCGAATGGGTGGCCGCCGACCTCCTGGGGCAGGCCGAGCACGGCCCGAATTCGCCGGCCGCTCTGATCACCACTTCGGAGGCTCTGGGGCGCAGAGTGATCGAGGCCATCGATCGCCAGTTGACGACGCTGGCGACCCGTGAGGTCGCCGGCGCCGCGTGGCGGGATTACGGTTCCGTCGTCGTCGCCAGGGACGAAGCGCAGGCCGCCGCGATCTCCGACGTGCTCGGTCCGGAACACCTCGAGGTGCAGACTGGCGACGACGAGTACTTCCTCAAAGAACTTCGCAACTACGGATCGCTGTTCTTGGGGCCCTGGAGCACGGTGGCATACTCCGACAAGGGGATCGCAGGGACCAATCACGTTCTGCCGACCGGCAAGACGTCTCGATACAACGCCGGACTGTCGGTGTCGCGATTCCTCAAGCCGCTGACCTACCAGCGCGCGCAACGAGATGCCACGCCGGCACTCGCACCCGCCGTCGAGCGCATCTCCGCCTTCGAGGGCCTGGCCGCACACGAGGCCACCGCGACCATCAGGATCGACGAAATCGGCAGGCACTCAGGTCTTTTCGACGGCACACCCGCGGTCGACCGGGACAACTGGTGACCGAGATCCTGGTCTCGGCCATCACGTCGCCCGTCGTCATCGGCGACACCGACGCCAACCTCGCCGCGATCCGAACGAATCTTCTCAGTGCCCAAGCCGGGCCACACCTGATCGTGTTCACCGAGTTGGCCACCAGCGGCTACGTTTTCGTCGACGCCGATGAGGCGCGGCTGCTGGCGCTCGATGCAGACGACCCGCGGCTGACAGCGCTGGCCGACGCGATCCCCGACGGAGCCGTCGTCGTCGTCGGGTTCTGCGAACGTGCGGGTGACGTGCTGTACAACTCGGCGCTCGTGCTCGGCGGTTCGGGCGTGCTCGGCTGTTACCGCAAGTCGCACCTCTGGGACGCGGAAGCCGACGTCTTCACGCCAGGGGATGAGGCCGGCGCGGTGTTCGACACGCCGATCGGCCAGCTCGGCGTCGCGGTCTGCTACGACAACGAGTTCCCAGAGGTGCCGAGGAGACTCGCGCTGGCAGGCGCGGAACTGCTTGCGCTGCCGGTCAACTGGCCCGTGGTGGAGCGGCCCAGAGACGAGCATCCACCCGAACTCCTCCAGGCGATGGCCGCGGCACGGTCCTCGCGTCTGCCCACAGTGATCGCCGACCGGCACGGTGCGGAGCGCGGCGTGGTGTGGACCGGCGGCACCGCCGTCATCTCCGGCGACGGCTGGGTGGTTGCCACGCCCGGCGAGGACGGTGTCGCGTCCGCCGTCATCGACACCACCACCGACAAGGCGATCGGCCCGCGCAACGACCTCTTCGCCGATCGCAGACCCGAACTGTACGCGGACGTATCCGCGCCCGCTCCTGTCCTACTGACGAACTAGCGAGGAAGCATGCCAGAGACATCCGCCATCGAGTCGAAGTCCATCGACTGGGTTCCCCTGGACGAACGGCGCGGCAATCCGTCGACGCTGTTCCCGCTATGGTTCATGTCGAACGCGAACCTCACCACGCTGGCCACCGGCATGGTCGGCGCGGCGCTCGGCGCGTCGTTCATGACTTCGCTCGTGGCGATCGTGCTCGGCGCCGCCGTAGGCACCGTGTTCACCGCGTTCCACTCTGCGCAGGGACCACAGCTCGGTCTGCCGCAGATGATCCAGTCGCGCGCCCAGTTCGGCTACCGGGGTGTCGTGGTCATCTGCGCCGTCGTGGTGTTCAGCATCGTCGGCTTCAACATCTTCAACCAGATCCTGGCAGCCGACGTCATCACGCTGACCACCGGCGCTGACCTGCGCGACGTGTGGTTCCTCGCGATCACGGGATTGGCGCTTGCCCTTGCGATATACGGCTACCACTGGATTCACCGGTTCCAGACATGGCTCACGTGGCTGTTCCTGGCAACCTTCGGCCTCTTCACCGTCGCGGCGCTGGTCTGGCTGGACGTACCTGCCGGCCGGTTCGGCTTCGACGGGTTCACTTGGGCCGCGTTCCTGGTGCAGTTCGGCGCCGCTGCGGCATACGCATTGGGCTGGGCGCCGTACGTGTCCGACTACTCGCGGTACCTTCCACCGCAGACAAGTCCACGCAAGGCGCTGTGGTACACGTACTTCGGCGTCTTCGTCGGCGCGTCGTGGCTGATGGTCCTCGGCTCTCTCGTGGCGGCGCTGTTCGCCGACGCGTCGCCCCTCGAGGCCGTCAAGAGCGCGGCCGACGGCGTGCTGCCGGGGTCTGGTGCGTGGCTGCTGGCCGCCGCTCTGCCGGGTCTCGTCACGGTGATCACCGTCAATATCTACGCCGCATCGCTCGAGCTGATCACGATGGTCGACTCGTTCAAGCCGGTACGACCGACACGCAGGCTGCGCATCGTCGCGTGCAGCGTGATCGCGGGCGCCGGCCTGCTTGGCGCCGTACTGTCCTCCGGCGAGTTCCTCGCCAACTTCAGCAGCTTCCTCGTCGTCCTGCTGTATCTGCTGGTGCCGTGGACATCGGTCAACCTCGTCGACTACTACTTCGTCCGCCGCGGCCACTACGCGATCCGCGAGATCTTTGTGGCCGAGGGCAGCGTCTACGGCGTATGGGGCTGGCGGGGGCTTGGCGCCTATGTGATCGGCATCGTCGCAATGATCCCGTTCGTCGTGACCGTCTGGTACGTCGGCCCTGTCGCCTCGGCGATGGGCGACATCGACATCGCGCTGTTCGTCGGGTTGCTGGCGTCGGCGGTGGCCTACGTCGTGATGGCGCGTTCGCTCGACATCGACGCCGAGACGGCCAAGGCCGAAGCCGACTCGCGCGAACACGGCATCGAGGCGGTGACATTCGCGGGCCGCACGGCGCCGGTCGAAACATAGCGCGGCCCGTCACACTAGGGTGGCGGGCGATGAGACACGCCCGACGATGGATGTTCACCATCGGCGCCGTGGTGATCGCGGTGGCCGCGCTGGCGGTGTCTCAGCTTGGCCTCTTCGACCGCACGTCCGAGGAATGCAGGCCGGTCAAGGAACTGCTGGACTACAACCGCGCCCAGGGTGAGCACATCGCGTCGAAGACCGGTGACTCACAGGGCATTCCGACCGCCGCAGAGGAGACCGCGTATCAGGCGTGGGCCGACGGCATGGCCGAACGTGCCCAGAAGGTGACGTCGCCCGACCTGGCGCGCACCGCCACGACCGTCGCCACCCTGGCCAATGACTTCGTTGGGCAGTTCTCCATATTGCGCGCCCAGGCCGGGACCAGGGCCCCCGGCGCGCCCGCGCCGCCCGCCGCCTTCGAGATGGCCGCGCTGAACGCCAGGCTCAGCGACAACCTTGCCCAGCTGTCAAAGGCGTGCGCCTGAACCCCAGCGGCCGGTGAACGTGATTTCTTCCAGCGGCAGCCGTTGCCGACCCCTGGCATCGCGCTCGATGACCTCCTGCGGCGCGTTGGCGTAGTCGCCGAGCGAGCCGACCGCGACGACCGCGATGGGCCGCACCCCCTCGGGGATGCCGAACGCCTCGCGCGCACCGTCGGCGTCGAAGCCGGCCATCGGATGGGCGATCAGTCCCCGGGACACCGCCTCGACGGTCAACTGCGCGATCGCCGCCCCGGCGTCGACCGCCGCGTAGCGCGCCGTGCGCTCGTCGTCACCTTCGTCAACGCAGACCATGATCAGCACGCCTGCGGCCGTGGCGTAGGCATTGCCTCGCTTGAGCAGCGCGGCAATGGTCGTGTTGGTTTCGTCACCACGGCGCCCGACCAGGAACCGCACCGGCTGCCGGTGGCCCCAGGTGGCGGCCCACCTCCCGGCCTCGAGCAACGCGACCAGATCGTCGGCCGTGAGCTCGGCATCTGCGTCGAACATGCGCGGGCTCCACCTGGCGGCGAGGTCGGGGTGAATCGGTACCCGGGTCTGCGCGCGGCGCTCTTGTGCAGTCTTGACCACATTCTGACGCTACCGGCGGGATAAATGGGGTGCGCGAAACCCTTATTCTTAGGTGACCCCCGCACCGAAAGGTTTGACAGTGGCGCTCGTCGTGCAGAAGTACGGCGGATCCTCGGTATCTGATGCCGAGCGGATCCGCCGAGTCGCCGAACGCATCGTGGAAACCAAGAAGCAGGGCAACGACGTGGTCGTGGTCGTTTCCGCGATGGGCGACACCACCGACGACCTGCTGGATCTGGCCAAGCAAGTTTGCCCCGCGCCTCCGGCGCGCGAGATGGACATGCTGCTGACGGCGGGCGAGCGGATCTCAAACGCGCTGGTCGCGATGGCCATCGACTCGCTCGGTGCGCAGGCCCGCTCGTTCACCGGGTCCCAGGCGGGTGTGATCACCACCAGCACGCACGGCAACGCCAAGATCATCGACGTCACGCCGAGCCGGCTGCAGTCGGCGCTGGACGAGGGGCTGATCGTGCTCGTCGCCGGCTTCCAGGGCGTCAGCCAAGACAGCAAGGACGTCACCACGCTGGGCCGCGGCGGGTCGGACACCACCGCAGTTGCGCTGGCGGCCGCGCTGAACGCCGACGTCTGCGAGATCTACACCGACGTCGACGGCATCTTCACCGCCGACCCGCGCATCGTGCCGAACGCCAAGCGGATGGACACGGTGTCGTTCGAGGAGATGCTCGAACTCGCCGCATGCGGCGCCAAGGTGCTGATGCTGCGCTGCGTCGAATATGCCCGCCGCTACAACGTCCCGGTACACGTCCGGTCGTCGTATTCAGATAAGCCCGGCACGCTCGTGACCGGATCGATAGAGGACATTCCCATGGAAGACGCCATCATCACCGGAGTCGCCCACGATCGCAGCGAGGCGAAGGTGACGATCGTCGGCATCCCCGACGTGCCCGGCTACGCCGCCAAGGTGTTCCGCGCGGTCGCCGACGCCGACGTGAACATCGACATGGTGCTGCAGAACATCTCGAAGATCGAGGACGGCAAGACCGACATCACGTTCACCTGCTCGCGGGAGAGCGGGCCAGGTGCGGTGGAGAAGCTGACCTCGCTGCAGGAGGAGATCGGGTTCTCCCGGGTGCTCTACGACGATCACATCGGCAAAGTGTCGCTCGTCGGCGCGGGCATGCGCAGCCATCCCGGCGTCACCGCGAAGTTCTGCGAGGCGCTGGCCGAGGTCGGCGTCAACATCGATCTGATCTCCACCTCGGAGATCCGAATCTCGGTGCTGATCAAGGACACCGAGCTGGACAAGGCGGTGCTGGCCTTGCACGAGGCGTTCGAGCTCGGTGGTGACGAAGCCGCGGTTGTGTACGCGGGGACGGGACGTTAGCGATGGTCAACATCGGAGTAGTGGGTGCGACCGGACAGGTCGGCCAGGTGATGCGAAAACTGTTGGAGGAAAGGGATTTTCCCGCCACCAGCGTGCGGTTCTTCGCGTCGGCGCGGTCACAGGGCAAAAAGCTGTCGTTCCGCGGTCAGGAGATCGAGGTCGAGGACGCCGCCACCGCCGATCCCGCGGGGTTGGACATCGCACTGTTCTCCGCGGGTGCGACGATGTCGCGCGTGCAGGCGCCGCGGTTCGCGGCCGCGGGTGTCACGGTCATCGACAACTCGTCGGCGTGGCGCAAGGATCCCGAGGTGCCGTTGGTGGTGAGCGAGGTCAACTTCGCGGACGCGCGTAACCGCCCGAAGGGCATCATCGCCAACCCGAACTGCACGACGATGGCTGCGATGCCGGTACTCAAGCCACTGCACGACGAGGCCGGCCTGGTGCGGATGATCGCGTCGACGTATCAGGCGGTGTCCGGCAGCGGAATCGCCGGTGTCGAGGAGCTTTTTGGTCAGGCCAGCGCGGTCGTGGGTAGCAGCAAGGAGTTGGTCGCCGACGGTTCGGCACTCGAATTCCCTGCGCCCGACAAGTACGTCGCACCGATCGCGTTCAACGTGGTGCCGCTGGCGGGTTCCTACGTCGACGACGATTCCGGAGAGACCGACGAAGACCAGAAGCTGCGCAACGAGAGCCGCAAGATCCTTGGCATTCCCGACCTTCTGGTGAGCGGGACGTGTGTGCGGGTGCCGGTGTACACCGGGCACTCGCTGTCGATCAACGCCGAGTTCGCCAGGCCGTTGTCGGTGGACCGCGCCCGCGAGCTGCTGCGCGACGCGCCAGGGGTGAAGGTGGTCGACGTGCCGACGCCACTGGCCGCCGCGGGTGTCGACGAGTCGCTCGTCGGTCGCATCCGCCGGGATCCGGGTGTCCCCGACGGTCGCGGCCTCGCCCTGTTCGTGTCCGGCGACAATCTGCGAAAAGGTGCGGCGCTGAACACCATTCAGATCGCTGAGTTGCTGGCCGAGGAACTTTGACACCTTGCGCCGAAACTGTATTCCAGCAGGCCTCTTCTCGGTTTTTCTCTGCTGGAATACCGTTTCGGCGGGCATCGCGCATGCCGAGCCTGCCCCGGTCCCTGCGCCTGTGCTGCCGCCGTTGGCGCCGGGCCAGGTGATCCGTATCGCCCCGGCAGCCGGAACCGGAACGCCGACAAGCGATTACGACATCGGTGCGACCGATCTCTGTGAGTTCATGGAGTTCCCGGCCGGCATCTTGCAGGTCTGCGGCGACAGCTTCGCGGGTCAGGGCGTCGGGTTCGGGCCTTGGCATTCGCCGATCGCGTTGCACGTCGACACCGATTCGGTCGACGACCCCGCCGGTGTGCGCTACGACCGGGTGACCGGTAACTTCAATCCGCTGCTGGCTGAGCCCACGCCCGCGGGTATGTCTCAGTTGCCCGCAGGCGTCGTCCAGATCAACCGGGACAACTATCTGCTGGTCACCACCGTGAAGGATCTGGTGCCGCAGACGTCGCGATTGGTCAAAGCCAATCCGGCACAGGGCAATTGGCCAACGGTGCCGGGCTCTTTGCGGAACGCCAACTACGAGGCCGGCAGACAGTCACAGGTCAGCGGCTACTACGACCCGATCCCGAAACCCGATTCGCCCACCGGTTGGGTGTACATCGTCGCGAACAACTTCGATCGCAGCAGCCCGGCAGTGCTGTACCGCGCGAAACGTGAGACATTCACCGACCGCGCCACGTGGCAGGGCTGGTCGGCCAGTGACGGATGGGGCAAGCCGCCGACACCGTTGTGGCCGGATCGAATCGGCGAGATGAGCGCACGGCAGGTCGACGGTGAGACCGTGCTGTCCTATTTCAACGCGAGCACCGGCAACATGGAGGTCCGAGTCGCGAACGATCCGACGGGACTCGGGTCGGCGCCCGTGACGACGGTCGTCGTCGCTGGGACGTGGCCGGAGCCCGCGGAGGACCTCGGGCCGCCGGACAACAACCGGCTCGCGCAACCGTATGGCGGCTACCTTTCGCCCGGCTCGACTCTCGATGAACTGCGGGTCTTCATCAGCCAATGGAACACCGGCCCGGGCGACAACACGCCTTATCGGGTGATCCAGTTCGCGGTGAATCCGTTCAAGCCCTAGCTCAGCGAAGGAACCACCGAAACAGCGGCGTGCCCCACATCGCTCCGGTCAGCGCCGCCGCGGCCAGGGCCATCAAGCCCGACATCGCCATGATCATGTCGCTGTTCATGGCTAAACCTGTACCCGCCTGGCGCCCTGCCGAATCACCGAGCGAAAAGGGCAGCGCGACAACGTGACAGGACATGACCGACAGCTATACGCCGAAGCTGCCGGCCATCCCAACGCGGTACTGCTCAGCCGCGTTATCGCGGTGTTACCCATACCTGGGAGTCGTCAATCATTTCGGGGACAGCGTGTCACATAGGACACATCAGTCACAGATGCCACATACTTGGCCCTGGTGGCGGGTGTTCGAGTTGTATGTCAATCAGATTGCGAGACAACGATGTTCGCATGGCACGTGTCCGCTACCTCCTCGACGGGCGTGGTGAGTGCATTACATGACTGGCGCGCATGCTGGGGCGCAATGCGGGTACCTGCCAAGCGTGGCCGATCCAGTAGCCGGTACCGAGATCGGGCGCGCGGCGTTGCGCTTCAAAGCGCCGAAGATGCGCGCAGGCGTGCGAGCGCCCAGCTCCACCGGAAATTCGCTGAAGAGGATTCCAGGCTGTCTGAACAGAACCGGCGAGAGGCAGGCATGCACGAGCGACCGGTGCCGCCATTCACAGCTGATTCATAAGTAATTCATGACAGGGACATCGACGCCGCTTGCATTCTCAAGGCATGAGCGAACCAACCACCTCCTCTGACACTGCGACCGGCCCACTGAGCACCACGCCGCCCGGCGAACCGCACGCCGTCGCCGTCGAGCCACGCCGCCACGGCAGGCTCGGCACGGTGGCCGCATGGGTCGGCATCGTGGCGGGTGTCGTGTTCATCGTGGCCGTCATCTTCTTCTCCGGTTTCTTCCTCGGGGCGCATTCCGGCGGTGGGCACCGCGGCTGGCACCACGGCGACCGCGGTCGTGACTTCGGTGTCATGCACCACGGGCCGATGATGTTCCCGATGGGGCCGCCGCGCGGCGAGTTCGGCCGTCCGAACCCGCCGTTCGGGCCCGGCGGCCCGAATGTCCAGGGACCGCAGGGGCCGGGTTCGCCGCAGCCTGGCGGCCCGACCACCACGGCACCCAGGCCGTCATAGCGGCTGACCCGTCTTGCCGTCTCCGCCCGGGCTGGCATGATCGTCCGCATGAGCATCGACGTCGTTTACACCGCGGAGTCCACGGCAACAGGGGGCGGCCGGGACGGCCATGTGAAGTCTTCGGACGGCAGGCTCGACCTCGACACCCGACCACCCAAAGAAGCAGGCGGCAGCGGCGAGGGGACCAACCCCGAACAGCTGTTCTCGGCCGGCTACGCCGCCTGCTTCCTTGGCGCGCTTCGCCTGGTGGCCCGCAACAACAAGATCGACCTCGACGATGCCAGCGGCATCACCGCGCAGGTCGGTTTCGGTAAGGACTCCGCGGGTGGCTTCGGGATCAACGCGAACCTGATCGGTTATCTGCCTGGTCTCGAGCAGAGCGTTGCCGACGATCTGATGAACCAGGCGCATCAGGTGTGCCCGTATTCGAAGGCCACCCGGGGCAACATCGACGTCACGCTGTCGGCGAAGGTTTGAGCCGGTGCGGACCGTCGCAGCGATAGGCGCCGGTCTGGCCGTCGGTCTGTCAGCGGCGGCACCTGCTGCGCCAGCCCTGGCGCGACCGTCCGACCCCGGGGTGGTGAATTACGCCGTACTGGGCAAGGGTTCGGTCAGCAATATCGTCGGCGCTCCAATGCGATTCGCGTGGACGTACAACGACCCGTTCCAGTCGTATTACGTGGACGAACCGGCCTGCAACAACTGGGCCGACATCGGGTTGCCCGAGGTGTTCGTCGACCCCGATCTGGCGTCGTTCAACGGTGCGGTCGCACAGACGGGTGACAACGATCAGACCCACTTCGCCAAGCAGGCCGTCGGTGTGTTCGCCACCGCCGACGCCGCCGATCGGGCGTTCCACCGGGTGGTCGACCGGACAGCGGGCTGCAACGGCCAGACCACGGCGATGCATCTGGACAACTTCACGACCCAGGTGTGGAGCTTCACAGGGGGGCCCGCCAGCGCGACCGATTCCGACTGGGTGAAACAGGAGGCCGGCACGGACCGGCGTTGTTTCACCACCACCCGCAAGCGGGACAACGTTCTGCTGCAGGCGAAAGTCTGCCAATCTGGCAACGCCGGTCCCGCGGTGAATGTGCTGGCAGGCGCCATGCAAAACACACTGGGGCAGTAACGGGCAACATTTCGGCGAAGACGTCACGAAGGTGTCATCAAAAAACCGCGAGACTTTGTCGGTGTGCTCTGGAAGATGGACAGAGGGCCGCGATCATTCCCTACCCGGAAGGGGCCGGAAGACATGACCTTCGCCATCCCGTCCGATGTGGACGACGGGCATCCCCCGCATGCCGACTCCGCCGAATTGACCAGCGCGCACAGCGCGGCTCAGCACATCGGCGAGAGGTCACTGGCCGACGGCCCGGTGGGCCGGGTCGGACTGGAAGTCGAGGCGCACTGCTTCGATTTGGCCGACCCCATGCGCCGGCCGGACTGGGCGGAGCTGACGGACGCGATCGCGAGCGTGCCGGCGCTGCCCGGCGGCAGCGCCATCACCGTCGAACCGGGCGGTGCGGTCGAGCTGTCCGGGCCGCCCACCGACGATGTGGTGGCGGCCATCGCCGCGATGACGGCCGACCGCGCGACGTTGCGGTCGGCGTTCGCGCAAGCCGGGCTTGGACTGGTGCTGCTCGGCGCCGATCCGCTGCGACCGGCGAAAAGGGTGAACCCCGGCGCCCGGTACCGCGCGATGGAGCAGTTCTTCAATGCCAGCCAGACCGGCGAGGCCGGCGCGGCGATGATGACGTCGACGGCCTCGGTTCAAGTCAACCTCGAGGCGGGGCCGCGGGACGGTTGGGCCGACCGGGTCCGGTTGGCGCATGCGCTCGGCCCGACGATGATCGCCGTCGCCGCAAACTCCCCGCTGCTCGGCGGCCAGTTCTCCGGTTGGCAGTCCACGCGCCAGCGGGTGTGGAGCCAGTTGGACTCCGCGCGATGCGGTCCGGTTCTCGGCGTCAACGGCGACGATCCGGCGAGGGAATGGGCCGGGTACGCGTTGAAGGCGCCGGTGATGCTGGTACACAGTCCGGATGCGGTTCCGGTGACGGACTGGGTGCCCTTCGCCGACTGGGCCGACGGCCGGGTGCTGCTCGGCGACCGCAGGCCGACGCTGGCCGATCTGGAGTATCACCTGACCACTCTGTTCCCGCCGGTGCGGCCCCGGCGGTGGCTGGAGATCCGCTATCTCGACAGCCTGCCGGACACGGTGTGGCCCGCCGTCGTGTTCACCCTTGTCACCCTGTTGGACGATCCGGTGGCCGCCGACATCGCCGCCGAGGCCACCGAGCCAGTCGCGACGGCATGGGACCGCGCTGCCCAGATCGGGCTCGGCGATCGACGGCTGCGCGAGGCGGCCCGTCGCTGCGTGCAGACCGCTGCCGAACGAGCGCCCGCCGAACTCGAGGAATCGATGCAGCAATTGGTGCGTTCGCTGGAGAAGGGACGCTGTCCGGCCGACGACTTCTCAGATCGGGCGGTCAAGCACGGGATCGAAACCGCGATCACCCAACTGGCGCAAGGGGAGACGTGACCGCACGCGAAACGCTGGCCAGCGAACTGGCGACGGCCAGGAACCGCACGCTTCGGTTGGTCGACTTCGATGACGCCGAATTGCATCGCCAGTACAGCCCGTTGATGAGCCCGCTGGTGTGGGACCTCGCGCACATCGGCTGGCAGGAGGAACTGTGGCTGCTGCGCGGCAACAACCCGGAGCGGCCCGGAATGCTCGAGCCACAGGTCGAGCGCTGCTACGACGCGTTCGTGAATTCCCGTGCCAGCCGGGTTAACCTGCCGTTGCTGCCGCCGTCAGATGCCCGCGCCTATTGCAGCACGGTGCGCAACAAGGTACTGGATTCGTTGGACGCGTTGCCCGGCGACGACCCGGGATTCAACTTCGCCTTGGTGGTCAGCCACGAGAATCAGCACGACGAAACCATGCTGCAGGCTCTGAACCTGCGCACCGGTTCGCCGCTGTTGGACCGCGGATCCGCGTTGCCGCCTGGCCGTCCCGACGTGGCGGGGACGTCGGTGCTGGTCCCCGCCGGTGAGTTCGTCCTCGGTGTGGACGCGGTCAGCGAACCGCATTCACTGGACAACGAACGGCCCGCCCACATCGTCGACGTGCAGGCGTTCCGCATCGGCCGGGTCCCGGTCACCAACGGCGAATGGCGCCAGTTCATCGAGGATGGCGGCTACCAGCAGCAAAGGTGGTGGTCCGACCGCGGGTGGGCGCATCGCAGGGAGGCGGGGCTGACCGCCCCGCAGTTCTGGAACCCCGACGGCACCCGGACCCGGTTCGGGCATGTCGAGGAGATCCCCGCCAACGAACCGGTGCAGCACATCACCTATTTCGAAGCGGAGGCCTACGCAGCGTGGGCCGGCGCGCGCCTGCCCACCGAGATGGAGTGGGAGAAGGCGGCGGCATGGGACCCGACGACGAGCAAGCGTCGCCGATTTCCTTGGGGCGCTTCGGAACCCACCGCACACCTGGTCAACCTCGGCGGTGATGCGTTGCGGCCCGCCCCGGTCGGGGCGTACCCGGCAGGTGCTTCTGCATACGGCGCAGAGCAGATGCTTGGTGACGTGTGGGAATGGACCTCATCACCGCTGCGACCATGGCCGGGATTCACCCCGATGCTCTACGAGCAATATTCGCAACCGTTCTTCGAAGGTTCCGGGGCAGGCGACTACAAGGTGTTGCGCGGCGGATCCTGGGCGGTCGCGTCCAGCATCATGCGGCCGAGCTTCCGCAACTGGGATCACCCGATCCGGCGCCAGATCTTCTCGGGCGTTCGCCTGGCGTGGGACATCTGATGTGCCGACATCTCGGCTGGCTCGGCAAGCCGCGGTCGATCGCGTCACTGGTGCTCGAGCCGCCCTCGGGGCTGCTGGTCCAGTCATACGCGCCGCGGCGGCAGAAGCACGGTCTGATGAACGCCGACGGGTGGGGCGTCGGGTTCTTCGACACCGGCGTTGCGCGGCGGTGGCGAAGTGCCGCACCGCTGTGGGGCGATGTCTCGTTTGCATCGGTGGCGCCCGCACTGAGCAGTGAATGCGTTGTCGCCGCGGTGCGTTCGGCGAGCATCGGCATGCCCATCGAACCGTCGGCGTCTGCCCCGTTCAGCGATGGCCAGTGGCTGCTGTCCCACAACGGGCTGGTGGATCGCGGCGTGCTGCCATTGTCGGGGAAGGCGGAATCCACTGTCGACAGCGCGCTGCTGGCCGCACTGATCTTCGACCGTGGCTTGGACGTGCTCGGCGACACCATCGTCGAAGTCGCGGCCGCCGACCCCAACGCTCGGCTGAACATATTGGCAGGCAACGGATCTCAACTGCGGGCCACCACATGGGGCGACACGCTTTCGGTGTTGCGGCAAGCCGATGGAGTCGTGCTGGCCAGCGAACCGTACGACGACAATCCCGACTGGCAGGAGATCCCCGACCGACATCTCGTGCTGGTCGACGGGTCCCGTGTCGACCTGATCCCGCTGAAAGGATCGCCATGACCTTCTCCCTGTCGAACTATCTGGCCGCGGACTCGGCGGCGCAGGCGCTGCGCAAAGACGTCCGGGACGGGCTATCGCAGTCGCCGAAGTCGTTGCCGCCCAAGTGGTTCTACGACTCCGTCGGCAGTGATCTGTTCGACCAGATCACTCGCCTGCCTGAGTACTATCCGACCCGTGCGGAGGCCCAGATCCTGCGGGCCCGGTCGGCCGAGATCGCCGAGGCATCGGGTGCCGACACTCTGGTCGAGCTTGGCAGCGGCACGTCGGAGAAAACCAGGCTGTTGCTGAACGCGTTGAGCGAGCGCGAATCGCTGCGCAGGTTCGTTCCTTTCGACGTGGACGCGGGAATGCTGAACGCGGCGGGTTCGGCGATTCAGCACGAGTATCCCGGCGTCGACATCGAGGCGGTGTGCGGCGACTTCGAGGAGCACCTGGGCAAGATCCCGCGCGTCGGCCGACGGTTGGTGGTGTTTCTCGGTTCGACGATCGGCAACATGACGCACGGCCCGCGCGCGCAGTTCCTGTCCACGCTTTCGGACACTTTGCAGCGCGGCGACAGCTTGCTACTGGGCACCGACCTGGTGAAGGACGCCGACAGGCTGGTGCGCGCCTACGACGACAGCTCCGGGATCACCGCGCAGTTCAACCGCAACGTGCTCGCCGTCGTCAACCGGGAACTGCATGCCGACTTCGCCATCGACGCGTTCGCACACGTCGCGAAGTGGAACACGAATGAGGAGCGCATAGAGATGTGGCTGCGCGCCGTGACCGCGCAACGGATCGCCATCGCCGACCTCGACATGACCGTCGACTTCGCCGCTGGCGAGGAGATGCTCACCGAGGTGTCGTGCAAGTTCCGGCCGGAGGGCGTGGCATCCGAACTGGCGGCGGCGGGCCTGCAGCGTACGCACTGGTGGACCGATCCCGCTGGCGATTTCGGGCTGTCGCTGGCGACGAAATGAGTCTGTCCACTCAGTGGCGGGCGGCACGGCCAAAAGTCGCCGGTCTGCACCTCGACAGCGGCGCGTGCTCGCGGCCGAGCCTCGCGGTGCTCGATGCGGCGGCACAACATGCCCGACATGAAGCGGAGCTCGGCGGGTACGTCGCCGAGGAGGCCGCGGCGCCCGTGCTCGATGCCGGTCGCGCGGCCGTGGCCGCGCTGACCGGACTGCAGGCGTCCGACGTCGTCTTCACCACCGGCTCCAACAATGCGCTGGACCTGCTGCTCAGCAGTTGGCCGGGAGAGCGCACCCTGGCGTGCCTGCCCGGCGAGTACGGCCCCAACCTGGCGGTCATGGCCGCCAACGGCTTTCAGGTCAGCGTGCTGCCAGCCGATGACCTCGGCAGGCTCGCGGTCGACGAGGCCGTCCGGCAGTTGGCCGCCAGCCCGCCCGCGTTGGTGCACCTCACCCCGCTCGCCAGCCACAGGGGCGTGGCTCAGCCGCTGGCCGCGGTCGCCGAGGTGTGCCGCGACATCGGTGTGCCGTTGGTCGTCGACGCCGCCCAGGCGCTCGGACATCTCGACTGCGCCGTGGGTGTGGCGGCGATCTACAGTTCGTCGCGCAAGTGGATGGCCGGCCCGCGCGGCGCCGGGATGTTGGCGATTCATCCGGAGTTGGCGCAGCGGCTCAGGCCGCGGCTGCCACCGCCGGAGTGGAACCTGCCGATCCCGGTGCTGCAACGCCTCGAACACGGCGAAGCGAATGTGGCTGCACGCGTTGGCTATTCGGTCGCGCTGGGTGAACACCTCGCCGCCGGGCCGGAACGGATCCGCGACGGCTTGGCACGGGTCGGCGAGATGACAAGGACCGCGCTGGCCGACGTCAAGGGCTGGCGGGTCGTCGAACCCGTCGACGAGCCCACGGCGATCACCACGTTGGCGCCCAAGAACGTCGACCCGGAACGGGTGCGGTCCTGGTTGATCGCCGAGCGGGGCATCGTCACCACTTCCGCCGGGGTGCAGCGGGCACCGTTCGAGATGAGCGCACCTGTGCTGCGGGTGTCTCCGCATGTCGACACCACCGCCGACGAACTCGAGCAGTGCGCCGACGCGCTGGCCACCGCTGCCGCGCAGGTGTGACGTAGCCCGCTTTTGGCTATTCCACCTGCATGACCCAGGTAGACGGCAAGCCGCGCCAGACGAAGCGCGATCGCACCCACTGGCTCTACATTCTGGTGATCGTCGGCGTCGTCGCGGGCGTGATCCTCGGCTTGGTGGCCCCCGACACCGGCAAAGCACTCGGGGTGCTCGGCACCATGTTCGTCAACCTGATCAAGATGATGATCGCCCCGGTCATCTTCTGCACGATCGTGCTGGGCATCGGATCGGTGCGCAAAGCCGCCTCGGTCGGCAAGGTCGGCGGCCTGGCGTTGGTCTACTTCCTGGTGATGTCGACCGTCGCCCTCGGCATCGGCCTGCTCGTCGGCAATCTGATCAGCCCTGGCAGCGGCCTGCACATCTCCCCCGACCCGAGCGCTGGCCAGAAGCTCGCCGAGGAGGCGCACGGGGCAGGCGGCGCAATGGATTTCATCCAGGACATCATCCCCAATACGCTGTTCTCCTCGCTGACCGAAGGCAATGTGCTGCAGGCGTTGTTCGTGGCGCTTCTGGTCGGCTTTGCGATCCAGGCGATGGGAAGCACCGGCGAACCGCTGCTGGCTGGTGTCGCGCTGTTGCAGAAGCTGGTGTTCCGCATCCTGGCAGGCATTCTCTGGCTGGCGCCGATCGGTGCGTTCGGCGCGATCGCAAAAGTGGTCGGCGACACCGGTTTTGACGCCGTCGTTCAGTTGCTGGTGCTGATGTTGGCCTTCTACCTGACCTGCCTGATCTTCATCTTCGGCGTGCTCGGCGCGTTACTGCGGTTCGCGGCTGGTGTCTCGGTGTTCAAGTTGGTTCGGTATCTGGCTCGTGAGTATCTGCTGATCGTCGCGACGTCGTCGTCGGAGTCGGCGTTGCCGCGGCTGATTGCCAAAATGGAACACGCCGGCGTGCAGCCGACAACGGTCGGAATCGTTGTGCCGACCGGATATTCGTTCAACCTCGACGGCACCGCCATCTACCTGACGATGGCATCGTTGTTCGTCGCCGACGCGTTGGGTGACCCGCTGTCGATCGGGGAGCAACTCGGCCTGCTGCTGTTCATGATGGTGGCTTCGAAGGGCGCCGCAGGCGTCACCGGCGCGGGACTGGCCACCTTGGCGGCCGGCCTGCAGAGCCATCGGCCCGAGTTGCTCGACGGTATCGGCGTTATCGTCGGCATCGACAAGTTCATGTCGGAGGCGCGCGCGTTGACCAACTTCTCCGGCAACGCGGCCGCCACGGTGCTCATCGGCGCGTGGACACAGTCAATGGACCATGAGCGGATGACGCAGGTGCTCGACGGCGACAGGCCGTTCGACGAGCGCACCATGGTCGACGACGAGGCCGCAAAGCCCGCGGCAGCAACGCATTAGCCGGCCTTGTGGGCCGTCAACAGGAACGCCGGAAACTTGATCCGGCCCTTCTCGTCGGTCTGGTGTGCGGGCATCTCGAACGGCGCGTCGGGAATCGCCATCGCATTGGCGTGAATGGCTGCCTGCCGGATGTCGTCGACCTGCCAGTATTTCGACACCGCGTCCCGCAGTTCGTCTTCGTCGACCTCATGCGGTTTCGGGTCCATCTCGGCGGGGAACGCGCCCTTCGCGAACACCAGGATGAAGTACGAGGCGCCGGGGGCGGCGGCGTTGTACACCGAGCGCAGGTAGCCGTCGCGGCCCTCGACGGGCAGCGAGTGGAACAACGTGCTGTCGACGACCGTGTTGAAACGGCCGCCGTATCCGGTGAAATCCGTGATGTCGGCCTGGACGAAGGTTGCGGTGGTCAGGCCGCGCTCGTTGGCCGCGGCGGTGGCCGCGGCGATTGCGGTGGGGCTCAGGTCGACACCGACCACGGTGTAACCGTCGGCCGCCAAGGCGAGCGACAGTTCGGCGTGCCCGCAGCCGGCGTCGAGCACGTCGCTTCGGAACATGCCCGTGCGGTGCAGCGCGGCCAGATCGGGCTGCGGCTCACCGATGTTCCACGGCGGCGGACCACTAAACTCTCCCTCGCCGCGGTATACCCCGTCCCAGTCCATCACTTGTTCAGATGCCATGGCGTCCAAACTAGTCGGGGCCGTCCCAAGTGTGGACCGGCTCATTGCTGTGCATCCGCTCGCAGTACATCCGAAGCATCTCGGCCAGCGCCTTGGGTCGGGTCATCCCGCGTTCCTGCAGCGCGTGCACGGTGGCCACCTGCCAGGCCGCGCCGTTGCGGCCGGTTTTGGCGCGGCCCTCGATCACGCCGAGATACCGATCGCGCACTTCGCCCGACACTTCCCAGCGCCGCAGTCCCTCATCGGCCATCGGCAACAGCTTGCGCAGCACCAACTCGTCGGGCGTGACCTCGCCCAGGCCGGGCCAGTACAGCCTTGCCTCCATGCCGTGTTGCGCAGCGGCTACGAAATTGTGGTGTGCCGCAGCGAAACTCATCTTCGTCCACAGCGGCCGATCCTCCTCGGACAGCGTGCGCAGCATGCCGTAGTAGAACGCGGCGCTGGCCATCATGTCCACCACGGTCGGCCCTGCAGGCAGCACCCGATTCTCCACCCGAAGGTGCGGCTTGCCGTCCACCACGTCGTACACCGGCCGGTTCCACCGCCAGACGGTGCCGTTGTGCAGCCGCAGTTCGGCCAGTCGCGGAGTGTGGCCGTCGGCCAGCACGGCGACCGGATCCTCGTCGGACAGCTCGGGAAGCAGCGACGGGAAGTAGCGCACGTTCTCCTCGAACAGGTCGAAGATGGACGTGATCCACCGCTCGCCGAACCAGACCCGCGGGCGCACGCCCTGGGACTTGAGCTCATCCGGGCGGGTGTCGGTGGCCTGCGTGAACAGCTCGATACGAGTTTCCGGCCACAGTTGGTGGCCGAAGAAGTACGGCGAGTTGGCGCCCAGCGCCAGCTGCGGGCCCGCCAGCACCTGTGCCGCGTTCCAGTTGTCGGCGAAGTCGGCGGGGGACACCTGTAGGTGCAGTTGCATGCTGGTGCAGGCCGACTCCGGTGCGATCGACGCCAATTGCAGACTCAGCCGCTCCGGGCCTTCGATGTCGATCAGGATGTCCTCGCCCCTGGCGGTGAAGATCGAGTTCTCGAGCGCCTGATAGCGGGTCGACTCGCTCATCCAGCCGCCGGAGAGGTGTTCGGGCATCAGTGTCGGCAGGATCCCGATCATCACGATGTGTGCGCCGTTGGAATTCGCCTTCTCCTCCGCCTCGTTGAGACTGGCCCGCACATCGGATTCCAGCTCGAGTGCGGCGCGGCCGGGTAACCGGCGCGGCGGGACGTTGAATTCGATGTTGTAAGCACCCAATTCGGTTTGATAAGCGGGGTCGGCGATCGAGGCGAGCACTTCCTGATTGCTCATCGCCGGCTGGTACTCGCCGTCGACCAGATTGCACTCGATCTCCATACCGGTCAGCGGCCGGTCGAATTCGAAGCTGGCCTGGGCGAGCATCGTCTCGAACACGTCGAGGCACAGCTGCACCTTGCGCCGGTACTCCCGGCGCTGTGCGCGAGAAAAATCGGTCTGGTTCACCTCTTCGCCCACAACGCCGATGGTTCAGCGTTGTTGACGACCGCGCAAGCAAATCGCCGCATAAACCGGCAACTGCCGGGTAGTCCCTCGCGATGGACATCACGGTGACCTTCATCGGCAATGCCACCACCCTCATCTCGGCCTCGGGGCTGCACCTGCTGACCGACCCGAATTTCCTGCACCAGGGGCAGCACGCCTACCTCGGCTACGGGTTGGTCTCGAAGCGCCGCCACGGCCCGGCGCTCGACATCGACGAACTGCCGGCACTTGACGCGATCGTGCTCTCCCATATGCACGGCGACCATTGGGATCGGGTGTCCCAGCGCCGTCTCGACCACGCACTGCCGATCCTGACCACGCCGCACGCGGCCAAGCGGCTGGCACGCCGCGGCTTCGGTCGCGCGCTTGGGTTACCCAGATGGGGAAGCCATCAGATCGTGAAGGGCAATGCCGGTGTCACCGTCACGGCGCTGCCGGGCAGACACGCGCCGACGCCGGTGGACAGGCTGCTCCCGCCGGTGATGGGTAGCATGCTCGAGTTCACCGACGGTTCGGCGCGGCGACGGATCTATGTCTCCGGCGACACCTTGTTCGTCGACGAATTACGGGAAATACCAGTGCGTTTCGATTCGATCGAGGTCGGCATACTGCATCTCGGCGGCACCCGGCTGCCGTTCGGAGCTCATCTGTCGTTCGGTCTCACGGTCACCATGGACGGGCGCCAAGGCGCGGATACGGTCGAACTGCTCGACCTGCCGCGGATGATTCCGGTGCACTTCGACGACTACGGCGTCTTCGCCTCGCCGCTTTCGGAGTTCACCGACGAGATGAAACGACGGGGGCTGGCCGACCGGGTCATCGAACTCGGACGAGGCTCCTCGGTCACGGTCTAGTGGCCACCACGACCTGGGGCTTCATCAGCCCGCCGCGCAGTTGCACCTCGATCGCCGGGTCGGCATGCGCGGCCAGCGCACGCAGCGCCGACGGGCTGTAGCACCGCAGCGAGCTGATCACCCCGTCATGCAGAAACGGCACCAATGGGGCCAGTGGAAGCATGGTCGCCAATCGGGCGAGGTGCAGCGGCGACGGCGGCCGTGGCAGGTCGATGATCACCAGCTTGTCGGCCGCCCGGGTGCCTTCGGCGAACACCCGCGAGGCGGCGGACGGCGGCAGGTGATGAAAAGAGAACGCGAACACCGCAAGATCGAAATGGCCGTCGGGGGCGTCGATCGCGGTCGCATTCATTTCCCTGACGGTGGCCCGCGGGTGATCGCCCAGGTCGCCGGCTTCGATGGCCGCCACCGACCGCTTGTCGATGTCCGTCACGGTGACGTGAGCCGTGGGGTGCCAGTCCAGCAGTTTGCGCGACAGCCCGCCGTGACCGGAACCGAGTTCGAGGATCCTCGGGTCGGGCACGTCGGCCACCTCGTCGAGGACGACCTTCGCGAACCTCTCGGTGTTGCCGAAGAATTCGCCCGTCCACTCCAGGGCCCGGATCACACTGCGCTTGGTGCCGTCGGCTACGTCGTCGCGGTCCAGATATTCAGGCACATCGGTCTGTAACAACCGGTCGAGGCAGGAGGCGTCCGGTCCGCCGCGGGGCATGCGGTCGATGTCAGTGATCAATGCGGCCACGTAGACCATGATGGTCGATTGGAGCAGCCAGAGGAGGGAATGCGTAGTGGCGGAGTTCGTAGCGGCCATCGACCAGGGCACCACCAGCACGCGGTGCATGATCTTCGACCACGATGGCGCCGAGGTCGGCCGCCATCAACTCGAACACGACCAGATTCTTCCCAAGGCGGGCTGGGTCGAGCACAACCCCGTGGAGATCTGGGAACGGACCGCATCCGCCATCCAGTCGGCGCTGAACAAGACGAAGCTGTCGACCACTGATCTCGCCGCGCTCGGCATCACCAACCAGCGGGAAACCGCCCTGGTGTGGAATCGGCGCACCGGACGCCCGTACTACAACGCGATCGTCTGGCAGGACACCCGCACCGACCGCATCGCCTCAGCGCTGGATCGCGACGGCCGTGGCGACGTGATCCGGCGCAAAGCGGGCTTGCCGCCTGCCACATATTTTTCGGCAGGCAAGGTGCAGTGGATCCTCGAGAACGTCGACGGCGTGCGCGCCGACGCCGAAAAGGGCGACGCGCTGTTCGGAACGCCCGACACCTGGGTGCTGTGGAATCTCACCGGCGGCCCACGTGGCGGCGTGCATGTCACCGATGTGACCAATGCCAGCCGGACGATGCTGATGAACCTGGAGACGCTCGACTGGGATGACGAATTGTTGTCGTTCTTCGGAATTCCGCGCGGGATGCTGCCCGAGATCAGGCCTTCGTCATTCCCCGAGTCCTACGGCATCACCCGCGACGACGGGGCGGTGTCCGGACAGGTTCCGATCACGGGCATCCTCGGTGACCAGCAGGCCGCAATGGTCGGCCAGGTGTGCCTTGAGGCCGGCGAAGCCAAGAACACCTACGGCACAGGGAATTTCTTGCTGCTCAACACGGGTGAGAAGATGGTGCGGTCCGAGAACGGATTGCTGACCACGGTGTGTTACCAGTTCGCCGATGCCAAACCCGTTTACGCGCTGGAGGGTTCGATCGCGGTCACCGGATCTGCGGTGCAGTGGCTGCGCGACCAGTTGGGCATCATCAGCGGTGCTGCGCAGAGCGAGGCGCTGGCCCGCCAGGTCGAGGACAACGGCGGCGTCTACTTTGTGCCCGCATTCTCCGGACTGTTCGCACCGTACTGGCGCTCGGACGCCCGCGGGGCCATCGTCGGCCTGTCGCGGTTCAACACAAACGCCCACCTCGCGCGCGCCACCCTCGAGGCGATCTGTTATCAGAGCCGCGACGTCGTCGACGCGATGAAGGCCGATTCCGGTGTGCACCTGGAGGTTTTGAAGGTCGACGGCGGTATCACCGTCAACGACCTCTGCATGCAGATTCAGGCCGACGTGCTCGGCGTTGACGTGGTCAGACCGATGGTCGCGGAAACCACCGCGTTGGGCGCCGCGTACGCGGCGGGCCTTGCGGTGGGATTCTGGGAGAACGCTGACGACCTCCGGGCCAATTGGCAAGAAGACAAGCGCTGGTCACCCGCGTGGAGCGAGGACCAGCGCTCGGTCGGCTACGCCGGTTGGCAGAAGGCCGTGCAGCGCACCTTGGACTGGGTGGACGTCGACTGACCGGCTAGATGCAGGCGCCGAAGACGCAAACGCCGCCCCACGGTTCCCAGCCGCCGTTCCAGCCGCCAGGCACGGGATCGCCCCGCCAGCCGCGACCATCCCAGCCGTGCCAGTCATGGCCGTTGCCGTGCCATCCATGTCCGCCGTGCCAAGGCCCTGGGTCGGCGCTTGCAACCCCGGCGCCGAGTCCGAGCGCGCCTGCGACCAGACCTCCGGCTACCGCTACCGATGCGAAGAACTTTGCGGGCTTCATCGTTGAGCAACTCCTTCCGCGCTTTACGTCACTAGTTTAGTTAGCTAGCTTAAATATACCTTGTTGCTCCTTGTGGGACAAAGCAATTCAGCGCCGCGGAGTTGTGCGGTATTCCCGACGTGAGCTACGCCGCATCGTCGAGTTGTGTCTTGGTGTCGTCGTCCAGCTCGATTTCGGCGACGGCCGTGTTCTCCTCGAGATGCGGCACCGACGACGTGCCGGGGATCAGTAACACGTTGGGCGCCACCGAGAGTGTCCATGCGAGGGCGATCTGCGCGGGGGTTCGGCCCAGTTTGGCGGCCTCGCCCTGCACTGCGGGATGCCCCAGGACCGGATTGTCGGCGGCGAAGGCCGAGCCGAGCGGGAAGAACGGCACGAATGCGATGCCGCGCTCCAGGCACATGTCGAGGATCGGTTGCGATGTCCGGTCCATCAGGTTGTACGCATTCTGCACGCAGACGATTTCGGTGCGCTCCAGCGCGATCTGCAGGTGTTCGAGGCTGATGCTGCTCAATCCGATTCCGGCGATCAGCCCTTCGTCGCGGGCCTTGATCATCGCGGAAAGCTGAGCGTCGAACAGGTCGCGGTCCTCAACGGCGGCCGGGGCGTTGGGGCCTTCGCTGGAGAACACCCGGAGGTTGACCGCGGCCAGCCGGTCGGTGCCAAGGGTGGTCAGGTTTTCCTCTATCCCCGCGCGCAGTTGGTCTGGTTGCTGGGCGGGCAGCCAGTTGCCCTGATCGTCGCGTGCGCCGCCGACCTTGCTCACCAATGCGAGATCGGACGGGTACGGGTGCAGCGCCTCACGGATCAGTGCGTTGGCCACATTGGGGCCGTAGAACTGCGCGGTGTCGATGTGATTGATGCCCAACTCGATTGCGCGGCGCAGCACCGCCAGCGCCTGGTCGTGATCGCGCGGCGGCCCGAACACACCGGGACCGGGTAGCTGCATGGCGCCGAAGCCGACGCGGCCAACTGAGTACGAACCAATCGAGTAGGTGTCCATATGTGAATTGTGGAGCCTGAGCCGCGGTGGGCGCGGCCCAGGCTCCACACGTCGCTAATCTTCGCCGAGAATGCCGTAGATCTCGCGGCGGGCGTTGTTGAGGATGTCGACGATGCGCGCCTGCTGATCCTCGGTGGCCGTGTGCGCCGACTGTGCGGCGGCGCCCATCAGCTGGCCGATCGCCGCGCGGAGGTTGAGATGGCCGGGCGCTTCATCCTTGAAGCCCTCGGCGATCTCGTCCCACGGCGCGGTCTCGATTTTCTCGACTGCACTGCGACCTTCGTCGGTCAGCTCGAAAAGCTTTTTGCTGCCGTCGCTTTCGGTCGTGATGATCAAACCCTCGTCGACCAGCAGCTGCAGCGTTGGGTAGACCGAGCCCGGGCTCGGCCGCCACAGGTTCTGGCTGCGTTCGCCGATCTCCTGGATCATCTCGTAGCCGTGCATCGGCCGTTCCGCGAGCAACTTCAGGATCGCGGCGCGGACGTCGCCGCGCTTGCCCCGACCGCGTCCGCCGCGGCCGCGACCGCGCGGACCGCCGGGGCCGAACCCGAAGCCGAAGCCTGCGCGGGGGTCGAAGCCGAACTCGAATCCGCGGCCGGGGCCGAAGCCGCCGAAGTTGGCTTGGAAGCCAGGTCCGCAGTCGTGCTCGCGTAGCTGATCGCGAAGGTTCTCGCGGAATTCGCGCCTGGCCTGACGGCGCTGCTGATGAAGGGCGCGGCGGTCGCCGAAGCCGAAGCCGATCGGGCCGGGTGGCGGGGTGAATGGGTTGGTCATGGGTGGTGCTTCCTAACGTTCGAGGATGAAGCGCCGAACGCGCTTGCGATACATTGACGATATATCGGAAACTATCGCGATGCAACGACCAAGTGAGTCGCTCTCATCTTTCGGAAGCTATGTTCCTGCCCGCTCGTCGATCGCGTCGATCAGCCAGTTCGCCCATTGCGCCTCCATGGCGTTCTTCCGCAGGCCCCACTCGAGCGCTGCGCGCCCGTAGAAGAGCCCGTCGTCGCGGGTCCAGTCGATGGAGTCGCGCAGTTGCTCGAGTCGGCTGACCTCGGCTTCGGCATGCTCGGCCATTGCGACCACATGCTTGCGGGCCTGCTCGCGCGGCACTTCGCCAAGCAGGAAAACGCGCAGCAGGCCAGCGTCGCGAAAGGGCGGGTCGTCCTGCGCGTCAGCCACCCAGCGCCGCAATTCGGCCCGGCCGGCATCGGTGATGCGGTACTCCTTTCGGCCCCGCGGGCCGATGTCGGCGACCTCGATCAGGCCCGCGTCCGCGAGCTTGTTCAGCTCGCCGTACAGCTGGCTCTGGGTGGCGGGCCACACGTTGGCCATCGATTTCTCGAAATGTTTGAGCAGGTCGTACCCGCTGCCGGGCTCCTGGGCCAGCAGACCTAATGCTGCGATGCGCAAACTCACCGGCCGATCGTACCTCCACTATTGACATGTCAAAATAGACATGTCAGATTCGACCTATGACGGACGCTTCCTCCACCTTGTTCGGAACCGGCGAGTTCTTTCAGCGCGACAACTACGCACCGGTCACTGACGAACTGACCGAATTCGATCTGCCCGTCGAGGGAGCCATCCCCACCGAACTCGATGGCTGGTATCTGCGCAACGGGCCCAATCCACGCCAAGCCACCGCGCACTGGTTCACCGGCGACGGGATGATCCACGGCGTACGCATCGAAGGCGGCCGCGCCGCCTGGTACCGCAACCGCTGGGTGCGCACCGACAGCTTCGTCGAAGATTTCCCGCTCTACAACGCCGACGGCACTCGCAACCTACGTGCCAGCGTTGCCAACACCCATGTCGTCAACCATGCGGGCAAGACGCTGGCCCTGGTGGAATCGTCGCTGCCGTATGAGGTCTCCAACGACCTGGAGACGTTGCGCGCCTACGATTTCGGCGGAAAGCTCGTCGACTCGATGACCGCGCATCCGAAGATCTGCCCCACCACCGGTGAGCTTCACTTCTTCGGATACGGCAACATCTTCGCGCCACACGTCACGTACCACCGCGCGGACGCCAGTGGCGAGTTGACGATCAACCGGCCGCTCGACGTGCCCGCGCTGACCATGATGCACGACTTCGCGCTGACCGCCGAGCACGTCGTCTTCTTGGATCTGCCCGTCGTATTCAATCTCGACGTCGCGCTCACCGGGGGCGGCGACATGCCTTATCGGTGGAGCGACGAGTACGGTGCGCGCCTCGGCGTCATGCGCCGCGACGACCCGTACGGCGAGGTGCGCTGGTTCGCGATCGACCCGTGTTACGTCTTCCACGTGGCCAACGCCTACGATGCGGGTAATTCGATTGTGCTGCACGCGGTTCGGTATCCGGAGCTGTGGCGTGACAGCGGCGGGTTCGACGTTGACGGTGTGCTGTGGAGCTGGACGATCGATCTGCAGAGCGGCGCGGTGTCCGAACGCCAACTCGACGACCGCGCGGTCGAGTTTCCCCGCATCGATGACAGGCTGGCGACGCTGCCCGCCCGCTACGCGGTATCCGTCGGCGACAGTCGCTTGATCCGCTATGACCTGACCACCGGTGACGCTGTCGAGCACGTGTTCGGCACCGCGCAGTCACCTGGGGGGCCGGGAGAGGCGGTGTTCGTCCCGTCGACGACCGGTCCCGCCGACGAGAGCAGTGGTTGGTATCTGGGCTACGTCTACGATTCCGCGCGCGACGGTAGTGATCTGGTGATCATCGATGCATCGGAATTCGGCGCGTCGCCAGTGGCCAGAATCAAACTGCCGCAGCGAGTTCCGTATGGATTCCACGGCAACTGGATCGCGGGTTGAGTAACGTGTCCGGCCATGGCGGTGAAATGGCTGGACCAGCCTGAAGCACACGACTACGACGCGGCCGCGGCCTACCTGAGCATGCTTGCGGAAAGGGCCGAGGTGGACAGGACGGTGACGGCGCTGAAGGCCTGCAAACCGGTGTTCCGGAAGGCCAAGGACATTCTGCGCGCCGCCGAATTGCAGTTGTTGCCGGACACGAACGCCCATGTCCGGTCGGACCTGGCGAAGATCAGCGACGGCAAGAAGTTGTCGCCGATCCTTTTGGTCCGCGGCAGCGCGGTCGGCGGGTACCCGCTGCAGATCGCCGACGGCTACCACCGGGTCTATGCCAGCTACCTCACGGATGAGAACACAGATATCCCTTGCCATTTGGCCTCGTGGCACTAGATGTCAGGTTTCGGCTTCCACTCGCTGGCGCTGCTGGCGGTCATCGGCATGGCGGGCCCGCTGTTGGCCTCGTTCCGGGGCTTCAGCGTCCCGGTGATCATCGGCGAATTGGTCGCCGGACTGGTGGTGGGCCGGACCGGGTTCGGAATCGTGGACCACACGGACGCCACGTTCACGCTGCTGGCCAACATCGGGTTCGCCTTGGTGATGTTCGTCGTCGGAACCCACGTCCCGGTACGCGACCGCACCTTGCGCTCCCAGATTCCCAAGGCGCTGCTTCGGGCCGTTGCCGTTGGTGTGGTGGCGGCGTTACTCGGCCTGGTGCTGGCGCAGGTGTTCGGCACGGGACACGCGGCGGTGTATGCCGTGCTGATGGCGTCGTCCTCGGCGGCGCTCGCGCTGCCGGTCATCGACTCGTTACGGCTGGATGGCCCGCCGGTGCTCTCGGTGACCACCCAGATCGCGATCGCCGACGCCGCGTCGGTTGTGTTGCTGCCCTTGGTGATCAACCCCGGCCAGGCGGCGCGGGCCACGCTTGGTGCGGTCGCGATAGCCGGCTGCGCCGCCGTGGTGTTCGTGGTGCTGCGCGCGGGCGCCCGACGTGGCTGGCGCAGGCGGCTGCACCACTACTCGCATATGCGCAGGCTCGCGCTGGAACTTCGGCTGAGCCTGATTCTGCTGTTCGGTCTCTGCGCGCTGGCGGTGACCACGCATGTGTCGATCATGTTGGCGGGATTCGCTCTGGGCCTTGTGGTCTCGGCCGTCGGTGAACCGCGCCGGCTGGCCCGCCAGCTGTTCGGCATCACCGAAGGTTTTTTCGGGCCGCTGTTCTTTGTCTGGCTCGGTGCGTCGTTGCAGGTGCGCGAGCTCGGTGAGCACCCCGCACTGGTCCTGCTTGGCCTCGGTCTCGGACTCGGCGCGTTGCTCGCCCACGCAGTGGGCATCGGGTTCGGCCAGCCGCCGACGCTCGCAACGTTGTCGGCCGCCCAACTCGGGGTGCCGGTCGCCGCTGCGACGCTGGGCACCGAACAGCACCTGCTCGGACCGGGTGAGCCGTCGGCGCTGATGCTGGGCGCGCTCGTCACCGTGGCGACCACATCGCTGGCGGGCGCGGTGGCGGCACGCCGTCAGAGAGCCGACGAGCCGAACGCGGCGCCGGAGTAGCCGAGGCGGTAGGTATTCGGGCTGACACCGTATGCCCGCTTGAACGCGCTGCTCAACGCGAACGGGGTGCTGTAGCCGACCCGCCTTGCGACGGCGGCGATGGTGACCTCGGTGGTTCGCAACAGGTCGGCCGCCAGCGCCAGCCGCCAATTGGTCAGAAACGCGATAGGCGGCTCGCCCACCTGCTCGGTGAACCTGCTGGCAAAGCCTGCACGCGAACTGCCCACGGCGGCAGCGAGATTGGCAACGGTCCACGGATGCTCTGGGTTGTTGTACATCAACTTGAGCGCCGGGCCGACCACCGGGTCTTGTTCGGCGTGCCACCATGTCGGGGCGTTTCCGTCTCGGTCGAACCAGGTGCGCACCACCGCGATCAACAACAGATCCAGCAGTCGATCGAGGTACGCTTCCTGGCCCGGACCTTGGTGGGCCGCCTCTTGGGCGAGTAGAGCCACCAGCGGGGTCTGCCATTCGTCGGCACGCAACACCAGCAGCGCGGGAAGCGCGTCGAGCAGACGGGCGCTGACCTCGCTGCGGCCTTCGTACGCGCAGATCACCGAGCGCGTCGCCCCCGATGCGCTGTTGCCCCACGTGCGAAGCCCCAGCGACATCTCTAACTTCAGATCCTGGCCCGACAGCGTGGTGCAGCGCTGGCCCGGTCCGATGACGACCATCGGTGGCGTGGTCGGGTCGTCGGCGAACAGATACGGTTCGGCGCCGCGGGTCAGCGCGACATCTCCGGCGCCGAGCCAGACCGTCCCGCTGGCCTTGCCTGCGATCACCGCGCGGCCGTGGGTCTGACAGATGAGCGTCAGCGGTGCCTCGTCTTCGATGCTCATCGACCACGGCGGATCCATCATCATCCGCAATACGAAAGCGCTGCGTGCTCGCACACCGTCGAGCAGGCCGACAACGGCGTCCACGCCCGGAGCCTAACGCGTGCCGGTTCGGTACGCGGCGAGAAAGACGTGTAGACGCGCGCGTATGCATTCGGGACGGTGAGCGATGGTTCGTGCCGAGCGCGACCACTTGACTTCTGGTCATGACCACCAACCCCGTCGTGATCCTCACCTCGCTCACGGCCCTCGCGAGTGCCGCTGCGGGCGGAATGATGTACACGTTCTCCACCTTCGTGATGCGCGGGCTTGACCGAACCGGTCCCATCGCCGCCATCACGGCGATGCGCGGTATCAACGCCGAGGCCGACGCCAATGCGGCTTTTCTACTCGGGTATTTCGGCGCGACCATTCTCGCCGGCGCTGTCGGCGCCACCTCAATGATGCGGCTGAACCATCCGGGTAGTTGGTGGTTGCTGATGGGTGCGGCTGTCGGCGTCCTCGGAGCGGTCATCACGATGGCCTTCAATGTTCCGCTCAACACTCACCTTGACGCCGTGAACCCCAAGGGCCTGTCGCTGACCGACGCCGCGCACGAGTGGCGGGCGTACTCCTCGACATGGACGGCCTGGAATCACGCCCGCACTGCCACCAGCTTCGTTGCCGCCGGGTTGATGCTGTTCGGCTTGCGGTGTCGCTGAGGCGATCTCAGCTCGGCGGGGTGAAGCCGCCGGAGTTCGGTGTGGACGGCGCGGGCGGCCAGTGCGGCGGCGGTGGTGCGGCAGTCGGCGGTGCGGGCGGCTGCATGCGGGCCAACTCACGGCGGTGGCGTTCTGCCAGCACCGCGGCGAGGACGAATTGGGGCGGCACACCGGGCGGAGGGGGCGGCGAGATCTGTGCGACCACCTCGCCGGTGATCCGGTATGCGATCTGATCGCGGATCTCCGGATCCAATTGCGGTGCGCGGGAGAGGAATTGGCGGGCGCGCTCGGCCTGCTCGGGACCGAGGCCGGACAACTGCAGGGAAGACGCCCACCATGCGAGCTGCGGCGGCATCGGCGGCGGCGGACTCAGCTTCGGTGCGCGCTCGCTGATCACCACCGTGCCCGCGAAGATGTCACCGATCCGTTTCCCTTTGGGAGACAACAAGCTACAGATCACGGCCGGACCGCCGACGAGGGTCCAGATCTCGATGAAACCGGCCAGCGCACGGAACAGCGCTTGGCGAAACCGTTCTGGGCCACCGTCCTCCGACACCACCCGCAACCCAAGCGCCATCTTGCCCAGTGACCGGCCCCGCGTGGCGGTTTCGAAGATCACCGGATATCCCACCAGGGTCAACACCGTGAAGATGATCAGCACCGCGGCGGACAACGCATCGTCGAACTGCGTCAGCGTGGTCGCCCACAGCAGCACACCGATGATGTAGGCGATGAACACCACGACCAGATCGATCATCGCCGACAACGCGCGCACCGGTAGCTGGGCGATCTGAACGTCCAAGACCACCGCATCCCCGGTCACCACCGGTTCTTGCTGGCTGACCATACTTCGCCACGCTACTAGGATTTGCCACGTGGATGTCGACGCGTTCGTGCTCGCGCACCGCCCGACCTGGGACCGGCTCGAGGTACTGGTCAAGCGCCGCCGGCGCCTGACCGGTGCAGAGGTCGATGAACTGGTCGACCTCTACCAGCGGGTTTCCACGCACCTGTCCATGGTGCGCAGCGCCTCGACCGATGCGACGCTCATCGGCCGGTTGTCGGGTCTGGTGGCCCAGGCGCGGTCGGCAGTGACCGGTGCCCACGCGCCGCTGTGGCGCGAGTTCGCCCGGTTCTGGACGGTGTCGTTTCCTGTCGTCGCCTACCGGTCATGGCGATGGTGGCTCGGCACGGCGATCGGATTCTTCGTGGTGGTCGTGCTGATCGCACTGTGGTTGTCCGGCAACCATGAGGTGCAGGCCAACCTGAAGACGCCAAGCGAAATCGAGGAACTGGTCAACCACGACTTCGCGTCCTACTACAGCGAGCACCCCGCAGGATCGTTCGCACTGCAGGTATGGATCAACAATTCGTGGGTGACGGCGCAGTGCATCGGTTTCGCGATCCTGCTTGGCATCCCGATCCCGTACATCCTCTTCCAGAATGCGGCGAACCTCGGCGTGATCGGCGCGTTCATGTTCGACGCCGGTAAGGGTGACCTCTTCCTCGGCCTGCTCGCCCCGCACGGCTTGCTAGAACTGACCGCGGTGTTCCTCGCAGGCGCGGTGGGCATGCGGCTTGGCTGGTCGGTGGTGTCGCCGGGAAACAGGCCGCGCGCACAGGTACTCGCCGAACAGGGCCGCGCGGTGGTATCCGTGGCTGTCGGGCTCGTCGCGGTGCTTCTGGTATCCGGGCTCATCGAGGCGTTGGTGACACCGTCGCCGCTGCCAACGGCCGTCCGCGTCGGCATCGGTGTCGCGGCCGAAATAGCTTTTCTCGCTTACATTTTCCACTTCGGGCGCAAAGCGGCACGGGCCGGCGAGATCGGCGATCTCGAGGACGCGCCAGACGTCATACCGACCGCCTAGAGTCTGCCGCTGGCCTTCATCGCCAGATAGTGGTCGGCGAGTTCGGGCGCCAGCTCATCGGGAACCGAGTCCACCACGTCGACACCTGACCGCCGCAACCGCGAGGCAATCGCGCGACGATCGTTGCGGGCTCGTTCCGCGGCGGCGGCGTCGTACACCTGGGCCGCATCGGCGCGTCCGCACGCCAGTTGGTCGACCCGCGGATCCGACACCGCGGCGAGCAGCACCTGATGTTTGGCGGACAGTTGCGGCAGCACCGCCATCAGGCCCTCGTCGAGCGCCGATGCGTTCAGGTCAGTCAGTAACACGACCAGCGCACGGCGCCGGATCCGCCGCTGGACGGTGGCGGCGATCGCCCTCGCGTCGGACTCCACCAAGGCGGGTTGTAGGGGCGCCATGGCATCGACGAGTTGCGCGAGCAGTTCGGTGCGTGACGCGTTGTAGACGCCCGCGCGGGTCACCCGGTCGTGGGCGATGAAGTCGACGTGGTCGCCGGCGCGGGCCGCGAGCGCCGCCAGCAGCAGCGCAGCATCCATCGACCAGTCCAGCCGTGGCCAGCCACCGGGATCACCACGCGTCGGATCGACTCCGACGCGACCCGCCGACGTACGGCCGGTGTCGAGCACGATGACCACCCGCCGGTCGCGTTCGGGCCGCCACGTCCGCACCACCACGTCCGCACGCCGCGCGGTCGCGCGCCAATCGATGGAGCGGACGTCGTCACCGATGACGTACTCGCGCAGCGAATCGAATTCGGTGCCCTGACCACGTATCAGCACCGGCGTCATGCCTTCCAGCTCACGCAGTTTCGCCAGCCGTGACGGCAGATGCTTGCGCGAAAGGAACGGCGGCAAGATGCGGATCTGCCACGGCACCCGATGCGAGCCCTGGCGGCCCGCCAGGCCCAGCGGTCCGATCGAGCGAGCGGTGACCAGCGCGCTGAGCTGATCACCGCGGCGGACAGGGCGCAGCCGCGTGACGAGCCGAACCTGTTGGCCCGCAGCGAGATTGACTCTGTGCGTGCGGGGCTCGGCGCGGGCACTCGGTGCCCAGGCGTCGCGGACCTGTCCGCGGAAACGCCTGCCGTTGGCGTTCTCTACCACCAACACCGCATCGACGGGTTGACCGAGCCGGGCAGCGGTCTCGCCAAGTCGGCTGCAGATCAGTCGGCGCGGACTGGCGGCCAGTGTGACGTCGGCGATCACCACGGCGACCACCACGGCCAGCAGCACGACGAACGTGAGCGACGGCGACGGCGAAACCGCGATCGGCAGCACGCAGATCAGCGCGATGAGGCCGACGCGGCCGGTCAACACCACTAGCGTGGCACCGGCACAGCCGCGAGTATGCCGTCGAGCACGCCGTCGGGGTTCGCGCCCTCCAGTTCGGCCTCGGGACGCAGCGAAACTCGGTGCCGCAAAGTGGGTCTGGCCATCGCCTTGACATCATCGGGGGTGACGTAGTTGCGGCCGGACAGCCACGCCCACGAGCGTGCAGTGGCCAGCAGTGCGGTCGCACCACGCGGTGACACACCCAGTTGCAGCGAGGGAGAGTGCCGGGTGGCGCCCACGATGTCGACGATGTAGCCGAGCACTTCATCGGCCACCAGCACCCCGCGCACCGCGTCCCGGCCTGCGGCCAACTCCGCCGCGTCCGCGACGGGTGTCACCGCCGACAGGTTACGCGGATCGAAGCCGCGCGCGTGGCGGTCCAGGATCGCGATCTCCTGATCACGCGGCGGCAGCGGCACGTTGAGCTTCAGCAGGAACCGGTCCAATTGCGCCTCGGGCAGTTGATAGGTGCCTTCGTATTCGATCGGGTTCTGGGTGGCCGCCACGATGAACGGGTCGGGCAGCGGACGGGGTTCCCCTTCGACGCTGACCTGACGTTCCTCCATCGCCTCCAGCAGCGCGGCCTGTGTCTTCGGCGGGGTCCTGTTGATCTCGTCGGCCAGCAACAGATTGGTGAAGACGGGACCGGAATGGAACTCGAATTCGGCTGTGCGCGCGTCGTATACGAGTGAGCCGGTGACATCGCCCGGCATCAGGTCGGGAGTGAACTGGACCCGCTTGAAGTCGAGACGCAGCGCTGCCGCGAGCGTGCGCACCAACAACGTCTTGGCCACCCCTGGCACACCTTCGAGCAATACATGGCCGCGGCACAGCAGCGCAATCACCAAACCGCTGACCACGGCGTCCTGTCCGACGACCACCTTCGATATCTCACCGCGCAAGGCCAGCAGGGCATTTCGCGCCGATTCCGATGTCGCGGCTCCGGTCTCCGATGTCGCCGCCGCTGCGGCTCCGGTCTCCGATACTGTTGGCTGAGTCACGATTGGGCGACCTGCCTTTCGATGTTGTCGAGGTCTTCAGCGAGGTTCAGCAGATCGGCGTCGGTGGCCGGTGGCGGACCAAACAGGATGTGCGCCACCGCCTGTGCGGGCCACCCGCACCGCTGCGCCACGGCCGTGGCGACGTCGGCGGGCCGTGCGTCGGGTCCCAGTCCGACGCGCGGGGTCATCCGTTGCAACGCGGCGGTACGCAGTGCGTCGGCCGCGCGGTCACGGGCCCGGCGCGAGCGGTACATGCGGCCGCGACCCTCGACCGTCTCCGAAGCCCTGACCACTACGGGCAACTGTTCTGCCACCAGCGGGCCCAGGCGTCGGCCCTTCCACACCGCCAGCGCAACGACCGCCACGCACAACTGCAAGACGACCCACTGCACTTGTGCGGGCATCAGGTCGGTAAGCCCTGCGCCGCCGCGTGATTCGGCACCGGCCTCGCTGTGCTGTGGCGCGTACCAGATCAGGCGGGGATGCGAGCCTGCGAGATTCATCGCCAGCGCGGCATTGCCCTGCTCGAGCAGACCGCCGTTGGTCATGAACTCGCTGGAGCTGACGACGGTCACCTCACGTCCGTCGTGGGTGTACCGGACCAGCGCGCCACCGTAGCAGCGCGTCACGGGAACGTCGCCGGATGCTTCATAACCGTCGGCGAAGCCGAGTTGCACCTCGCCGGCGCGCTGCGCCTCACGCAGATCACAGCCGGGTTTGAAATCACCGAACGTGGTGGCGGCGCCGGGAGTGATTTCAGGAGCAAGCTTTTCGCGGGTCCGAGCTATCGGGCCCACCAGCAGTCGATCGCCGGGCAACGCGGCCAACCGGCGCAACAGGTCCTCGTCGAACAGATAGAACGTCTGCGCGATCAGGATCATCGTGTCTGGCCTCGCGGTCCGCTCCACCGCAGCGATGTCGTCGGCAACGACGACGTCCACCCCATGCTCGCGCAGAAGCGTGACGAGCGCTCGAGCCCCATCTGGCGATGTCGACTCGGGATCCATCGGCCCGCCGGGGCGCGGTGCGGTCAGGTAGGCGCTCAGCACTGCGACGCCGACGATCACTGCCAGTGCCAACAGCACCCAGCGGATGGTGCGCCAGCGCTGCCTGACGGACGGACCAACGGCGGTGGCGGCGGAAGTCATCGCACCTCCGCCCAGTCCCCGGAGGCCGTTGGCGCTGCATCGCTGGCGTCCGCCGCGGGCGTACGTGACCGCAGGTGGTCGTCGAGTTCGACGATCATTCGGTACGCGGCTTCGGTACCTGGCCGCTCGCCGTATGTCACGTCATTGAAAGCTTCTGCCGCCCTGTGTAATTCGCGGCTCAGCGGCGGTATCGCGCGGCCGGCGTCTCGGGCCAGTTCGGTGGCGGTGCGGCCCGGCACGGGTTCCAGTACGGAACTCTGCTCCAGTTGGCGCGCAACGGCTCTGAGCCGGTGCCGGATGGCGGCGGACCAATCACCGTTCGCCGCATACTGTTCCGCGGCCGCCCGATGCTCCGCTGCGCTGAGCTCATGGTCGCCGAACAGGGCCATCTCGCCGCCACGGTTGGTGCGCATTGTCCGCCGGGCGATGCGGATCGCTACGACGATCGCGATGGCCAACAACGTCGCCAGCACGGCGATCGTCAACCAACCACCCGGCACCGAGGCGCTCGCGTCCGCGAGCCGGTACAGCAGTTCCTCGATCCACTTCATCAGGCGTTCGGTCAGCGACGGCTTCGGGTAGATCGGCTTTGCGAGTTCACGCTGCGCCGCCTCATGCGCGGCGTCCCGGTCGATGTCTATCGTCGGCACGTCAGGCTTGGCGAGTCAGCCAGAGGTGGTCGGTGGAATCGGCAGGAGCGCCGGTCCCGAACGTCGCGCCGCTCTGCAATACGAGGTCGAACGCCTCGGCGCGGATGCGGCGGTCCGTGTAGAGCAGCACCACGACACCCGCCGAGAACGGCGCGGTGATGATCTGGCTGACCGCGCTGCCGATGGACAGCAGGATCAGCGCGATCATCAACCCCAGGGTGGACGATGCCGCGGTCAGCACGAGTTGACCACCAAGACTGAACGGGATGGAGACGGCGCCGGAGATCAGGGCCGCGACGATCCCGCCGAGCAGCCAAATGCCGAACACGCGCCAGAAGTCATTGCGAATCAACTTGAACGAGCGGGACATCGCGGCAACGATCGGCAGCCGCTCCAACACGATGAGGGCAGGCGCGAAGCTGATGAGGGTGACCAGGTAGATCAGCCCGACGATCGCGACCAGCGCCAACGGCACGCCGACCACTGCGGCCGCGACGCCGCCGACAGCCATCGCAACTCCAGTGATGATCAGCGCCACCACGCCGATCAGCACGACCGCGCCGACGATCTCGAGCAGTGTGAAGCCGATCAACGCCCACAGCCGTGGCCGTAACCGACGCCATGCCTCACCGGTGGTGATGCGCGCGCCGAAGACCGCCCGACCCACGACCACCGTGAGCATGCCGTTCAACAGGATCGACGACAACCAGGTGGCGGCCGCGCCCGCCAGGCTGGACAGCGACGAACCGAGCAACACGCCCGTGGGCACCTCTTCGCCGGCGATCGTCGGCTCCAGTTGACCGGCGACCGCAAGCGGACCCAACGACAACACCAGAGCGAGTAGCTGCGCCGCGACCACGACGACCGTCGTCAATCCCAGCGTTGCCTTGGGGTTCGCCCGGATGTAGGCGACCGCGCCGTTGAAGATGTCCGACAACGTCAACGGGCGCAGCGGAATGATGCCCGGTTTGAGCGCCAGTGCCGGGCCGTATCCCGGGTAACCGGGCGGCGGGCCGCCGTAGCCCGGTGGGGGATAGCCGTAGCCGGGCGGGGGGTAGCCGTAGCCCGGCGGGGGGTAGCCCGCCTGTGCGGGATAGCCATGGTGGGCAAGCGTCGGAGCACCCTGATAACCCGGGGGCGTATAGCCGGGAGGCGGATAGCCCGGCGGCGGCGGACCTGAAGGGGGGATCCCGCCGGCGTCGTTGCTCATGATCACCATCCTGTCGATGACTTCGCGAATTGACAACGTCGTCGGGCGTCGTGTCCCGCGCCAGCCGATACCGTGACGACATGTCGACTGAGATCACCGTGCGGGGTTCCTTCTCCGCCTTCGAGCGGCCCGAACGCGGCACCGTCCACGCCACGATCGGTTACGAGGGCGCGGCGATGGAACCCGTGTACGGCCGGGTCGCTCGTGATCTGGACGCCGTCAAGGCGTCGATCACACCTCTGGCCGACACCGGTCCGGTGACGTGGTGGTCGGCGGACCAACTGCGAACCTGGTCACACCGGCCATGGAACAACGACGGCAAACAACTTCCGCTGGTGCACCACGCCAGCGTCGATTTCGAGGTGAAGTTTCGCGACTTCAGTGCGCTGTCCCGTTGGGTCGGTACGCAACTAGCGGATGTCGAGGGTTTTCGCGTCTCTCGAATCGAGTGGGCGCTCACCGAGAACCGTCGGGAGGCACTGGCCAAAGAGGTACGCACCCGCGCTGTGCGGGATGCGGTGACACGGGCGCAGGCGTACGCCGACGCGCTCGGACTCGGTGCGATCCAACCGGTCGCCGTCGCCGACGCCGGGATGTTCGGTGCGCGACCCGAAACCGGTCCCGCCGCGGCCTACCTGCGAGCGGGCGCTGTCGGCGGTGCACCGGACGTGGAACTCGCGCCGCAACACATCGAAGTATCCGCGGAGGTCGACGCGCGGTTCATTGCCGGCGCCGAAACCGCCCAGGCGTAGCGTTTGCGCCATGGCGGAACTCAAAGACCGGTTGCGCGCCGACCTGACCACCGCGATGAAGACGCAGGACAAGCTGCGCACCGCGACGTTGCGGATGCTGCTGGCCGCGATTCAGACCGAAGAGGTCGCAGGCGACGCGCCGCGCGAGCTGTCCGATCCCGACGTGATCAAAGTCCTCCAGCGTGAAGCGAAGAAGCGCAGCGAGGCGGCCGAGATCTACACGCAGAACGGCCGCGGTGAGCTCGCCGCGAACGAACACGCCGAGGCGCGGGTCATCGACGACTACCTGCCGACCCAACTCACGGAGGCCGAAGTGGCCGATGTCGCGGACACCGCGATCGCCCAGGTCGCTGAGGCGATCGGTGAGCGCCCCGGCATGCGGCAGATGGGCCAGGTGATGAAGGCCGCCACCGCCATCGCCGCCGGAAAGGCCGACGGAGCCCGGCTTTCGGCAGCAGTCAAGGCCAGGCTGTAGTCGTTTCGCAATCAGGTGCTCGGGTATCCGAGTGCCATGACGCGGTTCGGCTACACCCTGATGACAGAACAGAGCGGCCCTAAAGAGCTTGTCCGGTATGCCGTTTCGGCAGAACGCGCAGGCTTTGACTTCGAGGTGTCCAGCGATCACTACTTCCCGTGGCTGGCGTCGCAGGGACATGCGCCCTACGCGTGGTCGGTGCTCGGCGCCGTCGCCCAAGCCACCGAACAGGTCGAGCTGTTCACCTATGTCACGTGCCCGACGATGCGTTACCACCCCGCTGTCGTCGCGCAGAAGGCCGCCACGCTTCAGATCCTCGCCGACGGCCGGTTCACCCTGGGCCTCGGCAGTGGCGAGAACCTCAACGAACACGTCGTCGGTGGGCGCTGGCCGACGGTGTCGCGGCGTCAGCTGATGCTCAAAGAGGCCATCCAGATCATTCGCGAGCTGTTCACCGGCGAGTTGGTCGACTGGAAAGGCGAGTACTTCGAGGTGGATTCGGCGCGGATCTGGGATCTGCCCGACACCCCCGTCGCCATCGCCACCGCGGTGTCAGGCGCGCGCTCGGTCGAGATGTTCGCCCCGCTGTCGGACCACTTGATCGCTGTCGAGCCGAACAAGGACCTGGTCGACGCATGGCACGATGCGCGGCGGGCGACCGGGCTGCCCGGCGACCACAGGGTGGTTGGCCAGATACCGATCTGCTGGGACCCCGACCGCGACCGCGCAGTGCAGCGCGCACACGATCAGTTCCGCTGGTTCGGCGGCGGTTGGGCCGTCAATGCCGATCTTCCGACCACGGCGGGCTTTGAGGGGGCCACCCAATTCGTGCGGCCCGAGGATGTCGCCGAATCCATCCCGTGCGGGCCGGATTTGGATGCCATCGTGGACGCGGTGGGCAAATACTGGGAGGCCGGATTCACCGACATCGCCCTGGTTCAGGTCGGCGACGACGGTCAGGAGCTGTTCTTGAAGGAAGCGGCGGGCGCGCTGCTGGAGAAACTCCGTTCCGCGGCGCGCTGATTGCAGTTTGGCGCATCCATCTCCGGGTATCCGGCGGCGACCTGCCCACCTTCGACAGCCGGGAGGCGCCGATGTTCATCCACAACAAAGACCTTCAATTCGAGGTGCGGGTCAACGAGCCCGATCCACGATTCGCCACACTTCTGCAGGAACAGTTCGGCGGCGCCAACGGCGAACTGAAGGCGGCTATGCAGTACTTCACGCAGGCTTTTGTGCTGCGGCAGAAGAACCCGAAGATGTACGACCTCTTCATGGACATCGCCACCGAGGAGTTCAGCCATCTGGAGATGGTCGGAGCGATGATCACGATGCTTCTCGATGGCCTCAACGACGACCTCAAGATGGCCAATGAACGCTGCGACTGGATGCCCGCGGTCGCCAGCCGCGACGGTCGTGACGCCATCATCCACAGCGTCGCGGTCAATCCGCTGTACTTCACCCTCAGCGGGGGTGGGCCTGACGTCAAGGACTCTGCAGGCGTGCCGTGGCAGGGCACGTTCGTCAACGCCAACGGTGATCCCACCGTGGACCTGCGCAGCAATCTGGCTGCAGAGTCCCGCGCCAAGATCGTGTACGAATACCTGAAGCAGTTCACCGACGATCCTGGCGTACAGGACACGCTGACTTTCCTGATGACTCGCGAAGTCGCGCATTACCAGCAGTTCACGGCGGCACTCAACGAATTGCCGGTGAACTTCCCGCCCGGTCAACTCGCCGGCGACGACCGTTTCCAGAACGTCGCGTTCAACATGTCCAACGGCGACGAGTCGGTGCGTGGACCGTGGAACGAAGGTCAGGGACCATGGCCGGAAGGCATGGAATGGGAGTACGTCGACAACCCAGAGCAGGAATGGCTCGGCGGCACCAAGCGCAAGAACAAGGGCGCCGAGCGGAGTCCGGAGGGGCAACCCGCGGTGCGCAGTGAAAAGCCCTTCACTCACGAACAGCGCACGCCCACAAGCTGATTCGGGCGTTGACGAGGGTCGGCCGTGAGCCGGCCCTCGTGTGCGTTCAGTGCTGCTGTGGGTCGGGCGGGTTCTTGTCGGCGCGGCCGCTGGCGGCGTCGCGGAAATGGTCTGCCATCGCGGCGGCCGTACCTATGGTCTTCTGCACTGCCGCGTTGGGCGGCGTGTCCGGGTGCGGCCGGGTCGGTGCGATCTTCTTGGCCGCCTCGAGCTTTTCGCCGAGCTTTTCTCGCTCCTCGCGGCTGACCGCGGCCTCGAACGCCGGCCAGACGACATCTTGCTCGTATTTGATATGTTCGCGACCGGCCCTGACGAAGTCCTTGAGCGCCTGCTGGTATTCCGGGTCTCCGGGCTTACCGTCTTCGAGGGCCTGAAGCAGTTTCTTGCCCTCCTGCTCCTGGGTCACCGCGACGTCGGCGAGTTCGTCTCCACCCTCGACAGACTTACGGACCGCCGGCCAGAAGAACTGTTCCTCGACCGCCTCGTGCTGCGACTCAGCGATGATCAGATTGGTCACCATCGTCGCGAGGCCGCTGACGTGGGCGCCCGAGCCCGACGGTGCGCCGTCGAGCACCTCCAACATGCCGAGCACACTCTTGTGATCCTCACGAAGGAATGCCAGCGCATCCATCTTCTTTGCCTTTCGCCGATGTGACAGTCCGCAGCGCATACCCGGGGCGGGCAGGTTGAAACGGGGCGTCGGCGGGTAGCTCCACGGAGGACGAAAGGGATTGTGATGCCACGCGGTAAGGGAATCTACGACGACGAGAAGACCGTCGAATCGACGGACACGACCAGCGATGCGGGCGACCACGACACCACCGACGAAAACACCCCCGACGTCGCCGAGACCGATCAGGAGCCGACGGCTTAGGCGTCGGCGTCTCGGCCTTCGCGGCTGCGCCGATACGCCGCACGGCGGAAATCCGCCAGCCAGCCGGGGACCAACTGCACATCGTCGTCGCTGTGCAGAACGGGGTCGAATGCGATGTCGTCGTTGCTCGGGTCGAGGTGACGCAACGTCAGTCGGGCCAGCGGCGAGAACCCGCTGATGCCGCGCGCCTGCTCGATATCGAATTCGATTTCGCCGGAGTCAATGTGGTTTCTGATGGTGTCGAGCGACAAGCCAGGCTCGTCGATCTTGGTGACCAGCCGAGCGCGTATCCACCACACCCCGCCGTCGTAGCGAAGTGGCATCAGGCTGGAAAAGGTGGTGCGCGACCAGGATCGGGCCGGTGCCAGGACGATGCGGCTGTTGGCGACGGTCGACGCCAGCAGGACATCCCATGGCCCGCACGACCGCAAGTCCTGCGGCGGCGGGATGCGCCACGCCAGGCCAGCCACGTCGGCCGTGGCCCCCGGTAGTCCGACGCCTTTCGAGACGCGGGCGATTACGTCGCATGACGGCATCGGCAGCCCACCCTCCGGTGGCGCCACCCTTTCGAGGTAGCCCTCGGCCAACACCCCACTCGGATGAAACAGGCGACGGTGACGGGCGGCCGCGCCTAGCCGGATCGGCAACGCGACGATGTCTGAAGCTTGCACGGGCTACGGGTGCCCGGAACAGCCACGCGCAAAACGCACACATGTGTTTAACCGCGCCGATACCGGGCATTAATCAGGCAGCGCGCGTCGCGCAAGCTAACCCTGTCGAAAGGCCGATGTGACCACCGCATACACCGACCTGGATGTGTCAGCCGTGATCGAGGGCGTGTACACGCCGCAAGAGGATTCGCAGCTACTCATCGATGTCATGGAGAAAACCGGTCTGGCTCGTGGTCATCGCGTCGCCGACCTGTGCACCGGCACCGGGGTCGTGGCGACCGCCGCTTATGAGCAGGGCGCGACGGAAGTCAGCGCGTTCGACATCTGCCCGCGGGCCGTCCAGTGCGCGCGGGCCAACGCGGCAGCGGCAGGGGTCGATGTGGCGGTGCACCTCGGTTCATGGGCCCGCGCAGTCGAATTCGGGCCGTACGACCTGGTGGTGTGCAACCCGCCTTATGTGCCGCATGATCCGGCCGCCGACGGCATCCAGTTGCCGACGCCTCTGGGACCGTCCCGGGCGTGGGACGCCGGGTACAACGGCCGTCTGGTGCTCGATCCGTTGTGCGAGACCGCGACACAGCTACTCGCGCACGGCGGCACGATGTTGCTGGTGCAATCGGAGTTCGCCGGCCCGCGCGAGACACTGGCACAGCTGGCCGGCGCCGGGCTCGACGCCGAAATCATTGCCTGGCAATGGATTCCGTTTGGCCCGGTGCTGAATTCGCGTGCCGAATGGCTCGAGGAAACCGGGCGGCTCGATCCGGGCCGTCGAGAGGAAGAACTGCTGGTGATCAGGGCGGACAAGCCGTGAGCGACGAAGAGGCCCGCATCGTGCGGGTGGTGCCGTCCGGGCCGGTGATGGTCCAGGGCCCGGTACGCATCGAAATGCCCGACGGCAGCGTGGTGGAGTCCGACAGGTTCATGGTCGCGATCTGTACCTGCCGCCGCAGCAAGGACTATCCGCTGTGCGACACGAGTCACCGCTGCCGGATGCGGCCGCAGCGGTCAGCCAAGCGGCCGGCGTAGCGACGTCCGGTCCGCCTGCCAACACTGCATCACGTGGTCTGCGAGTCGGTTCTCGACCACGTCGCGCGCCTTGATACCGAACACCACATCGCGCTCCAGGTGTGGCTCGCGGGCAATGAGATCCCCGACGACGTCCGCCCGAACGACCTGTTCGTGCACGGCGTCGGCGACCACGTGTTCGTGGTAGAAGCGGATGCACGGTTGGGGTGCGCCCATCCGCTCCAACGCGTCGACCAGGCGCCGTGAACCCGGCGATGAGGTGATTTCCGTTGACGCGAAATGGCCGATGGCCGCCCCGCGGAACTCGCGGTGCAGACCGAACAGCGACATCAAATTGACCGACGCCAGTGCGTCGGCGGGTACGTCGTTGAAGTACGCAAGGTAACCGGAGTCCAGGCCGGCGGCGTCCATCAGGTCGGCGTAGAGCTGCTGGTGCACCAAAGCGCCTCTGCCACCGCCGTATTCGTCGAACTCGACCGCCACGAACGACGCCTTGGCCTGACCGATCAGCCGCGGGATCGCAAAGGCGTGCGGGTCGGCCTCCTTGAGGTGGTACAGCGAGCGGTGTACGAAGTACTCGCGCATCTGATCCCAGCTGCCGGTGTCGCGAAGGTAGTACGACGGGCCGGTGCCGTTGGCGGGCTCGATCGACAAGGCATCCATCGCATCGGCCGCGGTTTCGTCGGCTGCGATCTCACCGACTTCTTGGCGGACCGCGGTCAAGAAGACGTCCTCGAGCCGCCCGCGTACGCGCAGCAGCGACGGGTTCCATTCCCACCGGGGATTGACGTTGTCGAAGCCGCGGTAGTGCAGTTCATAGCAAATGTAGAGGGCCAGCTGCAGGTCGAGGCCGTACGGGTCCGCCTCGTAGAGCGGAACGTCGAGTGGGCGGTCGTGAAGGGCTGGCCGCGCGCGCAGGGCCTCGATGATGGTGGCGGACAGCGGACCGACCGCGCGGGGCAATTTGGGTTCGACAGAAGTCGACGGCAAAGTCACATGGGATGTGATTCCCCACTTGGCAGGTAGTCAAACTGTTTAACAACGCAAAGAATGCATGCCGTCAGCTGTGAAAGACCGTCGCCGTGCCTGCGAGCCTCGCGTCGTCGCGGTTTGGTTGGCTCTAAGATTGATGGGGAAATCGGCTCCCAGAGTTGTCGAGTCGCAGGGGGACGTCGTGGTCGGCACCGTACTACTTATTTACTTCGTCGGGTGGGTGGTCGCGACCTTCACCGCGTATGCAGCGGGCAAGCGTCTGTCTCACCGCGCGTCACCCGCAATGCACCCGTCGCTGGTCAGCGTAGCCGCAGGCGCGCTGTGGCCACTGCTACTCATCGGCCTTGTCGAGTTGAGTTCGGTGATGGTGCTCACGAAGGTTCCCTCGAAGCCTCGGCGAAGCATCGGCGGCATCTACGCGTAACGCTGACGGCTCGGGAAGCGCAAAGGCGACCCTCGTCGTGAAGGTCGCCTCTGCAACTGCTCTCAAATTTGTCGGGGTGGCGGGATTCGAACCCACGACCTCTTCGTCCCGAACGAAGCGCGCTACCAAGCTGCGCCACACCCCGCGTGAAGCCACGACAGCGTATCGCACCGGCGGTCGGTGAAGCCAAACGGCTTTTCCTGCCGCCGCCCGCTCAGAGGCGTAGATCACGACACGCCGCGGGAAGGATGTCGGTTGTCGGTGACGTTATGCACACTAACGGCGTTGACTACGAATCGAGGCAGATATGACTGGGCTTGGAGCCTCCATCTACCTGGGATTCTTCGCCTTGGCCGCACTGTGGTTGTTTCTGACCTCCGACGGGCCGCTCACCGGAGGTTCTGAGGATCAGGGCCAGCGCCCCGATCGCTCGAATTCCACCAGCGCCTCGGCCGAGGCCGACAGGTCCAGGCCCTGGCTGGTCAGCCACTCGTCGCAGAAGTAAGTGTCCGCGTAGCGGTCACCGCTGTCGGCGAGCAAGGTCACGACGGATCCGCTGCGCCCATCGGCGATCATTTCGGCCAGCAGGCCAAACGCTCCCCACAGATTCGTCCCCGTCGACGGTCCCACCCGTCGGCCCAGCACTCTGCTGACGTGATGCGCCGCGGCGATCGACGCCGCGTCGGGCACCGCGACCATGCGGTCGACCACGCTGGGCAGAAACGACGGTTCGACGCGCGGACGCCCGATGCCCTCGATGCGCGACGATTTACCGGTCACGACGTCGCGGCGGCCCTGCGCATACGACTGAAAAAACGCCGAGTTTTCCGGGTCCACCACGCATAACCCGGTGGCGTGGCGCCGATATCGGATGTACCGGCCGATGGTCGCGCAGGTACCGCCGGTGCCGGCACCCACCACGATCCACTCCGGGACCGGATGCGCCTCCATGCGCATCTGCTCGAAGATCGATTCGGCGATGTTGTTGTTGCCACGCCAGTCGGTGGCACGTTCGGCGTTGGTGAACTGATCGAGGTAGTGGCCGCCCGTCTCGTCGGCCAACCGCTCGGCCTCCGCGTAGACCTGCGATGCCTCGGCGACGAAATGGCAACGGCCGCCTTGTGATTCGATCAGTGCGATCTTGGCTGCACTGGTCGACGACGTCATCACCGCGATGAACGGCAGTCCGAGCAGCGCGGCGAAGTACGCCTCGGAAACCGCTGTCGACCCGGACGACGCCTCGATGACCGTGGTGCCCTCGCCGATCCACCCGTTGCACAGCGCGTAGAGGAACAATGACCGCGCCAACCGGTGCTTGAGGCTGCCGGTGATGTGGGTGGTCTCGTCCTTGAGATAAAGCTGGACGTTACAACCGTCGCACCATGCCGCGGGCAGCGGATAGCGCAGCAGATGGGTGTCCGCGCTCCGGCGAGCGTCGGCCTCGATCAGTCGGACCGCGTTGTCGACCCACGCACGGGGTTGGCTGCGAGTTGCTGTCGCGGCCTTGTCGATCACTGCACGCTGCTGAGGCGCGATTCCACCCGATTACCGGCGTCACGGCCGCCGATCGGTGCCGCCACCAAGGTCAGCAGCGTGGCCTCCGGCCTGCAGCAGAACCGCGCGGGGAAGTAGGGCGAGGTGCCCAGACCAGCCGAGACGTGCAGTTGGGTGTGCGCGCCCCAGCGCGACGCGCCCTTGGCGCGGGACCGGTCGAGGTCGCAGTTGGTGACAATCGCACCGTAGAACGGCAGGCAGAGCTGGCCGCCGTGGGTGTGGCCGGCCATCACCAATTGGTAGCCGTCGGCGGCAAAGCGGTCCAGCACCCGCGGCTCCGGTGAATGCGTCAGCCCCAGCGTCAGGTTGGCGGCGGGACTCGCCGGTCCGGCGATGGTGTCGTAGCGGTCCCGCGACAGGTGCGGATCGTCGACACCGGCCACCGCGATCCGCAGACCGGCCACCTCGAGTTCGCGCTTGGTGTGCGTCATGTCCAACCAGCCGCGTTCGGTGAACGCCGCCCGCAGGTCCTGCCACGGCAGCGGCTCGCCGTGCACGCGATGGCCGCGGTTGGTCAGGTATTTCGCCGGATTCTTCGGCTGCGGCCCGAAGTAGTCGTTGCTGCCGAACACGAACACCCCTGGTGCCGCGAGCAGCTCGCTCAGCGCCTGGACCACGGCGGGCACCGCCTTGGGGTGCGCCAGGTTGTCGCCGGTGTTGACCACCAGGTCGGGCTCCCAGCGGGCCAGCTCACGAAGCCAGGCCTGTTTGCGCCGCTGCCTGGGCAGCATGTGGATATCGCTGATGTGCAGCACCTTCAGCGGTGACGATCCCGGCGACAACACCGGCATGGTCACTTCGCGCATGACGAATGCGTTGCGCTCGATCAGCGACGCATAACCGATCCCGGCTACGACCGAACCAACGGCCACGGCGGCAGTGTTTTTCAGGATCGATGAAGCGGCAGGCATGCAGAAAGCCTACTGCCAGTTACCGGCGAGCATCGACTTCCGGAGTCGCAGCGTGGCCAACTGCACAGCCCTGATCACGGTGGGGGCGGTGCGGGCGGCGGCGGACCCAGCACAGGGACGGTGATCGGCGGCAATCCCGGAATCTCGACGACCGTCGTGCCGATCTCCGGCGGCATGCCCGGCAGTCCGGGGATCGCCCCCGGCGGCGGCGGAGGCGGCGCAGGCGGAACGCCGTTGGAGATCTGAATCGTGATGATCGAACCCGGCACCGTCTGACCCGCTGGGGTGGTGCCGACGACCGCGCCGTACGGCGCGCTGCTGTTCACCGGCGTGGCTTGGTCGGCGACCTGGAAGCCCGCTTCCTTGAGCCGCATCCGCGCGGTGTCCTGGTTCATGCCCGACACGCTCGGCACCCTGGAGCCCGGCGCCCCGTCGACGTACCGCGGATCGGTGGGTGGCAGTGCGACAGGGCCGAAGTTGTTCGCGATCGGTTTCATCGCGGTGAACCAGGTGCGTGCCGGTTCGTTGCCGCCGAACAGGTTTCCCGAACCGCACTGCCGCAGGGGGAACGAGCACAGATCACCGGGCGTCGTCGAGTCGTCGTAGATGTAGTTGGCCGCGGCGTAGTTGTTGGTGAATCCGAGGAAGGCAGACGACCGATGCGCTTCGGTGGTTCCCGTCTTGCCCGACATCGGCAGGTCCCAGCCCACCGAACTGGCCGACCCTGCGGCCGTGCCGTTGGTGTCGTCCTTGCTCATCGCGTTGGCCAGCGTGTTCGCCAACCCTTCGGGCACCACCTGCTCACAGGTCTCGGTGGTCACGGCGACGTCCTTGCCGTTGCGGTCGGTCACTTTGTCGATCGGATTCGGTGGGCACCATGTGCCGCCCGACGCCAACGTCGCCGCGACGTTCGACAACTCGAGCGCATTGACCTCGATCGGGCCCAGCGTGAACGAGCCGAGGTTCTGCCGCTTGACGAAGTCGGCCAGGCTTTCGTTGCTCTGCGGGTCGTAATCGCGTGCAGTGCCGGGCAGCGCGTAGGACCGCATGCCCAGCTTCACCGCCATGTCGACGGTCCGCTGCACGCCCACCTGCGAGATCAACTTGGCGAATGCGGTGTTCGGTGAGGTGGCCAGCGCATCGGTGACGCTCATCTGGCCGCGATAGTTGCCCGCGTTCTGCACACACCAGGTGGCCGCGGGGCAACCCTTCGCGCCGCCGCTGCCGAGGCCCTTGGCCTCGAACCGGGCCGGGGCGTCCAACTGGGCGTTGATGCCCATGCCCATATCGAGGGCAGCGGCTGTGGTGAAGATCTTGAAAACCGAACCCGCGCCGTCGCCGACCAACGAGAACGGTTGCGGCTGCATCGTTTCCCCGGCATCGGTGTTCAGGCCGTAGGTGCGGTTGCTGGCCATCGCGAGCACTGGATGCGACTCTTTGCCGGGCTTGACCACGCTCATCACGCTGGCGACGCCGTTGAGGTCTGGTGCCGCGATGCTGTCGATCGACGACTTCACCGGTATCTGGACGTCGGGATCCAGCGTCGTCTTGATCATGTAGCCGCCCTTGGCGACCTGCTCCTTGCTGATGCCCGCGCGGGCGAGGTAATCGAGTACGTAGTCGCAGAAAAACGCGCGATCCCCCGCGGCGATGCAGCCCCGCGGCAGCTCGTTGGGCTGCGGCAGCACGCCGAGCGGCTGCTGCTTGGCGGCACGCAGTTCATCGGCGTGCTCGGGCAGATTGTCGATCATGGTGTCCAGCACCAGGTTTCGACGTGCCAGCGCGCCGTCGGGGTTGGTGTACGGGTTCAGTGCGCTCGTCGACTGCACCATCCCGGCCAGCAGCGCCGCCTGCTGCCAGTTCAACTCGGAGGCGTTGATGCCGAAGTACGTCTGCGCTGCGTCCTGGATGCCGTAGGAACCGTTGCCGAACGACACCAGATTCAGATAGCGGGTCAGGATCTCCGGCTTGGTGAACGTCTTGTCCAGGGTCAGCGCCATGCGGATCTCGCGCAGCTTGCGCGCTGGAGTCGTCTCGATGGCGGCGCGCTTCTCCGCGTCGGTCTGTGCGACCACCAGCAGTTGGTAGTTCTTCACATACTGCTGTTCGAGCGTGGAGCCGCCGCGGGTGTCCAGGTTTCCGGATAGGTAGCCCGACAGCCCCGTCAGCGTGCCCTGCCAGTCGACACCGTTGTGCTCGGCGAACCGCTTGTCCTCGATCGAGACGATCGCCAGCTTCATCGTGTTGGCGATCTGATCGCTTGGCACCTCGAACCGGCGCTGGGAGTACAGCCACGCGATCACGTTGCCCTTGGCGTCGACCATCGTCGATACCTGAGGCACCTCACCCTCGACCAGCTGCGCGGAACCGTTGGCCACCACGTCGGAGGCGCGGTTGGACAACAACCCGATGCCACCCACGACAGGAAACAGCATCGCCGCGACGACCACGCTGGCCAGAAGACAGCACCAGGCGAGCTTGATGACCGTCACCGTGGGGGGCACGGCAGGCGGTCTCTTCGGCGGCTGCTCCGGCATGACGTACAGACTAACGAGGGGAATCAGGCGACAAAATGGCAGTTCATGTCGGTCGATTGCCGGACGCGGGGTGGGCACCGACCTGCCCTTGCGTCAATTCTGCGATTTGACGGCACGGTCGTCCCAAAAAAGTGCCTTCCAGACTGTTGCCAAGAACCGCCCTGACCACCTAAGTTGAGCTGACAGTGCGATGCAGGTCACACTCGACCGTCGCAATGTGGCGTAGATCGCATCAGCGTTCTACTCCGGAGGACTACGCCGTCGCTGCGCTAGCTCGGCGGCTTGGAACGAAGGGATCGCTGGTGTCAGGTACGAGGACCGCCGCGCGGAGGACAACCCCGAACATGTCAGCACACAGCATCGTCCATGGCGCGGAGGCCGAGGCCCGTATTGCCTGGGTATCGCAGGCACGCTGTCGGCAGGCGGATCCCGATGAACTGTTCGTACGAGGCGCCGCCCAACGCAAAGCCGCGGTCATCTGCAGGCACTGCCCGGTGATCCTGGAATGCGGCGCCGATGCCCTCGACAACCGCGTCGAGTTCGGCGTATGGGGTGGGATGACCGAGCGTCAGCGCCGCGCCCTGCTCAAGCAGCACCCCGAGGTGGTTTCGTGGGCTGAGTTCTTTGCCGCCCAACGCAAGCACCGCAGCGCGGTTTAGGCCGTCTCAGTAACTGCAGACCTTCGATTCGCGGCTAAGTCGATCGTCGTCGTACTAAGGCAATTGTCGGACTTCTCAACGCGGCGTTCCGCCGCTTGATCGTCGTCCGACTACGCCGCGGCAGTTTCGCCGGTGATCTGGTCGGCGATGGCGCGCAGCGCCTCGAGGTCCGACACATCGAACGGCAGCGAAGGCACACCGACGATCGCGACGTGTGGGTTGGCGCCGGTGAACCGCGACAGCAGCCTGATCTCGCGCTTGGCCGTCATCGCCCGGTCGGCGTGGATCCGCAGCACCGCGGCCGCCAACGCGTCGGGGTCCTTCTTCTCGAGTTCCTCGGCGGCTTCCTCCGCCTTCTCCGCGTGTAGATCGCACAGCATCGGGTGGGTGCGGTTGAGGATCAGACCGGACAGCGGCATGTGCTCCTGCGACAGCCGGTCGATGAAGAAGGACGCCTCCCGCAGCGCGTCGGGCTCGGCGGCCGACACCACCACGAACTGCGTGCCGCGCCGCTTGAGGAGTTCGTAGGTGCGGTCGGCCTTCTCCCGGAAGCCGCCGAATGTGGCGTCCAGCGACTGCACGAACGCCGCTGCATCGGAGAGCATCTGGGAGCCAAGCACGGTTGACAGCGCCTTCATCGCCAGTCCCATCGCGCCGGTCACAAGTTTGCCGATGCCGCGGCCGGGGCCGAGTAGCAGCTTCCACAGCCGGCTATCCATGAAGCCGCCCAACCGCTTTGGGGCGTCCAGGAAGTCCAGGGCGTTACGGGACGGTGGGGTGTCGACGACCACAAGGTCCCATCGATCCTCGGCGAGCAGCTGGCCGAGCTTCTCCATCGCCATGTACTCCTGCGTGCCCGCAAGCGACGTGGCAACCGTCTGATAGAACTGGTTGTCCAGAATCTCTTGTGCGCGTTCGGGTCCGGAGTACTGGATCACCATCTCGTCGAATGTGCGGCGCATGTCCAGCATCATGGCGTGCAGTTGGCCCGGCACCTCGGGGGCAAGCGGTACCCGCTGCGGCGTGTTGCCGAGATCCTTGATGCCCAGTGCCTGGGCCAGCCGTCGGGCGGGGTCAATGGTCAGCACGACGACGGTGCGGCCATATTCGGCCGCCCGCAACGCCATTGCCGCTGCAGTGGTGGTCTTGCCGACACCGCCCGCGCCGCAGCACACCACGACCCGGTTCGAGGTGTCGGTCAGGATCGAGCCCATGTCGAGGGCCGGCGGTGTGGTGCTCATCTGACCCCCTGGTGGGCAAGTGCTTCCGCGAGTTCGTAGAGGCTGCCGAGGTCGACGCCGTCGGTGATCTGTGGCAGTTCCAATCGCGCCACGTCGAGCGCATCGAGTTGTTCGGCGCTTTCGGCGCGTGCCGTGATCCGCGTCGCGTGCTGGATGGTCTCCGTCAACAGGCCAGCAAAGTTGCTGTCGGACAACGTGATTCCGACACTCTGCAGGCCGGTGCGCACGGCGTCGGCGTCGATGTCGCCTTCGGCCGCCTTGGCCAGGTCGTCGGCGGACAGATAGGCCGGGATGTTGCGGTTGACGATCACGCTGCCGATCGGCAGGTCCAGATCACGGAGTTCCTCGATGGCTTCGACCGTCTCCTGGATCGGCAGCGCTTCGAGCAGTGTGACGAGATGAATCGCCGTCAGGTCGGAATGCAACACCTTGACGACGCTTTCGGCCTGCGAGTGCACCGGGCCGCCCTTGGCGAGGTCTGACACCGCCTTGGTGACGTCGAGGAACCTGGCGATGCGGCCCGTTGGCGGCGAATCCACCACGATGGCGTCGTAGACGGGCTGCTTGCCCTTCTCGGCGCGGGTGACGATCTCGCGGATCTTGCCTGTCAGCAGCACGTCGCGCAGGCCGGGTGCGATCGTCGTCGCGAACTCGACCGCGCCGATTCGGCGCATCGCGCGGCCCGCGAGGCCCAGGTTGTAGAACATGTCGAGGTATTCGAGGAACGCGGCTTCGGTATCGATCGCCAGAGCGTTGACGGTGCCGCCGCCGTCGGCGGTTGCGATCTTGACCTCGGCGTAGGGCAGCGGCGGCACGTCGAACAGCTGCGCAATGCCTTGGCGCCCTTCGACTTCGACCAACAGGACCTTGCGTCCGCCCGCCGCGAGCGCGAGCGCCAGAGACGCCGCGATCGTCGACTTGCCGGTGCCGCCCTTGCCGGTGACGAAGTGCAGACGCGCCTTTGTCAGGCGAGACGGCCAGCCGACCGGTCTACCGCTATTCGCTGAGGTAGCCACACCTGCATGCTAGCTGGGAGGAAATCGGTGCCCGATAAGCTCAGGCACATGAGCGAACCGACCCGTTGGGAATACGCCACCGTCCCGCTGCTGACGCACGCGACGAAGCAGATACTCGACCAGTGGGGTGAGGACGGCTGGGAACTGGTGTCGGTGCTGCCGGGCCCGACCGGTGAGCAGCACGTCGCATATCTGAAGAGGGCGAAGTGAGCGCTTCACAACGGCTCGCCGAACTCGGTGTCGAGCTGCCCGATGTGGTCCCGCCCGCGGGTGCCTACGTGCCCGCCGTTCGCACCGGCAACCTGGTCTACACCGCGGGCCAGCTGCCGATGCAGGGAGGCAAGCTGCCGCAGACCGGCAAGGTGGGCGGCGTGGTCAGCCCCGAGGACGGCAAGGCCCTGGCCCGGATATGCGCGCTGAATGCGTTGGCGGCCGTGCATTCGCTGGTCGGCATCGACAGCGTCACCCGAGTGGTCAAGGTGGTCGGGTTCGTCGCCTCCGCGCCGGGGTTCAACGGTCAACCGGGCGTCATCAATGGGGCCTCGGAGCTGCTCGGCGAGGTGTTCGGCGAGGCAGGCAAGCACGCGCGCTCGGCTGTCGGGGTCTCGGAGCTCCCGCTGGACACGCCGGTGGAGGTCGAGCTCGTCGTCGAGGTCGCGTGAGCGACGATCGGACGGAGGTCGCGTGAGCGACGATCGGACGCAGGTCGCGTGACGCTCGAGCATCCCGCGTACGGGCTGCTGCGTCCGGTCACCGAGACCGCGTCGGTGCTGCTGTGCAACAACCCCGGCTTGATGACGCTGGACGGCACCAACACCTGGGTGCTGCGCGGCCCCGACAGCGACGAGATGGTCGTCGTGGACCCGGGTCCGGAGGATGACGAGCACATCGCGAAGATCGCCGAACTCGGCAAGATCCCGCTGGTGCTGATCAGCCACAAGCACGAGGACCACACCGGCGGCATCGACAAGCTCGTCGAGCGCACCGGCGCGGTGGTCCGGTCCGTCGGCAGCGGGTTCCTTCGCGGTATGGGTGGGCCGTTCGTCGACGGCGAGGTGATCGACGCGGCGGGACTACGCATCACGGTGATGGCGACGCCGGGCCACACCGCCGACTCGGTGTCGTTTCTCCTCGACGACGCGGTGTTGACCGCCGATACGGTGCTCGGACGCGGCACCACCGTCATCGACAACGAGGACGGCAGCCTCGGCGCGTACATGGAGTCATTGCGCAGGCTCAACGGACTCGGGCAGCGCACCGTGTTGCCCGGCCACGGTCCAGACCTCGGCGACCTGGAAGCTGTCAGCGCGATGTACCTGGCCCACCGCGAGGAGCGGTTGGACCAGGTACGCGATGCGCTGCGTGCGCTCGGCGACAACGCCTCGGCACGCAAGATCGTCGAACACGTCTACACCGACGTCGACGAAAAGCTATGGGACGCAGCCGAATGGAGTGTCCAAGCGCAGCTGGACTACCTACGTTCTAGGTGATCCTCTGCGTTTAGGAGCGCTCACCGCTCCAATCTGCACACAAATCGCTATCGCGCTCGGTGTTGGATTCTCGCGCGATCCTTATCGCGCTCGGTGTTGGATGCTCGCGCGATCCTTATCGCGCTCGGCGGGCCAGCCGTTCGCTGTCGGAGATCAGCACGCTCTTGCCCTCGAGGCGAATCCAGCCGCGGTGGGCGAAATCGGCCAGCGCCTTGTTGACCGTCTCACGTGAGGCACCGACCAATTGGGCGATCTCCTCCTGCGTCAGGTCGTGCGTGACGCGCAGCGCGCCGCCCTCCTGGGTGCCGAATCGCTGCGCCAACTGCAGCAGCTGCTTGGCGACTCGGCCCGGCACGTCGGTGAAGATCAGGTCCGCCAGGTTGTTGTTGGTGCGACGAAGCCGGCGGGCCAACACCCGCAGCAGTTGCTCGGCGATCTCGGGCCGGTCGGCGATCCACGCGCGCAGCGCGTCGCGGTCCATGGATACCGCGCGGACCTCGGTGATGGTGGTCGCGCTCGACGTCCGGGGACCGGGGTCGAAGATCGACAGTTCACCGAACATGTCCGACGGGCCCATGATCGTGAGCAGGTTCTCCCGACCGTCCGGTGAGCGGCGGCCGATCTTGACCTTGCCGGAGATGATGATGAACAACCGATCGCCGGGCTCACCCTCTGCGAACACGGTGTGTCCGCGGGGGAAATCGACCGGCTGCAATTGCTTGGTCAGCGCGGATACGGCGCTGGGTTCGACCCCCTGGAAGATTCCGGCCCTCGCCAGGATCTCGTCCACGTTGCCCCTCTTAAGCTGTTCGGTGATATGACATGCACCAGCCGACCTCTTACTGGTTAACGAGATCAGTCTAGAGGTAGGCCACGCCGACGTTGTCGGCATTGAGCCTCCAGCGCGACTAGCCCACGCTACACACGATTGGCATGTCGGGTCGGCTGAAATTCAGGATTGGCCCGATGATGCATCACCAGTCGATTTGGCAAACTTGACATCTCGTGCGCCCTGGTCGGGGCCACCAGTGTCCATTCTTTTTCACCCAACCGCTGATGCATCCCGTCGAGCGCACGGCCCATGCCTTCTCGTGCCAGCGTGGTGACGTCACGCGGCTCTGCCTGATCGAGAAACTCGGCGACATCCGTCGCCGAGACGGTGTCGGCGTCGAGGCTCGATTCGAGCCGCTGCAGCCCGAATGTCGCCAGCATCAGCAACGCCGGGATAAACGCAGCGAGCAACCAAGACACAAGGGTGAAGTAAACACGGCCAAGGTCTCAGCGGGATCACGAAATGCCACCGGTCCGCACCTGTGCGCGCCGAAGCAGTCGTACCCCCTGCGTACGCTGGCAAGCGTGACGGTGACGCAGACCTCCAAGCCGGCTAAGAAGGCTTCATCCCGGAAGTGGGACAACGAAACCCGCGTCGGCCTGGTTCGTCGTGCGCGTCGAATGAATCGCACGCTGGCACAGGCTTTTCCGCATGTTTACTGCGAGCTCGACTTCACCAATCCGCTCGAACTGACGGTGGCGACCATTCTGTCCGCGCAGAGCACCGACAAGCGGGTCAACCTGACCACGCCTGCACTGTTCAAGCGCTACCGCACGGCCGTCGACTACGCGCAGGCCGACCGCGCCGAACTCGAAGAGCTCGTCCGGCCCACCGGTTTCTACCGCAACAAGGCCAACTCTCTGATGCGGCTGGGCCAGGAACTGGTGGAGCGGTTCGACGGCAACGTCCCGAACACCATGGACGAGCTCGTGACGCTGCCGGGCGTGGGCCGCAAGACCGCCAACGTCATCCTCGGCAACGCGTTCGACATTCCCGGCATCACCGTCGACACGCACTTCGGCAGGCTGGTGCGGCGCTGGCGCTGGACGGCCGAGGAGGACCCGGTCAAGGTCGAACACGCCGTCGGTGAGCTGATCGAGCGCCGGGAGTGGACACTGCTTTCTCACCGCGTGATCTTCCACGGCCGTCGGGTGTGTCATGCCCGTAAGCCGGCATGCGGAGTGTGCGTGCTGGCCAAGGACTGCCCGTCGTTCGGCACAGGGCCGACCGACCCCCTGATCGCCGCCCCGCTGGTCAAGGGCCCCGAGACCGAGCACCTGCTGGCACTGGCCGGCCTCTAATGTGCTCGTAATGAGCACGTCGACCCGGTGGACCGTCGCGGTGATGGTCATCGTGGTCGCGCTTGGTGTGGCGCTGTGGGCTCAGCTCGGCGACGAACGGACGCCGACCGGGTCGATTGGCGCAGGCCAAACCCGTGAGCACCGCGATGCCGACACCCCGGAGGCGCTCGCTGGGCCGCGGGCGCGCGCCGACCTACCGCCATGTCCGGTCGGCGGCGGGCAGGGGCCCGAGCGGCTGCGTGACATCGATCTCGAATGCGCGGGAGACGGGACGAGGGTCGACGTGGCCAAGGCCGTCGCGGGCCGCCCGACGGTGCTCAATTTGTGGGCCTACTGGTGTGCGCCGTGCGCGCAGGAACTGCCCGCGATGGCCGAATATCAACGCCGCTCCGGGTCCGCTGTCACCGTGTTGACCGTGCACCAGGACGAGAACGAGGAGGCGGCCCTGCTGCGGCTGGCCGAACTCGGTGTCCGGCTTCCCACACTGCAGGACGGGCGCAGGCTCGTCGCCGCCGCCTTGAAGGTGCCCAACGTCATGCCCGCCACCGTGGTGCTGCGTGCGGACGGTAGCGTTGCCCAGGTCCTGCCGAGGTCGTTTGCAAGCGCCGATGAGATCGCCGCGGCGGTGGACCCCGAGTTAGGAGTACCGGCGTGAGTTGGGGCACTGCTGCGGATGAACTGAACCCCCTCAACCCGCACGCCGCGCCGTCCTGGCTCAAGCCGCTGACCGACAATTGCACCGACGTCAAGCGGGCGTACCGCAGGCGAGTGCCACCCGAGGTGATGGCGCTGGTGACCGCCGCCAACACCAAGGCCGCGATCACCGGGGAGAAGCGCGACGCCGCGGTGCTGGTGCTGTTCTCCGGTCCCGCCGAATCGCCGTCCGGAGGCTTGCCCGACGACGCCGACCTGTTGGTAACCGTGCGTGCTTCGACCCTGCGCCACCACGCGGGCCAGGCCGCATTCCCGGGAGGAGCGGCCGATCCCGGCGACGCGGGGCCGGTGCACACGGCGCTGCGCGAGGCCAACGAGGAAACCGGTATCGACACCAGCCGACTGCAGCCGCTGTGCACGCTGGAGCGGATGTACATCCCGCCGTCAGGTTTCCATGTCGTGCCGGTCTTGGCGTACTCACAGGATCCGGGGCCGGTGGCCGTGGTCGATGAGCGCGAGACCGCGATCGTTGCGAGGGTGCCGGTGCGGGCATTCATCAACCCGGAGAACCGAATCATGGTGTACCGCAAGGAAAACACCCGCCGATTCGCAGGTCCGGCATTTCTGCTGAACGAGATGCTGGTGTGGGGTTTCACCGGCCAGGTGATCTCGGCGATGCTCGATGTCGCGGGCTGGGCCAAACCGTGGGACACCCACGATGTGCGGGAACTCGAGGACGCAATGGCGCTCGTCGGGCACGAAGGCAGCTACGGTGAAGCTCAACAATGACATCGTCACAGTGGCTCGACCTCGCCGTGCTCGCGATCGCGTTCGTGGCCGCCATCTCCGGATGGCGCTCGGGCGCGCTTGGCTCATTGCTGTCGTTCGTCGGCGTGGTGCTGGGCGCGGTTGCGGGAGTCTTGCTGGCACCGCACATCGTGTCGCACATCAGCGGTCCCCGCAGCAAGCTGTTCGTGACGTTGTTTCTGATCCTCGCGCTCGTGGTGATCGGTGAGATCGCCGGAGTGGTGTTGGGGCGCGCGGTGCGCGGCGCGCTGCGCAACCGCGCACTGCGCACTGTCGACTCGATCATCGGCGTTGGCCTGCAGCTTGTCGCTGTGTTGGTCGCCGCCTGGATGCTGGCCACCCCGCTGACGTCGTCGGATCAGCCGAACCTGGCGGCCGCTGTGCGCGGTTCCAAGGTGCTGGCCCAAGTGGACGAGGTGGCGCCCAGTTGGCTGAAGTCGGTGCCGACGCGGCTGTCGGCGTTGCTCGACACGTCCGGGCTGCCCGATGTGCTGTCCGAATACGGCCGCACCCCGATCATCGCGGTCGACGCGCCGGACGCCGCGCTGGCCAGCGACACCGTGGTGGCCGCCAGCAGGCCCAGCGTGGTCAAGATCCGCGGCGTGGCACCAAGCTGCCAAAAAGTGTTGGAGGGCACCGGTTTCGTGGTCGGACCGAATCGGGTGATGTCCAACGCTCACGTGGTGGCAGGCTCCGACAGCGTCACAGTCGAGGTGGACGGCCAGACCTATGACGCAGGCGTGGTGTCCTACGATCCCGAAGCCGACATCTCGATTCTCGACGTGCCGAATCTGCCGTCAGCGCCGCTGCAGTTCGCCGAGGGTTCGGCGCCGACGGGCACCGACGCGATCGTGATGGGCTATCCCGGCGGGGGCGATTTCGTCGCGACCCCGGCCCGGGTTCGCGAGATCATCGAACTGAACGGCCCGGACATCTACCGCTCGGCGACCGTGACCCGCGAGGTGTACACCATCAGAGGTACTGTGCGGCAAGGCAATTCGGGTGGTCCGATGATCAACCGCTCCGGCCAGGTGCTTGGCGTGGTGTTCGGTGCGGCCGTTGACGACGCGGACACCGGCTTCGTGCTGACCGCCAAAGAGGTGTCGCGTCAGATGGCCAAGATCGGCAACACCCAGCGGGTCCCGACGGGCACCTGCGTCGGCGGTTAGCCGTACACCTGCTTGAAGAACCTCGACAGCTGCTCGTTGACCAGTTCGGGCGCCTCCTCGTGACCGAAATGCCCTGCGCCCGCGAGCGATACGTAGCGGCCGCGCGGTGCGTAGTGCTGCGTCCGGTAGACCGGATCGGCGAGCACGTAGGGATCCGCGTCGCCGCGCAAATGCAGCACCGGCACGGCCAGTGACCGCTTCATCGAGCGCATGAACCGTCGGCCTTCGCCGCGAAGTTGGCTGCGCACCGCCCAGCGCTGATACTCCAGCGCCGAGTGCGCGGCCGACGGTATCTGGATGGCCCGCCGCATATGCCCGATCGTCTCGGAAAAGTCTTCGGAGGCAAGCCATTTGCCGCTGGCGCGACTGCGCACCAGGCGCTCCAGCTCGTCGGCGTTGTTGCGTGTCAGAGAACGTTCGGGCCACATCGGCACCTGATAGCGCAGCATCGACGGCAGTAGCGCCCGTCCCTGGTCCCGCCGGGTCAGCGTAGACGTCCGCAGCGCGACGGGATGCGGCGAGCTGACCACGGCGATCGCCCTCACCATCCGTGGGTGCAGCACCGAGGTGGCCCAGCAGACCAGTCCACCGTCGGCATGCCCGACCAGCGTCGCCCGTTTGTGGCCGAGCGCCCGCACCAGGCCCGCGGTGTCGCCTGCCAGCGTCCAACCGTCGTATCCGCGTGGCGGTTTGTCGCTGCCGCCGTAGCCCCGCAGGTCGACCGCGACCACTCGGGCACCGGACAGCCCGCGCAACTGGTGGCGCCACGACCACCAGAACGAACCGAAGCCGTGCAACAGGATCACCAGTGGCCGGTCCGCGAGCGAAGTCGACGTGGCGGCCTGCCCCGACTCCGCCTCCACCACATGGAAGCGAATCCCGTTGGCGTGCACCTCGAGATGCCGCCACGGACCGTCGATGCGAACTACCGACGGGTCGGGTGGGGCCATTACCAGCCTGACGGATCGGTCTGCGCGCCGGGGCCTTCGCCGTTAGGCGATGCCGTGATGGCTTTGTCCTTGTCGTGACCGGGGGTGAGCGCCTCGCGGGTCTCCTTGACCGATTCGATCGTTTTCTGCGGCCCACGGATGCGTCGCACCTTGAGATATCCCAGCAAGGCCAGCCCACCGGTGACCACCAGCATCAGCGCGAAGACGATCAGGAACGCCACCCACCGCCACAGCCAGGTGTCGAGCAACTCGGCGAGGAAGAAAAAGAAAAAGAAGGTCGAGTAGAACAGCACGACAAGGGCGAGGATGAAGTAGACGCTGCCGGTGAGGCCTTTTTTGACGTCGCGGGTGATCTCCGCCTTGGCCAGTTCGACTTCGGCTCGTACCAGCGTGGATACCTGAGCCGTCGCATCCTTGACCAGGTCACCGATCGACGGGTTCTCCTTGGGTGCGTGCGGGTCGACCAGCGGTATCGACGTCACGGTCGTCGGCACGCCATCCCTGCGATCACTCACGGAAACACTTCCTCCCCGGCATCCGGTGTCAGTCGCGTTCATGTTGCCACGTGGCGTCCACGGAAACGATCCGGGCCGAAGATAGACTGGCCACGTTGAACGGTCAGGCGGCACAGGGATGGGAGTTCGATACTTGAGGTCCAGCGTCCGCTGCCTGGCGATCTCGGCGGTGATCGCCGCGCTGTGTGGGCTGGTGGCGCCGTTTGCTCACGCCGACGCGCCGGTGCCGCTCGGAGGCGGCTCGGGCATCGTCATCGAAGGCGACACGTTCTGCACGCTCACCGCCATCGGCAATGACAATCGCGGCAACCTTGTCGGCTTCACGTCCGCACACTGCGGCGGGCCTGGCGAGCGGGTGTCGGCTGAAGGGGCCGAGGCCGCCGGCGTGCTGGGCACGATGGTGGCAGGCAATGACGCGCTCGACTACGCGGTGATCCAGTTCGACCCGCAGAAGGTGCAGCCGGTCAACAATGTCAACGGTTTTCAGATCGACGGGCTCGGCCCGGATCCGGTGTTCGGCGACGTCGCGTGCAAACTCGGTCGGACAACAGGCTATTCGTGCGGGGTGACGTGGGGGCCGGGCGAGCAGCCCGGCACGATCGTCAATCAGGTGTGCGGTCAGCCCGGCGACTCCGGTGCTCCGGTCACCGTCAACAACCGTCTCGTCGGCATGATCCACGGCGCTTTCAGCGAGGACCTGCCGACATGCGTCGTCAAATACATCCCGTTGCACACTCCAGCGGTCACCATGTCGTTCAACACGCAGCTGGCCGACATCACAGCCAAGAACCGACCGGGTACGGGTTTCGTCCCGGTCGGCGCCGCGGCAGCCTAGCTACTTACCCGCCCGAATCGCTTCGAACACGCTGGGGTCCACCAGCGTTGAGGTGTCGCCGAGTTCGCGGCCTTCGGCCACATCGCGAAGCAGTCGCCGCATGATCTTTCCGCTGCGCGTCTTCGGCAGCTCGGGGACGACGTGGATCTCGCGGGGCCGCGCGATCTTGCCGATCTCCTTGGCCACCTGGTTGCGTAGCTCCTCGACCATGTTGTCGTTGTCCTTGGCGTGCGCCTCGAGGATGACGAACGCGCAGATGCCTTGTCCGGTGGTCTCATCGCTGGCGCCGACGACCGCAGCTTCGGCGACCCCGGAATGCCCGACCAACGCCGATTCCACTTCCGTGGTGGAGATGCGGTGACCCGAAACATTCATCACGTCGTCGATACGGCCGAGCAGCCAGATCGACCCGTCGTTGTCGACGCGCGCTCCGTCGCCTGCGAAGTACCAACCCTTGTCGGCATACCGTGACCAGTACGTCTGCTTATACCGCTCCGGGTCGCCCCAGATGCCGCGCAGCATCGACGGCCACGGCTGATCGAGCACCAGGTAGCCGGTGACGTGTTCGGCTTCATCAGCACCGGGCACCAACTCGTTGCCCTCTTCGTCGACGATCTTGGCCGAGACACCGGGCAGCGGCTTCATCGCCGAACCGGGCTTGGCTGCGGTCACACCGGGCAGAGGCGAAATCATGATGGCTCCGGTTTCGGTCTGCCACCAGGTGTCGACGACCGGAGTCTTGTTGCCGCCGAACACATCCCGGTACCAGCGCCACGCCTCGGGGTTGATCGGCTCACCCACACTGCCCAGCAGTCGCAGGCTTGACAGGTCATGGGCGTCGGGGATCTCGCGACCCCACTTCATGAACATCCGGATCAACGTGGGTGCGGTGTAATAGATGGTGACGCCGTACTTTTCGATGATCTCGAAGTGGCGATGCTCGTTCGGCGAGTTCGGGGTGCCCTCGTAGACGACCTGAGTGCACCCGTTCGAAAGGGGGCCATAGACGATGTAGGTGTGGCCGGTGACCCAGCCGATATCCGCTGTGCACCAGTACACGTCGGTCTCCGGCTTGATATCGAACACGTTGTGGTGCGTGTAGGACGACTGGGTCAGGTACCCGCCGGAGGTGTGCATGATGCCCTTGGGCTTGCCGGTGGTGCCCGATGTGTAGAGCAGGAACAACGGATGCTCGGAGTCGAAAGCCTCAGGGGTGTGCTTGTCCGATGCCTTCTCGACGGTCTCGTGCCACCACAGGTCGCGCCCGTCCGTCCACGGCGTGTCAATTTCAGTGCGCCGCACCACAAGAACATGCTCGACCGACTTTTGACCTTCGCAAGCCTCGTCGACCGACTCCTTCAGCGACACTGCCTGCCCACGTCTGTACTGACCGTCGGACGTGATCACCAGCTTGGCTTCGGCATCCTCGATGCGGGCCGCCAGCGCCGCCGACGAGAAGCCGGCGAACACCACCGAATGCAGCACTCCGAGGCGTGCGCACGCCAGCATCGCCACGATCGCTTCCGGCAGCATCGGCATGTAAATCGCGACCCGATCGCCCGCGACGACTCCGAGTTCGGTCAGCGTGTTGGCGGCCTTGCTCACCTCGGCGAGCAGGTCGGCATACGTCAGTTCGCGGCTGTCGCCGGGCTCGCCCTCCCAGCGGATCGCCACCCGATCACCATTGCCCGCCTCGACATGCCGGTCGACACAGTTGTAGGCGACGTTGAGCTTGCCGCCGACGAACCACTTCGCGACGGGGGCGCCGGACCAATCCAGCACCTCGTCGAACGGTGTGGCCCACGCCAACCGGTTGGCCTGCGCCGCCCAGAACCCCAGACGGTCCTGTTCTGCGTCGCGGTACATCTCCTCAGAGGCATTGGCCTCGGCGGCGAATTCGGGTGCTGGCGGGTAGACGGACTGGACTTCGGTCTGCGCGTCGGACATATCTGTGAGCCTAGTCACCCGGACGTTGCATCGACGTTGGGTCGCGCCACACGGCGCACAATGACCGCATGGGCGTCATGTCAGGCATGTCCAGGGTGGCGGGGACGTTCCGGATGAGCGATGAGGCATGGAAGCGCCACGCCAACCCGTGGAGCGTTTGGACCCGTTTCGCGGCCATCCCGTTGATGATCCTGGCCGTCTGGGGTCGGGTATGGCTGGGCTGGTGGTGCCTGGTGCCCGTCGCCGCGGTGATCGCGTGGCTCTGGCTGAACCCGCATGTCTTCGCTCCGGTCGAGGCGCCGACGACATGGGCGGCCAAGGGCATCTACGGCGAAAAGTTGTGGCTGCAGGACCGCGACCGGGTGCCGCCCGATCAGCTCACGGTGCTGCGCCTGCTGGCACCCATCGCCGCCGCGGGATTCATCCTGTTGGTCTACGGCCTCGTCGTGCTGGAGGTGTGGCCGACGGTTTTCGGCGCCACGTTGATCGTTCTCGGTCAGCTGTGGCGGATCGACCGGCTGGTCGTTTTCTACGAGGGCACGCAGTAGCCTGTGCTGCCGTGACCGATCCGCTGGCCCCGTTGGCCGAGTTGCCCGGTGTGGCTGCGGCGGGCGACGAAGCCCGGGAGGCACTCGGCCGGGCGCACCGCCATCGCGTGAATCTGCGGGGATGGCCTGCGACGGCCGCGGAGGCCGCGCTGCGGGCGGCCCGGGCGTCGTCGGTGCTCGACGGGGGCGCACTGCAGTTCTCGAAGGACGTCGAGCCAGACCCGGTACTGGCAGGCGCGCTGAGGGTCTCGGAGGCGCTGGAGGGTGGAGCGACCTCGTTGGTCGGCGTGTGGCAGCGCGCCCCTCTGCAAGCCATCGCCCGATTGCACGCATTGGCAGCAGCCGATTTGGCCGCCGAGGACCGGCTCGGCAGGCCCCGCGGCGGCGACGAGGTCGGCCGCCGGCTGGCGTTGCTGGCGGACATCGTCACGGGCGGGACGAAGGTGCCTGCCACCGTGCTCGCTGCCGTGGTGCACGGAGAATTGCTGACGCTGGCGCCGTTCGGCACAGCCGACGGCGTGGTGGCGCGCGCCGTGTCCCGGCTGGTGACAATCGCGAGCGGACTGGACCCGCACGGCCTAGGCGTTCCCGAAATGTATTGGATGCAGCGCTCCGGCGACTATCGGGCCGCGGCGCGTGGCTTCGCATCGGGCACGCCGGATGGTCTGGCGGCGTGGCTGGTGTTGAGCGCCGAGGCCTTACACGCAGGCGCCAGGGAAGCGTTGACGATCGCGAAGGCGCAGGGCTGACTTCACGGTCTCAGCAACGCGAAGCGGGCGACGCTCCGAACTGATTCGGCTCGCCGCCCGCTAACACGGACTCCGGTTACCAAGCGTGCTTTGTGGGTTGCGTGGGTGGCCTCGGCGTCCTCGCGATGCGCTACGACTGCAACCCCACCCAAAGGGCCGTCGTGGCCGTCCGCTCTTCGCAATCACGCAGGCCCGCAACACTTTTACCTATTCCGCGGTATGTGCTCCGCGTGGGTGCCGGGATCCGTGCTGGGATGCCGGGTTTGGGAGGTCGAGCCTTCTCTTCCGGCTCGGTCTTGGCCGCCCCAGGCTTCCGTGCTTCCTTTGTACTCCGTGACTGTCGTCACATCAAGGCCCAATTGATCGGTGTCTCGCGATCGTAACCGGGGTCTCAGCTACCACACGAAGTGTCGCGTCAGAAAGCGAAACGACGCAGTAGCGAGTACGTCAGCGCGCCAGCGGCCAAGGCGCTCACACCGACCGCTGCGGTGGTGGCGACGGCAGCGCCGGACGGCGCGGGAATGCGGTCGCGAAGCGACACCGGTTTGGAGAAGGTGACCACCGGCCAACCGCGCGCCCCGGCTTCTTTGCGCAATGCGCGATCGGGGTTCACCACGCATGCGTGTCCGACGGTGGTGAGCATCGGCAGATCGGTGATCGAATCGGAGTAGGCGTAGCAGTGTTCGAGCGCGTAGCCCTCACGGGCGGCGAGCTGTCGAATGGCCTCCACCTTGCCTTCGCCGTAGCAATAGAAGGCGATCTCCCCGGTGTAACGGCCGTCCTCGACGACCATGCGGGTGGCCATCGCGTGGGTGGCGCCCAGCGCTCGCGCGATCGGCGCGACGATCTCCTCGCCGGAGGCGGACACCACGACGACGTCGCGACCGCAGATCTTGTGGTCGGCGATCAACTCGGCGGCCTCCGCGAACACGAGCGGGTCGACGATGTCGTGCAGCGTCTCGTTGACGATCGATTTCACCTGTTCGACGTCCCATCCGGCGCACATATTGGTGATGTACGACCGCATTCGGTCCATTTGGTCGTGGTCCGCGCCCGACATCAGGAACAGGAACTGGGCGTAAGTCGACTTCAGAACTGCGCGCCGATTGATTAGCCCTTGATCGAAGAAAGGTTTGCTGAAGGCCAGTGTGCTGGATTTGGCGATGACCGTCTTATCAAGATCGAAGAACGCGGCCGTCCGAATGGGTTTGCCAGCCGCCGGTGTTGCTTGTGACGTACTCGCCGCGTCGGCCGCCGGTTCGGATGCGGTCACACCGCCAGCATAGGGTGCGGTGCGTGACAAGAGGCGACAGAGTGTACAAACTGGCAGTTCACGACACCTGCCGGTAACTGCAGCCTTTCCTGCTGTCCGGTGCTTTCTCTGGCAAGCAGCACTTGCGCCCATCCGCAGTGCCGTGTGTATAGTGAGCATTACTCGGCTTATGCCGGGTGTGCATCAGCCCGACCCCCCGGGGCTGATACACGACGACCTCCGCCTCCTCCCCCCCTGGCGGGGGTCGTCCCTTTTTGGGGGGTTCTTCGCAATAGGGACAACGCCTTGGTATCGCGTTAGTTGCGGAATGCGATTTTCACGGGACATACCAACTGGTTTGTCAGGTTGTCCCCAGCCTCGCATCCATCCACAGATGTCCCCCCGCCCGTAGCGGGCTGTCGGACGTCGGCTGCAGCCTGAGGTCATGACCGCAACCGCTGGGATCCTGGCGCTGGTCGGGGACCCGTCTCTGCGAGCCGACGTCGACCGCGTCGCGGCGGCCGTCGGCGTTCCGGTTGTGCACGCCACCGATCCGTCGGGGCGCAACGCGTGGTCGGCCGCCGCGGCGGTGGTGCTGGACGCGTCCGCCGCAGGAAGATGTGCCCACCGCGCATTGCCTCGGCGCGCCAGGGTCGTGTTGATCGTTGGGGCCGAACCTCATTCCGCCGACTTTCAGGCCGCGATCGCTGTGGGCGCACAACAGATCATCACGCTGCCCGTCGAAGACGGTGATCTGATGACTGCCCTGGCCAACGCCGCCGAGGCGTGTCGAGACGGGGCGTGTCACGGCGCGGTCATCGGGGTGATCGCGGGCCGAGGAGGTGCAGGCGCGTCGGTGTTCTCGACCGCGTTGGCGCACGCGGCGGCAGCAGCTTCCGATGCGCTGCTCGTCGATGCGGACCCATGGGGCGGCGGGATTGATCTGGTGTTGGGTTGCGAACGAGATTCGGGTTTGCGTTGGCCGGAGTTGTCGTTGCAGGGCGGCCGGCTCAATTACCCGGCGTTGCGGGAGGCGTTGCCGCACCGACACGGGGTGCGGGTGTTGTCCGGCGGACGGCTTGGGGTCGACATCGACGCGGCGCCGATCAGCGCGGTGCTCGACGCGGGCAGTCGCGGGGGCGCGACGGTGATCTGCGACCTGCCGCGGCGGTCGACCAGCGCGGTTGAGGCGGTGCTCGACGTGGCCGATCTCGTCGTTGTGATCACCCCGGCCGACGTGCGGTCATGCGCTGCCGCAGCGGCAATCGGCCCATGGGTGTCGGCGGCCAATCCCAACGCAGGCGTCGTCGTCAGGGGTCCGTCGCCGGGCGGCCTTTCAGCGCGAGACGTGGCCGAGATTGTCGGGTTGCCGTTGCTGGCCACGATGCGTGCCGAACCAAGGGTGGCCGACGCGCTCGAATGCGGTGGGCTGCGGCTGCGTCGACGGTCCCCACTGGCCGCGGCGGCGCGGCAGGTACTGGCGGTTCTGCATGAGCGCAGGGTGTCGGCGGCATGACTGGCTCGTTGGTCGATCGGGTGCGTGAGCGGCTGGCCGCGGAGTCAGGGCCGCTGCGGCCCGACGTGGTGGCCGCCGCCATCCGTGCGGAGTCCGGCGGGGTGCTCGGCGACAGCGAGGTGCTGAGCAGCCTGCGCGTACTGCAGACCGAGTTGACCGGTGCGGGCATTCTCGAGCCGCTGTTGTGTGCTGACGGCACCACCGATGTGCTGGTCACCGCACCGGACGCAGTGTGGGTCGACGACGGGGACGGTCTGCGCCGCAGCTCGATTCGATTTCCCGACGAAGTCGCCGTGCGCAGGCTCGCGCAGCGCCTCGCGTTGTCGGCAGGCCGGCGTCTCGATGAGGCGCAGCCCTGGGTCGACGGCCAGCTCACGGGTGTCGGCACGGGGCAGTTCAGCGTTCGACTGCACGCGGTGCTGCCACCGATCGCCGCCGCAGGCACCTGTGTTTCGCTGCGGGTGCTGCGCCCGGCCACCCAGGATCTCGACGCGTTGACCCGGGCAGGCGCCATCACGGCCGACGCCCGCGCACTGCTCGAAGACATCATCGCGGCGCGGCTGGCCTTCCTGATCTCCGGCGGGACGGGCGCCGGTAAGACGACGCTGCTGTCCGCCGTGTTGGGCGCCGTCGCGCCGACTGAACGCATCGTCTGCGTGGAGGACGCGGCCGAACTCGCGCCCGCGCATCCGCATCTGGTCAAGCTCGTCGCGCGCGGTGCCAACGTCGAAGGGGTAGGCGAAGTGACGGTCCGTGATCTGGTCAGGCAGGCGTTGCGGATGCGCCCCGATCGGATCGTCGTCGGTGAGGTACGAGGCGCTGAAGTGGTGGACCTGCTGGCCGCGCTCAACACCGGTCACGACGGCGGCGCCGGCACGGTGCACGCCAACAGCCCGTCCGAGGCGCCTGCCCGGCTCGAAGCCCTCGCCGCTGTCGGTGGGCTCGACCGTGCGGCGTTGCACAGCCAACTGGCCGCGGCCGTGCAGGTGGTGCTGCATGTCAGCCGGGCCCCCGGCGGCGTCCGCAAGCTGACCGAGATCGGGGTGCTCCAACGTGGCAGCGACGACCGCGTACGCGTCGTGACGGCGTGGCACCTCGACACCGGGTTCGGGCAGGGCGAAGAGGCATTGGTGTCGTTGCTGCGCGGCAGGGCCGCGCTGTGAGCGTTGCGGCGGTGGCGCTGGCGGCCGCGCTGCTTGTGCTGCCGGGTAAACCTCGCGGCAGGCTCCAAGTTCTCGGCCCACCGGCGCCGCCGCGACGTCGAATACCTGCGCTGCCGGGAGCGGTGGTCGTCGCGGTGGTGTTGGGTGTCGTGCTGCCGATCGGTGTGGTGTCGGCCTGTGCCGTTGTCGGGGTGACGGTATGGCTGCGCAGACGACGCCGCGTCCGGGCTGCCTTCCGCGCCGCCGAATCGCGTGCGCTGCAGGGCGCGCTGGATGCTCTGGTTGCCGAACTGCGCGCCGGCGCGCACCCGGTGGCCGCGTTCGACGTCGCCGCTGCGGAGATCGACGGTTCCGTTGCGAAGTCGTTGCGTGCGGTGGCAGCACGCGCTCGACTCGGTGCCGATGTTGCGGCGGGCCTGCGCAGCGTGTCCGGCCGATCATTGATGCCCGCACACTGGGAACGGTTGGCCGTCTGCTGGCAGCTGGCCCAAGAACACGGCTTATCAATCGCGACGCTCATGCAGACCGGCCAGCGTGACATCGTCGCGCGTGAACGCTTCCGGACCGACGTCGACGCCGGGATGACGGGCGCGCGGACCACCGCTGCGGTCCTCGCGGGGCTGCCCGTGCTTGGGGTCGGCCTCGGCGAGCTGATCGGCGCCGGCCCACTGAGCTTCCTGCTCTCCACCGGCGTGGGCGGCTGGTTGCTGGTCATCGGGGCCACGTTGGCCTGCAGCGGTCTGCTGTGGTCTGATCACATCACGGCGCGGGTGTTGAAATGACTTGGGCTGCATTGCTTTTAGCGGCGGCGTTGGTGGTCGGCGGTGATTCGCGGCCACGGCTGCGGGCGCGAGTCGGCACTGTAGGGCCGGGGCGTCCGGCAGCGGCGCCGCCTGCCGACGATCCACTGGCCACCGCATCCAGTCTCGATGTGTTCGCCGCATGCCTGCGTTCGGGGATGGCGGTGTCGACGGCGGCGTCGGCGACCGCGGCATCGGCGTCCGCGCCGTTGGCGCGCCTGCTCAACCGCGCCGCTGACCTGTTGGCGCTGGGCGCCGACCCCAGTGTGGCGTGGACAGGTGCGGATGGTCCCGGCAGCGACGGCGTTGAGGCACTCATGCGGTTGGCTCGGCGTTCCGCGTCGTCGGGCACGGCGCTCGCGCAGGCTGTCGCGGAACTGGCCGACCAGTCGCGCCACCAGGCGGCGGCCGCGGCGAAGTCCGCCGCCGAGCGGGCCTCGGTGTTGATCGCCGGACCGCTGGGCCTGTGTTATCTGCCCGCGTTCGTGTGCCTGGGCATCGTGCCCGTGGTCGCCGGGTTGGCCGGTGACGTGTTGCGGTCAGGAATTCTGTGATGGCCGACCAGAGATGAGGGGGAAACAGCATGACAGGCAACAAGTTTCGACCACTGTGGGCTCGACTGACGCTGCTGGTCTTCGGCGACGACGGAATGTCGACGGTCGAGTATGCGATCGGCACCATCGCCGCGGCGGCGTTCGGGGCGATCCTGTACACGGTGATCACCGGCGATTCCATCGTCAGTGCGTTGACCAACATCATCAACCGGGCACTGAACACGAACGTCTAGGCGATGAGGCCGGTGGCGTCACCGTCGAAGCGGCTTTCGCGATCGCTTCGCTGGTGGTGGTGCTCGTCTTGTGCGCGGCAGGGCTCACCGCGGTCTCGATGCAGGTGCGCTGCATCGACGCCGCGCGCGAGGCGGCCCGCCTTGCCGCACGCGGTGATGAATCGGCCACGGTTGCGGCGCAGCGCATTGCGCCCGATGGGGCGATCGTGCGGATGCGGCGCGACGGGGAATTGGTCGTTGCCACCGTTGCTGCGCGGTCGCCGATATTGCCGGGGGTCAGTATTGAAGCCGAGGCGGTCGCCGCGGCCGAACCTGGCTCGGGCTGAGCAGGGGTCGGCGAGCCTGATCGCGGTGGCGATGATGGCGGTGTTGTTGGCGCTCACCGTCGGTGGGGTGCACGTCGGATCCGCGGTGATCGCACGTCACCGGGCGCAGGCCTCCGCCGACCTGGCGGCCTTGGCCGCTGCGGCGCACCTGGGCAGTGGCGCCGATGCCGCGTGCGCGCGAGCGGTCGCACTGGCGCGCGCCATGGGTACCAACTCGACTCGGTGTGCGGTCGACGGCCTTGACGTCGTGATCACCGTCGAAGCCGCGCTATCGCTCGACAGATTCGGCGTCGGGCCTGCTCGCGCTACCGCGAAGGCCGGCCCGGTGCACCATTAGTGGCGGGCGGTGTCGCCGGCGTCGACCGGCCCGGCCGCCGCGATCTCCGATTCGGTGGGGATGCGCATCGTCGCCAGGCCCGCGTAGACGTCGCCGTCAAGCTGCACCCGATTGACCGTCACGTGAACCGGCGTCCACCCACCGCCGTTGGCCGTCATCCGAAGGACACCCGACGCAGTCCCGGATGACACGAAATCGTCTGCCATCTTGGTCATCTGAGGCTGGTCAGTCGGATTCACAGCACGCGGGCCCTTCATGCTGGCGCGCCAGTCGAAGAACGGAACCGGGTCATCGAGCCACTTCAGCAGCGTCCAGCGATGCGGGTCGACCAGGCACCGGTGCACGCCGGGTTGCGCCAGGCCCTCGAGAATCCGCTGCGCCAAATGGTCTTGCGGCACAGCAGAATCCTCGCGCACGCTGCGCCAGTTCATCGCGCGGCAGATCAGCCGCTCTGTGCCGTCATCCTGGCTCTGGCGAACGACTCGCGACACGAATCCGATGGTGATGGGATCGCCGTTGAAATCGCGGACGTCCCAGGTGCTGGCGAACGTCGTGCCGACTTCCGGCTTGATCACCATGCACAGCACCGTTGCCTCACTCGGATTGAGCTCGCGGCGCGGCAGGTCGTCGGCGAACGCCCGGTTGTGTGTGGGTGTCGTCTCCGGATCCCATCCGCTGTTCCACAGCGACTCGCGGGTGTCGGTGGCCACGCCGGCCTCGAGGTCCCAAATCAGCGGCCCAGGTATCGGCCGCTCGGGCGGTTCGAGGTCGGGCGGCCCGATCCACAGATGGACACCGTGAATCAACCCGTCGGACATCTTGACTACTTCGGTACGAATCACGCGGTCGTTCTTCGGCGTGATGCTGCTCAGGCCCAGGCCGGCGCGCACGGTTTCCCCGATGGCCGATTGGATGGCCATCAGGTGTGGGTTACGTCTCAGAAACGCACTGATGGGGATGAGGTTCTTGGTCCGAGGGCCTTGTGCCACCACGGCGGGCTCGCTGCCAAGTGTCTCCACGAGCAGCCAGTCGTGGGTCATGGCGGCGATTTTACCGCCGGGCCAACGGCCGCCTGTCGGCCGAGGAGACTACGGAATCCGAAGCCTTCGGCGCGTTAAGGCTACGAATTCGCGTTGGTTATGAGTCCAGAAGTTGCAGGTGAGCTCTGCCACGAGGTATTTTGCGTCTGCGACCTGCTTCTGGGGTTGGGAACGGATCGAGTTGTCCGACCGAGCTCTCGTCATCCCCGGCGGTGGGCCCATGGGGGCGACCGCCGAGGGGTGGGTCGCCCCCATTTTTCATTGGTGCCCCTGTAGCTCTCCAAGGACGAGACGAAGGACGCGCACCGCGCCCGCTTTGTCGAGCGGGTCGTTGCCGTTGCCGCATTTCGGCGACTGAACACACGACGGGCAGCCCAGCGGGCATTCGCAGGCCTCGATCGCCGCTGCCGTCGCCGCCCACCAGGTGTCGATCTTGCGGAAGCCACGGTCAGCGAAGCCAGCCCCACCGGGATAGCCGTCGTAGACGAATATCGTCGGCAGCCCATCCACCGGACCGATCGCGGTCGAGAGTCCGCCGATATCGCCGCGATCGCAACTGGCGACCAACGGCAGCAGGCCGATCGCCGCGTGTTCAGCCGCGTGCAGCGCTCCCGGCACACGCAGCAAATCGATTCCGTTGTGCTGCAACGCCTCCGGCGTTACGGTGCACATCACTGCCACGGTGTCCAGGGTGCGGGTGGGCATGTCGAGTTCGACGAAGTCGATCACCTCGCCGTCGAGGCGGCGGCGCAGATATCCGGTGACCGTATTGGTGACCGAGACCGGGACGACGCCAACCGTCACTGGGCCGTACGTGTTTCGCTCACCCTGTCCGGTGACGACGATGTCGGTGAGTCCGCGGGCGAACGTCGTGTAGCCCGGGTCTTCGGCGTGCACGAACGCCACGCCGTCTTCGAAATCGAGTGAGTCGACCACATAGCTCTCACCCTGATGCAAATACACCGCGCCGGGATGAACGGAGCCGGGTGCCTGCCCGACACCAGCGCTGCCGAGCAGTCGGCCGGTATCGGCCTCGAGGATCGCGATCTGGCCGCCCGAGGAACCGCGGATGTCCACGGCGGGATGCGGATCGACACCAGGGGTGGGGAAGTAGCCGCTGGGCCGCCGCCGCAGCAGGCCGTCGTCGACGAGCGTCTCAGCCACCTCCTCGGCGTTCCACATACGCACTTCGGCCTCCGTCATCGGGAGTTCGGTCGCTGCGCAAAGCAGTTGTGGCCCAAGGACATAGGGATTCGACGGATCGATGACCACCCGCTCGATCGGCTTGTCCAACAGCGCAGCAGGGTGATGCACGAGATAGGTGTCCAGCGGATCGTCACGCGCGATCAGCACAATCAGCGCGCTCTGTCCGCGTCGACCGGAGCGGCCGGCCTGCTGCCAGAACGACGTCACGGTGCCGGGGAACCCGGCCAGCACCACCGCATCCAGACCAGCGATGTCCACCCCCAATTCCAACGCATTCGTGGTGGCCATGCCGCGCAATTCCCCCTCGGCCAGAGCACGTTCCAACGCGCGGCGGTCTTCGGCCAGATACCCGGCGCGATACGAGGCAACCTTGTCGGCAAGGTCGGGTGCGACGTCTTCGAGTCGGGCGCGCGCAGCCAGCGCCGTCAATTCCGCGCCGCGCCGCGAACGCACGAACGTCAACGTCCTCGCGCCCTCGGCGATGAGGTCGGCCATCACCCGCGCCGCCTCGGCACCCGCCGAACGTCGCACCGGAGCGCCGTTTTCGCCCTGCAGGTCATCGCGCAACGCAGGCTCCCACAGCGCGACCGTCCGTGCGCCGTGCGGCGACCCGTCGTCGGTGACCTCGGTGACGGCCTGACCGATGAGTTCCGAGGCGGTAGCCGCAGGCTGGGCGGTGGTGGCGCTGGCGAAAATCACCGTGGGCATTGCCGACGTGGCGGAATAACGCGCGCACAGCCGCAGCAAACGGCGTAGCACCATCGCCACATTGGACCCGAAAATACCGCGGTAGTAATGACATTCGTCGACCACGATGAATTGCAGGTTGCGCAGGAACACCGCCCACCTGGGATGGTTACGCAGCAGCGACAGGTGGATCATGTCCGGGTTGGAGAAGATCCAGCGCGACCGTTCCCGAGCGAAACGCCGCACTTCGCTGGGACTGTCGCCGTCGTATGAAGTCGGCGCGACGCCGGCCAATGCCGGCACGGCTTCGGTGAGCGCGACAGCAGTCCGCAGTTGGTCATGGCCGAGTGCTTTCGTCGGCGACAGATAAAGCGCCCGCGCGCGCGAGTTTTCTTTCAGCGCCGTCAATATCGGCAATTGGTACGCCAAAGATTTTCCTGACGCGGTGCCTGTACTGAGCACGACATGCCGACCGTCGCGCGCGAAATTGGCGGCGGCGAGCTGATGCGACCACAGTGTCTCGATACCGCGATCAATGAACGCCTGCACGACATCTGGGTCGGCCCACGGCGGCCACGCCTGCGGTCGTCCGCGACGCGCCGGCAGGTCTGCGACGTGCCGCAACGGTTGTTCGTCGGGATCCGTGCCGTCGATCGCACATGCGAGCAGCGCGCGACCGAAATCCGACTCCGGATTTGACACAGACTGCCTCCTGAAACACCGATGTAAGTGAATTGTTCCCCACTCGACCACGCCGAGACTGTCGCACCAGCTCTGAACATGATTGACTTAGCGCGGTCGCAGCTTCTGTGTTCGTGTATCAGCACTCGCAGGATCGACGTTGCGATCGCGGTTCCTGCGAGGAATGTAGGTCGGGTCAGTTCCGATTACTCCGCGAAGGTGAAGCGGTCGGAACGGGCCCGGTGTACCGAAACACGGTGGACCGCACCCGGAAAAAAGAAAAGGAAAGATCAAGGAAATGCCACAGGGAACTGTGAAGTGGTTCAACGCGGAGAAGGGCTTCGGCTTCATCGCTCCGGAGGACGGCTCTGCGGACGTGTTCGTTCATTACACGGAAATTCAGGGCAGCGGATTCCGCACCCTGGAGGAGAACCAGAAAGTCGAGTTCGAGGTAGGCCAAAGCCCCAAGGGGCCGCAGGCCACGGGTGTTCGGGCCGTCTGAGCAAGCGAAACTGAACAACTCCCCGCGTCATCCTCTATCGGAGGGCGCGGGGCGTTTTCGTTTATCGGAGGCCAGGAGCGGCCCGGCAGCGCATCAGTCACGCACCGCTGGCTTACTGTCGGTGACGTGAGTCAGCTGTCGTTCTTCTCGGCCGAGTCGGTGCCGCCAGCGGTCGCCGACCTGACCGGGATCCTCGCCGCACCGGGCCAGGTGGTCTTGGTCGGTAATGGCGCACAGCGAGCCGCGCGCCTCTCGATCGTCGTGGATCAACTGTGGCGCGCCGAGGGCCTCGCGGAGATGATCACCGAGGCGGGCCTGCAGGCCGAGATCGCCCGCACCGACGAGAACACGCCGCTGGTGCGCACGGCGGCAGACCCCCGGCTGATGGCCATCGCCCGCGACTGGACCCTCGGAGCCGTCAAGACCGTGCCGCCGCACTGGCTGCCCGGCCCGCGCGAATTGCGGGCCTGGACGCTGGCCGCGGGTACCCCCGAAGTGGACCGGTACTTGCTGGGTCTCGATCCGCACGCACCCGATACCCATGCGGCGCTGGCGTCGGCCATGATGCGGGTAGGGATAGCCCCCACTTTGATCGGCACCAGAGGGTCGCATCCCGCCTTGCGGATCAGCGGGCGCCGACGGCTATCGCGCCTGGTAGAGAACGTAGGGGAACCACCAGGAAGCGTCGAGGCGTTTGAACAATGGCCCCGTCTTTGACGCGCCTGGCCAAGGGGGTCAGTTTGCGTCGGCTGCCGCGGGGTGCGAAATTGTCAGTTGCCAGCGGGTCTGGATTCGACCGAGGCGTTATATATCTTGGGCCCGTTGCAACAGAAGAAGTGGAGCGTAAACAGAGGTGGCTGAGGGGGACCGCAGCAGCGGCCGCAACAGCAATGTGAGGCGACTCGTCATCGTCGAGTCGCCCACCAAGGCGCGCAAAATAGCCGGCTACCTGGGCTCCAACTACATCGTCGAGTCGTCCCGCGGGCACATCCGCGACCTGCCGCGCAACGCCGCCGATGTGCCCGCGAAGTACAAGTCGGAGCCGTGGGCGCGGCTCGGGGTCAACGTCGAACACAACTTCGAGCCGCTGTACATCATCAGCCCCGAGAAGAAAAGCACCGTTGCGGAGCTGAAAGACCTGCTCAAGGGCGTCGACGAGCTCTATCTGGCGACGGACGGCGACCGCGAGGGCGAGGCCATCGCCTGGCATCTGCTCGAGACGCTCAAGCCGAGGATCCCGGTCAAGCGGATGGTGTTCCACGAGATCACCGAACCGGCCATCCGGGCGGCCGCGCAGGACCCGCGTGACCTGGACAACGACCTGGTCGACGCGCAGGAGACCCGGCGCATCCTGGACCGGCTGTACGGCTACGAGGTCAGTCCGGTGCTGTGGAAGAAGGTCGCGCCGAAGCTGTCCGCAGGCCGCGTGCAGTCGGTCGCGACCCGCATCATCGTCTCCCGCGAGCGCGAACGGATGGCGTTCCGCAGCGCGGGCTACTGGGACGTCACCGCCGAACTCGACGCCAGCGTGTCCGATCCGCAGGCGCAGCCGCCCACGTTCACCGCCAAGCTGAACTCTGTCGACGGCCGCCGCGTGGCCACCGGGCGCGATTTCGACTCGCTGGGCGACCTGAAGAAGCCCGACGAGGTGCTGGTGCTCGACGAGACCAGCGCGGTCGCCCTGGCGGCCGGGCTGCGGGGTGCCCAGCTGGCGGTGTCCTCGGTCGAGCAGAAGCCGTACACCCGTCGGCCGTACGCGCCGTTCATGACCTCGACGCTGCAGCAGGAGGCCGGCCGCAAGCTGCGGTTCAGCTCGGAGCGCACGATGAGCATCGCGCAGCGGCTGTACGAGAACGGCTACATCACGTATATGCGTACCGACTCGACGACGCTGTCGGCCAGCGCTATCGATGCCGCACGTAACCAGGCGCGCCAGCTGTACGGCGAGGAGTACGTGCATCCGACGCCGCGGCAGTACACGCGCAAGGTGAAGAACGCGCAGGAGGCGCACGAGGCCATCCGACCCGCCGGTGACGTGTTCTCCACGCCGGGGCAGCTGCACAGCCAACTCGACACCGACGAGTTCCGGCTCTACGAGCTGATCTGGCAGCGCACGGTCGCTTCGCAGATGGCCGACGCGCGGGGCACCACCCTCTCGCTGCGGATCTCCGGCGCTGCCAGCTCCGGTGAGCAGGTGGTGTTCAACGCGAGTGGCCGCACCATCACGTTCGCGGGCTTCCTGAAGGCGTATGTCGAGAGCATCGACGAGCAGGCCGGCGGTGAGGCCGATGACGCCGAGAGCAGGCTGCCGAATCTGCAGCAGGGGCAGCGCATCGACGCCAAGGAACTGACCGCCGACGGTCACACCACGTCGCCGCCCGCCCGCTACACCGAGGCGTCGCTGATCAAAGCGCTGGAAGATCTCGGGATCGGCAGGCCGTCGACGTACTCGTCGATCATCAAGACCATTCAAGACCGCGGCTATGTCCACAAGAAGGGCAGTGCCCTGGTGCCGTCGTGGGTGGCGTTCGCGGTCATCGGTCTGCTCGAACAGCACTTCGGCAGGCTCGTCGACTACGGCTTCACCGCCGCCATGGAAGACGAGCTCGACGCGATCGCCGCGGGCAACGAGCAACGCACCAACTGGCTCAACAACTTTTACTTCGGCGGCGAGCACGGCGTCCAGGACTCCATCGCGCGGTCGGGCGGTCTGAAGAAACTCGTCGGCGTGAACCTGGAAGGCATCGACGCCCGAGAAGTCAACTCCATCAAGCTGTTTGACGACGACCAGGGCCGGCCGATCTATGTCCGGGTCGGCAAGAACGGTGCGTATCTCGAGCGCATGGTTGCCGGCGAGGACGGTGAGCCGAAGCCGCAGCGGGCGAATCTCAAGGACGAACTCACGCCCGACGAGTTGACGCTCGAGTTGGCCGAAAAGCTGTTCGCCACACCGCAAGAAGGCCGCTCGTTGGGGATCGATCCGGCCACCGGTCACGAGATCGTGGCCAAGGACGGGCGTTACGGTCCGTATGTCACCGAGGTCTTGCCCGAGCCGGACGAACCCGATGATGGTGCCGGGTCGGCGGCCAAGAAGGGCAAGAAGCCCACGGGTCCGAAGCCCCGCACCGGTTCACTGCTGCGGTCGATGGACCTGGAGACGGTGACGCTCGAGGATGCACTGCGGCTGCTGTCGCTACCGCGGGTCGTCGGCGTCGACCCGAACACAGGGGAGGAGATCACCGCGCAGAACGGCCGTTACGGCCCATATCTGAAGCGCGGCACTGACTCTCGCTCGCTGGCGACCGAAGAGCAGATGTTCGACATCACGCTCGACGAGGCGCTGAAGATCTACGCCGAACCGAAACGTCGTGGCGGGCAACGCGCCGCTGCCCCGCCACTGCGTGAGCTCGGCAGCGATCCCGCGACGGGCAAACCGATGGTGATCAAGGACGGCCGGTTCGGGCCGTACGTCACCGACGGCGAGACCAACGCGAGTCTGCGTAAAGGTGACGATGTGCTGTCGCTCACCGACGAGCGCGCCGCCGAACTACTCGCCGATCGCCGCGCACGTGGCCCGGTCAAGCGGACCAAGAAGGCGGCCGCCAAGAAGAAGGCTCCCGCCAAGAAGGCTGCAAAGGCCGCGAAGAAAAGCTAATCCGGCGTGACCCAGGCATGGAAAATGGGCACGCCCTCCCATCGCCCGCCGCGCGCGATGGCCACGACGGCATGGGGCCGGTCGAAGGTGACATCGACACGACGGATGGTGCGCTCGACGAACTTTGGTACTCCTGCGGCCGCGGCGACTGCGGTGACCGCGGCGGCGGTGAACCCATTTTCGTCGTAACCGGCGGTGGCCGCCTGAACGCAGCCAACAGGTCCGGCGAGTTCAGGTGCGGCCTCGGCGAGCGACGAGACGACCTCGGCCACGCCTGGTGCATCGGTCAGCGTGGTGACGGTGTCGTTGCTCCAGCGTGGTAGGTGACTGCGCCAAAGATCGGTGTGGTCTTCAGGTGCGTCCCATTCGACGAACCGTTCGGTGGTGTGCCTGACCGTCCAGGAGTGCCCGTCGGTGAGGGCATCGCCGGGGTATCCACCGTGCCACAGCGCGCCACGGTTGAGTTCGGCAACGACCTCGTCGACAGCACGCCACACTTCGGGCGGCGAAACCCCCGGTGCGGCAATGACACTCACCACGTCGACCCCGTCCTCGCTGAACGGCTTGGCGACGGCGACATGGCCGGCCGCTCGCGTTTCGACGACGGCCTGCAGTTCGCCGTCGAGAAGGAGCAACCCGTTGTCGTCCCTGCCGAGTTCGCTGCTCCAGCGGGGCTGCAGTACGAGCGCGGTGGCGAGTACCAGCATTGTCTCGGAATCGATTTCAATCGGGAACCGCTCGATGAGGCCGCGGGTGTGCTCGGCTGCCCAGCGGTCGAGGCGCCCCTGATCGGGCAGGGCGTCGAGCACGACGGGCAGCGCGGCGTTGACCGGGAACCGCGACCACGCACCCAGCGCGGCGGCGATGGTGGGATGGGGCGCGGCGAGGAGATCCGTGGCCTGCGATGCGGCGGCCTCGCAGGACGTTTGGAGCGCCTCGGCAAGCCGGCCTCGGTGGTTATCCGAGGCGACCGGCGCCAACCGCGCCAGCAGAAGCCACAGCCCCGCGTACGATACGGCCGGCGTCGTCGCCATGTTCATGGCATCGCGGACCCGCGCGGCATACGTGGTGATCAGCGCCGCGACGTCCGGCGGGGTCGCGGTTGTCCACACGGATGCGTCGCGGTCTGCGAGGTACTGCCGTTGTCCGCACGTCAGACACGCGGTGGTCCAGTTCCCTGGCATCACAACGCAACCGCCCAGCTCCAGATCCGGCCGATGCTCCGCCTCCTCGAACATCTCGTGAGTTGGCATGCCGTACACCACGTGGTGGAGCACGGTCGACCCGCATCGGCCACACGCCGGCACTGCTGCGTCGGTTGTCATGGGCGCCAAGCTACCTGGAGACGTCGCTGGAGACCTCGTCAACGTCGTCGATAGCGTTGGGTGACACCAAGTTCAGCGGTCGAGCAAGCTGCGTCGGCGCGGTGCGGCCGCGCAGTTCGACGATCTCGCCGACGTCCCAGCACAGCGCCTCGGCGTCCAGCGCGCCGCTGACGGCGATGGCCGACGCGAGCACATGGCCGGGCTCCAGCTTGGCCAACTCGGTGAGCCGCGCCGCCTCGTTCACAGGGTCACCGATGACGGTGTATTCGAACCGGGCCTGCGCGCCGATGTGTCCGGCGATCGCACGCCCGGCCGAGACGCCGATGCCGAATTCGGTCTCGCCGAGCACGGTGATGAGTTCGTCGTGCAGTTCGCGTGAGGCCGCCAGGGCGGCGCCGCAGGCGTCAGGATGTTCGATGGGCGCGCCGAAGATGCACAGCGCCGCGTCGCCCTGGAACTTGTTGACGAATCCACCGTGCCGGTTGACGGTGTCGACGACAACGCGGAAGAACTCGTTGAGCAGGTTGACCACCTCGGACGCGGGGATGGTCGACGCCAGATGGGTCGAGCCGACCAAGTCGACGAAAAGCACTGCGGTGTCGCGCTCCTGGCCGCCGAGTTCGGTACCCCGCTCGAGGGCGCGGCGGGCCACGTCTTCGCCGACGTAGCGGCCGAACAGGTCGCGTAGCCGTTGCCGTTCAGCCAGATCCCGCACCATGTCGTTGAATCCGGCCTGCAGCAAACCCAATTCGCTGGCATCGTAGATCTGCATGTGTGCGTTGTAGTTACCGCGCTGCACTTCGCCAAGGGCCCAACGCAATTGGCGCAGCGGATCGGCGATCGACATGGCCACCAGGACCGTGCCGAACAACCCGATCACCAGTGCGGCGATTGCCAGCAGCAGGATCGGCGTGGTGAGACGGTCGGCGGACGCGGTGAGGATCTGAAACTTGCTGGCGACCAGCGCGAGCACGATGGCCAACACGGGCACCGCCGTGGACAACACCCATGTCAGCACTTGGCGCTGGATGACCCCGGGGGCACGGAAGTTCTCCGGCACCCCGCCGCGCAGGGCCGCGACGGCCACCGGCCGCAGCACCCGCTCGGACTGCAGGTAGCCGATGATCGCCGTCGCGGTGGCGCCAAGGCCGGTGGCGACCGCCACGACCGGCGCTGATTTGCTGGCCACCGGCCAGCTGGCGACGATGAAGACGACCGAGCCAAGGCACCAGTTGGTGACGCTGATCAGGGTCCGGTAGAACGGCATCTTCAGTGCGCGGGCGCGCGCGAGTTCGGTGGCGGCGGGATCTGTGTCGCCGAGCAGCGTGTCGCGGCGTTGCCACCGCATGACCGGGATGAGCAGCCGCAGGCTCAGGTAGGAGCCGACGGTGAACGACAGGAACAGGTAGCCGAGGAAGACCGCCAGGTTGAAGGCGGGCAGGTCCTGGAGTTGGATGCGGTCCTCGGGCGGCAGCCCGAAGCGCAGAAAGCCGAGCACGAACAGCGCGCCGATGATGTCGCTCTGCAGCATGCCGAGCGTGAACACCGGCCATGGGGTGCGCGCCGCCCAGCGAACGAATGCGCTGATTCGCCCGATCGGGATGGCGTCGGTGGTCACAGGTCAACCGTATCGGGCTGGGCGGACGGAAAAGGTCGCTGTGGGACGGACGTGTCGGTTCGCAGCATTACTGTGATCTCGATGGCTGGTGTGTTTTCGCGTCTAGTGGGTCAAGACGCCGTGGAAGCGGAATTGGTTGCGGCCGCGCAGGCCGCGCGGGGTGATTCGGCTCACAGTGGACTCACAGCTGGGACCATGACACACGCCTGGCTGATCACCGGGCCGCCGGGATCCGGCCGGTCGATCGCCGCGGTGTGTTTCGCGGCGGCGTTGCAGTGCACCTTTGACGGCGTCCCCGGCTGCGGTGAATGCCGGGCGTGTACCACGACGATGGCGGGCACGCATGCCGACGTGCGGCGGATCATCCCCGAGGGGCTGTCGATCGGCGTCGACGAGATGCGCGCCATCGTGCAGATCGCGTCGCGGCGGCCGGGGACAGGGCGGTGGCAGATCGTGGTGGTCGAGGACGCCGACCGGCTCACAGAAGGTGCGGCGAACGCGCTGCTCAAGGTCGTCGAGGAACCGCCGCCGTCGACGGTGTTCCTGCTGTGTGCGCCGTCAGTGGATCCCGAGGACATCGCGATCACGCTGCGCTCGCGGTGCCGGCACGTGGCGCTGGTGACGCCGCCGGTCGAGGCGATCGCCCGAGTGTTGATCGACACCGATGGGCTGCCGGAGGACCAGGCGCGTTGGGCAGCGTCGGTCAGCGGGGGCCACGTCGGGCGCGCGCGCCGGTTGGCCACCGACGAGCAGGCGCGTGAGCGCCGTCAGCGGGCGCTGGGATTGGCGCGCGACGCGGCCACGCCGTCGCGGGCGTACGCGGCGGCCGAGGAGTTGGTGGCGACGGCCGAGGCCGAGGCGCGGGCGTTGACCGAGGGGCGCAACGAGGCGGAGACCGAGGAATTGCGCACGGCGCTCGGTGCCGGCGGCACCGGCAAGGGCACCGCGGGGACACTGCGCGGTGCCACCGGTGCGATCAAAGATCTTGAGAAACGGCAGAAGTCGCGTCAGACGCGGGCGTCGCGCGACGCGCTGGACCGCGCGTTGATCGATCTGGCGACGTATTTCCGCGACGCATTGCTGGTTTCGTCCGGGGCGGGGGATGTGCAGGCGAATCATCCAGATATGGCCGATCGGGTGGCGGCGATGGCCGCGCACGCGTCACCGGACGACCTGCTGCGGTGTATCGAGGCGGTGTTGGAGTGCCGGGAGGCGCTGGCGGTGAACGTGAAGCCGAAGTTCGCGGTTGATGCGATGGTGGCCACGGTCGGGCAAGCGCTGCGCAACTGAGTTGGGTTGCTCCCGCGGCCTGCCGTAGACTCGTCCCGCCTGGCTAGACCGGGCACGCCACCTTAGCTCAGTCGGTAGAGCGGCTCACTCGTAATGAGCAGGTCAGGAGTTCGATTCTCCTAGGTGGCTCAAGTTTCTCTTTTTCCGCGCGAGCGACCGTGTCTGCACACGACTCGCCCGCAGATTATGGCAATTCGCGGTCCCTCGCCGAGTCAGCGGCCAGGTCAGCACCTCGCGGGCGATCCTGCAGGCGGTATTGGCGGCGGGAAACCCGGCGTAGCCGCTGGCGTGGTAGATGACTTCGGCGATCTCGGCTTCGCTCAGCCCCATTGGTGCGGGCGATCTGCACGTGGAACATGAGCTCATCGGTGGCGCAGTGCGATGCGGGACGCCGAGCGATGTTGTCGATGCCGATTTCGAGTAGCTCGTCGCCGAACTTGCCGTCACGCAGGACTGGCTCGACGCCGGGCGGCAGCTCGCGGAAGACCTGGAGATTATGTTCACGCGCTTCTGTCATGCCATCACGATCGACACGGCGTCACTGTGCCTTCGCGGGCCAGCCCGGTATTGCTTCGCCGTGTGGCGGCGGCTGATCTTTGAAGCCGGTCATCATTGCGATGCGTTCGGCAGCGGGCGTGGGCATGGCGGCTTCGCATCGCTCCCGCAGATCGCGACGGAGCGACTTAGGGTCGCTCTTGGGCCCCCAATACGAGCCTCCCGCGGCGGTGATGAACCAGTTGCCGAAGACATCCTCGGTTGGCGCGGGCACGGGACCTTTCTGCGGAACAGTCGGCGCCGCAGGCGGGTGCGGGCCGACGCGCGGATCGTGCTGTGTGAGCTCGATCTGGTTCACGAAGGCGCCAGTGGACCCGCGCGGAATGGCCTGCCCGTCACTTTCGTCGGCATCGACGGAAACGAATTTGCCCGGCCGCGTACGGCTTGCTACGAATTCCGCGTACTCACCGCTGCAGACGACGGCACGGTAGCCGTTATCTGTCGCAGTGAGCTCCAGGAAATGCAACGGCGCGTAGCCAAAACGTGGCTGGGCATCCTCAGGCTTGGCGGTGAACGGGTAACCCATCGGCCGAACATTGACGAGTTGCCACTCGTAATTACCTTCATGCGGAAGGTTTTCGGGTGTCGCGCGGTTGAAGCCGGGGTAGACGTTGTCGGCATTGAAGGTCGCTTGGGCGACGTCGTACGACTCCAAATATGCGCGCACCACCATGGCGGGGCCGGTGGTGACGTCGATTCCCGGTTCTGCCGACCAGTGGAACCGGAAATCGTTCAGCAACGGGGGCCAGTTCGGAAACACCTGGCCAGGTTGGGACGAGGTCTGGGGCGCCTCGGCAGGCGTGCCGCAACCACCAAGGGCGACAAGGGTAACCGCTGAAATGCAACGAATCAGCTTCATTTCGGAGGCCCCGCGTTCGTGATCGCTCCGGAATAGGCGCGCCAGTACTCGTCAGTCATCGTGTTGAGAACGTTGTCGTGTCCGACTGTTGTCAGATAGCTGGTGAGATCGCTGTAGAACGTCGCGTAAGTACCTCCGCCACCCTGGATAGGAGGTTTGAACTCTCCGTTAGCAAGATATGGTTCGATCTGAGCACGCAAGTACGGGTCGCCTGCACCGGCAGTGACCAATGCAGCAGCCATGTGCATGTGCACCGGGAACATGTCGCGGGCGTGGACGTTGTCGACTCCCGGCATGACAGGCTCCGAGCCGATGAAGAACTCCTTACCGAGGTTGGCCACCCCGCCTGCGGCCGAGCCTCCGGGCAGCTCGCCGACCACATCCTTGCCGAGATCCCATAACCTGGACCGCAATTCGTAAGACTCGTGGGCGGCGGTCGCGGCGTCGTGCGTAGCGTCGAATCGCTCGTCGTAGGAACCGAGATCCATTGCCGCCTGAAGCTTTCCAGCTGCTTTCATCGCGTAGTTATCCTCGCCCGGCGTGCCATCCGTGACCGAGTGCGCCGCCATGTCGAACATCTTGTTCATGTGCGATTGGGAACTCTCCATCGCGATCTGGCTCGCAGTCTTTGGAACGTTGGCATCAACAGCTTGGTCCAGCGGCGGATGGTCTGACGCGAGAACGCTCATCAGGTGTCGCGTGTTGACCGGTTCGAGATTGCCGCCGTCGGGATCGAGCGGGGCGAACAGTCCATTGCTGTCACCGGTGTTCATACCGACCATATCGTCCATGTAGGGAGAGAAAGCACGCGCCCAGTCGCGGGTGAGTTCGGGGTTGACTTGTCCAAGCGATTGCCCCTGTGTATCGGGCAGATTCAATAGCTGGTTGGAGTGGCTACTGGTGTACTCCGCCAAGGTGTGCGCGGTCTCCGTCGCCCGCCCTGTCGAATCGTGAGCCGCCGAATCGCCCACCCAGTCGAACAGTCCGCCAGCAGCGAGCCCGTCGTCCTGCCATTGATGCTGCGTGAGGTTGTTCAAGAACTTCTCACCGCCCGAACCGGTCACCGCGTCGTGGATCACCATGTCATCGGAATTGACCGCGTTGAACATGTTCTGCAGTGTCGGATCGACCACCTGGTGGTACCAGCGCGGACGATCGGCCATCGGATCGTTGCCCGGCACGGGCCACCCATTCGACTGCTCGAGCAACTGTCGGCTCTTCTCGAACATGCCGGAATCCAACGCGCTGCCCACTTGGAGGTCGCGGTTTCCGCGCTGGATGACGTCAGCCAGATCGTTCAACCCAGCCACCGGCGTCGAGGCCGTCTTCAATTCGGGAAGACCGATCGATCCATCGGGGTTGTGGGTCGGTTCTCCGTAACCCAACGGCGTCAACACCGGCCCGTCGAGCACCTTCTGAATGCCGTCCGGCAGAGCGGCCTTCCCACCGACTGCGGGATTGGAGGCGAGCTGGAACACGTCCGCAACACGGCCACCGTCCGGGCCGGCCTTCTCCATGACCGCCTTGATCTCGGCGGGCGTCTTGTCGCCGAACGCGCGCGAGAAGCCCTGCAGGTAAGACATCTGCTCGGGTGGGAGCGTGAGCGTCCCGTTGTCGAGGGCGGTTTGTTGGTCAGGCGTCAGCGTGGTGTTCTCGACCAGCCGCTGATGCTGCTCGGGCGTGAGTTGCCCGTTCTGAAGGGCCTCAGAGTCTTCGTTGCCGACCTCGTCGTGCGACTTCTTCTCATCCTCGTCGTCGTTGTCGACACCGACACCAAGTACCGGGCCTTCCTTCGCGAACTTCTGGTTGCCCAGCGCTTGGTATTCGGGGTCAAGGCCGCGGATCTTGCCGCCGATGGTGTTCAGTTCGCCGTTGGATCGCTGAACGATGTCCTGGACCTGCGCGATGCCCTTCTGCACGATGGCCAGCCGCATCTGCTCTCCGGCTTGTCCGTGCGGGGTGCTGGCCGCGGCGTCGACCACCCACTTGCGCACCGACTCGAGATCGCGCCGCCCCGCCGCGACCACTTGCGCCGACTCACCCACATGCGAGGCGAGCCGCTGATCCAGCCCAGCCAGTTGTTCGAACACCCGAGCGTGTTCGGTGTTGGCCGCCCCGTAGGCGTTGGCCGCACCACCTGTCCACTTAGACCCCGGCGCTGCGGACTCCACCGTCGACTTCATCGCGCGCAACGCCGCGCTGTTGTCGTATTGCTCACCGGTCGCAGGGGTTCCCTCACCGAATGTCTGCCGCGCGTTCGACCACGTCGACAGGAACGCGTTCAGCACACTCACCTGCCCATTATCCCAACCGGCGCACTACCTCGGCGCCACAAATCCGACCGGCCCCGCCGCCACACACACCGACAGCGCCGCGGTGTTCGCCCGCACCTTGATTGCATCGCCCGCCCCCGCCAACCGGACGAAGACACGGTTCAGGCCGGGATGCACCGGCACCTTCGTCTCGGTCCCCTCCGACAACGACATCGTCATCGACCCGTCGCTGTTCGCGAGGTAGTTGATCTCCGCCGTCCAATCCGCGGGCAACAGCGGACCGTCCAGCCTCGTGGTGACCGGGAAATCAGGCTGCACCAGGTACCCGCAATTCGGTGCAGGCCCCGGTACGATCGATCGCACCCAGGTGACTTTCGCCGCGACGACGTGCCCGCTGACATTCAGCATCCGTAAATCCGTTGTGGCGCCGGCGAACTCCGGTCTGTTCGGCAAAAGCGCGAACATGTGACTCGCCAAGTTCTCCGGGTATGCCACCCGCTGCAACACCAGTGGATCGACCTCCTGGTCGAGCATCGGGGCGCTCGAATTCTCGTGCGCCGCGGCCAGTCCGGCTTTCGCGTTCTGCAGATACGGCTGCGCAGGGTTCTCGCGCCAACTGGTCAGGAACGTCGCCGTCGAGTACAGGCTGCTCGCCACGAAAAGAGCGGTGGCGCAGACTATTCCCACCGCCCTTGGCCGCGACGCGTCCAGCCACCCGGCCTGCTGCCGGTTCGGTGCGCACAGCCCGACGGCAAGCAACAGCGCCAGCACCACCGCCAAGTCGGGCAGGTATCGCAGCGTCTGCGCCAACTCCAGCGCGGTGAACCGCGACGAGCGCATCAGATAGATCGGAACCTGACACGCGAGCGCGTAGCCGACGGCCACCAGCCACACCGGACCGATCCGGCGCTTGCGCAGCAGCGACACCGACAGCACGACCGCGAGCGCCGCCCAGCCCAGCGCCATCACCGTGACCGGCGGAGTCGCCCACGGCGACGCCGGCGCCCAGCGCTGCCAATCCCAAGGGCCGCCAACCAGACCCGGCACGATCCCGTGAGTGACCGAGCGGCTCAACAGGTCCCACGTCATCGCGACATCGAAGCTCCATCGCTTCTGGTCGACCACCAGAAGATAGACGCCGATCCACGCCGCCGTCACCGCCAATGCCGAGACCCAGAGCCGAACACCGCGCCGCCACACCGTCAGCACCGAACCCGACGACGTCACGTGGAAATGCAGCGCCGCGATCGCGAAGGCCACGAACGGGATCACCGCCGCCTTCTCGAAGAACAACAGGCCGCCGAAGTAGACAAGCAGCCCCGTCAGCGCGTACCTCTGCTTGCCGGTCCGGACCAACTGCACCGCGTCGCCGCACACCCAGGCCAGCGCGGCCAGCATCGGCGGCGAATTCAGCGCCGCGGCCCACCACGCGAACGCGGGCACCGACAGCGGGGTGAACAACGCGAACGTCAATCCCAACAGCAGCAGCGGCCGCCAGCCGAGGATGACGTGCAGCGCCCGCAATAACGCCAGCGACGCCAATAGCTGCATCACCACCAGGCTGATCGCAGGCCCGATCCAGTTCAGCGGCGCGATCCTGGTGATGGCGCCTGCCACCAGGAACGCCCCCGGCATCACGTGCCCGTCGTGATCGTCGAACAGATACCCCGGCGATAGCAGGCCCTGCGTGCCGGCCCGGCCAACCAGGATCAGATCGTCCCAATAGAAATAGCCCGCAAACGCCAACACCGCCCGGACGATCAGCTGTACCGCGATCAGCGCGACGGCGGTGCGGGCGACCCAGTTCATCGCTCGTCGAGAGTACGGACAGCCGTCATCGGTATGGTGAGCCGATGCGCACACTGGTCACGGGAGCCGCGGGATTCATCGGATCGACGCTGGTAGACCGCCTGCTCGCGGATGGGCACTCTGTCATCGGGGTCGACGACCTCAGCTCCGGCCGCAGCGAGAACATCGTCGCGGCCGAGCGGCACGACGGGTTCGAGTTCGCCAAGGCCGACATCACCAGCGCCGACCTGATCGGATTGCTCGCCGAGACCAGGCCCGAAGTGGTGTTTCACCTGGCTGCGCAGATCGACGTGCGGCGCTCGGTGACCGATCCGCAGTTCGACTCGACGGTCAACGTGGTCGGTACCGTGCGCCTCGCAGAGGCGGCGCGGCAGGCGGGCGTCCGCAAAATCGTGCACACCTCGTCGGGCGGGTCGATCTACGGCACGCCGACGACCTTCCCGACGCCGGAGACCGTCCCGCCGGATCCGGCGTCGCCGTACGCCGCAGGCAAGGTCGCCGGCGAGATCTACCTGAACATGTTCCGCACCCTTTACGGCCTGGAGTGCTCGCATATCGCTCCTGGCAACGTGTACGGCCCGCGCCAGGACCCGCACGGCGAAGCCGGGGTGGTGGCCATCTTCTCGCGCGCCCTGTTGGCGGGTCGGCCGACCAAGATCTTCGGGGACGGCACCGACACCCGCGACTACGTCTTCGTCGACGACGTTGTCGATGCCTTCGTCAAGGCGTCGGGCGAGGCCGGTGGCGGACAGCGGTTCAACGTCGGCACGGGCGTGGAAACGTCGGTGCGCCAATTGCATTCGGTGGTCGCCGCCGCGGCGGGCGCACCCGACGAACCCGAGTTCCATCCGCCGCGACTCGGCGAACTCAAGCGGTCGAGCCTGGACATCAGTCGTGCCGAGCAGGTGTTGGGTTGGACGCCGCAGGTTGCCATTGCCGAGGGCGTCGCCAAGACCGTCGACTACTTCCGGTCAGAAGAAAGATTGTAAGCACTCACTTTTTCCAGAGGGTGACGTCATGACCTGCGACGTCATCGTGCGCAGCGATCTGTGGTTCGACGGCACGGGAACGGGCTGCGCGGAGGTGATCGACGCTTCGGGCAAGGTAGGTCGCTCCCGGCTTCATCGACGTACACACGCACTATGACGCCGAAGTGCTGTTGGCTCCCGGGCTGCGGGGGTCGGTCCGGCACTCCAGAGGGGTGGGAAGGGGACACTCCCGGTTGTGCGACACGCTCGGATCCGCTGTGGTCCAGGGCAGAGATGTCCTACGCTCCGCAAATATGACTGCACCACCCAATCCGCAGCCCGGCTGGTATCCCGACCCGTTGAATCCTGGTAAACGGATCTATTGGGACGGCGCGACATGGGGCGAACCGGTTGGTGTGCCAGACGATTACAGTAAGAGCAAGAAGACTGCAGTTGCGATTGGCGTCTGCGTGCTTGCCGTCGTCGGACTCCTGATGTCGATGCAGTCGGTCAGTCTCATGACGGGCTCAGGTCCAGTGTGGACCGGTGTTGCCGTGGTTGGGGTTGCCACGGCGATCGCGTACTTCATGGGCGCCGCCAAGTGGGTCCGCGTCATCGCATGCGTGATCTTGGCTTTGTCGGTATTGAACGGCTTCTACATCGAGAACAAGATGTCCGAACAGCGCGACGAGCTGACGCACATTTTCGATAAGTAGGTCTCTCGGACCGACTGACGGCTGCCGTTGCATGTCTCCGGCAGCTGCTACCGTCCAGACCGCGCGGCGCATGGGGCACGCGAAGACAGCAGGGGAGGCTCCAGTTATCACTGCACCGGGCTGGTTTCCCGATCCATCTGATCCAAGCCGCCAACGTTATTTCGACGGCAGCGTTTGGACGGAAAATTACGCACCACTCGGCCCACCCCGTCAAGCCGGGGGACAACCCCCGAAGTCTCGCAAGTCCTCGGGACTGAAGATCGGCCTCGGAGTAGGTGCGGCAGTTTTGGCATTGATCGTGTTCGGCTCCATGAGCAACAGCGGCAGCAACTCATCTACGTCTTCCAATACCGGTTCCATCCCCAGCAATAGGGGTGTCGCCCCGACGACCACTAAGAGCGGCCTTACACCTGGCCAAGACAACGCGATCGCGAAGGCCAAGAGCTACCTCAGTTTCAGCGGATTCTCCAAACAAGGGCTGATCCATCAACTGGAGTACGACCAGTTCAGCACGTCAGACGCTATGTTCGCCGTCGAGCACCTCGAGGTCGCCGGCGGTGTGGACTGGAATGAGCAGGCGGTCAAGAAGGCCAAGAGCTACCTAAGTTTCTCCTCGTTCTCGCTTCCCGGCTTGGTCCACCAACTGGAGTACGACGGCTTCACTCCGACTCAGGCTCAGTACGGTGCCAACATGGCGTACGGAGGCTGAACGGAGGTCTAGGAGTGGGGCTTTCGTTGCGGCTCTGTTCTCGTCGAGGGCGCCGGGAGCGAGCCGAGGGGGCACCCTCATATGCCTGGTCTGCCCCACCAGGATCTCGGCGACGACATGAATGTCGGAACCTCAAGTGGGCCTACATAACTCTTTAACAAGCTTGGCCTAGTGCTCGTCGGGTACGCGCGCGGTCTGCAATGCGACCGCCCGCGCCAACCGCGCATACTTCAACTCGAGGTCTTTGAACCGCATGTAGGCCGACAGCGTGGTGAACACGAACGCGATGATCAACACATACTCCATCAGGTCCGCACCGCGGGACACCCCAAGCCAATTCGCCACCACCGTGGTGTCGTCGGGGCGCAGGATCGCATAGATGCCCGCGATCACGAACAGCACATAGCCGACCTTCACCCACGCTTTGGAGCGCGCATTGCGCCGCGAACGCAACAGGTAAACCAGCAGTGCCAGCACCGACACGATGAGCAGCGCCTGGATCCAGTTCATCGCGACATCCTCCCTCGCAACCAACCGTCGAATATGATGTTGACGCCGTTGAGCAGCGGCTGGCCCTTCGACATCGAATATTCGGTGTAAAGAATTTCGACGGGTTCTTCCGTTACCCGCCAATGGTTTTCGTAAGCCAACGCGATGAACTCGTCTGCGTGGCTCATCCCGCTCATGGTGAGGTTGAGCCCGTCGGCCACCTTCTTGTTGAACACCCGAAGGCCGTTGTGCGCATCGGTCAGCCCCAGCCTGCGACTGCGCCTGCTCAGCGCGGCCGCCGAGCGCAGCACCACCCGTTTCAGCAACGGCGTGTGGTTGACGACGCCTGAATCCGCGAACCGGGTGCCGATGACGAGGTCCGCGTCGTCGGTGGCAAGCCGATCGATCATCCGGATGACGTCCTTGACCCGATGCTGGCCGTCGGCGTCGAAGGTGGCGAACACGGCGGCGCCCGGTTGGCGGCGCGCGTATTCGACGCCGGTCTGGAGGGCGGCACCCTGGCCGAGGTTGACCGGATGGCGCACGGCGTGCGCGCCCGCGCGCCACGCCACGTCGCCGGTGTCGTCGCGGCTGCCGTCGTCCACACACACCACGTGGTCGAAAACCGAGCGAACGTCAGAGATGACGTCGCCGATAACGCTCGCCTCGTTGAAGGCGGGGATGATGATCCAGACGTCGTGGTAGCGCGTGTCGATGCAGACAAAAATACAGGGTCACCCGTGCGACATCCTCGCAAGCGCGGCCAGGTGCACGGCGATTCCGACCAGGGGGCCGCAGAGCAGCGCGATCACCGTGCGGGTTTCCAGGCCGACCGGAAGCAGCAGCAACAGCGCCGACGCCGCCGTCGCGGACACCCAGCCCACCGAATACGCTCGGTGCATGGCCGCCGCGACCGCCGCGGCGCCGGTCAGCGTCAGCAGGGCGATCGCCACCGCCGCCGCCGTCAACCAGGCCAGCAGCTCACCGTCGGCCCGGTACTCGGCACCGAACGCCTCCCGCAGCAGCCAGGGCCCGAGCACCCCGGCCAGCAGCACCCCGAGCAGGCCCACGCCGACCACGACCAGCGCAGGCTGCACCAGCGAGCGAAGCCGCTCAGTGCGCTGGTCGACGAAATGCGCGATCAGATTGCCCTGCATCGCGGTCAGCGGTACCAGCAGCGGTGCCCTTGTCAGGGTGACCGCCAGGATCACCACGCCGCCTGCGGCGCCCAGGTCGCCCGAGGTGGCCTTCAAGAGCACAGGAAAGCCCATCACCAGGATCGCGCTGGCTCCCGCTGCGGCGATCGAATGCGAGGCTCCGCGCAGGAAGGTCATCGTGCCGCCTGGGGTCAGCAGCCGGGCCGCCGCGCGGGTGGTCGGCGACGCGAGCAGCAGGCACAGCCACGCGATCGCACCGGCGACCGTCGCCCACAGGTATCCGACCAGCCCCCAGCCGACCACGAACGTCGCTGCGGCCACCGCCACCCGGATTCCTGCGTCGGTGACCATCAGCGCGCCGTACTCGGTCCACCGGTTCACCCCGGCCAGCATGCCCAGCAGGGTGGCGTGCAGACAGAACCCCGCAAGCCCGACGCTCAGCAGCGCGACGCTCAGCCATTGCGACTCGACGAACACGTGCCCCGACCACATCGGCGACGTCACGGCGATCATCGCCGCCGCCACCAGTCCGACGAAGGCCGCGACCCGCACCGGGTGCGTGCGCGGACCGGTTATCACCTCGGTATAGCGCACCGAGCGCACCTCGCGGGTGGCTTCCTGCAGCAGTCCGAACGCCGCGCCGGTGACCAATCCGAACGCGCCCCAGAACACGCCGAACACCGAGAAACCCTCCGGTTCGAGATCGCGGGCGGCCAGGTACAGCACGGCATAACCGCACAGCGCCGACAGCACCGTCGCCGTGCCGACCCGCGCCACACTGGCGCGTGTGATCGGGCCTGTGGCCTCCGTCACGACGGGCCTTCGAGGGCAGGCACCTGTGTCGAGTACAGCCACGCATCCCACAGTGGCCGCACCGATTCGTGCGCGTAATTGGCGGCCAGCCCGGTGAAGTCGTCGGTGACGGCGGTGCTGTGGCGGTAGCGCGTCGTCCAATCACGCAGCAGCGCAAAGAAACTCTCATCGCCGATGCGCTGTCGCAGCACATGCAGTGTCAGCGCACCGCGCTTGTACACCCGGTCGTCGAACATGTCGCGAGGCCCGGGATCGGCGAGCAGCAGATCCTGCGGTGAATCGGCAAGGCGCTGATGATAGTGACGCGCCCACTCTTCGGCGGTGCGCCCGCCGGAATGCTCGGACCACAGCCACTCCGCGTAACAGGCGAAGCCCTCGTGCAACCAAATGTGCCGCCACCGCTTTGCGGTGACGGAGTTGCCGAACCACTGGTGGGCCAGTTCGTGGGCGATCAGCCGCTCCGCGCCGCCCGTGCCGTCGCAGTGGTTCGCGCCGAAGATCGAAATGCCTTGCGCCTCAAGGGGTATTTCCAGATCGTCGTCGGTCACCACGACGGTGTATCCACTGGCCAGCGGGTACGGCCCGAACAACCTGACGAACAACTTCATCATCTTGGGCTGGTCGGCGAAGTCGTGGTCGAAGTTGTCGCGCAACCGCTCCGGCAGCACGGCGTGCATCTGGACGCCGTTTTTCGCCATGCGGTGACGGTGGTAATCGCCGATCTGCAGGGTGATCAGATACGTCGACGTCGGCTCGGCCTGTTCGTAGGTCCACGTCGTCATGCCCGCCCGCACCCGCCGCGACAGCAGCTCACCGTTGGCCAGCGCGTAATACGGGCTTTCTGCGCTGATCTGGATGCGGAAGCTGGCCTTGGCGCTGGGGTGGTCGTCGCAGGGGAACCACGATGCCGCGCCGTTCGGTTGACCCGCGACGAGCGCACCTTCGGTCAGCTCCTCGAAACCGACGTCGCCCCACAGGGATCGGACCGGCCGCGGAGTGCCGCCGTAGCGCACCGAGATCTTCATCGCGGCGCCTGCGGGAAGCGTGTCCTGCAACGCGATGTGCAGCTTGCCGCCCGCCGAGCGGAAGTGGGCGGGGCGCTTGCCGTTCACCGACACTTTCGTCACCGGCAACGCGTCCGAGAGATCCATGGTGAAGCTCTGCAGCGCCGCCAGCGTGACGGCGGTGATGACGGCGGAGCCTGCCAGTCGGTTGATCGCGACTTTGTATTCGAGTTCCAACTCGTAACGGGACACCCGGTAGCCGAAGTTGCCGTTGGCGGGCAGATAGGGATCGATGACCGGAGGTGCGGCCTTCTTCGCCGCCTTCTTGCTCCTCGTCACGCGGCGCTGGCTTCTGTCTTTTTCGACGATGGCTTGCGGGCGCCGCCTCGCTTCTTGCCGAACATGTTCCACGGCGCGATCGGGTTACCCTGCCAGCGCGTCGACGGCGGCACCTCGTCGCCGCGCATCACCAATGATGCCGGTCCGACGGTGGCGCCCGCCCCGATCCGCGCGGCAGGCAGCGCGACACAGTGTGTGCCCAGCGTCGAACCCTGTTCCAGCACAACGGTGTCCATCCGCATGATTCGGTCGTGGAACAAGTGGGTCTGCACTACGCAGCCGCGGTTGACCGTCGCGCCCTTATCGAGGGTGACCAGGTCGGCCTCGGGCAGCCAGTACGTTTCGCACCACACGCCGCGGCCGATGTCGGCGCCCAGTGCACGCAGCCACAGGTTCATCACCGGTGTTCCGCTCGCGGCGCGTGCGAACCACGGCGCCGCCACGGTCTCGACGAAGGTATCCGACACCTCGTTGCGCCACACGAACGATGACCACAATGGATGTTCGATGGCGCGGATGCGGCCGACCACAACCCATTTCGCGATGACCGCGATACCACCTGCCAACGCGCCCGCGGCAAGCAGCACGACGCCGCTGAACAGCGCAGCCCATCCCCAACCGAGGCGCACCGCGAGCCATTGCACCGCGAACAGCACGCCGACCCCGATCGCGAACGTCACGATCAGCGGGATCAGCCGGCATGTCTCGACCAGGGCACGCAGGACCTTCAGCCGTAGCGACGGATGGAAGGTGCGCAGCACATCGGCGGCAGTAGGCTTGCGGCGCAATCGAACCGGAGGGCTGCCCAACCAGGACGACCCCGCTTTGGCCTTGTGCGGTGCCGCGGACAGCACCGCGACAAGCCCGTCGTCGGGGACCCGCCTGCCCGGTTGGGTGATCCCCGAGTTGCCGAGAAACGCCCGCTTGCCGATCGTGGCCTTCGCCACGTGGATCCAGCCGCCACCCAACTCGTAGGACGCGACCATCGTGTCGTCGGCCAAAAACGCACCGTCCTCGACGACCGTGAACTTGGGCACCAGCAGCGCCGTCGAGATCTCGGTGCCCCGACCCACTTTCGCGCCGAGCAGACGCAGCCACCACGGCGTCAGCAGGCTGGCGTAGACCGGGAAGAGATAGTTGCGTGCGGCGTCCATCAGTCGTTCGGTCGCCCAGAGCTGCCAGCCGACCCGGCTGCGCACCGGGTGATACCCCTCAGGCATCCACACGGACAGCGCGCGTACCCCGACAACGGTGAGCGCGGCATAGGTGAACACTGCGGCCACGGTGGCGACCGGCGTCCACAGTGCCGCGGGTGCCACGGCCGCGGTCAGTGACGTGGCATCGCGCACGGCCCAACCGATCACGGCCAGCCCGGCCGCAAGCGCCGCCAGCGGCAGGGCGCCGAGCAGAATCGACGTCAACCCGTATACGGCCACCCACAACGGCGCGCGTGGCGGCCGATGGTCCGGCCACGGATGCTTGGCCTTGCCGGACTTCACCGCGGGGGAGCCCCTCCAGTACTGCCCGTTCTTGACCTTGCCGACCACACCGGACCCGGGTGCCACGTCTGCGTTCTTGCCGACGACGGCGCCTGGCAGCAGCGTGGTGCGGGCCCCGATGGTGGCGTCGTTACCGACCGTGATCGGCCCGACGTGGAACAGATCGCCGTCGATCCAGTGGCCCGACAGATCCACCTCGGGTTCGATGGACGCGCGGTGCCCGAGCCGCAGCATCCCGGTCACCGGCGGGGCGGAGTGCAGGTCGACGCCCTTGCCCACCTTGTTGCCGAGCATGCGGGCGTAGTACACCAGCCATGGCGCACCGGCCAGATTCTCTGCACCGCTGGCATCCGCCAACCGCTCGGCCAGCCAGACCCGCAGGTGCACCGATCCGCCGCGGCGGTAGGTGCCGGGCTCGAGCCCGCCGAGCAGGATCCGCGCACCCAACGCCGCGACGGACATCCGACCCAGCGGGGCGATGACGAGCAGGAAGCCGATCGCGACGAACCACCAGTTCACCGGCCTCAGCCACGGCAGCGGATGTAGTCGCGCGACGATGTTGTTCAGCAGGGCCAGCCAGATGACCCACTGCAGCCCGGTCAGTGTGGCCAGCGGCAGCGACAGCGCAATCTGCGTGGCCTGCGTCAACCGCGGCGTCGGCTTCACGACGCGGGTCTGCACCGCGGGTGGCGGATCCAGCTCGTCGAGATAGCCGGCCAGCGATCCGAGCCGGGGATGGTCGTAGAGATCGGCGACGGTGACCTGCGGATAGCGCTGTCTCATCGCCGCCACCAATTGCGCGGCGGACAGCGAGCCGCCGCCGAGCGCGTGGAAGTCCGCCTCAGGCCCGTCGATCGGCGCCGCGAGGATCTCGCGCCACAGCCCGGCCAGCCATCCCATGGTGCCGCCGAGATCAGGCTCGCCTGCGGCATCGGTGCCGCCGGGCGGCGGCCATGGCAGCGCATTGCGGTCCACCTTGCCCGAGGTGCGGGTGGGCAGTTCCTCGAGGAGCACCAGCCGTGGCACAAGCGCCGCGGGCAGCGTCTGCGTCAGCGCGGCACGTGCCTTGCCGATGTCGAAGGCCGGGTCGGCGCTCGCCACGTAGCCGACCAACAGCGGTGTGCCGCTTGCGGTCCTCCGCACGGCGGCCGCCCCGCCGCTCACGCCGGGCAGGTTCACCAGTGCGGTGTCGACTTCACCGAGTTCGATGCGACGTCCGCCCACCTTGACCTGATCGTCGGCCCGGCCGACGAAGTACAAGCCGTCGTCTTCCAGCCGGACCAGGTCGCCGGTCCGGTAGGCGCGTGACCATCCGAGCGTGGGCATCGGCGCATACTTCTCGGCGTCTTTGGCCGGGTCGAGGTAGCGGGCCAGCCCGACGCCGCCGATGACGAGTTCACCGACCTCGCCGGAAGCTACCGGCGTGCCGTCTCTGTCGACGACGGCCAAATCCCAACCTCGCAGCGGCAGCCCGATGCTCACCGCGGTTTTCCCGTTCAGGAGCGACGCACTGGCCACCACGGTCGCCTCGGTCGGACCGTAGGTGTTCCACACCTCGCGGCCCTCGACAGCCAGGCGTTCGGCCAGTTCCGGCGGGCACGCCTCCCCGCCGAAGATCAGCAGGCGCACGGCTTCGAGCGCCTCGGCAGGCCACAACGCCGCCAGCGTCGGCACGGTCGATACGACGGTGATGTCGCGGGACACCAGCCACGGGCCCAGGTCCATGCCGCTGCGGACCAGCGAGCGCGGCGCGGGCACCAGACAGGCCCCGTGCCGCCAGGCCAGCCACATCTCTTCACACGATGCGTCGAACGCCACCGAGAGTCCGGCCAGCACCCGATCGCCCGGCCCAATCGGGTTGTCTTGCAAGAACATCTGCGCTTCCGCATCGACGAACGCCGCGGCGCTGCGATGGGTGACGGCGACACCCTTCGGGGTGCCGGTGGATCCGGACGTGAAGATGATCCACGCGTCGTCGCGACCCAGCGGCGCCGCGGCCCGCCAGCCGCGCGACTCGCCCTGCGCCCTGGCTAGACCCCTCTCGGTGATGACGCCCACCACCCCGGCCTCACCGAAGACCAGTGCGGCGCGCTCGTCGGGGTCGTCGGCGTCGACCGGCACGTACGCCGCGCCCGCGGCCAGCGTCGCGAGGATCGCCACATACAGCGCATAACTGCCCGATGGCATCCTGACGCCGATGCGGTCGCCCCTGCCGATGCCGCGCGCGGCCAGCCATTCGACGCTCTCTTCGATGTCGGCGATCAGCTCGGCGTAGGTGAGCTGGACCTCGCCGTCGTCGAGTGCGGGCGCATCCGGATAGCGGGCCGCCGTGTCGTAGAGGATGTCGATCAAGGTGCGCGGTTCCGGCGCAGACGACGACAGCAGGTACTGCGCAGGCACCTGCGGTCGGCGCCCGTTTACTTCCGTCGTCACGAGTACAAGTTACTAAGCCGCGCGCCCGGTGCGATGGCGCCGCACGCGGCGCGTGATCACAATTGCGACAACGACGACGCCTGCGGCGACGACGTACCACTTGTACCGTTCGAACGTGTCGTAGATGTCGACGATGTGCTCGCCCGCAAGGTATCCCAGCGCGCACCATGCGCCCACCCAGAGCACCGCACCAAGGGCGTTGTAGCCGAGGAACTTCAGCCAGTGCATGCCGACGATGCCCGCGAGCAGTCCGTTGATCTGACGCAACCCGTCGATGAAGCGGGCGACGGTGACGATCTTGCCGCCGTGCCGGTCGAAGAAGGCCTCGGCGCGGTCCAGTCGCTGCGGAGTCAACAAGACGTAGCGGCCGAACCGCTCCGCGAGCGGCCGCCCACCGAAGTGGCCGACGACGAAGCCGATGTTGTCGCCGAGTACCGCGGCCAACACGGCGACCAGGAACACCACGGCGAGGTTCATCTGGCCCGCACCGGCGAACACGGCGGCGGCGATCAGCATGATCTCGCCGGGCACCGGCACGCCGAAATCTTCGAGGAACAACATGCCGGCCACGCCGAGGTAGCCGTAGTGCTCGAGCAGCGGTTGAACGTCTGCGAAAACACCGGGGAGTTGAGCGTCGGCCACGGGGGTAACCGTATGTTCACACGCCCCCGTTTTCGATCGGGGCACATAGCTGGCACACTGGGCAACGGAGGGGAGTATTCCTTCGCCGCTGTGTCGTCACCACGTCGACCGCATTCGGTCGACCGGCGCCGCGGGCCTGCTGTTCGATTACCGCAGGTGGAAGAGACCTCCGGCGTTCAACGACGGCCGGAGGCTCAATCAATGCAGGTAACCCAACTCGAGTGGACCATCACGCTGGGCGTGACGATCGCTGTGCTGCTGTTCGATGTGATCGTGATCGGTCGTCGGCCGCACGAACCGTCGAAACGCGAGACGGCCGGGTATCTGACGTTCTATGTCGCGCTCGCGGTGGGATTCGGGTTGTGGACCTGGTTTTACCACGGCAGCCAGTACGGGCTGGAGTTCTTCGCAGGTTGGCTGACCGAGTACAGCCTGTCCGTGGACAACCTGTTCATCTTCTTGATCATCATGGCCAGCTTCAAGGTGCCGAAGAAGTATCAGCAGCAGGCGCTGTTGGTCGGCATCATCCTGGCGTTGATCTTCCGCGGCATCTTCATCGCGCTCGGCGCGGTGGCCATCAACCAGTTCTCATGGGTGTTCTATCTTTTCGGCGCCTTCCTGATCTACACCGCGGTCAGCCTGGTCCGCGACACCGACCATGACGACGACGCCGAGAACTTCGTCGTCCGGTTCGCCCGCAGCCACCTGAAACTCACCGACAAGTGGGACGGCGGCCTGCGGTTGTGGATCAAGGACAACGGCAAGCGGCTGATGACGCCGATGTTCCTGGTCATCGTCGCGCTCGGCACCACCGACCTCCTGTTCGCGCTGGACTCGATCCCCGCGATCTACGGCCTGACTCAGCAGCCGTACCTGGTGTTCACCGCCAACGTGTTCGCGCTGATGGGTTTGCGCCAGCTGTACTTCCTGCTCGGCGACCTGCTCAAGCGGCTGGTCTACCTGTCGCAGGGCCTCGCGATCATCCTGGCCTTCATCGGCGTGAAGCTGCTGCTGCACGCCCTGCACGAGAATGAACTGCCGTTCATCAACGGCGGCGAGCACGTGCCGGTCCCCGATATCCCGACGCTGGTGAGCCTGGGCGTCATCGTGGTGACGCTGATGGTCACCACGGCCGCCAGCCTGTACAAGACGCGGGTGCACGACGCGAAAAAGGAAGCCAACGACCCCGAAAAGCAGACGTTGGATTCCCCCTGAGCGGAATCGTCGACGCCGGCGGCGTGTTTTCCTACCGTGACCGACGTGCGGCTATTCGTGGCGAACTCGCCGAGCGGCGACTGGAGTGAACTGACCGATGGCGAGCAGCCCACGGTGCGCGTCGCCGCGGCCGATCTGCAACAAGCGCGGCGGGCCAGGGCGCGGATCAAGGCAGACGGTGACGACCTGGCGGTGATCCTTGACGTCACCGTCGCCGTGGCAGGCGACTTCCGTTCGGCGCGAAGCGTTCTCGAGCCGGCGCGGCAGACCGTGCAGTATGCCGGCACTGTCGACGGGCTGGCTGGCCTGATCTCGGATATCTCGCGGGCCGACGTCGCCGACGGCGTCACGCTGATTCCCGCCGCGCCGCGGCAGGATTTGCGCGAGCTCGGGCGCGAAGTGCTGCGCCTACTGACCCGCCACGACCAGCCGCGAGCGTCGTGAGGTCGCACCGCATTCGGCAGTCGGTTAGCCACGGTAGCCGTCACGCGTGAGTTGTACCTAATCGAAGCCGGATAGCGTTACTCGGCCACGTAACTGTACTTATTGCGGCGATACCGTTTTCGCGCCTCGACCACAAGCGGTGGTACAAAGTATGGACCTTCTTGCGTGCGAAACTACCACCTTCGATGTACAGTTTCTTAGCTGGCCGGTCGCAGAATTAGGTTGCTGTGACGATGGCGCAGCAGGTTAGCCGACATTTTACGAAACAGGGGCGTGTTTTGCGCTTATTTGCTCTCTGCGTCAATTACGGGGTGCGATGACCACCCGATCGGCCCCCGACTCGACCGAGGCGGGCACGGCGAAGGTCGATGCGCCTCAGCCAACGCACAGGCGGGCCAGGATCATCGGGCTCGACGGGGTGCGCGGCCTGCTGTGCCTGAGCATCGCGATCACCCACGTCACGGGTTACTACACCAAGCACACCGCGCAGGTCTGGAAGACGAATGTCTTCGGTTTCTCCTTGGTGTACTTCTTCGTGCTAAGTGGTTTCCTGTTGTTCCTGCCGCATGTCCGAAATGTGGTTGCTGAGCGGTCGTCGGCGCGCATGCCGAACGTGCGCGATTACGCGGTGCACCGCCTGGCCCGGATCATGCCGGCATATCTGGTCATTTTTCTGATCGTGAATTTCGTTCTGCGGCTTTCTTACATTGACAACGCGGCGCTGATGCCGGACGACGCCAAGACGGGGATCGGCGCCATCACTGCCCCTGGGGAATTACTGGCCAACCTCGCCCTGGTGCAGACGTACTTTCCGGCCTACATTCAGACCGGCATCGGGCCGTCGTGGTCGCTGACGCTGGAGTACGCGTTCTATCTGTGCCTACCGCTGCTGGCGCTCACGGTGTTCGGGTTGCGCAGGAACAGCGCGCGAAATCCGTTCGTGGTGGCCATGGTGGCACCCACCATTTTGTTGGTGGTCGGCTTGATCGGCCGCGCATTCATTCCGGTGCTGAACCGCTATGCCGGAACCACCGACTTCATCCTGCTCAACTGGGGGCCGAACATCGCCGCCGTCTTCACCAAGAGCATCCTGACCAACGCGGACAACTTCGCGATGGGAATGTTCGCCGCGATCGTATTCGTCGCAATCGAGCGCGGTGCGCTGCCCGAGCGGATCAGCCGACGCATCCGGATGCTCAGTGCCGCGGCGATCCTGCCGGTGTTGGTGGTCAGCGCGGCGTTCTTCGGCATCGCGGTGCAATTCGTGACGGCAGGAGTCGGTGTGGTCGCCGCTCTGATGATCCTCGTCGTCGTGGTGCCCCTTGCGCACGGCCGCAAGTCGAAGTTGGCGACGTTCCTCGACGCCCGGCCGATCCGCTACGTCGGCGAGATCTCGCTGTCGGCGTATCTGTGGCACTTCCCCATGCTGCTTCTGTTGGGCAAGCTCGGGTGGATGGCGGGCGACACCCTGCACGGCATGCTGCGCAACATCGTGCTGCTGCTCACCGTGACGATCCTCGCCGCGACCGTGACGTACTACCTCGTCGAGAAGCCTGCGATGAACTACGCCAGGCGGCTACGCGCCAAGCCCGCTGCGCCGGTCAGCCAAGCGCCTGGTAGATGAGTCCGGCGTACCGGTTGGTGCGCTCGGTTCCGGTGGTGCCCGGGCCCATCCTGTTCATCACGTAGGTCAGTGTCGCGCGGCGGTCGAGATCCATGATCGCCATCGAGCCGCCCCAGCCGCCCCAAAAACATATCTTCCCTTCGGGAATGCCCGGAACGCTTGCCGGACATGGCAATCCGAAGCCGATGCCGAACCGCAGCGGGATCATGAGCACGGCGTCCACGCCGTTGGACTGCTCATCGAAGATCAGATCGACCGTGTCCTCGCTGACAAATTGCGTGCCGTTTGCCTTGCCTCTCAACGAGATCGGTGACAAGGCGCGTGCGAGCGCGCGGGCGTTACCGTGTCCGTTGGCCCCGCCGATATCCGCGCGCCGCCATGCGGCGGTCTCGGCGATCGCCGCACCGTTGGTGTCAGGCGGAAACGACGCGAACGTTTTCATCATCGGGTGGTCGGCGGGCATCGCATCGAGTGGGATGTCCAACGGCGGGGGAGGGATGAGTTCGGCGATGCGGTGGAAATCGTCGTCGCGCGCACCGATCTGCACGTCGGCGTCCAGCGGCGCCGCTATCTCGTCGCGGACGAACTCCTTGAGCGTCCTGCCGGTGACGCGCCGGATCACCTCGCCGATCAGGTGTCCGTAGTTGACAGCGTGATAGCCGGAGGCGGACCCCGGTGTCCACCACGGCTGCTGGCGTGCCAGGTGGTCCGTCGCTTTTCCCCAGTCGTACATGTCCTCGATGGCGAACGGCGGCTCCCAACCGGAGACACCCGACGTGTGGGACATCAGGTGACGGACCTCGATGTCCTGTTTGCCGTTCTGGGCGAACTCCGGCCAGTACCTGGCGACGGGCGCGAATGCGTCGATGGTGCCGCGGTCGATGGCGATCAACGCGGCAAGGGCGGTCAGCGTCTTGGTGCACGAAAAGAAGTTGACGATGGTGTCGCGGTCCCACGGTGTTGTCTTTGCGCGATCGGCATGGCCGCCCCAAATGTCGACCACCGACTCACCGTCGACGTCGACGGCGATCGAGGCGCCGAGTTCCTCGCCCTTGCCGAGTTCGTCGGCCAGCGCCTCGGCGAGGATGGCGAATCTGCTGTCGCAGTGACCGTTGACGTCATCGTTCATCGGCACATCATGCGATGAAAGCGGTGATCGCGGGCGCCGAATCGCGAACGGGAGCACGCGCATATTTGCTCAATACGTCTAATCGCACATGGGTGCGGCGTACCGTCCGGAGTGCCTGTTTCCAGCATGGGGGAGGAAGTCCGATGCGCAAATTCGGCATGGCCCTTGCCATCACCGCGATGATGTTCGGCTCGGTGGCCACCGCGCAGACCGCGTACGCGGCGCAGAGCTCACACGATACCTCTGTGACCACGCAGCCGGCCCGACCGGCGGGGCCCGAAGTGCAGATGCTCGACTGCCACGGCACCACCGGCGCGATGGGGTGCGGGCCGGGGTGGATCTGGCGCGACGGCTGGCGCGGGTGGGCCTGCTACCCCTGCTGATCGATTGGAGCGCGTCGTGAAGAACCTTCGCACAATGGCAGTCGGAATCGTTGGCGCCGCGGTGCTGGCATTCAACGGGTTCGGTTATGCCGCAGCACAACCCGGCGATTTGAGCACACTACCGGTGGACCCGAACCTGATCACCGACTCGCTTGCCTACAACGCCGCACCCGCGGTGTTCAACCCCAACGGGCAGCCGGGCGTCGAGACGGTCCACACCCACCGCGACGGCAGTCGCACGATCACGAGCAACATCCTCGTGCTGTCCGACGCACAGGCGGCGACTGCCGCGCTGGAGGGCGCGAGGGGGCAACTGGCGGTCGCCGACGGCAAGTCCCAACCCGCTGCCGTCGGCTCGGGCGGGGCCATGCTGACCGGGATGTCACCGGACGGTTCGAAATCCGTGACGGTGTTGTCCTTCACCGAGGGCAATACCGCCACCACCATCGAATTCGCGGGCGCGGCAAATGATCCCGCGCCCGAAGACCTGGTACTCGAACTCGGCAGGAAGCAGGACACCGCGATCCGGGACTGGCAGGCGGCCTAGCCTCACCAGTTGTCGTAGCCGCCCTCCGGGCCGAGCATGCGCTCGAGCCGGGTCCTGTTGATGCGTGCCAACTCGTTGCGCACGATCTTGCGCTCGGTCTCGTAGTCGTTGTGCAGGCGGTCGGTCATGGTGGCCAACACGTCCTGTGCGCGGTAGCCGTTGACGAACATCACGAAGCCGAAGCCGAAGTGGTCGAGGTAGCGCCTGGAGGCGGCGGTGAGCTTCTCCATCACCTCGGGTTGGTCACACCACACCGCGCACTGTTCGGCCGCGGACTTCTCACTTCCGGGCCGCCGCCCCACGTCGGGATAGGCCTGCAGGATCGAGTCGATCGAATCCTCTGACAGCCCGAACAACAGGGTGTCGGCATGCCGGAACAACTGATCGTGGCCGTCGTACGGGCGGCCGCGCGCCAAGTCGGCGGCCAGCGGCACGCTGTAGCAGCATTCGTAGATCGCATGCACAGCCCGGCGCATCGGCATGGCGTTGAACGCGTCCAGGCCGATCCCCTGATGCATCAACACACAGCAATCTTCAAGCGTGCAAAGCACGCCGAGGTTACCGCGTGTTACAGCCAGGAAAAATCAGTGGGACGGCTGGTGCCCGGCCTGTTCGAAGCGCTCCACGGACGCCTTCAACTCGGCCTCGGCCTCTGCGCGGCCCACCCAGTCGGCGGCCTTGACGAACTTGCCTGGTTCCAGGTCCTTGTAATGCACGAAGAAGTGCTTGATCGCTTCGAGTTCGAAGGCGGGCACATCGTCGACATCCTGAATGTGGTCCCAGCGCGGATCACCGGCGGGCACGCACAACAACTTGTCGTCGCCGCCCGCCTCGTCGGTCATGCGAAACATCGCCACCGGGCGGGCCTCGACGATGCACCCCGGGAACACCGACTCCGGCAACAGGACCAGCGCGTCCAGCGGATCCCCGTCCTCACCGAGGGTGTTCTCGAAGAAGCCGTAATCGGTCGGATAACCCATCGGCGTGAACAGGTAGCGGTCCAGCTTCACGCGGCCGGTGGCGTGGTCCACCTCGTATTTGTTGCGGGATCCCTTCGGAATCTCGATGACGACGTCGAACTCCACCGCGGCGGCTCCTAACGCATGTGCTCAGGTGTTGAGGGTCGGGCCTCACCCTAACGGAGCGATACGCTGCTGTGAGGGTGTGGTCAACAGAGCAGGAGAGTTATGCGGCCGACGCAGTGGCGGCGATCGACGCATGTGGTGATCGGCATGGTAGTGCTGATACTGGTGGCCGCCGTGGTCGTGGTGGCCGCCGTGCTCTCCACCGGCAATTCGACCAGCGATGCGCAGGCCGTCAAGCCGGCACCTGCCGCGGCGACCGCCGCCCCCGGCGTGGTCCCGGTCGGTGACTCCGCGGCCAAGCCGACGCCTGACCTGCTGGCCGCGATGCTGGCGCCGTTGGTGGCCGACCCCAACCTCGGCATGCTGACCGGTCGGGTCACCGACGCGATCACGGGCGCACAGTTGTGGGCGCAGGGGGCAGATGTGCCGATGCAGCCCGCATCGGTGAACAAGACGCTGACCACCGCGGCGGCTCTGCTGGCGCTCGACCGCGATGCCCGGCTGACCACCCGCGTGCTGTCAAGCGGGCGGCCCGGCGTCATTGTGCTCAAGGGCGGCGGTGACCCGACGCTGTCGGCGGCTGCGCCGGGCCAACCCAGCTGGTACAGGGGTGCGGCCAGGATCAGCGACCTGGCCGACCAGGTCCGGCGCAGTGGCGTCGACGTCACCGCCGTGCAGGTTGACACCAGCGCTTACAGCGGGCCGACCATGGCCCCGGGCTGGGATCCCGCCGACATCGCGGGCGGGGACATCGCGCCGATGGAAGCCGTGATGCTCGACGGCGGCCGCACGCAACCGGTCAGCGTCGAGTCCGGACGTTCCATGACACCCGCCCTCGACGCGGGCCGCGCGCTGGCCATCGCGCTGAGGGTGGATCCCGCCACCGTCACCGTGCTGCCCAACGGGCTGCGTGGCGGCCAGGAGATCGCGTCGGTGCAATCACCACCCCTGATCGAGCGGCTGCGCCAGATGATGAACGAGTCCGACAACGTGATGGCCGAGTCGATCGGCCGGGAGGTCGCCGCCCAGGCCGACGAACCGCAGAGTTTCGACGGTGCCGTACAGGCGGTGCTCAGCGAACTCGAGAAGGCCAGGATCGACATCGGCAACGTGCATCTGCTCGACTCCAGCGGACTGTCGGTCGACGACAGGCTGACCGCCGAAACCCTCGACGAGGTGGTGAACGCGGCCGCGGGCGACGATCAGCCCAAACTGCGTCCTCTGCTCGATGTGCTGCCGATCGCAGGGGGCAGCGGCACGCTGTCCAACCGCTACCTCGACACCGACGCGGGCCGGGCTGCTGCCGGATACCTGAGGGCCAAGACCGGCTCGCTGACGGGCACCAATTCGTTGGCCGGCATCGTCACCGACGACAGCGGGCGGGTGCTCACGTTCGCGTTCATCTCGAACAACGCCGGGCCGACGGGCCGAACGGCAATCGACGCGTTGGCCGCGGCGCTGCGGTCCTGCGGGTGCAGCGGATGAGCCGCGCCAAGCCCAGCCTGACCATCGGCCGCGCCGTCGACTGGCAGTTCGCCGCGACGGTGGGCGCCAAACTCGCCCGGCCCGGTCCGGCGGCCACCGACTACACCCGCAGACAGGTCATCGACCAGCTGGCCGAGGCGTCCCGCACCGCCGAGTTGCCGGTTCGCGAGGTCACCGAGCTCAACGAGGGCGGTGACATCCCCGAGGCCCGCGTCGTCGACCGCGTCGAATGGATCCGCGCCGCAACGCAATCCATGCGGGTGATGACCGGCGGCACGCAGAGCCCCCGCGGCCTCGTCACCAGCCGCATCACCGGCGCGCAGACCGGCGCCGTGCTGGCGTTCATCTCATCGGGCATCCTCGGTCAGTACGACCCGTTCGGACCGAACGGCGGCGAACTGCTGCTGGTTTACCCGAACGTGATCGCCGTCGAACGCCAATTACGGGTATTGCCAGCTGATTTCCGGCTCTGGGTGTGCCTGCACGAAGTCACCCACCGGGTCCAGTTCCGGGCCAACCCCTGGCTGGCCGAGCACATGTCTGCCTCGCTCGCCGTGCTGACCGAGGACGCGGCCCAGGACGTCACCCAGGTGGTCAGCCGGCTTGCCGAGTTGGTCCGCAACAAGCGCGACGGCGTTGCGCCCGAACCGAATTCGGCCGGTGTGCTCGGCCTGTTGCGGGCGGTGCAGTCTGAACCGCAGCGACGCGCGCTCGACCAACTGTTGGTTCTCGGCACGCTGCTGGAAGGCCATGCCGACCATGTGATGGACGCGGTGGGCCCGGCGGTGGTGCCCACCGTCGGCACCATCCGGCGCCGGTTCGACGAGCGCCGCAGACGTAAACAGCCTCCCCTGCAACGCCTGGTGCGGGCGCTACTGGGCTTCGACGCGAAGCTGAGCCAGTACACCCGTGGCAAGGCTTTCGTCGACCATGTCGTCGGGCGGGTCGGGATGGCCAGGTTCAACGCCGTCTGGTCGAGCGCCGAAAGTTTGCCGCTGCCAACCGAAATCGACGAGCCGCAGCGATGGATCGACAGGGTGCTGTAGCGAAGCTGAAGGCGGCGCTGGCCACCTTCGTCAGCGACTTCGGCACCGCCGACGACCACTGGTGTGTCGCACTGTCCGGTGGCGCCGACTCGCTGGCCCTGACCGCGGTGGCCGCGTCGGCGAAACCGACCACCGCATTGATCGTCGACCATCGGCTTCAACCCGATTCTGGCCACGTCGCGGCGACCGCACGGGAACAAGCGTTGGCTTTGGGTTGCGTTGGCGCCCAGGTGCTTTGCATCGACGTCGGCACCGAGGGCGGTCCCGAGGCCGCCGCGCGCACCGCCCGTTACCGCGCACTGGACTCCGCGCGCGACGGTGCGCCGGTGCTGCTGGCGCACACGCTCGACGACCAGGCGGAGACGGTGCTGCTCGGGCTCGGTAGGGGATCGGGGCCGCGGTCGATCGCAGGCATGCGGCCGAGTGATCCGCCGTGGTGGCGCCCATTGCTCGGGGTCCGCCGCGCAGTGACCCACGCGGCATGCGGCGAACTAGGGCTCTCGCCGTGGCACGACCCGCACAATGTCGATCGTCGGTTCACCCGGACCCGGCTGCGCACCGAGGTGCTGCCCCTGTTGGAGGACGTGCTCGGCGGCGGGGTCGCCGAGGCGCTGGCCCGCACCGCGACCGCGCTGCGTGAAGACACCGACACGCTCGACGGGCTGGCGGCCGAGGCGTTGGCAGCGGTCGGGACAGGCGGCGCGCTCGACACCGCCCGGTTGGCGGTGTTGCCGGAGGCGGTCCGACGCAGGGTGATTCGCGGCTGGTTGCTGGCAGGGGGTGCGAGCGGGCTGACCGATAAACAGATTCGCGGGGTCGACACTCTGGTCATCGCGTGGCGCGGTCAGGGCGGCGTGGCCGTCGGTTCTCCGCTGCGCAGCCGCCGCCTGATCGCCGCGCGTCGTGACGGGATGCTGACGCTGCACACCGAACCGGTGTGAAGGTGTGGCACGCTGTGGACGTGGTCGACCAACCCACGGAGCTGTACCCCGGCGACATCAAGTCGGTATTGCTCTCATCGCAGGCGATTCAGGACAAGGTCGCCGAACTCGGCGCGCAGCTAGGCGCGGACTACCGCGACGCGGTCACCGCGAACGCACAGGACCTTCTGATCATCACGGTGCTCAAGGGTGCAGTCTTCTTCGTCACCGACCTCGCGAGGGCGATTCCGCTGCCCACCCAGCTGGAGTTCATGGCGGTGAGCTCGTACGGTTCGTCGACATCGTCGTCGGGTGTGGTGCGCATCCTCAAGGACCTCGACCGCGACATCAACGACCGTGACGTGCTGATCGTCGAGGACGTCGTCGACTCCGGGCTGACGCTGTCGTGGCTGCTGCGCAACCTCGCCACGCGGCGTCCGCGATCGCTTCGGGTGTGCACGCTGCTGCGCAAGCCCGACGCCGTGCGCGCCGACGTCGACATCGCCTACGTCGGCTTCGACATCCCCAACGAGTTCGTCGTCGGCTACGGGCTCGACTATGCCGAGCGCTACCGCGACCTGCCGTACATCGGAACGCTCGATCCCAAGGTCTACGAGCAGGCCTGACCCGGCCCGCCAACCCAGCCCGGCCCGCCGAAATGCACGTTTTGGCGACAAAGTACGAGTAGGCGCGTACAAAACGTGCATTCCGAGCCCAGAGGCGTCGGTTATGTGCCGGGTAATGGCGCGGATCGGGCTTCGCGACGCAAGATAGCTCAATGACGGAAACAGCCCTGCGGATCTGCCCACTGTGCGAAGCCACCTGCGGCCTGACGCTCACCATCTCCGATGGCCGGGTGACGGCAGCGCGCGGCGACCGCGAGGACGTCTTCAGCCACGGCTTCATCTGCCCGAAGGGCGCCAGCTTCGCCGAACTCGACAACGATCCCGACAGGTTGACCGCGCCGATGATCCGTCGCGGCGGCCAGCTGACCGAGGCCACCTGGGAGGAGGCCTACACCGTCGTCGCCGAGCGCCTCGGCGCGGTCGTTCGTGACAACGGCGGCGCGTCGGTCGGTGTCTACCTCGGCAACCCGAACGCCCACTCGATCGCGGGCAGCCTCTACCCGCCGTTGATCATCCGAGCGTTGGGCACCCGCCAACTGTTCAGCGCGAGCACGCTGGACCAGATGCCCAAACACGTCGCATTGGGCCATATGTTCGGCAGCCCCGTCGCATTCACCGTGCCCGACCTCGACCGCACCGACCACCTGGTCATCATCGGCGCGAATCCCCTTGTCTCCAACGGCAGTCTGGCCACCGCCGCCGATTTCCCCGGCAAGCTGCGTGCGCTGCGTAAGCGCGGCGGTAAGCTCACCGTCATCGACCCGGCCCGCACCCGCACCGCGGAGTTCGCCGATCGCCACATCGCCCCGCGGCCCGGCACTGACGCTGCGCTGCTTTTCGCGGTTGTCCACGTGCTGTTCGAAGAAGACCTGATCGCACCGGATCTCGGCGGAGTGGCCGAGCACGTCAACGGCGTTGATCAGGTCCGTGTGCTGGCCGACGGGTTCTCGCCGGAAGCGGTGGCCGCGCACTGCGGCGTAAGGGCCGATGAGATCCGCGCCATGGCACGTGAGATCGCCGCGGCGCCATCGGCCGCGGTGTACGGCCGAATCGGTACCTGCACAGTCGAATTCGGCACGATCGGCAGTTGGCTCGTCGACGTCATCAACGTGCTGACGGGCAATCTCGACCGGCCGGGCGGCGCGATGTTTCCGCTCGGAGCCGCGATGCAGGCAACGCGACCCGCCGGGCCGGGCAAGGGCTTCGCGACCGGGCGCTGGCACAGCCGCGTCTCCGGATATCCCGAGGTGCTCTCGGAACTGCCCGCCGCCGCGCTCGCCGAGGAGATCGATACCCCCGGCGACGGCAGGATCAAGGCGATGATCACGATTGCGGGCAACCCGGTGCTCTCGGCCCCTGACGGCGACCGCCTCGACCGAGCCCTCGACAGCGTGGACTTCATGCTCAGCATCGACCCGTATCTCAACGAGACGACGCGCCATGCCGATTTGATCCTGCCGCCGCCTCCACCGTCGCGGACCGGACACTACGACTTCGCGCTCAACAACCTCGCGGTGCGCAACAACGCGCGTTACTCGCCGCCCGCGCTGCCGTTGGACGGGCGACCCGACGAACCCGAGATTCTGTCCCGGGTGGTGCTGATCCTCTATGGCCTCGGCCACGACGGTGATCCGGGGCTGGTCGACCAGCAGGTCATCGCGACCACCCTCGAGAAGGAGTCCGCGGACCCCCATTCGCCGGTTGCCGGGCGGGCGGTCGACGAAATGGTCGCGATGCTCATCGACGGACCTGGACACGAACGCCGACTCGACATGATGCTGCGGCTCGGCCCCTACGGCGATGCCTTCGGTACCCACCCCGACGGCCTGACCCTCGAGCGGCTGAAGGCGGCGCCGCACGGCGTCGACTTCGGGCCGCTGGCGCCGCGGATCCCCGAGGTGCTCAAAACACGTTCTGGCCGAATCGAACTGGCGCCGGAGGCGCTGACGGTTGAGGTGCCGCGGCTACGCGATTCGCTGAGCCGCGGCGACAACGGCTTCGTGCTGATCGGTCGCAGGCATCTGCGCTCCAACAACAGCTGGATGCACAACCTGCCCGCGCTGGCCGGTGGCACCAACCGCTGCACGCTGCAGATCCATCCCGACGATGCCGCCGAGCTGGGTTTGACGGACAACGCGTCGATCAAGGGGCCCGGTGGCGATCTGCTGGCACCGATCGAGCTCGCACCGGGTATGCGGCGTGGCGTCGTGTCGCTGCCGCACGGTTGGGGACACGACCGCGGCGGCACGCGCCAAGGCGTGGCCGCCGATCAACCCGGTGTGAACGTCAACCAGCTCAACGACGGCGGACAACTCGACCCGCTGTCGGGCACCGCGGTGCTCAATGGCATCCCGGTGGTGGTGTCGCCTGCCTGACGGCGCGCTGAACTCAGGTCAGCTCGAAGATCACTGTCACCGAGAAATTCACGGTCTGCTGGCCGGGTTCCACGGGCACCGCGGCCATCTCGGCGCCCTTGAAGTTCGGCACCGGTGTCGGCGGCGTCGCCCCGCCCGACTCGGTGATCGAGATGACCTTGCCGAGGTCGAGCCCGGACAGCTGCGCGTACTGCTGGGCGCGGTCCTTGGCATCGTTGAACGCCCGCGCGCGCGCGTCCTTGACCAGTTGTGAGTCGTCGTCGAGCGAATAGTTCACCGAGTTGATCCGGGTGGCGTCGCCACCGGTTTCGATGATCGACGCCAGGATCTGCGACGCAGTGTCGAGCTTGCGGATCTTCACGTCGATCGAATTGTTGGCCCGGTAACCGACGATGGTTGTGCTGTCGCCGCCCGCGAACTGTGGCTGCAGGCTGACGTTCGAGGTGCTGATGTCCTTGCGGTTGATGCCTGCGCCCACCAACGCATCGATGACCGCCCGTTGACGCTCGCTGGTCTGGTTCATTGCGCCGCTGACGTCGGCTGCGACGAACTCGATCGACGCGTTGACGTTGAGCGTGTCGGGCGCGCCCTGCACCTCGCCGGCCCCGACGACCGTTACCTGACGGGTTTCCTTGTCGGATGAGCCCGTCGGCCCGGATGTCGAGTCGCATGCCGAGAGACCAACTGCGGCAAGCGCCGCCGCAACGATGAGAAGCAGACGGGTGCGCATGCCTGGCACCCTACCGTCAGGGAGTCACAAGGATCTTGCAGTGCGCATCGGGATGCGCCAGCTCGTCGAACGCCGTGCCAACGCCGCTCAGATCGACCTGACCGGTGATCAGCGGCGCCACGTCGATGTCGCCCTCGGCGATGGCCTGCAGGCAAGCGGTGAACTCGGTCGGGTCGTACGCCAACACGAACTGCACATTGATCTGCTTGGCGATCGCGAAATACGGGTGGAAGGTGTCGGGCTGCATGCAGACACCTGCGACGACGACGCGTGCCCCGACGGGCGCGCGGCGCAGGATGTCGTCGATGACGCCGGGCGCGCCGACCGCTTCGAAAACCACCGCCGGCCTGGCGTTGTCGAACGGGGAGCCGTCGGCGGGGTCGACGGTGGCGGTGGCGCCCAGGGTCCGCGCCAGTTCACGGCGGTGCGCTGAAAAGTCGGCCGCGACAATGCTTTCCACACCGCGGTGGCGCAGCCCGGCGACGATCGCAAGCCCGATCGGACCGCAGCCCAGCACCAGCGCTGCCTCGCCACGCTGGATCGCGGACTTGTTCACCGCGTGCAGGCCGACAGCCATCGGTTCGGTGAGCGCGGCGTGCCGCGGGTCCAGTCCGTTCGGGATCGGGGTCAGCAGCGGCGCGGACAGCAGCATCCGCTCGGCGTAGCCCCCGATCGTGCTGTTGGAGTAGACGATCGGCTCGACGCCGGTGGCAGACACCAGCACCGGCAGCGACGTGACCAGAGTGCCTGCGGCAGGGGCTTCGGTGTCGGGACCCCCCTCGAGCACCTCGGCGCTGAACTCGTGGCCCATGAAGATGTCGCGGTCGAGGTCGATGGCCATCGCCCCGCCGCCGAAGCCCTCGATCCGGCTGTTCATTTCGATGACGTCCGCGCCGTGTTTGGCGAAGTGCAGATCCGAGCCGCAGATCCCGCACGCCTTAACGCCGACGAGCACCTGGCCCGGTCCGGGAACCGGTTCGGCCACGTCCTCACGCAGCACCATCCTGCCGTCGCGCAGCACCGATGCGCGCATCAGTTCTGCTCGCGTTCCTTGAGTTCGTCGGTGTGCTCGCTGATCGCCTTGACGATCGCCTCACCTGCACGGCCGAGTAGCTTGTCGCGCATGCCCTTTGCCCAGTCATGCGAGGCCCGAGGCGCGGTGAGCTGACCCTTGAAGTGCGGCATCACCTCACGGGCGAACAGTTCGTACGAGTGGTAGGTGGCCGCCGGTGCGGCCCAGTCATGGCCCAATAGCAGAAGGGTGCCGAATCCGCCGGACTGGTCGAGTAGGTCGTGGATGTAGGCCACCGCCTCGCCGGGAGTGCCGATGCAGCAGTTGCCCATGCCCGCATACTCGGCAACGAACTCGCGTGGCGACTGCGTTCCCACGGCGCCGTCGCTGGTATTGGACAGCGGCACAAAGCCGGCCGCGCCGAAATACTTCGCGAAGTCCTGCAGCCCGTACGTGCAGTCGTCGATCGCCTGGTCCTTGGTGTCGGCGAGGTGCATGATGGCCAGCACCCGCCAGTCGGCACGGTCCGGCGTCTCGCGGCCCGACTTCTCGGCCTGATCGACCACCACCTGCCAGGTGTTCTCCAGCGCGGCGTAACCGCCGGGCACCGACATCGACAACGAAAGCAGCGACGTGCCCAGTGCACCGGCCAACCGTGGCCCAGACGGGGAAATCATTGCGGCGGTCGATATTTCGGGGTACGGCCAGGTGTACGGCCGGATGTGCAGTTGCGCGTCGCGCAGAGTGAACCAGTCCGACTGCCGGTCAATCCGTTCCTCTGGCGATGCCCGGAACAGGGCGAGGATCGCCTCGAGCGACTCCTGCATCATCCGGCGCTGCTCGACCGGGTCGATGCCCATCATGTAGGCGTCGGACGGCAGCGCGCCCGGTCCGGTGCCGAACATCACCCGTCCCCGGGTGAGATGGTCGAGCAGCACCCACCGGTCGGCCACCATCAAGGGATGGTGGTAAGGCAGCGACACCACGCCGGTTCCCAGCCGGATGTGCTTGGTCCGCTCGGCGGCCGCCGCGATGAACACCTCGGGGCACGCGATCAATTCGTATCCGCCCGAATGATGCTCGCCGAACCACACTTCGTCGTAACCGAGCCTGTCCAGCGCCACGGTCCGGTCAAGGTCGTATTCCAATGCGACTGTGGGCGATTGGCCCACCGGGTGAAACGGCGTGATGAACACACCGAAGTTCAGCGGCCGACCGGTCATGATTGCTCCACTTGCTCGAGGAATGCCAGCAGGATCCGGTTCACCTCTTCGGGTCGCTCCTGCTGAATCCAGTGCCCCGCGCCCTTTACCCACTTCTCGGTGTAGGGCCCCGCGACCAGCTCGTGCGCTCGGGCGGGGTTCATCGTCGGGCCCACCGGGTCGGCGGTGCCGCCGACGAACAGCGCGGGCACCGTGATCTTCGCGTCGGCGAGTTGCGGCGTCGATTCCCAGTTGCGGTCATAGTTGCGGTACCAGTTCAGCGCGCCGGTGAACCCGGTCCTGCCGAATTCCGCCACGTAGTGCTCGAACTCGTCAGCGGTCAGCCAGTCGGGCAGCGGTGCTCGTCGCGTCGTCAGCCCGGCGAACATCGCGCTCATCGTCGCGGCCACGTCGGCTTCCATCTCGGCCTCCGCCAGCCCGGGTTGCTGGAAGCGCAGCATGTAGAAGTCCTCGCCGAATTTCTGCCGCCACCGTTCGGTGGGGCGCGACCGGGCCCGGGGAATGGGTGGTACCGACAGGCCTGCGGCCGCTCTGACGCGCTGCGGGTGCAGCACAGCGGTGTGCCACACCACCATGGCGCCCCAGTCGTGGCCGATGAACACGGCCCGCTCGGCGCCGACCGCATCGAGAAGGCCGACCAGGTCGCCGGTGAGGGCATGTATGTCGTAGGCCTCGATCGCATCGGGCCGGTCGGAGCCGCCGTATCCGCGTTGATCGGGGGCCAACACGTGATAACCCGCCGCCGCGATCGCGGGGATCTGGTGTCGCCACGAGTACGCCAGCTCGGGAAAGCCGTGGGCCAAGACGACGACCGGCGCGGTTTGGTCGCCTGCCTCGTGCAACCGCAGCGAGATGCCGTTGGTCTCAACTGACCGCTCGGTCGAGGTGAGCACACCACAGCCAAGCACAGCTGGTGAGGTCGCCGAAAGGGCCGAGTGCGGCAAACCGACATTCGCCGGATGTCGGCAGAGAACCGCCGGGAACTGTGATTCGTTGGTCTAGCGGTAGCCTTGAGGTTTCCAGCTGCGCGTATGGAAGGACCTGGCCCACGAGGGCCGATGCTGATGAACCGGAAAAATGTGATCCGCACGCTCACCGCGATCGCTGTGGTGTTGTTGCTGGGCTGGTCGTTCTTCTATTTCAGTGACGACACTCGCGGCTACAAGCCGGTCGACACCTCGTTGGCGATGGCCCAGATCAACAGTGACAACGTCAAGAGCGCGCAGATCGATGACCGCGAGCAGCAGCTGCGCCTCGAGCTGAAGAACGGCAACAGCGACACCGACAACAGCGACAAGGTCATCACCAAGTACCCGACCGGCTACGCCGTGCCGCTGTTCGACGCGCTCAACGCGAAGAACACCAAGGTCAACACGGTGGTGAACCAGGGCAGCATGCTCGGCTCGCTGCTGATCTACCTGCTGCCGCTGCTGCTGCTGGTCGGCCTGTTCGTGATGTTCTCCCGGATGCAGACCGGTGGCCGGATGGGCTTCGGGTTCGGCAAGTCGCGGGCCAAGCAGCTGAGCAAGGACATGCCGAAGACCACGTTCGCCGACGTGGCAGGCGTCGACGAGGCGGTCGAAGAGCTCTACGAGATCAAGGACTTCCTGCAGAACCCCAGCAGGTATCAGGCGCTGGGCGCCAAGATCCCCAAGGGCGTGCTGCTCTACGGCCCGCCGGGCACCGGCAAGACGCTGCTGGCCCGCGCCGTCGCGGGCGAGGCCGGCGTGCCGTTCTTCACGATTTCGGGTTCCGACTTCGTCGAGATGTTCGTCGGCGTCGGCGCCTCCCGGGTGCGCGACCTGTTCGAGCAGGCCAAGCAGAACAGCCCGTGCATCATCTTCGTCGACGAGATCGACGCGGTCGGCCGCCAGCGCGGCGCGGGCCTCGGCGGGGGCCACGACGAGCGCGAGCAGACGCTGAACCAGTTGCTCGTCGAGATGGACGGCTTCGGTGACCGCCAAGGCGTCATCCTGATCGCGGCCACCAACCGTCCCGACATCCTCGACCCTGCGCTGTTGCGGCCCGGCCGGTTCGACCGGCAGATCCCGGTGTCCAACCCGGATCTGGCGGGCAGGCGCGCGGTGCTGCGGGTCCACTCGCAGGGCAAGCCGATCGCGCCCGACGCCGATCTGGACGGCCTTGCCAAGCGGACCGTCGGCATGTCCGGCGCCGACCTGGCCAACGTGATCAACGAGGCGGCGTTGTTGACCGCCCGCGAGAACGGCACCGTGATCACCGGCCCTGCCCTTGAGGAGGCCGTCGACCGGGTGGTCGGCGGGCCGCGCCGTAAGAGCCGGATCATCAGCGAGCACGAGAAGAAGATCACCGCCTACCACGAAGGCGGCCACACGCTCGCGGCGTGGGCGATGCCCGACATCGAGCCCATCTACAAGGTGACCATCCTGGCGCGCGGGCGCACCGGCGGCCACGCCGTTGCGGTGCCGGAGGACGACAAGGGCCTGATGACCCGGTCGGAGATGATCGCCCGTCTGGTGTTCGCGATGGGCGGACGCGCCGCGGAGGAACTCGTGTTCCGGGAGCCGACCACCGGGGCGGTGTCCGATATCGAGCAGGCCACCAAGATCGCGCGCGCGATGGTCACCGAGTACGGCATGAGCTCCAAGCTGGGCGCCGTGCGGTACGGCACGGAACACGGGGACCCGTTCCTCGGCCGCACCATGGGCACCCAGGCCGACTACAGCCATGAGGTCGCGCAGATCATCGACGACGAGGTGCGCAAGCTGATCGAGGCCGCGCACACCGAGGCGTGGGAGATCCTCACCGAGTACCGCGATGTGCTCGACACCCTGGCTGGTGAACTGCTGGAGAAGGAGACGCTGCACCGCGCCGAGTTGGAGGCCATCTTCGGCGAGGTGAAGAAACGACCGCGGCTGACGATGTTCGACGATTTCGGCGGCCGTGTGCCGTCAGACAAGCCACCGATCAAGACGCCCGGTGAGCTGGCGATCGAACGCGGTGAGCCGTGGCCGAAGCCGGTTCCCGAACCCGCCTTCAAGGCGGCGATCGCGCAGGCCAGCAGGGAAGCCGCAGCCCGGCAGGCCCACCAGAACGGCACAAATGGCAACGGGGCCAACGGAGTTCCGGCCAACGGGCCGACCCAGCCGGATTACGGCGCCCCCGCCGGTTGGCATGCGCCAGGGTGGCCGCCTCCTCCGCAGGCCCCCGGCCAGCAGCCGCAGGGCCAACAGCCGCCGCACGGCTATTGGTACCCGCCGCCGCACTGGCAGCAGCAGCAGCCGTATCCCTACCAGCCCTACCCCCGGCCGGGACATCCTGCGCCGCAGGGTCAGCCTGCGCCGGGATCGAACGAGGATCCGGGGCAGGACAGCAGCCGGTCCAACGGCTGACAGACAACGGAGGCTTCGATGACTCCGCGTACGCGAGGAGCCGATGAGCAGGTGTCGCACCATAATTCGACCACGTTCGACCGCCCCATCTTCGACCAGGAACGCGCCGAGTCTGCCGTCCGCGAGCTACTGATCGCCGTCGGGGAGGACCCCGACCGGCACGGCCTGGAAGCTACGCCCGCCCGGGTGGCGCGCGCTTACAAGGAGTTGTTCGCCGGCCTGTACACCGATCCGGATTCGGTGCTGGACACCACTTTTGACGAGCAGCATGACGAGCTCGTGCTGGTCAAGCAGATCCCGATGTACTCCACGTGCGAACACCATTTGGTGTCGTTCCACGGGGTGGCCCACGTCGGCTACATCCCCGGAGTGGACGGCCGGGTCACCGGATTGTCCAAGATCGCCCGACTGGTCGATCTCTACGCGAAACGCCCACAGGTACAGGAGCGGTTGACCGCGCAGATCGCCGACGCGCTGATGCGCAAGCTGAACCCGCGCGGGGCGATCGTGGTCGTCGAGGCCGAACATCTGTGCATGGCGATGCGCGGAGTCCGCAAACCGGGCGCAATCACCACCACCTCGGCGGTGCGTGGTCAGTTCAAGACCGACAAGGCGTCGCGGGCCGAGGCGCTGGATCTCATCCTGCGGAGGTGAGCCCGACGCGCGTGCAGGTGATGGGGGTCGTCAACGTGACTGACGATTCCTTCTCCGACGGGGGACTGTTCCTCGACCGCGACCGCGCCGTCGAACACGGGCTTGCCCTTGCGGCCGAAGGCGCCGCGATCATCGACGTCGGCGGCGAGTCCACGCGCCCCGGCGCCACCCGTATCGAGCCACGAATCGAATCGGCCCGCGTGCTGCCGGTGATCAAAGAACTTGCCGGACAAGGGATCACCGTCAGCATCGACACCATGCACGCCGAAGTGGCACAGGCAGCACTGGAAAACGGCGCCCAGATCGTCAACGACGTGTCCGGCGGGCGCGCCGATTCGAACATGGCGGCGCTGGTGGCCGACGCGAAAGTGCCGTGGGTGCTGATGCACTGGCGTTCGGTCGGGACCGCTCGGCCGCACGAGGTGCCCGGCTACGGCGATGTGGTCACCGAGGTGCGCGACGAACTGCTGGCGAGCGTGGACGCCGCCGTGCAGGCCGGTGTCGACCCGGCAAGGTTGATCATCGACCCCGGCCTCGGGTTCGCCAAGACGGCACAACACAATTGGGCGTTGCTGCGCGCGCTGCCACAATTCGTCGCAACAGGGATACCGGTGCTCGTCGGGGCGTCTCGCAAGCGTTTCCTCGGCACCCTGCTGGCCGGTGCCGACGGTGCCCCTCGGGCGCCGGACGGCAGGGAAACCGCCACTGCGGTGATCTCGGCGCTGGCGGCAATGAACGGCGCATGGGGGGTGCGGGTGCACGACGTGCAGGCGTCGGTCGATGCGCTCAAGGTGCTCGAGGCCTGGATCGGCTAGGCATGGCTGATCGGATCGAGTTACGCGGCTTGAAGGTTCGCGGTCACCACGGTGTCTACGACCACGAGCGGCGCGACGGGCAGGACTTCATCGTCGACGTCACGGTGTGGATTGACCTTGCGGCCGCCGCGGCAAGCGACGACCTGGCAGACACCCTGGACTATGGCGCATTGGCGCAACGGGCCGCCGGCATCGTCTCGGGGCCGCCGCGCAAGCTCATCGAAACGGTCGCAGGCGAGATCGCCGATGACGTGATGACCGACGACCGTGTGCACGCCGTCGAGGTGGTGGTGCACAAGCCGGGGGCGCCGATTCCGTTGACATTCTCGGACGTGGCGGTCACGGCAAGGCGGTCCCGTCGCGGCGGCCGCGGGCGAGCGGGAGTCGAGGCATGACTTCAGTGGTGCTGTCCATCGGGTCCAACATCGGCGATCGGCGCGCGCGCCTGCAGTCGGTGGTCGATGGGCTCGACGGCGCGGTGCGTGCGGTGTCGCCGGTGTACGAGACGGCCGCGTGGGGAGGTGTCGAACAGGGCCCGTTCCTGAACGCGGTGCTGATCGCCGACGACCCGGTGCTGGACTGCCACGGTTGGCTGCGTCGGGCCCACGAGCTGGAAGCGGCCGCCGACCGGGTCCGTACGCAGCGGTGGGGTCCGCGCACCCTCGACGTGGATCTCGTCGCATGCCATGACGGTCGGCGCGAAGTGACGTCGCAGGACGCCGACCTCACGCTGCCGCACCCGCTGGCGCATCAGCGGGCGTTCGTGCTGATTCCATGGCTGGCGGTGGACCCGGACGCGACGCTGACCGTCGCGGGCCGTCCCCGCGCGGTTGCGGACCTTCTCGACGATCTGGCTCAGGTCGAGCGCGACGGCGTCCGTCGCACCGAGGTGGCACTGGGCTGATGGGACCCACCCGCAAGCGTGACCTGACGGCCGCGGCAGTGCTCGCTGCCGTGGCGGGCTACCTGGTGGTGGTGCTGGTGTACCGCTACTTTCCGCCCATCGATGTGTGGACCGGTGTATCGCTTCTGGCCGTCGCCGTCGGCGAGGCCGGCTGGGCCTTCTATGTGCGGAACAAGATCAACGAGGGCGAGATCGGCGACGCGCGCGGGTGGCTTCATCCGCTTGCGGTGGCGCGGTCGGTGTTGATCGCGAAGGCATCGGCATGGGTGGGTGCGTTGGTACTCGGCTGGTGGGTCGCGGTGCTCGTTTACCTGTTGCCGCGCCGCAGCACGCTGAGGGTCGCGGGCGAGGACACCGCGGGCGCGGTGGTGGCCGCATTGAGCGCGCTCGCGCTGGTGATTGCCGCGCTGTGGTTACAGCATTGCTGCAAGTCACCAGTGGAGCCGCCGGACAACGCAGACGGCGCAACCGAGTAGCTGACCGGCGGCGTTGGCCGGCCGAATCGCCGAATGGGTCGACACGCGAGCCGACCTGTGGCGGGTACAGTCGGCCCATGGCCGATCTGTCTCGCGGTACGCGCTCCCGGCGCGCTGTCCGCAGGCCGGGTTGGGTGCTGCTGACGGTGTTGCTGGTGCTCGCTATCGGGGCGAGCTCGGCGCTGGTGTTCACCAACAAGGTGGAATTGCTGAAGCTGGCCGTCATCTTGGCGTTGTGGGCGGCGGTGGTGGCCGCATTCGTATCGGTGATCTACCGCAGGCAAAGCGACATCGACCAGGCCAAGGTGCGAGACCTGAAGCTGGTGTACGACTTGCAGTTAGACCGCGAGATCTCCGCGCGCCGTGAGTACGAGTTGACGGTGGAAACCCAGTTGCGCCGCGAGTTGACGTCGGAGATCCGGGCGCAAGCCGCCGACGAGGTCGCCGGCCTGCGGGCCGAATTGGCTGCCCTGCGGGCCAATTTGGAGATTCTGTTCGATGCCGATCTGTCGCATCGGCCGGCGCTGGAAACCGATCGCAGCCGTGGCTACGGCGATTGGCCGCGCAGCACGGAGGCGGGACGGGTCAAGGCGAGCCGGATCGACACCGAAGACCGCGAGGACCTCGACGCCAACACCGAGGAAAGCCCGATCATCGACGTGCCCGCCGAACCGGAGTCCGATTGGGCGCCGCCTGTCGACGGCGGAGCGCATCGCAGGCCCTCGGAGACGGAACAGGAGAGAGGGCGGCGTCACCGCGCCGAAGAGCAGTCGCGTGCATACGTGCCACCGCCATCAGCGGCCGAGACGACGACCCAATTCACTTGGGAGCCACCGCAACAGGAGCGGCCCCCCGCTGCGCCGCCGGAACCGGCGCCGCAGCCACCGCCACCGCCGCCGCGGCCCGAGCCGACGCAGGAACCCACGCCGGAGCCGGAACCGGTTGCGCAGGGCGAGGATTGGCAGCCCGCACCCGCCGAGGGCCAGTGGATTCCTGCAGGCGCACCCGGCAGCAACTGGGTGGCGCCCCCGGTGCCGGAGCCCGCAGCCGAGAACGGTGCGCAGGGTGAGTACGTCGGCAGGCGGCGGGCATCCGAGCCTGCGATGCAGACCCCGCCCGACGAATCACGCCGCGGTCGCCACTCCGCCCCGGCGGACGCGGTTGATCCCGGCCGCCCGCCGGCGCCACCCACCCTGCACACCGAACCGCGACAACCGGAGCCAGAGCCCGCTGAGGAAGAGCAGGACGGTCCGCGAGAAGGCCGGCGGCACCGCAGCGCGGAGGACACCGGTGGCCAGTCGGTTGCCGATCTGCTGGCCAGACTCCAGGCCACCCCCACCGGAGGCGGTCGTCGCAGGCGCCGCGACGAGTGAGTTAGGCTCGTTGCGACCGTCCGGTACCCGCAACGCAGGACCGGAACGAAGAGCCCACGATATTTTGCGAGGTCGTCTGCAATGGAGCAGTCCCCAGCGCACGCGCGGGGTCCCGAGGCAGGACTGCGCCCGGCGCGGCTCACGATCGGCATCATCTCCGCTGGTCGGGTCGGCACGGCACTCGGTGTCGCGCTGGAGCGCGCCGAGCACGTGGTGGTCGCCTGCAGCGCCATCTCGCATGCGTCGCGGCAACGTGCCGAGCGCAGGCTGCCCGACACCGCGGTGCTGCCGCCCGATGAGGTGGCGCGCCGCGCCGAACTTCTGCTGCTGGCTGTTCCCGACGCCGAATTACCGGGCCTGGTGCGCGGCCTCGCCGCGACCTCAGCTGTCCGACCGGGGACGATCGTGGCCCACACGTCCGGTGCCAACGGCATTCGAGTGCTTGCGCCGCTGACCGAACAGGACTGCATCCCGCTGGCCATCCATCCCGCGATGACATTCACGGGATCGGACGAGGACATCGCCCGGCTCTCCGAAACCTGTTTCGGGGTGACGGCCGCAGACGAGGTCGGATATGCGATCGCCCAGTCATTGGTGCTCGAGATCGGCGGCGAACCGTTCCGGGTCCGCGAGGACGCGCGCACGCTGTATCACGCGGCGTTGGCGCATGCGAGTAACCATGTGGTGACCGTGATGCTGGACGCGGTCGAGGCGTTGCGGGCGGCGCTGTGGGGTCAGGAGTTGTTGGGGCAGGAATTGGTTGGTGACGCGCCGGGCGGCATCGCCGAGCGTGTGATCGGCCCTCTGGCCCGCGCGTCGCTGGAAAACTCGCTGCAACGGGGACAGGCGGCACTGACCGGCCCCGTGGCACGCGGCGACGCGGATGCGGTCGCGGGTCACCTGCGTGCGCTCGCCGAAGTGGATCCCCAACTGGCGCAAGCATATCGAGCCAACTCCCTACGCACTGCGCAGCGTGCGCGCGCCCCCAAGGAAGTGTTCGCAGTGTTTTCCGACCCTTCGGGACCATCATGACCAAGCCACGGTTCGCTCCGGGCGAACTCAACGTCTACTCCAGCCCCCGTGACGTTTCCGACGTGACGAAGGCCTTGCGCGCGACCGGGCGCAGAGTGATGTTGGTGCCGACGATGGGTGCGTTGCACGAAGGCCACCTGACCCTGGTGCGGTCTGCCAAGCGGGTTCAGGGCGCCGTGGTCGTGGTGTCGATCTTTGTGAACCCGTTGCAGTTCGGCGCCGGTGAAGACCTCGAGGCATACCCGCGCACGCTCGACGACGACCTCGCAGCGCTGCGCGCCGAAGGCGTCGGAATCGCGTTCACCCCGACGGCAGCCGACATGTACCCAGACGGTAGGCGCACCTCCGTACTCCCCGGCCCACTTGGGGCCGAACTCGAGGGTGCCGCCCGCCCAACGCATTTCGCCGGTGTGCTGACCGTCGTGCTCAAGCTGCTGCAGATCACCCATCCCGATCGCGCGTTCTTCGGCGAAAAGGATTATCAGCAGCTGGTGGTGATCCGGCAGATGGTCGCCGATCTCAACCTCGACACACAGATCGTCGGCGTGCCGATCGTCAGAGAAGCCGACGGGCTGGCCATGTCGTCGCGCAACCGCTATCTCAACGAGGACGAACGCGAGCAGGCCGGCGCGCTGTCGGCCGCGCTGCTGGCGGGCATGTACGCCGCATCGGGTGGCGTCGCCGCGGCGCTGGACGCCGCCCGCGCCGTGCTGGATGAGGTGCCCGCCATCGAGGTCGACTACCTCGAAGTGCGCGATCCGCTACTCGGCCCCCCACCCGCGGAAGGGATCGCGCGCATGCTCATCGCCGCCCGACTGGGAGGCACCCGACTTCTCGACAACATCGCCATCGATGTCGGCGCCACCGCCGCCACCGACGGACACCCGCGTGTCGACGCGCCCGGATCAAGTCCCATTGCCGGCTCGGCCAGCGGGCACGAATTACCCTGGAGGAATTGATGTTGCGGACCATGCTCAAATCAAAGATCCACCGCGCCACGGTCACCCAGGCCGACCTGCATTACGTGGGATCGGTGACCATCGATGCCGATCTGATGGACGCGGCCGACCTGCTGGAGGGCGAGCAGGTCACGATCGTCGACATCGACAACGGCGCGCGGCTTGTCACCTATGCGATCACCGGTGAGCGCGGCAGCGGCGTGATCGGGATCAACGGCGCCGCAGCGCATCTCGTACACCCCGGTGATCTGGTGATCCTGATCGCCTACGCCACCATGGCGGACGCCGAAGCCAGGGCCTATCAGCCGCGCGTGGTGTTCGTCGACGCCCACAACAAGCAGATCGACCTGGGCAGTGACCTCGCCCACGTGCCGGCCGATGCGGCCGAGCTGATGTCGCCACGGTGAGCCTGTGCTTCTCGCAATCGACGTCCGTAACACGCACACCGTCGTCGGCCTGATATCCGGTTCGGGCGACCACGCGAAAGTGGTGCAGCACTGGCGAATTCGCACCGAATCCGAGGTCACCTCCGATGAGCTGGCACTCACCATCGACGGGCTGATCGGTGACGACTCCGAACGTCTGACCGGTGCCACGGGGCTTTCGACCGTGCCGTCCGTGTTGCATGAGGTCCGGCTGATGCTCGAGCAGTACTGGCCATCAGTGCCGCACGTGTTGATCGAGCCCGGTGTGCGCACCGGCATTCCGCTGCTTGTCGACAACCCCAAAGAAGTCGGCGCCGACCGGATCGTCAACTGCCTTGCGGCCTACCACAAGTTCGGCTCCGCAGCGATCGTCGTCGACTTCGGCTCGTCCATCTGTGTTGACGTGGTATCCGCGAAAGGTGAATTCCTTGGCGGGGCAATCGCTCCCGGCGTTCAGGTGTCTTCCGATGCGGCCGCCGCGCGGTCGGCGGCGTTGCGCCGCGTGGAGCTGACCCGGCCGCGTTCTGTGGTCGGCAAGAACACCGTCGAGTGCATGCAGGCGGGTGCGGTCTTCGGATTCGCCGGTCTGGTCGACGGATTGGTCAACCGGATCCGCGAGGACGTCGACGGGTTCGCGGGCGACGACGTCGCGGTTTTGGCCACCGGCCACACCGCCCCGCTGGTGTTGCCCGACCTGCACACGGTCGACAAGTACGACCGACACCTCACGCTGGACGGCCTGCGGCTGGTGTTCGAGCGCAACCGCGACAGCAACCGCGGCAGGCTCAAGCAGGCCCGCTAGACGGCCGAGCGGCCTGCTGGCCAGGGCCGCTCAGAAGTACGTGCCACTTGTCGAACACCGTGCACGGGTGCGAGATGCCGAAGCCGAGCCAGCTGCCGACCTGAACGCTGTCGGCGCCTCCCAGCTGTAGATAGGCGTGCTGATCGTTGAGCTTGCTCACCACGCTGTCGGCGCGTAGCACGCAGACGGGTCCGATGACGCCCGCCTCGAACAGATCAGGGGCCTGCGCGCAGACATCACGCGGCGTGCTGCCCCACCACGCCGACGGCATCCCCTTGAATCGCCAGTCGATCGGTTCGTCGGCAAGGGCCGTCACTGCAGCGGCGTCGATCGCGGCGGTCATGGATTGATTTAAGCTGGCAGGTCGTGACCTCACCTGATCAGCCCACTCCCGAGTCCGGAGCGGCAACGGCCGCGACATCCGACTCCGACGTCCCCGAGCAGTTCCGGATTCGGCAGGCCAAGCGCGAACGGTTGCTTGCCGAGGGCCGTGAGCCCTACCCGGTCGAGGTCGCCCGCACCCATACGCTGGCCGAGATCCGGCGGGCCTACCCGAACCTGGAGGCCAACACCGAGACCGGCCAGATCGTCGGCGTCGCAGGCAGGGTGATGTTCGCCCGCAACTCAGGAAAGCTGTGTTTTTCCACGCTGCAGGAGGGTGACGGGACCCAACTGCAGTTGATGCTCAGCCTCGACCGAGTCGGACAGGAATCACTCGACGCCTGGAAATCCGACGTCGACCTCGGCGACCTCGTGTACGCGCACGGCGAGGTGATCAGCTCTCGCCGCGGAGAATTGTCTGTGCTTGCCGATTCCTGGCAAATCATTTCCAAGGCGCTGCGGCCACTGCCGGTCGCTCACAAAGAGATGAGCGAAGAGGCGCGCGTGCGGCAGCGCTATGTCGATCTGATCGTTCGTCCGGAGGCCCGCACAATTGCCCGGCAGCGGGTCGCGGTGGTGCGCGCTGTCCGGTCGGCGCTCCACCGGCGCGGTTTTCTCGAAGTCGAGACGCCAATGTTGCAGACGTTGGCAGGCGGTGCGGCCGCCAGACCGTTCGTCACGCACTCCAATGCGCTCGATGCCGACCTCTACCTTCGCATCGCACCGGAACTGTTCCTCAAGCGTTGCTTGGTGGGCGGATTCGAGCGTGTCTTCGAGCTGAATCGAGTGTTCAGAAACGAAGGTGCGGATTGGACGCATTCGCCGGAATTCGCGATGCTCGAGACATATCAGGCCTACGGAACCTACGACGATTCCGCCGTCATGACACGCGAGATTATTCAGGAGGTCGCCGACGAAGCGATCGGCACCAGAAGGCTGCCATTGCCTGATGGCACCGTCTATGACGTCGACGGCGAATGGCGGACGATACAAATGTATCCATCGCTGTCGGAGGCACTCGGCGAAGAGATCACTCCGCAGACGACGGTTGAACACTTATGGCAGATCGCCGAGCGACTTGATGTCGAGATTCCGCGTGACCGTGGTTACGGACATGGGAAATTGGTTGAAGAACTATGGGAACACGCTGTCGGTAACAAGCTTTGGGCACCAACCTTCGTGCGCGATTTCCCGGTCGAGACGACGCCGCTGACCCGCTCTCATCGCAGCATTGACGGGGTAACCGAGAAGTGGGATCTCTACGTCCGCCGGATCGAACTGGCGACCGGTTACTCCGAGCTGATCGATCCTGTTATCCAACGGGAAAGGTTCGAAGCGCAGGCCCGCGCCGCGGCCGCCGGAGACGATGAGGCAATGGCTCTCGATGAAGATTTTTTGGCCGCATTGGAGTACGCGATGCCGCCCTCTACGGGCACCGGAATGGGTATCGATCGGTTGTTGATGGCATTGACGGGCCTGTCGATTCGAGAGACGGTTTTGTTCCCGATTGTTCGCCGCCACGGCAACTGATCTGCTTCGATTGAGATTTTTTCTGAAGTTGTTGAATGGTATCCGTTCTTATGGCACATTGGTGCCGGGGGTTCGAGGGGCGGCTAAACTACTGATCTAGTGCTCAACCAGAAGGGCAGTGTGGGGTAATGGCCAAGAAAGTGACCGTCACGCTCGTCGATGATTTTGACGGCGAAGGCGCAGCCGATGAGACGGTTGAATTCGGGCTCGACGGGGTGAGCTATGAGATCGACCTTTCTTCCAAGAATGCCGCAAAGCTTCGTAGCGAGTTGAAGCAATGGGTCGACGCAGGCCGCCGGGTGGGCGGCCGCAGGCGTGGCCGCTCGGCGGGCTCTGGCCGCGGCAGAGCGGCAATCGATCGCGAACAGAGCGCGGCGATCCGGGAATGGGCCCGCCGCAACGGACACAACGTGTCCACCCGCGGTCGGATCCCCGCCGATGTCATCGACGCGTTCCATGCGGCAACATAATCGGTAGTTGCCAGACCAACATGATGCCGAAAGGGGCACGCGAGCGCCGCGGTTGATTGCCTTTCGCTAGTGGCGAACCAGCAGCGGCCGGACATCGGAAACGTTTTCTCCACCTGTGGCGTTGCTAAGAGCGGCGCCGGGTACAGGGCCTATGGCGCCGACAACCGCCGGCGTATCGCTTTTTGAACAGTGCAAGCAGGCAGCGCAGCGGCGGCGGTCGCCCACTAGACTTGGGTGACGGGTCCGGGCGCGGTAAGCCGCGAAAGAACCCGTACCTATTTGATGGAGAGCAGGTAACCACCGATGTTTGAGAGATTTACCGACCGCGCCCGCAGGGTCGTCGTCCTGGCTCAAGAAGAAGCCCGGATGCTCAACCACAACTACATCGGCACCGAGCACATCCTGTTGGGACTTATTCACGAGGGTGAGGGTGTAGCCGCCAAGTCGCTCGAGTCGCTTGGCATCTCGCTCGAGGGCGTCCGCAGCCAGGTCGAGGAGATCATCGGCCAGGGCCAGCAGGCGCCGTCGGGTCACATCCCGTTCACCCCGCGCGCCAAGAAGGTGCTGGAGCTGAGCCTGCGCGAGGCGCTGCAGCTCGGCCACAACTACATCGGCACCGAGCACATCCTGCTCGGCCTGATCCGTGAGGGCGAGGGCGTTGCCGCCCAGGTGTTGGTGAAACTGGGCGCCGAGCTGACCAGGGTGCGCCAGCAGGTCATCCAGCTGCTGAGTGGATACCAGGGCAAGGAGACCGCGGAGGCCGGCACCGGCGGCCGCGGCGGGGAGGCGGGCAATCCGTCCACCTCACTGGTCCTCGACCAGTTCGGCCGCAACCTGACCGCCGCCGCGATGGAGGGCAAGCTCGACCCCGTCATCGGCCGCGAGAAGGAAATCGAGCGGGTGATGCAGGTGCTGAGCCGGCGCACCAAGAACAACCCGGTGCTGATCGGCGAGCCCGGCGTCGGCAAGACCGCCGTCGTCGAGGGCCTCGCACAGGCCATCGTGCACGGCGAGGTGCCGGAGACGCTGAAGGACAAGCAGCTCTACACCCTCGACCTGGGTTCGCTGGTGGCCGGCAGCCGCTACCGCGGTGATTTCGAGGAACGCCTGAAGAAGGTGCTCAAGGAGATCAACACCCGCGGCGACATCATCCTGTTCATCGACGAGCTGCACACGCTCGTCGGCGCGGGTGCCGCCGAGGGCGCCATCGACGCGGCCAGCATCCTGAAGCCGAAGCTGGCCCGCGGCGAGCTGCAGACCATCGGCGCCACCACGCTCGACGAGTACCGCAAGTACATCGAGAAGGACGCCGCGCTGGAGCGCCGCTTCCAGCCGGTGCAGGTCGGTGAGCCGACGGTCGAGCACACCATCGAGATCCTCAAGGGTCTGCGCGACCGGTACGAGGCGCACCATCGCGTCTCGATCACCGACAGCGCCATGGTGGCGGCCGCGACCCTGGCCGACCGCTACATCAACGACCGGTTCCTGCCGGACAAGGCGATCGACCTGATCGACGAGGCCGGCGCCCGGATGCGGATCCGCCGGATGACCGCACCGCCAGACCTGCGTGACTTCGACGAGAAGATCGCCGAGGCCCGGCGCGAGAAGGAGTCCGCGATCGACGCGCAGGACTTCGAGAAAGCGGCGAGCCTGCGCGACAAGGAGAAGCAACTGGTCGCTCAGCGCGCCGAGCGCGAGAAGCAGTGGCGCTCAGGCGATCTCGATGTAGTGGCCGAGGTCGACGACGAGCAGATCGCCGAGGTGCTCGGCAACTGGACCGGCATTCCCGTGTTCAAGCTGACCGAGGCCGAGACCACGCGTCTGCTGCGCATGGAAGACGAGCTGCACAAGCGGATCATCGGCCAGGAGGACGCCGTCAAGGCGGTCTCCAAGGCCATCCGGCGTACCCGCGCCGGGCTGAAGGATCCCAAGCGGCCGTCGGGCTCGTTCATCTTCGCCGGCCCGTCCGGTGTGGGTAAGACCGAGCTGTCCAAGGCGCTCGCGGAGTTTCTGTTCGGCGACGACGACGCGCTCATCCAGATCGACATGGGCGAGTTCCACGACCGCTTCACCGCCTCGCGGCTGTTCGGTGCCCCTCCGGGCTACGTCGGCTACGAGGAGGGCGGCCAGCTCACCGAGAAGGTGCGCCGCAAGCCGTTCAGCGTCGTGTTGTTCGACGAGATCGAGAAAGCCCACCAGGAGATCTACAACAGCCTGTTGCAGGTCCTCGAGGACGGCCGCCTCACCGACGGTCAGGGTCGCACGGTCGACTTCAAGAACACCGTGTTGATCTTCACCTCGAACCTCGGCACGTCGGATATCTCGAAGGCTGTCGGCCTCGGCTTCACCCAGGGCGGCGGCGAGAACAACTACGAGCGGATGAAGCAGAAGGTCAACGACGAGCTGAAGAAGCACTTCCGGCCGGAGTTCCTCAACCGCATCGACGACATCATCGTCTTCCACCAGCTGACTCGCGACGAGATCATCACGATGGTCGACCTGATGATCGGCCGGGTGGGCAAGCAGCTCAAGGGCAAGGACATGGCGATGGTCTTGACCGACAAGGCCAAGTCCCTGTTGGCTAAGCGTGGATTCGATCCCGTGCTCGGGGCCCGGCCGCTGCGCCGGACAATTCAGCGCGAGATCGAGGATGCGCTGTCGGAGAAGATTCTCTTCGAGGAGGTCGGACCCGGCCAGCTCGTCACCGTCGACGTGGATAACTGGGACGGCGAAGGCTCCGGCGAGGACGCGGTGTTCACGTTCACCGGAACGAAGAAGCCGGCCGAGCCCACCGAACCGGAACTGGAGAAGGCAGGAGCAGCGGGCGCACCCAGCGCCGCGGCCACTGAATAACACGACAAAACCGGAAAGGCCCCCGAATCGCATGGGTTTCGGGGGCCTTTGCGTCTGTTCGTCAGCCCGAATGCTTAGGATGCTGATGTAATCGACGGGCGAAGGAATCCTGGTGAAAATCCGGAACGGTCGCGCCACTGTGGACAGTCAGACCTGACGCCCGCCGTCGACCCCAAACTGGGACGCGAAATCCCGGAAAGGAAATCACATGACCTCTCCCGAGGCCCGCAAGTCCCGGACGTCTGTTGCCCCGGCAGTCGATCTTTCCTTGGCGAAGGCCGCGATGTGGCTGTCTCTCACCGCATTCCTCGCGTTGGTGGTGCTGTTCTTCGTGGGCCTGGACCAGGGCGCAACCTCGGTGTTCGGCGACAACATGTACGTGCACGAGTTCGTGCACGACGCCCGCCATCTGCTCGGCTTCCCCTGCCACTGACCGCAGGCGGCCCGAACCCAAATGGAAAAGCGAATAATCGGGCGCGGCCTGCTGGCCGGCGCTATCGGTGGCGTGTTGGCGTTCTTGTTCGCCCGGACTCTTGTCGAACCGGTCATCACCCGAGCCCTCGCGTACGAGGAGTCCCACGAGCACGGCCACGAGCACGGCGTAGAACTGTTCACCCGCGGAGTGCAGGCCAACGTGGGCATGGGGTTCGGCGTGCTGGCATTCAGCGTGGCGATGGGAGCGCTGTTCGCGGTGGTCTACTGCGTGGCCTACGGCAGGGTCGGCAACGTGTCACCGCGGGCGCTGTCGGTGTTGCTCGCCGGCGCAATGTTGTTGTCGCTTTACGTCATTCCCTTCCTGAAATACCCGCCGAACCCCCCCGCGGTCAGCCTCGAGGAGACCATCAGGCAGCGCACCCTGCTGTACTTGTTGATGGTGGTGCTGTCGGCGGCGCTGTTGGTGGCCGCCGTGTATCTGGGGCATCGTTTGGTGGCGCAGTTCGGGCAGTGGAGCGCGGCATTGATCGCCGGTGGCGGCTACGTCGTTGCGATTGCGGTGCTCATGCTGGTGTTGCCCACCATCGATGAGACGCCGCCCGACTTCCCCGCCGACGTGCTCTACGAGTTCCGGCTCTACTCGCTGGGCACTCAGTTGGTGCTGTGGGCGGTCATCGGCCTGGTGTTCGCGTCGATGGCGGACCGGCTACTCGGGGCACCGCGACGACGGGAGAGCGTCAGCGCGTGAGTGAAGTCGTCCGGCTCACGCTGGTATCGCACGCGATGACCGATGCGATGGCGGCCGGACGGTTTCCCACCGACGAACCGCTCAACGCGATCGGTCATCGTCAGGTGGACGCGTCCATCGACCTCGGCGTCACCGAGCGTGCGTACTGCGGACCCGAGAAGAGGACCCGGCAGACCGCGGAACTGCTCGGGCTGCACGCCACCGTCGAGGACCGGCTGGCCGATCTGGACTGCGGCCGTTGGCGCGGCGATGTGGTCGGCGGGGTGCAGCCCGATGATCTGGCGATCTGGTTGACCGATCCCACGCGCGCGCCGCATGGCGGTGAGTCGGTGGTCGAGCTGATCGACAGGGTGCGCGGGTGGATGGACTCATTGACCAGCCATCGCAGCCGGCTGGTCGCGGTCACCCACCCCGCGGTGGTGCGTGCCGCAATCCTGGTGGTGCTCAACGCGCCGCCGAAGTCGTTCTGGCGCATCGATATCGCGCCGGTGAGCCGCACGGTGATGCACTTCCGAGGGCACGCGTGGACCCTGCGTTCCAGCCTCTAGGTCAGGCCACCGGAATCAGATTGAACGCCTGCGTGACGATGGACAACAGCCAGGTCGCCGCGGTCGTGCTGCGATAGCGCGGCCAGTTCAGCTGGAAGCTGACCACCCACGACTGGCCCGTTCGGTCGACGGCGTACCAGCTGAAGGTCAAGTCCCCCGGCAGGTTTCCGCCCTTGGCGCCGATGTACGGCCACTTCGACCGGTCCAGGTCGATGCCGGGTATGGCGGAGAGAATCTGCTTCACCGGCGCGGCGGCCCCGACCGCCGCGGCCTGCAGTGCCGCGTGCACACGGCAGATGTCGGCCGCGCTGCCGTACCATTCGGCGCCGTAGCTGGAAGCCGGTGAGCTCGTCCGGGTCGGATCCGGTTGATAGGGGCGGGAATTTGTCTGCGCCAACAGCTGCGCCCGGCCTTGCGGGGTGGCCTGCGTCCACTGTTCACGCAGATCGGGTTCCCCCCAACCAATCGAGAACAGCTCGTGCATGGTCGGAAACGGGGTCATGCTGGCGGGGTCGTGGTGACCCGCGGCCACCAACGCGCGCTCGATCGCGTGCGGGGTCACCCGGCCGATCAACAGATCGGTGGCCATGTTGTCGCTCGCGGAGATCATCTCCTGCGCCGCTCTGCGTACCGACACCTTCCCGCCGGCGGGCAGGTCGTTGAGGTGAGCCGACCCGAGCTTCTTGGCCTCATCGGTGACCGTCAGGTCGTCGGTCCAGCGCAGCGTCCCGGCCTTTACCGCGTCGGCGACCGCGAGCAGCACATACAGCTTCATGATCGACGCCAGCGGCAATGAAAGGTCGGTGTTGGTGCCTGCAATGGGCGCGCATCCGCCGTCGTTCACCTTGGCGACCTGATACGAGTAGCGTGCCCCCGACTTCGTCAGTTCGGTGTCGATATCGGCCCACTTCTTGATCGCGGGCGGCTGCAGCGACACCTCGAAACGGTCGACGAGGCCTTCTGGGTTTGTCCGCAGTTGGATGTCCTGTGCCACGCCGTAGGACGTCAGCGTGTGCAGGGTCGCCAGACCCGCGCCGATGTCGATGCCCGCGACCGTGATCGGCCGATCCAGCCAGAGGTTGCCCATCGCGGAGGTGATCGGGTTGACCTGTTGTGGGGTGGCCATGGTGCGCACCCCGACGGTTCCGATCGGCCACTCGGAATTCAGCATGTCGATGGTCTGCTTGGCCCGCAGACCCTGCGGCGTATTGATCTCGATCGGCGCACCGTACGTCGTGTCCGCTACTGGAACGGGTGTGGTGGTCTTCGTGCAACCGGCCGTCAGGCCGAGGACAACGGCTGCCGACAGCGCGACCGTGGTGCGCGCGCTACGCCGCGCCTTACTTACCGGCGCCCGCAACGTCCAGGACAACCTCGAACTCGAGCAGTGATGCCCCGGTGGCCACCGGGTTGGCGGCTTGGCCCTTGTGCGCCTCGATGGCAGGGCCCGTCGCCCACGCCTGGAACGCCTCCTCGGACTCCCATTGCGTGACGACGAAGTAGCGGTCTTCGCCCTTCACCGGGCGCAACAGCTGGAAGCCGAGGAAACCGGGCTGGTTGTCGACGGCATGTGCGCGGTGTGCGAACCGCTTCTCCAGTTCCGGGCCGGCGTCCGGCGGGACCTCGATTGCGTTGATCTTCACCACAGGCATGTCGTTAGGCTACCGTGCGCAGCCATGTCGCCCGATCTGCTGTCGCCCCGCGGAGGTGAGGGCGATCCGCTGGTTCTGGTGCACGGCCTGATGGGGCGCGGCAGCACGTGGTCACGCCAGCTGCCGTGGCTGACGCGGCTGGGCGCGGTGTACACCTACGACGCGCCATGGCATCGCGGCCGCGACGTCGCCGACCCGCATCCGATCAGCACCGAGCGGTTTGTTGCCGACCTCGGCAATGCGGTCGAGGGACTGGGCCGGCCGGCCGTGATGATCGGCCATTCGATGGGCGCGCTGCATTCGTGGTGTCTGGCCGCGGCCCGACCGGAGTTGGTCAGCGCGCTGGTGATCGAGGACATGGCGCCGGATTTCCGCGGCCGCACCACCGGGCCGTGGGAACCGTGGCTGCACGCCTTGCCGGCCGAATTTACTGCGGCACAAGACGTTTACGCGGAGTTCGGCCCGGTGGCCGGTCAGTATTTCCTCGAAGCCTTCGACCGCACGTCCACCGGATGGCGTCTGCACGGCCACCCGAAGACATGGATCGAAATCGCCGCCGAGTGGGGCACCCGCGACTACTGGACGCAATGGAAGGCGGTGCGCGTGCCCGCGCTGTTGCTAGAGGCGGGCAATTCCGTCACACCCGAAGGGCAGATGCGCGAGATGACCGAAACCGGTCCCCGGACAACGTATTTGCGCGTGCCCGGCGCCGGTCACCTGATCCACGACGATGCGCCGCTGATCTACCGAGAGGCGGTCGAGTCGTTTTTAGCGACGCTCGCCGGTGGCGCCTGAGCCGGGCCAAAACGGTTGCTGCTCAAAGCGTGTGCGAACCGCATCGACATCGTGAGCGATACGGAAACCGTCGCGGTCGTCCTCGAACAGCCTGCCCGTCATCGGGGCGGACCAGCGGAACTGGCCGTAGCGAATGCGAAGCGAGTCGGAGCGATGGGCGGCCCAACTGAGCGCCGCTGCCACCGCGAAGGGGGCGATCAGGATGAAGAAGGTGAGTGCAGTGGTCATGGCAGTAATGCTCCGCTGATAAAGATCCCGCCAACAGTGGCAGGAAGGACACCTTGAGATAAAATGCTGCCATGGCATTGAGAAGCGTATCTGCGCTGGTGCTGGACGGTCTAGCGATTTTTGAGTTCGGCGTCATCTGTGAAGTGTTCGGCATCGACCGCTCTGCGGACGGGGTGCCCAACTTCGACTTCAAGGTCTGCGGACCGGAACCGGGCAAGCCGCTGCGGACGTCCGTCGGCGCCACCATCACTCCCGACTGTGGGCTGGACGGCCTGATCGGAGCGGACCTGGTGGCGATCCCCGCCATCAGCAGTCAAAACGGCGGCTATCTGCCGGAGGCCCTTGACACAGTTCGGGCGGCCGCGGAGTCGGGGTCGATCATCCTGACGGTGTGCTCGGGCGCATTCGTCGCCGGTGCCGCCGGACTGCTGGCCGGCAGGCCGTGCACCACGCACTGGATGCACGCCGACGAGTTGGCCCAGATGTATCCGACGGCCAAGGTCGACCGAAACGTGCTGTTCGTCGACGACGGCAACCTGATCACCAGCGCGGGCACCGCGGCAGGTATCGACGCCTGCCTGCACCTTGTGCGCCGCGAGCTTGGCAGCGAAGTCACCAACAAGATCGCCCGCAGGATGGTGGTTCCACCTCAGCGCGACGGTGGCCAGCGCCAGTACATCGACCAGCCCATTCCGGTTCGCTGCTCGGAAGGCTTTGCGCCACACCTGGATTGGATCCTCACGAATCTCGACAAGCCGCATACCGTCGGTACTCTCGCCACCCGTGCGCACATGTCCGCGCGCACTTTCGCCCGTCGATTCGTCGAGGAGACGGGTCGCACCCCGATGCAGTGGGTGACCGACCAGCGGGTGCTGTATGCGCGCCGACTGCTCGAGGAGACAGACCTCGACATCGACAGGATCGCCGACCGATCCGGTTTCGGTACGGCCACCCTGCTGCGCCACCACTTCCGCAGGGTCATCGGTGTGACCCCGTCGGATTACCGGCGCCGGTTCTCGTGCAACGGTCCCTGCGAGGAGGCCGCGGCCTCCGCGTAGTTACCGGAGCGCTTCGTCGCCTTCGCCCGCAAGGGCGAATCGGCCGTCCGCCGTCTGCTCAACCAACCCGTCGACGAGCAACGAGTCCAGTGCACGGTCACGCTGTGCGGCGTCGGTGAGCCAGGCCATGTCGAGCTGCGCGCGAGTGACGGGAGAGTCGTTGCCGCGCAACACATCCAACAACCGGCCGCGGACCTGGCGATCAGTGCCCGCATACTTCTGCACCCGGCGAGTCGGCGTGCCTGGGGGAAAGCCGCGCGTGCGCCATGCGCACGAACTCAACGGGCACAGGCCACAACGCGGCGAGCGGGCAGTGCACACCGTCGCACCCAGCTCCATCAAGGCGACCGAAAACCGGGGCGCTTGCCCATCAGCGGGTAACAACGCGGCGACGTCATCGAGGTCGCGCGACGACGACGCCGCGTCGGCCTTGCCGTGTACGGCCCTGGCAACCACACGGCGCACGTTGGTGTCGACGACCGGCACGCCCTGTCCATAGGCAAAGCAGGCAATCGCGCGCGCCGTGTAGGCACCGACACCCGGCAGCGTCAGCAATGTGTCCACATCCGACGGCACCTCGTCGTCGAACTGCCCGGCGATCACTGTCGCGCATTCATGCAGTCGCTTGGCCCGGCGCGGGTAGCCCAGCTTGCCCCAAGCCCGCAGCACATCGGCCGCGCTCGCCGCGGCGGTCGCCGACGGCGTCGGCCAGCGCGCCACCCATGCCAGCCAGATCGGTTCGACGCGGGCCACCGGAGTCTGCTGCAACATGAACTCACTGACCAGGATCTGCCACGGCGTCACCCCCGGTCGGCGCCATGGCAGGTCGCGCTGCGCGCCCTCGTACCAGCTTGATAAACGCGGTGAATCGATCACGACGGGAATTTCCTGCACAATGACGGCCATGCCCAACACGAATCCGGTGACCGCGTGGAAATCACTCAGAGAGGGTAACGAGCGCTTCGTTGCGGGTAAGCCCGAACATCCCAGCCAGAGTATCGAGTATCGGGCCAGCCTCGCCGAAGCGCAGAAGCCCACCGCGGTGGTGTTCGGCTGCGCCGACAGCAGGGTGGCCGCAGAGATCATCTTCGACCAGGGGCTCGGCGACATGTTCGTGGTGCGCACCGCCGGCCACGTCATCGACTCGGCGGTGCTGGGCTCCATCGAATACGGGGTGACGGTGCTCAACGTGCCGCTGATCGTCGTGCTCGGCCACGACAGCTGCGGCGCGGTGAAGGCCGCGCTGTCGGCCATCGACGGCGGCGCCGTGCCCGGCGGTTACGTCCGTGACCTGGTTGAACGCGTCACGCCGTCGATCCTGCTCGGCCGTCGCGACGGGCTGAGCCGCGTCGATGAATTGGAAGCGCGACACGTCAACGAGACCGCGGCGCAGCTGGCTCAGCGGTCCACGGCCATCACCGACCGGCTGGCCGCGGGCACGCTGGCGATCGCGGGCGTGACCTACCACCTGGCCGACGGTAGGGCCGTGTTGCGCGATCATCTTGGCGACATCGGCGAAGGCTGACGCCCGACACGCCGAGTCACCTCGGACGAGTGGACGTGACCTGCCCTTACCGTGAGGATGTGCTGGATCTAGAACCGCATGGCCCGCTACCGACGCAGATCTACTGGCGTCGCAGGGCACTCGCGCTGGGCATAGCGGTCCTCGTCATCGGCGTCGTCGCCGCGGTGGTGGTGATGGTCGTGATGACCAGCACGAGCAGTAACAACAAGGCCGCCGAGAAGCCCGCTCCTGCTCAGGCCGCCGCGCCGACCCCGCTGCCGGGGCAGAATCCTGAGGTCAAGACGCCGGTCATGCCGCCTGCCCAGCAGGCCCCGGCGCCGACGCCAACACCGACCGCCGCGGTCGCCCCACCGCCGGTGCTCAAAGAGGGCGACGACTGCCCCGATTCGACGCTGGCCGTCAAGGGCATCACCAACCAGCCGCAGTACGTGGTCGGCGATCAGCCGAAGTTCACGATGGTCGTCACCAACATCGGTCTGGTGGCATGCCAACGCGACGTCGGTGCCGCGGTGCTGGCCGCCTACGTCTACTCGCTGGACAACAACAGGCTGTGGTCGAACCTCGACTGCGCACCGTCGAACGAGACGCTCGTCAAGACGTTCCAGCCGGGTGAGCAGGTGACCACAGAGGTGACCTGGACAGGCATGGGCTCAGCGCCGCAGTGTCCGCTGCCGCGGCAACCGATCGGACCTGGGACGTACAACCTCGTCGTGCAGTTGGGCAATCTGAGATCGGCGGCGGTGCCGTTCATCTTGGCGCCTGCCGCGGTGCAGGCACCGGCCCAGCCGGGCGGCGAGGGTGCGCCTCCTGCCGAGCCCGCGCCCGCGCCGCAGGGCGGCTAGCCGAGGCTGTCGCCGACGAGGTCCTCGTCGAAACCGTTGACGTGCTGCGCATCGGAGTCGGTCTGCACCGGTTCTGGTTGATGCGGACGCAGGTGCTCAGTGCCGGGCACGCCGCCGAGGGCTTCGATGGCGGCCGTGATCTTCCCCGCTTCTTCGTCGGTGGGCACCGCGCCGGCTTCTAGCTCGTCGAGCAGGCCCTGGCGCAGCCCCGCACCGTTCTCGACTTCGCGCGCAGTCAGCTTCGCTGCCAACCGGGTGGCGTAGATCTGTTGGCCGAGGCTGGATCCCGGCGCCGCCGCCGCGTGCTCGACCAGGTTGTCGTATCGCCTGCGGACATTGCTCAGTTCGACGATCACCGCGGACGACGGCCTGCTGGTGCTTGCTGCGTTCGTCAACGCGGAACGCAGTTTCCGCATGCCCTCCAACACGACATCGGCGCGCTTGTGGAACTTCTTGTCCTCCTGGAACGGCAATGCGTCGATCGCTGCTGCGTACATGTGCATGGCCGCCTCGGAGAGTTCGACGATGATCGCCGAGTCGCCTTCCTGCGCCGCGGGTTGTGCCATGAGACCTCAATTCTCGAGCGGGTCAATTCGATAGCGGTGAATACGGGTTGACCCTAGCGGTCTGGCGCAGACGGTTCGACCCGTGCCGCCTAGTCTGAATCAGCATGGCCGCAGGCTCGTGTGAACGGAGGTCACAATGACCGGTGTAGTGCAAACCCCTAGCGCCACCGGGGATTCGGCGCACGTAGGTCCGACGCGGCCGCTGCCGCCAGGAGTGCCGATTAGCCCTGAGCCCAGTCAGGGGGGATGGCACAGGATGGGACGGTTTGCCGCTGCGGCAGCGGGCGCGTTGGTCATCGTCTGGTTCATTTTCTTCAGCCGCGGCGAACTGGGATCGAAAGCGGACTGGTTCTTCGGCGCGGTCGTCTTCTGTGTGGTGCTGGTGGCGATGTGGCAGACGCTGACGATCCAACGCCTGGCCAACCGGCACGCCGCGCAGGCCGCCGAACGCCTTCGCGTCGAGTTGGTGGCCGCCGAGGAACGGGCGGCCCGCGAAGTGGCGATGACTCAGGCGTTGCACAGGGTCGAGATGGAGGCCCGCGAGAAGTCGTTCCGGGCCGAGGTGGCGGCCCAACGCGAATTGGCCCGCGTCGAGCGGGCTCACCTGGTCAATCAGCTACAGAAGCAGGCCATGGTCGAGGTGTCGCGGGCCGTCAACGCGCACACTCAGATGCTGGCAACCCTGTGGAATGAGGGCGCCCGCATTCTGCGCATCGAGGACCGCGACGAGCGCGAGCAGGCGATGAACCCGATCTTCGAACAGATCAGCCGGGTGGTCAGCGATTTCTCGGTTGAGGTCAGCAACGCCAACGTTCTTCTCGAGGACGAACAACTGCACCGCGCGCTCAATCAAGTCAACGAAGCCGCCGCGATGGCGATCCGAGTCGCGGCTGACGTGTATGACGCCGTCGTCGAAGGTCGAGCACCGAAGCCGGATTCGATCCGGACCGTGCAGCGGTTGATGCACACAAGAGCGGCAGAAGCCCGCGGGCTGGCCTGGGAGTTGCTTCGCAACGGTCTCGAAAATGCCAGGGCTGCAACGGATTAGGCGAGACGATCGGCGATCGTCGACTCGGCCAACTGCGACAGGCCTTCCCGGATGTGCCGGGCCCACATTGAACCGATGCCCTCCACCGACTGCAGGTCGTCGGACGTCGCGGCAAGCAGTCCCTGCAGCGATCCGAACGAGCGCACCAGAAGGTCGACGTGGGCGAACTGCAACCTCGGAATACCGGCCATCGCGCGGTAACCGCGCGAGCTCATCGCCGAATCCTGCGCTTCCGCCGTTGACGGGTAGCCGAAAACCCTTGCCAGTGTGGTGAAGTCGAGTAGCTCATTGTCGGAAAGCGAATCCAGCTCCTCGAGCGTGGCGCTGACCTGAGCTGGGGTCGGGGGGTCGGGGTTGGCGTGGTAGTCGCGAACGATCAGCTCGCGCGCGGTGTCGTTGTCGCCGACGAGTTCTTCCAGCTGCAGCTTGAGCTGACGCCCGTCGGTACCCAATTCCACGACGTCGGAATCGATTTCGAGGCTGATCCGGCGGACCATCTCCAGCCGTTGCACGACGGTCATCACGTCGCGCAGCGTCACGAAGTCCTCGATCTCGGCGGTCGACAGCTGGCGGCTGACCTCATCGAGACGGGTCTTGTAACGCTCCAGCGTGTCGATGGTCTGGTTGGCGCGCGACAGGATGGCCGCCGAGTCCGGGATGACGTGGCGTTCGCCCGCGACGTACACCGTGACGATGCTCATCGAATGGCTGACCGAGATCACCGGGTAGCCGGTTTGGATGGCGGTGCGTTCAGCCGACCGGTGTCGAGTGCCCGATTCCTCTGTGGGTATCGACGGGTCGGGCACCAATTGCACGTTGGCGCGCACGATGCGGCCGCCGTCGCTTGACAGCACCACCGCTCCGTCCATCTTCGACAACTCGCGCAGCCGGGTGGGCGCGTAGCGGACGTCGAGTTCGAAGCCGCCGTCGCAGATGGCCTCGACGCTGTCGTCGTAGCCGATCACGATCAGCGCGCCGGTGCGGCCGCGAAGGATGCGTTCGAGGCCGTCGCGGAGCTCGGTCCCCGGCGCCAGCCGCGCGATGGTCTCGCGCAGGGTCGGCCGCGCCAACTGCACGACGTTGCGGCTCGACCTGCTGGTCTTCTTGACGGCCATCGCCTCCTCCTAGGATCGGCCGGCGTCAGTCTGACTGATTTCGCGCAACACCCGCAATGCCGTCTGAATATTGTCGGCACCCACCGCCCGCAAACCGGCCGGAGCCGAAGTGGGGCCCGCCGGCACCACGGCGCAGCCGAAGCCCAGCCGTGCGGCCTCCGCCAGCCTGCGATCCATCCCGCTGACCCGGCGCAGATCCCCTGCGAGACCGACCTCTCCGATCGCCACGGCGTTGGTGGGCATCGGCAGGTCGGTGTACGCCGAGGCGATCGCCAGCGCGACCGCCAAATCCGACGACGGGTCGGTCAGCCGCATGCCGCCGACGGTCGACAGGTAGATGTCGTTGGTGCCGACGGGCAGTCTGGCGCGCTTCTCGAGCACCGCGGTGATCATGGCGGCGCGGGACGAATCGATTCCGCTGACGGCGCGGCGCGGCGAGCCGCTGGCAGGCGCGCCGATCAAGGCCTGCACCTCGCCGATCAACGGGCGTTTGCCGTCGAGTGTGACCGTCACAGCCGTGCCCGACACCGGCTTGGGCCGCTGATCCAAGAACAATCCCGATGGGTCGGCGACGCACTCGATTCCGTTGTCGTGCAGGAGGAAACAGCCAACTTCGTCAGCGGCGCCGAAGCGGTTCTTCACGCCGCGCACCATACGAAGGGCCGACGTACGGTCGCCTTCGAAGTGCAGCACAACGTCGACCAGGTGCTCCAGCGAGCGGGGCCCCGCAATCGCTCCGTCCTTGGTGACGTGGCCGACCAGCAGCATCGCCACCCCGGAGGTCTTGGCGGCCATGGTCAATGCCGTCGTCACCGCCCGAACCTGGGTGACGCCGCCGGTGACACCGTCGGCTTCGGTGGTGGACATGGTCTGCACCGAGTCCACGACCACGAGGCTGGGCCGGACCTCGTCGATGTGTCCGAGCGCCATCTGCAGATCCGACTCGGCGGCCAGGTAGACCTCGTCGTGCGCGCAGCCCGTGCGCTCGGCCCGCAGCCGGATCTGGCCCGCCGACTCCTCACCCGACAGATACAGCGCGCGTCTGCCCTCCTGCGCCCAGCGGTGGGCAACCTCGAGCAACAGCGTTGACTTGCCGACGCCGGGATCGCCCGCGAGCAATGTCACCGACCCTGGCACCAGACCGCCGCCGAGGACGCGGTCGAGTTCGCTGATGCCGGTGTGGAAATGGCGGGTGCTGCCGGGGTCGATCGAGCTGATCGGCACTGCAGGCGACGTCGGTGCGACCGAGCGCGGCACGGCCGAACCGCTGACCGCGGCGAGCGCGGCCACCTCGTCGACAGTGCCCCAGGTACCGCAGTCCGGGCAGCGGCCAACCCATTTGGCGGTGACGTGGTGGCACTCCGAGCAGCGGTACTGCGAGCGCGCTTTAGCCACCTCGCGACCGTAACCGGTGGGTCCGACAGACCGTCGGTAAGGACTTAGTGGTGACCGCCCGTGTCGCCCGCTTCTGCGGCCGCCTCGCGGCGCGGTTGCTCACCGGCCGAGATCGGGACTTGGACGCTGGTCTCGCCCGCCTTCTCGAAAGTGAAAGTGAACTTGTAGGTCAACCCGTTGGTGATCGGCTTGGACAGCGCGACCTTCGCCCGAACGGCCTCGGCCTTCTCGGCCGCCTCCAGCGGCGCAATCTGGCCGTCGGGCTCTCCGACCACCAGCACGCCGTTGGCGGGCACCGAGGTGTCGCCGGAAAGGCTGACAGAGCCGACCTCAGAGTTCACCGAGAGCAGCTTGTCGTTGGCGTCTGGCGAGTTGTTGATCGCGACGAACAACAACTCGACGTCGCTGCCAGGTTGCATGTAATCGGCGTTCTGGTTGGCGCGCAGATGGATATTCCGCAAGGCCAGCGGGCCCACAGTGGCGAGCGTGCCGTTCACTGCCGGCTCCTGCGTCGCGGTCTGGGATATCTGCCCGGCTCCGCAGCCGGACAGGGCGAGGGCGGCGGCGACCGCGCACGTGACCAGTCTGAAGCGGTTCACTGAACTCTCCCTGCGAAGTCGGCGAGACGACCCGTGACGGGGTCGCCCGAGGTTTGACTGCAAATTACCGTACAAGGATGGCCTCGGGCGGCCCGCGGTGGTCTCGCTGGTCGGGGGGTGGAAAACAATCAGCCCTGCGTGGTTTGCTGGAACCGCATCGCTGCGGGGGATTCGGGGTATTTTGGTGCGGGCCCGAGTTCCTCTGACAGAGGTTCGCATCCGGGGGAGGTATGTATGTCGACGCGCGGGATTCGTGCGCAACTCTTGCAGACCGAGCAAGAGTGGGACACGCGAAATGCTGTCCTTAGCCGCCACCTTGCCGATCTCATCGAGGAGTACGCCCCGCCGGGGGCCACCGACGGTATCGAAGTCGGCTGCCAGCACGGTGCTTTGACGGAGCAGCTGCGTCAGCTCACTCATGTGCCTAACTGGTCGGGCATCGATCCGACACTGACCGAGGAAACGGTCAGCGAACGTGGGTGCACGCTGAAGCCCGGCCGGGCCGACCACCTCGATTTCCCTGACGCGTCATTTGACGTCGCGGTTTTCGCGAACGTTTTCGAGCACATCCCACCAACCGAACATGACGCGAGCCTTTGCGAGATCTACCGCGTGCTGCGCCCGGGAGGCGTGGTCGTCGGGCAGCTGCCGAACCCGTATTTCCCGATCGAGTCGCATAGCCGGCTCCCGTTCATGGGCTGGTTGCCGGTCAAATGGCAGCACCGCTACTGGCGGCTCGCCCCGGTCAGCTGGGGGCACGACTTCTACGTCGTCACGATGAAGCACCTCAAGCAGTCGGCGCAGCGCGCAGGGTTCGAGGTGGCGCACGTGCGGAACTTCAATTACCCGCCTGAAGTCATTCCGAGCGGCGTCAGATGGGCTGCCCGCCTGCTGGAACGGCCGATGCGGTACATGCCGTGGTCCTGGCAGTTCATCCTCGTTCGACCGGGCTGAATACTTCCTCGTTTTCGTTGTCCGGACTGACAGTGCGCGGCGGGTATTGCGATTACCCGCCATGCCGGGTCGCTGGTTCAGCTACATGCTTAATGAGTCGCATCTAGGCGAGCGTCGTCATGGGCGTCACGGTCCAGCAAAGTTCTATTAGGCGTCAACATAATTGCTAGGAGTAACAACTGGCCGTAGGCATCGGATTAAGTTGACGTGAATGTCAATAAGTTGCCGAAGTGTCCAAAACACGAAGTAACGCGAGCTAACTCCTTTGCTGATAGCTGGCAATACCGTGTCATGCAGGTCGTTGTGGCCTTGATTCGGGGGGGGCTGCAATTTTTCCCTAAGTTCCTATTACCGTGCTGCACGGCATATGCTAACGTCGCAGGCGGGGCGCTTTGGGGGGCTGTCTACGGCACACAACAGCTAATCGAGCGCAACCACCCGGAGCGATGCTCCAGCGGCGACGTTAGACGGGGGTCTAGCTATGGCTGAACCATCAGCTAAAGACGAATATGACAGCACGGCGGCGCTGACGCGGCTGGCGAAGACGGTAGAGAGCGCTCAACCAGCCGCTCTCGCTACCAAGCGCCGCAAACGCTCCCGCGCGACATCCGCAAAGTCGGCGACCGTCAGCCTGGTCATCCCGGTGAAGAACGAGGCCCGAAATATCGGTTGGGTGCTCGAACAGGTCGCAGACGAGGTCAACGAGGTGATCCTGGTCGACGGCAACTCGACCGATGCCACGGTCATCACCGCGCGCAGCTACCGCCCGGACGTCAAGGTGGTACGCCAGGAAGACCTGGGCAAGGGCAATGCGCTGAGGGCGGGCTTTTTGGCGGCGACCGGCGACATCATCGTGATGATGGACGCCGACGGCAGCATGGCGCCGCAAGAGATCCGGCATTACCTGCACTTCCTCAACAACGGGTACGACTTCGTCAAGGGCTCGCGGTTCATCGCCGGGGGTGGGTCGCTGGACATCACGCCGTTCCGACGCCTCGGCAACCGGTTCTTGCTCGGTGTTTTCAACAGTTTGTACAACGGCGACCTCACCGACCTTTGCTACGGCTTTGTGGCGTTCCACCGTCGATATCTGGAGACCATGGCGCTCTCTGCGACAGGGTTCGAGATCGAGGCCGAAATGGTGGTGCGCGCCATGCAGGGGGGACTGCGGATCGCCGAGGTCCCGAGTCTGGAACTTCCTCGCCGCGCGGGCAGTTCGAACCTGCATTCAATTCGAGATGGCACAAGGGTGCTGCGCACCGTATTGCGCGACCATCGCTCCGGGCTCAGTGGACGTCTGGTGCAGTCCGTCCGCAAGCGCTCCCACTCGGGTGAGCGAGTGTGAGCGTCGCGCTCATCGTCGGGTCGGGAGACCGATTCCTCTCCGGCATCAGCTATTACACGGCACTGCTCACGACGGCGCTCGGCCAACGCGGACCGGTCGCGCTGCTTCTGCTGCGCCGGCTTTGTCCACAGGTCTTCTACCCGGGGCGGAGGCGGGTGGGAAAGACCGATGGCGCTGTATCGCTCCCAGACGTTCCGACATTGAACGGGCTGGACTGGTTCTGGGGCCTTTCCGCGTGGCGCACCTGGCGCTTCTGGCGTCGAAATCATCCCGATGTGGTGATCCTGCAGTGGTGGACCGCGACGGTGCTCCACAGCTACGTGGTCCTGGCCTGGCTGACCAAGCGGACCGGCGCCCGGCTGGTGATCGAAATGCACGAGGTGCAAGACGTCGGTGAGGCCAGCTTGCCCATGGTGAGTCGGTACACCCGGGTGGGAATGCGGATGGTGCTCAGCCGTGCGGATGCCGTCGTCGTGCACTCCGACTTCGATCGACACGCTTTCCAGAAGATCTATCCGCAAATCGCAAATCTGCCGACCTGTGTGATTCCCGTCGGACCCTTCGGGAATCACATGCCGCACGGCGATGCACCCGCGGCGTGTGACGAGGCGGTTCGGTCCCTGCGTCGCCCGCGTCGACAAGGCGCGCCGGTCCGCTTGCTCATGTTCGGAGTGGTCCGCCCGTACAAGGGTCACGCTGAGCTCGCTGGGGCCGTTCGTTTGTTGATGAAGTCGGGGCTCGACTTTCACCTGAGCGTGGTGGGAGAGGTCTGGCAGGGTTATCGTCAACCGCTCGATGAGCTCGAGGCGAGCCTGCCACCGGACCGACTGACCGTCGTCGACCGGTACGTCGCACACGACGAGGTCCCGGGCTTTTTCGCCGACGCTGACCTGGTTATCGTTCCCTACCGCCGCGCTTCCGCCTCTGGCGTGCTGCTCACCGCGATGGCATGGGGACTGCCGGTCGTGACCACGTCGATCGAGGCGTTCGTCGAGGTGACCGCGGGCTACACCGGAGCCGTGCTGGTTCCTCCCCGTGACCCGGCCGCCCTTGCCGACGGAATCCGTTCGGCGCTACCGCTGATCGGTACTGCCCATGCAGACCCGTATTCCTGGTCGCAGGCAGCCGACCGGTACGCGGCATTGCTGGATCAAATCGGCGCCGGGTGGGGTCGAGACGGTCACGGCCAGGAAGATCTAGCGGGAGAGAGCAGCTTGGCGGGGGGAATCGCATGACAGACTTCCCGCTACGAGTCGGGATGATTGTGCCCCGCTTCTCCCCGTATCACGGAGGTGTCGAGACATATACCGCCCAGGCGGCCGCCGCTCTCGCCGGTAAAGGCGCCGAGGTGACCGTCGTCACGCAGGTACCGCGAGGCGCAAGGCTGCCGCCGCGGGAGAACTACGACGGATACGTCATCGAGCGCCATCACTTGCCGTTGAGTAGAAGTTTCGACGTGCCTTCGCTGGCTGCCGCTCGTTCCGCCTGTCAGACAGGCCGCTTCGACGTCTTGTGGGTGCACAGCTACCACACTCCGTTGGCCTGGCTGGCGGCGGAGCAGGCGAAGGCGCCGATCGTGTTCACCCCGCACTACCACGGTGTCGGGCATACGCCTCTGCGCCAAGCACTGCATCGGGCCTATCGACCGGCCGGCAGGCGGCTGATGGCGGCGAGCCGTCGAATTGTGGTGGACACCGAAGCGGAAGCGGGCCTTGTCTGCCGAGATTTTCCTCGCCATGTCCACCGTGACAAGCTCACCGTGATCCCGCCGGCGGTGGCGGATCCGGTGCGTGGTCGGCAGCCATATCCCGGCGAGTCGCCAGTCGTGCTGACCGTCGCCAGGCAGGAACCATATAAGCGCACCGACCTGCTGATCCGCGCGGTTGCCCAGCTATGCACCCGGGGGGTCCCGGTCAGGCTCGTTGTCGTCGGCGACGGGTCCGGCATGAATGACTATCGAGAGCTCGCGGCTCGGCTTGGGGCCGAGCATCTCGTCATATTCACCGGCGCTGTGGCCGAAGAGACGCTTGGACGGTGGTGGGCGTCGGCGTCGTTGTACGCGACCGCAAGTCGGCAGGAGGCGTACGGCATTGGGCTGGCCGAGGCTCTAGCAGCCGGGCTTCCCGTCGTCGCCAGCGGCATCCTCGCTCATCGCGAGGTCATCGGCCGCGCTGGCGCCGGTGCGCTGGCGGAGCTATGTGAGGTCGATACCCCCGACGTCGACGCGGCTTCCCGGTACGCCGACGCTATGGTCCGGCTGCTCTCCATTACAGACTCCTGCAAAGAGCGCGCGGCACGGTGCACCCTGCCCACCGCTGCGGAGACGGTTGAACAGCTCCTCGAGACGCTCAGCGCGGCGAGATCGTGAGCCGCCCGTGACCTCAACGCTGTCGACTGCCCCGGAAGCCGTCGTCGCGCAGCCACCCCAAAACGACGGGGACGCCTCGCATCGACGGCGACTGGTCGCGGCGGCCGTCGTCCTTCCTCCGCTCGGTGCAACCGTGGTTCTCCTCGCGCTGCACCACGCAGCCACGGTGGCACAGCCCGACAATGTGCAGTTCGCGCTGTTGTGGGCGGGCTTCCTCTGCGGGATGCTGCCGCTGGTCGCGCTGGCGTGTAGCAGCGGCATCAATGGTGTGACGCGGACATGCGCGCTAGCGGGGATAGGCCTGCTTGGGACGGGCCGAGTGCTGCGTCTGCCGGGCGGACCGCTCGGGAACGACGAGTTCATCCATATGCGGCAGATCATTGAGACCTACCTGCAAGGCGAGGTCGGACACGGCCCGGACATCTTTGCGCAGTTCCCGGGGCTCCACCAGACGATCAGTGCAGTCGCCCGACTGACGGGATCGCCACTGTGGCCGGCCGCGCTTGCCGTCATCGCCCTGGCGCATGTCCTGTCCATCCTGGCTGTCTACCAGCTCGTGCGGGCTGTCGGCGCTTCTCCTACCGGCGCTGCGGTCGGTGCAGTCGTCTACACGCTGAATCCCTCTTGGTTGTACTTCGACACCTCGATCTCCTATGAGAGCCTCGCTCTGCCGTTGATGCTGTGGTGCCTCGCGGCGGCGGTCACGGCCAGCCGCGCCGACAAGGAGCCGAGTCTGCGGTATATCGCGGTGGTCGTGCTGTGTGCGGCGGCTTTGCCGGTGATCCATCACCTCACCACGATCATGCTGTTTTTGACCCTGACGCTGCTTTCGATCGCCGTCATGGTGCACAGTGTCCGGCGCATAAGACCCAACGGTCGTGGGGCGTCGCAGGAACATCTGTGGCCGTTGTTGCTCGCCGCATCCTCCCTATTGGTATCGGGCATGTTCTGGTGGTCTGATATCCGCGACGAGCTCATCGCATACCTCAGCCCGTCGTTGACCCGCGGCTGGGCACAGGTCAGCAAACTCATCGACGTGTCTGAGGCCTTTGGGAAGGTGTCGGGCACCCGGCTTCCGTTCGCCGGCGCCCAGAACCCGATCTACGAGACGGTGTCCGGCATTCTGTTCCCCTTCGTGGTTTTCGCGCTCTTCCTGGTGGCCATTGCCCTCCTTTGGGTCCACCGTCGCAGGCTCGGCTCGGCGCCTTGGGGGTTCGCCGCGCTGGGGGCCATGTTTTTCCTGAGCATTCCAATGGCGCTGACCAGCGGAGGTGGAGAGGGAGCGCATCGGTCTTGGGCGTTCAGCTTCATCGGTATCGCCGTCGTTTGCGGCCTGGCGTGGTCATTCGGGCCTTCTCCTGCGGATGTCGCGCGTTTCGGTCCGCTCGGCCGCGGTGTCGCACGTCTTACGCGGCCCGGTGTGAGAGTCGCCGTCGTCGGCGTCATGCTCACGGTCCTGTATATCGGGGGCGCCGCGTTGGGCACCAACGTTTCCGCCCGCTTTCCGGGGAACATGCAGGTCGGCGACGACGCGCGTTCGGTGTCGCGAGAGGGCGCGGCCGTCGCCGCTTGGCTGGAGGCGCATGCCGCCGTCGACAGTCCCGTAGTGGCAGACCGCTACGTGTCACAGCAGGTCGGAAGTTGGGTCGGCCGGATGCACCCGATGGTGCCCAGCGCTTCGTTCCCGTTGTGGGACCTCTACATGAACGCCGAACCGGTGCGCCGACCGGTGCTGAAGCAGGTGCTCGACGCCGACGTCCGTTACTTCATTGTGGATGCGCGGATGGCGACGACGCGTCCGCGGATGGGCTTTTGGTTCATCGGTGATGAGCCGGGCGCGGGCGGTACCAACATGTTCCCACAGGCGGCGATCGATCGGTTCAACTGCCTACCCTGGCTGCGCGCCACTTTTGCGGCGGGACCCCTGACCGTCTACCGAGTCGACGCGAGCATTCTGCGAGAGACCATGGCCGGCAGCTGCGAGAGGGGGGATGCATGACGAACGCCGAAGATACTTTGTCTACCCACGTCGATATTTCGACGACTGAACTGACGGCGAAGGATGCGCCGGCCGCCGACACGACGACCGCTGAGTCGCACTCCGCCGCTGTGCCCGGTGAACGCCGCCGCGGTGGCCATGGTCGCCACGTCCTCCGGGGCAGCAGAATCACAGCCAGTCGAAAGATCGCCCGTGACCGGAGGGCCCGTCTGCAGCTTGTCGCGCAATCACTCCTCGGTATCGGAAGCCTCGTGATCGCGCACCGCCTGCATTCCGGTGAAGCGTCACCCTTCGTCGCCCCGTCGACTGTGATGAGCTGGTTGGCGTTGTTCCTCGGCATTGTCGGCATCTGGTTGGTGCCAGGGTTGTGGTTGTCCGCTGTCATGTTGCGTACCGGGTTGGGACCGGCGGCACGCCTGGCGACCCGGATCGGGGCGACACTGGCTTGGTATGCATTGGTCGGACCACTAGTCCACTTGATCGCGGATGGAGCCCGAGTTACTCAGGGTGGCCTCCTCGGTGTGACGGTGGCGGCCACGGCTGCGGTGTGCCTAGGTGTTGCGCTCGGACTGCTGCACAAGCCTGCAAATTCCTGGCTGCGGTTCTTCGGGGCCGGCTTGGTGGGGACTCTCTGTGCGCAGACGGTGATCTGGCTGTCCATGCGATTGTTCGACGACGGCATCGACTACGAGCAGATTCGCCGTCTGGATTGGCTCATCCTGCTCGCCTGCGGATTGCTCACCGCTATCGGAACCCGTAGCCGTCCTGACTTGCCTTTGTTGCGAACGGCCAGCCACATCCGAACTGTCCTCGTCAGTCTTGCGGTCGTCGCGGCCACCGCAACTGCGCTCCTTGCGGTCGGCAGCGTGTGGTCGCCGGCGCAGCGGATGCCATCGGCCATTGGCATCGAGCAGGTCGCGGCCCCGCCGGGGTCTGACATTGCTTTCGCTCTGACCGCTCTCGGGCCGGACGGCCCGGCGATGATCAAGAATGCCGCCTTCACCGCCTCCGACGATGCGGGCCGGCCTGTCGCCGTCACTTCTCGGTTACTTCAGGACGGCAGGGCGGACTCGGGGACGCTGCTCTTAGCGCTGGACCCTGACAGCCAGCCTCAGCTCTGCGAGCGCTCCGGCGACGCAATCGCGCAAGGCTGGCCGATCAAGCTCACCTTACGCGACCAAGCGTCTGATCTCGTCGTCCAGGCAGTCGTCCCGGCCGGGTGGTGCACGGCATGAGCGCCGCTCGCTCCCACAAACCAGGTCGTGGGTTGATTGCGAACAGCATCGCCCTTCTCGCCACAAACCACATGACCATCGTGCTCGGCTATCTGTTTTGGACTGTGTGTGCACGCGGCGTATCCGCCAGCACGATCGGCATGATGAACACGGTGATCTCGGCGATTACCCTCGTCGCCGTCCTCACAGCCACCGGGTTCGAGCCGTTCCTCATGAGGATGCTGCCGGGGGCGAACTCTGAGGAGCGCAGTGGGCTGTGCGGTACGGCGCTCGTCGTCAGCGTCGTCGTGTCAGGTGCGGTCGGCGTCGTCGGGGCGCTGCTGCTGCCGGAGCGCGTCCAGACAGCTGTCGGCACCGGTTGGCTAGTCGGCCTACTAGGTGTCGGGGCGATGTCCTCGGCCTTCCTGATGGTGATCAACGCGGCACTGCTGGGAGTCCGTCGCGCCGACTACTCGTTGCTGGCGAGCATCCTGGGGACCCTAGCGCGGCTGATCATTGTCGCGGCGCTGCTGGGTTTCGGAATGGTGGCCGCACATAGCGACACCACGGCCGCTCACACGATTCTTACGGTGTATGTGGCCTCGCTCATCATCTCCGTTGCCCTGGGGAGACGGTTGCTCATCCGTGCGACGCCCGGTTTCCGCTTCCGGTGCGGCTGGATGTGGCTGTCCCGACTGCGACAGGGAGTGCCATGGGATCACCTCGCCATGGTCGCTGGCCGGCTGCCAGTCTTGTTGCTGCCGATTCTCGCCTCGGCGCTGTTTCCGCCCGCCCAGGTCGGTTATGCGACCATTGCGATGTTGATCAGCGGGGCTTTCTCCGCAGTGTCCGCGTTGGTGTCCAACGCACTGCTGGCGCATTGCGCAGACCATCCCGAAAATCTCCGAACGGAGACTGTCCGCGCCTTGCGCCTGATCGGCGCGATCCTGATCGTTCCCGTGGTGATCACCTGCCTGCTGGCCCCGAAGGTGCTCGGCGTTTTCGGCGCGGACTACGCCCACTACAGCACATTGCTCATCCTGCTACTGGTGGCCACTTTTCCGAACACGTTGACCGACTTGGCGTTGGCAAGCCTGCGGGTGCGGCGTCGACTGGTCGCTGTGGCCGCCATTACGGTGACGGGGTCGGTCATGACCACTGGTGGGGCGTATCTGCTATGGCTGCTGATGCCGCAGTGGGGTATCACGGGCGCAGGCGTGTCGGCGTTGACCTCTGGCGTCATCGTTGCCACCGCGGTGGCCGTCATGATGCTGTACCAAAATCGTTTCAGCGCACGCATCGCGGGCGTCGCGGGCGATGCGCCCCCCTGTGCCGTCGATGAGCCTGCCCATCTCATCGCCCCGACCGCAGACGTCGCCCTTCTTTCCCCTGTCGTCGCCTTCGCCGCGCCCGCGGACGATTCGCCTTCGGAAATCGGGGATCGGAGCGGAATCGGATGACATCATCTGCCAACGCGAAGCCGATACCGTCACATCCAGATGACGCCGCGGACGGGTTGAACGGACTACGCATACTGCATGCGACGGACACCTTCCTGCCGAACGTTGGCGGCTTGGAACTCGCGCTGGCGGCGCTGGTACGCGGGCAGGTCCGACGCGACCAGGTGGCGGCGGTGGCAACTGCTCAGCACCCCGACGCTCCTGCACGTGAGGATCTCGACGGTGCCCCAATTCACCGCTTGCCCATGGCGATGGCACGTGTGCCGGGTGCCTACGTGAACCCGACCCATCTCTTCTTTCCTCCGGTTCCGGACCCGCGTTTCGCGCGTGCTTTCGCCGACCTCCTCAGAAACTTCCGCCCAGATGTCATCCACGCTCACGGTTGGGTTCTTTACAGCGTGCTCGGCGCCGCGCGTCGGGCCGGCGTCCCGGTTGTCGCCACCGCCCACGACGTCAGTCAGGTTTGCGCGACCAAGGTCATGCTGTACCACGGGCGTGACGTCTGCTCAGGTCCCGGCTTACGCAAGTGCATTGGCTGCGCCTACAGCCATTACGGTCTGAAAGGTATTCCGCTGGCCGCCGGACTTTACGAACTCGGCTCACGTCGGCATCGCGACGTCGCCCAATGGACAGCGATCTCGTCGGCGCTCGCCGCGCAGGGTTCCGCGCCCCGCCCGGCCGACCGCAGCCCAATGGACGTGATCCCGACGTTCATCGATGACGATCTGCTGGCTCTTGCCGGCGACGAGCGGACCGCCGCGCGCCCCGACTTCGTTCCTGCCACCGGTGCCTACCTCTTCTACGCGGGCGCGCTGGGCACTTACAAGGGCGTCGATGTCCTCCTCGAAGCGCATGCCCGGCTCAGGGACGGCGGGGTGGACGTGCCGCTGATACTCGCTGGTCTGCCCCGCGGTGAGTTTCGGATCGGCGACCGGCCTGGGGTCACCGTCGTCACCAACGTCCCGCATCGTGCGGTGATCACTGCCTGGCGACACGCCGCCGTCGGTGTCGTGCCAAGTCTGGTGCCTGAGGGTTTCGGGCTCGTCGCGGTGGAATGTCTGGCGGCGGGGACACCGTGTGTGGTCTCGGCGCTGGGTGGTCTGCTGGATGTGGTCGCCGATGGTGTGGAGGGCTTGCATGTACCACCCGGCGATGCCATGGCGCTGGCCTGCGCGCTGCGGCGCCTACTCGAGGACGAGCAGCTGCGGACGGAACTCGGCGCGGCCGGCCCGGCCAAGGCGGCGCGCTTCACGCTGTCGCAGGTGCTTCCTCGCCTCGACGAGGTGTATCTGCGCGCGATGGCTGGCGCAGACGTCGATCGAGATCCGAACCGCCGAATAAGGGTGGTTCCAGCAATGACGACCGATTCTGGGGGAGGACACGGCGATGACCGCTTCGTCGACTGAGGACTCGGTGAAGAAGGCAGACCTGCGCACGATGCCGCCGGTGTTGATGTACCACTCCATTGCTCCCTACGACGTCGATCCCCACGAGGTGACCATGACGCCGCAGCGGTTCGAGCGGCAGATGCGCTGGCTGCGCGATCGCGGACTGCGCGGAGTGTCCATGGCAGAGCTGCTCAGCGCACGGGCCGAGAGACGAGGTCGCGGATTGGTGGGACTGACGTTCGATGACGGCTACCAGGACTTTGTCACGTACGCTATGCCGGTTCTCCAGCGATACGGTTTCACCGCGACCGTATTCGTGATTGCCGGACGTTTGGGTGGTCAAGATGAGTGGAACCGCCCGGCCCCGGAGAAGGCGCTGCTGACGGCCGATCAGGTGTGCGACGTGGCCCAGAGCGGCATGGAGATCGCGTCGCACGGACTGTTGCATGTGTCGCTCCTTGAAGCCGACGACACGCAGCTCATCGAAGAGACGGTGCACAGCCGCACGATCCTGCAAGAGCTGACCGGCCAACCGATTCAGGGTTTCTGCTATCCCTGGGGACACCTGGACGCTCGTGTCGTAAGGGCGGTGCGGGCCGCCTGCTATGACTACGCCTGCGCGATCGGGCCGTCGCCCGCCATCGGCCGCCATGCCATTCCACGCACGTACGTGCACGATCGTGACACTTCGTGGCGGTTGGATGCCAAGCGGATTCGCGCCGGTCTGATGGTCGGGAACCGCATCGCCGTACGGCGCCATCGACACTATTCACGATCGTTTGAGCCTGATCATGTGCGGTGATGAGCCCATGTCAGCACTCACGCGGGGGTTCTCGGTGATCGGTCGGGTTTCGATCGTGGCACTTCTGATGGCCGTCATGATGCTCGGCCAGTCTCTTGGTGCGGGTAACGGCGTAGCCGATCCCGGGGGAACAATCAGAGGCTTCGCACTGATTTGGAACCCCGGCTACAACGGCCCGCAGATACCCCAGTCCTTGGCCGAGATGGCGAACGTCGGCGCAAATTGGGTTCAATTCACCCCTGCGTGGGGCCAAGCGGCGAGCAACGCAAGTGCCATAGCCCCAGCGTCGGTGACGATGAGCGATGACAATTTGGAACGGGCGATTGCGCTGGCTCACAATCAGGGGCTGAAGGTACTTCTCACGCCGCACGTCTATTTGCCGGCTGAAAGTCGCAGCGCCATCCGGCCCGACGACCGCGCGGCCTGGTTCGCCTCGTACACAGCCTTCATCACCCACTACGCCGCGATGGCGCAGCGGTTGGGGGTCGAGCAGTTCGCCGTGGGCAGCGAGTTAGCCTCGATCTCCGACGATCGGCCCGGCTGGTTGCAGGTGATTCAAGAAGTACGGGCTAGGTATAACGGCGTCTTGCTGTACGCCGCAGAACCAGGCGAAGCCGAACGCGTTCCGTTCTGGGATGCGCTCGACGTGATCGGCATCGACGCCTACTTTTCGCTGAGCGGGGCCCCCACCAGCGACGTGGCCGCTTTGCAGCAAGCGTGGGAACCCATCAGGGCCGAGATGGCTGCGGGCGCAGCGAGATTCGGCCGCAAAGTCGTGTTCACCGAGGCTGGCTACACGAGCCAGGAGGGCACCACTACGCGTCCCAATGACTGGCAGCTCGGCACGAGGCCCGATGAGAATGAACAGGCGGCGGCCTATCAAGCGTTGCTGGCGACCTTCAGCAACGAGCCGTGGTGGGAGGGCGTCTATTGGTGGGTCTGGAACGCCCTGCCAGACGACGGAAGCGACCACGCCACGAACTACTCCCCAAGGGGCAAGGCTGCCGAACGGGTGATCCGGCAGTGGTGGCAGAGATGAAGCAGATGCTCGGGACATCGAATGTTCTAGCGGTTGTGTTCAGGGGGGCGAGATGATCCCGAAGGTTGTCCACCATTTCTGGTTCGGCCCCGCGGAAAAGCCGGCCCTCGCACAGCGTTGTATCGCCAGCTGGCGCGCGGCGCTCCCGGACTACGAAATCAAGGAGTGGAACGAAGCCAACTACGACGTAAACAAGAGCGCCTTCATGGCCGAGGCGTACGCAAACGGCGACTGGGGTTACATCGGGGACTTCGCGAGGCTTGACGTCTTGTACCAGTACGGCGGCCTCTACCTCGACGTCGACGTCGAAGTGTTCAAAGACTTCACTCCGTTCCTATCGAACAAAGCCTTCTTCGGCTTCATGTTCGACTGCAACTTGTGCACCGCGGTGATTGGTTCGGAGCCGGGTCAACCCGTGATCGGTGAACTCCTCGCGGTCTACGACGATCTGGTCGGCGAGCGTTGGATCAGTAACGACGTATACACACGGTTTTTTCTCCAGCGCTTTCCGCAGTTCAAACTGAACAACAAGCGGCAGCAACTCGACGAAGTCACGATCTACCCGAAAGAATACTTCGACTTCCCCGTGCTCTGGGGCCCCGGTGGCTACTCGATGCATCTCTTCATGGGTAGCTGGCGGCGGCGAGATGACGTGAAGGAGCGCCTTGCAACTCTGCTCAAGCGCTCGCTCGGCCGCCAAGGATATTGGGCGTTCCGTCAGCTCACCCACAGGCGGGCGATACAGCAGTCGGAGTTCCGTGAGCGATACCTTCTGGATCGGCGCTGACATCGTGGCCGCTACCTACCTCGAATCGCCTCGTCTGAGCGACCTCAGCAGTTCGCTAGACGCGGCACCAGCGTGTGTTGACCGCTCGCCGCGCAGAGGAAGCTCGCGAACGCCGTGGTAGTCGGCAACGCGTTCGACCAAGGTGGCCTGTCGCTAGGGAATTCTCCTATCGAAAGCGAAGACATTTCCGTCGTGATCCCGTGCTATACAGAAAAGCGCTTGCCTAATATCATTGCGGCTCTGGCCTCGCTTCAGCACCAGCAGTTCCCACCACACGCAGTTATCGTAGCCGTAGACAATAACGAGACTTTAGCGCGGAAACTACAGGCTATGTTCGACTGGGTTACTGTCGTGGTGAATGAGCGGCTCCAAGGGGCATCTGCCACTCGCAATCGTGGCGTCGAAGCGGTAACGACGAAGTACACCGCCTTTCTTGATGATGACGAGGTGGCTGATAGAGATTGGCTCTGGGAGCTCACTCGACCGCTAGCCGAAAATAATGTAGTCGGGACCGGTGGGAAATACGAGGTCACGTGGCCCTCGGGTAAGCCATTCTGGTTTCCGCGGGAATTCGAATGGGTCGTTGGAGGATCGTACGAGGGGTTACCAATCTTGACGGCGCCGGTGCGAAATGTATGGTCAGGCAATATGGCCGTGCGTACCGACGTTTTCCGTAGCGTGGGAGGTTTTCGCAACGATTTCGGAAAACGCGGGGACGCACCGCAGCCAGAGGATACTGATCTTTGCATACGAATGGCGGCTGCCGGAGGACATTGGATGTATGTTCCGGCCGCAACCATCAATCACAGCATTCCCCGATCACGCGTATCAATGGGATATTTTCTTCGCCGGTGTTTCGCAGAAGGGCGCGGCAAAGGACTGATGGCGAGCAACCTCGGCTCTGCATCGGTTATTGGCGTGGAACGCGATTATGCGATGACAGTGCTTCGTGTGGCGGTTGTGCGGCTTCATTCCCTGCGCGCGACGGAAACTTCGCAAGGGTTCACAATTCTGCTCGGACTCACATGTGCCGCCTCTGGATACCTGTTGGAACGTGCCCGTCCTTTCTCGAAGCATGCCCGCAATAAGCGCAAGCAACGCCACCCAGAGCTGCCGGCAGACTGCGACATGGCGAGCTGACGACGTAATCTCTTGTCGACCGCTGGGACTTTGCCACTCAACTAGAGTCGGTCGCCATCGAGGCGCGCCCGAATGTCGGACACGGACCACAGCCCGAGTGACTTATCTTGGTATTTACCATCTCCCTCTGTACAGCCTTCATTGATCACAAGGATAGGCGCGGGTAGAGACAACGGTTGTGCCTCGAGATTGAGCGGACGGAATTGGCCCGTCGCAATATCGTGATTCCGTCGTCGCTCAGTAAACGTGGTTGTGAGTAGGTATGTCGATCCGCTGTCGCAGATATTTCGCAGCGCCGCTTCGACATCGCGATACGAAAAATGCACCAAGCAATCACGACAAAGGACCAGATCGACTTCAGGCAAAGGATCTTCCAGCATGTTCATTCGGCGAAATGTCACATGCGGGTTGCCATAAAGCTCGCCGTTCCGTTCGACAAGCTCGGGAAGAATATCGGCGCCAATATAACGTATACCATCCATCGGCACGTGCCTCATCCAGTAAAAATCCCCACACGGGAGATCGAGGACGGTGCCAATATCGAAGTCGGACCACAACGTCGGGAGGCGCTCTCGGATGGCCCGGGTTTGATGAAGATCCGATCCACCACCAGACTCCGAGTCATTGACGCCCCATTTGTTTTCCCTGATGGCAGAGCGAAAAACATCTTCGGTCGAGCGGGGCAGTCGCAGACCCGCCAATTTGAAGTAAAGCGTCTGCGTTCCCGGGACGCGCTTTATGGCATTCTTCAGTTTCGTGGACACGTTCGTCATGCCAGGCGACGCTACCATCACGGGCAACAAGCCTTTCAGGCTTTGCCGAGGCAGATGATGCGAGCGAAACCAGTGATTCCAAAAGCCCTATCGGTCCCCTCCTGCGGCCGGTGCAGCGGGCGTAGGGCATTCAAAAGGAACGGTCTACTTCGCGCCCAAACGCTGAGCAATGGTGGCGGCGCGGTCTGACCGACACATCGCTGTGGCGAATCGTGGTCGCGTTTGCTCACGGGCTGATTTTTGGCCCCAGCTGGGTCCCCTGGAACTCGTTGCTGGCCGGCGTGGCTACGGTAGTGTGGCGCCATGCCGGATGTTTGCTCGGTCGAGGTCAAGCCGATCACCGACGCGGATACTCAGGCGGTGGCGGAGTTCTTACACCGCGATATGGGCTCGGCGGTTTCCACGGACGACTGGCATCGGGCGATGAGTCCGCCTTGGGATGTCGAGCAACCCAATCACGGCTACCTTCTGCGCGAGAACGGGCGCGTTGTTGGCGCATACCTTGCGTTGTACTCGGAACGAATGATTGACGGCCGCCTGCATCGCATCTGCAACCTCGGAACCTGGTGCGTAACCGACGAACACCGCGCAAGCGGATTACGGCTGCAACGGTCGTTGCTCCGGCAGCGGGGATACAGCTTCACCGATCTGACCCCGAACGCCACCGTCATGGCGCTCAACAAGCGTCTCGGGTTCGTTTCGCTCGATACGGCGAGGGCAATAGTGCCTAACATGCCGTGGCCCGTGCGGTCGAGGGGCGTGCGGGTTGTCGATACGCCACAGGACATCGATGGATTGCTCTCCGGGCGGGACAAGGCAATATACCGTGACCACGCCGCGACCGCCGCTCACCACGTAGTGCTCACTAATCGGAATCAGAGCTGCTACGTGATGTTTCGCAGGGACCTCGGCCGGCTGAAGCGGTTCCCGTACTTTGCTTCAATCCTGTATGTCAGCGATCCAGAGCTGTTTCGGGACTGGGCGCCGCACTTCTACCGCTATCTGCTCCTACGCCGCGGAATACCTATGACGCTGGCTGAGATCAGGTTGGTTAAGTACCGTCCGCCAAGGTCGGTAATGGTGGCGGGCCCGTCGAAAATGTACCTCAGCGAAGATCTGCAGCCAGAACAGATCGACTACCTCTATAGCGAGCTGACCTGTTTCAAGTGGATCGGGGTCTGGTTGAGAGCCCCGAAGTCATCGGACGGAAAGGGCTAGCACGGGAGGAATGAGGACGAACCTTCATCACCTCATCGAGGATCGCGCCCGATCACACCCTAATTCGCCGGCGTTGACCTTCAAGCGAGAGTCGCTCGATTACGGCGCGTTGCGTACGCACGTTCGGGGTGTTGCTGCCGGGTTGGGCGAGCTTGGAGTGGCACGTGAAGAGCGGGTCGCGGTATATCTCGAAAAGCGGATCGAGACGGTGGTGGCGATCTTCGGAGCGTCGGCCGCGGGTGTCGCTTTCGTACCCGTGAATCCGGTGCTGCGTCCCGCGCAGGTCGGCCATATTCTGCGAGATTGCGATGTGCGGGTGCTCGTGACTTCCGCCGAGCGCCTGGCACTGCTGCGCGACGAACTCGCATCGTGCCCGACAGTAGAAGACGTCGTGCTCGTCGGCGCCCAATCCGAGGACGCGGAAGCTACTGCGCACTACCGGGTCCATGGATGGGACCGGCTACGCGGATCGGATTATCCGGCGCATACGCCGAGCGTGATCGACCTCGACATCGCCGCCATTCTGTACACCTCGGGAAGCACTGGCAGGCCAAAGGGTGTGGTGCTCAGCCACCGTAACCTGATTGCCGGTGCCGAGAGCGTAGCGACGTATCTCGGTAATACCTCCGAGGACGTCCTTCTTGCTGCGCTTCCATTGAGCTTCGATGCGGGATTCAGCCAGCTGACAACGGCTTTCGCCGTAGGTGCACATGTGATCCTGATGAACTACCTGCTCCCGGGTGACGTGCCGCGGCTGTGTGCCCGGCACCGGGTCACCGGCCTCACCTGTGTGCCTCCGCTCTGGATTCAAATCGCCGAGCAGAGCTGGCCGCAGGACGCTAGAGCGTCTCTGCGGTACTTCGCGAACACCGGCGGTCGGATGCCCAAGCCGGTCCTGGAGAAGCTGCGGGAGGTGTTCCCGTTGGCGAAACCCTTTCTCATGTACGGACTTACGGAGGCGTTCCGATCGACCTACCTCGATCCCGCTGAGGTCGATCGTCGGCCCGACTCCATCGGCAAGGCGATTCCCGGCGCTGAGATTCTCGTGGTTCGGCCGGACGGATCGCCCTGTGATCCTGGTGAGGAGGGCGAACTCGTCCATCGTGGACCACACGTGGCGCTCGGTTACTGGAACGATCCGGTGCGAACCGCTGAGCGTTTCCGGCCAGTTCCAGGCCGCGACGAGCCTTGGCGCACACCAGAACTCGCGGTCTGGTCAGGTGACACGGTGGTCACCGACGCCGAGGGCTTCCTCTACTTCGTCGGGCGTACCGACGAGATGATCAAGACGTCCGGCTACCGCGTCAGCCCGACCGAAATCGAGGAGGTCGCCTACGCCAGCACTCAGGTTCGTGACGCGGTAGCGCTCGGTGTCGAGGACGCAACGCTGGGGCAACGGGTGCTTTTGGTGGTGGCACCGAAAGTCGATGACTTCGACGCCGACGCATTTCTCGAAGAGATGAAGTCCCGGCTGCCGCTGTACATGGTGCCAAGCAATGTAGTGGTTCGCGATGCCATTCCTCGCTCGCCAAACGGCAAGTTCGACCGCGCAATGTTGCGTCAGGAGTTGGCCACGTGAGCGTGCGCCCCGTGATCTCGGCGTTCGGCAGCATCGATGGTCAGCTTGCCGTCGGTGGGATGCCGCTGGACCGACTCACGGCACGGGTCGGATCCACACCATACTTCGCCTACGATCGCCGACTCTTGACCGAGCGCATCGGCTTGCTGAGGGCGACATTGCCGCCGACGCTGCACCTCAGTTACGCGGTGAAAGCCAATCCAATGCCTGCGGTCGTACAACACTTGGCTGGCCTTGTCGATGCGCTGGATGTCGCTTCGGCGCTTGAGATGCGGACCGCACTGGACTCCCAAATGCCGGCTGCCCAAGTAACTTTCGCAGGACCCGGCAAGACTTCAGCGGAGATTGTGCAGGCCGTCGCAGCCGGGGTGATGATCGAGATGGAATCGGCGACGGAAGCCCGTCGGGTAATCCAAGCCGGTGAGATGCTCGGTGTACGGCCCCGCGTCGCGGTGCGGGTAAATCCCAACTTCCAGGTGAAGGGATCAGGTATGCGGCTGGGCGGCGGTCCGCAGCAGTTCGGCGTGGACGCCGAACGGGTGCCTGAGTTTCTGACCACCCTCGCCGCAGCGGATCTGGAGTTCCTCGGGTTCCACGTGTTCGCCGGATCCCAGAACCTCAACGCAGAAATCTTGTGTGAGGCGCAGCGCAAGACGACAGAACTCATACTGGCGCTCGCCGAGAAAGCGCCGGCACCGTTGCGGTATGTCAATCTCGGTGGTGGCTTTGGTATTCCGTACTTCGACAGGGACACCTCGCTGGACCTCACCGCGATCGGGGCGAATTTAGCCGACCTGGTAGACAACTGGATCAAGCCGAACCTGCCGGACGCCGAGGTCGCGATCGAACTCGGCCGCTACATCGTTGGGGAATGTGGCGTGTACGTCACCCGAGTCATCGACCGCAAGGTGTCGCGGGGCCGCACGTATCTCATCGTCGACGGCGGGATGCACCACCAGTTGGCCGCGTCAGGAAACTTCGGCCAGGTCATTCGCCGCAACTACCCAATCGCTGTCGGTAACCGCCTAGCGGAACCAGCGGAGTCCGCGGCGACCGTTGTCGGCTGCCTGTGCACCCCCCTGGATCTATTGGGCGACGACGTCAGGCTTCCGGATGCCCAAATCGGGGACTCCATCGTGTTGTTTCAGGCGGGTGCCTACGGCTTTACCGCCAGTCCCACGGCCTTTTTGGGCCATCCGCTACCCACTGAAGTGCTTGTATAGGTTTCGTCGCGCATAGGGAGGATATTCGATGAACTTCAGCCAGGACACTCTTGACAGACTGAAGGTGGTGCTCGTGAAAACCCTTGGAATACAGGATCGCGCACACACGCTTGACGCGAGCACCGAGCTGTTCGGAAGCTTGCCAGAACTCGACTCGATGGCCGTCGTCGCCCTCACAGTCAACTTGGAGCGTGAATTCGACTTCGAGATAGACGACGAGGATTTCAACGGTGAGGTCTTCGAGACTATCGGGACTCTGGCTGAGTTTGTCGAGCAGAACAAACGCTAGTTACGCCCGATCTCTGGTCGGACATGCCGAGGTGAGTGAGCAGGGGACACTGCCTGCTGGGCAGATGCCGGCGCAGCCTGTATTACGTCGCCGCATCCGCCAAGGGCAGGAACCGGATGCGCTGGCGAAATAGAAACCACCGCTCCTCGCGCTTGACGAAGGGAGTTAACCCGCCCAACTCGACGACTTTCAGTGTTGCAACGTTCTTTTCACCGATGAAGCCCATCACGTATCGCGCACCGGAGGCATGCGCCACTTGCAGAAGCCGGCCTGCGACCTCTTTCATGATCCCCAACCCGCGAGCGCTTTCCTCTGCGAAGGGGCCCTCGATCAGTACCTCATCCGGCTTTAGCTGCGGAAGGAATTCTCCCCATCGCGCCTTTATGACCGCGTTGTCGCGCGCTGTGAGCAGAAATGTCATGAAGCACACCTTCCCGTCGGGGTCGACGGCGACCCATGGCCGGGGAAGATCACCGCTCATCAGCCAGCGCTGGTCGGCGCGCATCTGCGCCGACCGTGGGTCGAGGCCCGGAACGTCATCAATGAACGAAAGATCATCCCCGGGCTCGAGTTGGCGGACGACCAAGGGAATCTTCGCCGGTGGTATCACCGCGAGGTCGCGCCCGATCTGACCTTCAACATGCACGCTCATGTCCCGGCGCACACCGATTGATACGCCGCGCGAGTAGAGGCGCTTGCGCGCGGTCAGCCGTAACCATCGGCGTCCCTCCCCGGAGCGGGCGAGCTCCAGGCCTAGCCGAGCTCGCTGCATCACCATCCGGGCACCAGCGACATCGCGGCGCGGGCTTGACGCCGCGCTCGGGCCGACGCGCGATGACCAACTCCGCGGGCTGGCAGGAATCGGCCCGCGTTGTCGGACCCCGTGGAAACCTCGTCGGGTGGCCAGTTCAGATTTGCCGGCCAGCCACGGATGAACGGCCTCGACCGCCCGACCTGATACCTAATCGTCACTGTGGTCGCATGTCTGGTGGCCAAAGCTGAAATCCCCCGTTTTCGAACGACGTGACCCGGATTAGCCGTGACGCCTCGCGGACGGCGCCCCCCATTGTCGTTTACGCGCGGTACGCGCGCGACGATATTGTCACTTTTGGCACGCATCCCGGCAAACACTTTGGACGCTTGCCGCGCCTGTCAATCTCCGCCGTGGTGGTGGGCGGCGCACTGGTCGACGCGGGGGCCCTCGCCGGCGACCTGGCCGGCGCTGCGGCCTTCGAGGGCGGCGAACGGGCCGCACTTGTTGGGTGCAATCCACACATGGACCATCGGGATATCGCCGCCGGCGTTGATCGAGCCGACTGGGCAGTTGCCTGCCTCGTCGGTGACGCCCGTGACGACCTCGGCGAGGCTCCAGCACAGGTCCTTGTGCACGTGCCACTGCATCAACGGACCACCCCAGTCGACGAGCTTTGGATCGTTCAGCGACATGCCGGTGTCTGCGAACATCGCCGCGACCAGCGTCCGCTTGTCACCCTCGACCTGGTAGACGAGCGACTCTGGTTTGTTTGGATCGAGGAACGCGTCGTCGCGGAGGTACGCAGAGTTGATGTAGTGCTCGTACCCGCTGCCGGCGTCGCCGATTGACGTGAACCCGAGTGCGCCGATCTTGGTGACGTCGGCGAACTGCGGGAGGTCTCGCAGCGTCGAGGCGACAAGCGTCTCTGCGCGGGCCTGCTGCTCGGCGGTCACTCCGGGTACCCCGCCGAAGTCGATCGGCTGAGTCGGGTCGAAAGGCCGCGGCCAAGTGGACGTTTCGACGCCGTGGCTGTGGTCGGCATCGTCGTGACCATGGACATGCGTAGCGCCGGTGAGCATGGCGGCCACGCTGACGACGCCGACCAGTGCACCGGGCACGACGAGTCCGCTGCGCCCCGCCCATCGTGCGCCCCGCAGCAGGACGACGATGGCCAGGACGATGGCGAGTGCGCCGAGCCCGGCGCAGGCCGTGTCGGCAAAATGCAAGGGCTCTGGGTCCGCGAGCCCCTGGACCCACGAGATGCCGACTGTGCGGGTGAGCGCCCAGCCACCGACGGCGACAACGTTCACCACGACCGCTACGGCGGCCACCGGCCGCCCTCCTCCCAGCGCCAGCGCGAACCCGGCGATCACCTGGGCTGCACCCATGATCACGAAGATGCGCGCGAGGGACGGGCTTGAAGCATGAATGCCGGCGGCGGTGAGATGGCACGCCCCCGCGCCAACCGACGCCAGGCCGGCAAACTGCGCGCGGTCGAACCATGTCCCTGCCCGTTCGGCCTGCCCGACCGGCTCAGCGGCGTTGTTCGCCATCGTGCCCCCCTGTCGACCCGTGAGCGCCCTAGCAAGCTTAAGGCCGGATAGATCCTCAGTGCAATTCAGCGCTTCTGCCGTGACATTGCGTTATGTAGCGAATTCGATCCGGGTGACTCCATCCAAAAGCGGATCTGTTCGAGTTCGAAGGCCGGGCCAGTATCGCGGCCGCCAGTGCCACGTCAAAGGTACAAATGTCACTTCGTATAGCGGCCGGATCCATCTGACGGCACTGCAAGCGTTGGAGTCCATGGCGAGACCTCGATGGTCCGACGCTGAAACCTTCGGCATCCGCAGCGAAGTCGCCGTGTCGATTGGTGTAAACCGAGCCTGCGTTTCGCATGAGTCTCCGCGGAGTCCGCTATGCCGTGAGAGCAGGGCCATGGTGGATTCGGACAGGTAGCGCTTGACGGCGACCTGCCCACTCGTCGTGGGCCTCGACCAGTACCGACCCGGCAAAGCGAAGCAGGGCGGCCGGATGACCCGGAGGGTGGCCGACGAGACGCCGCGCCTCGGTCACCTCGACCCCAGTCGCCGACGTCAGCAGATATCGACCGACAGGGCAACAGGAACGCGTTCGCGTGGCTGCACAACATCACCGGCTATCCCGCGATCTCACTGCCGCTAGCCGAATCCGCGAGCGGTTTGCCAGTCGGCAGATGCTCTCTGCCGAACTCGGTCATGAAGCACGGCTGTGGGAACCCTTGCCGATGGGAATCAGACACACGGCGAGTCGGGCCGCTACCCCAGCGAATGACCAGCCGCCGTCGAACGACCGTGCAAAGTAAGGAAAAGCCCGCCATCGCTTTTTCACCGGTGATATGACCGGACAAGGCGGAAATAGGCGACCTGATCTTGACTGCCCGTCGGCTGTATGTTGTTGCCTTACAACGACATCGGAATGACACGAAAACGCTGGCATGCCTGGTGGCTGAGGCCGGTGTGCGTCTCCGGCGAGGCCCGCCTTACCAGGCGATGCCGCTGGCGGGCATCGGCGCTGCCGCCACCAGGGGCGGCGCGGGCAGCGGGATGGCCGTCTTGACATCCAAGCCAGGTTATCGACTGCACCGCTTCAGCCGACCAACAGGCGCCCAAGCTCGTCGAGTGGGGTGGTCCGCTGATGCAGCGCCTGCCAGGTCGCCGGCGACGGCCCCCGCGTCGACCAGTGCGCCGCCACATGGACATGGTCTGACAGGCGTTTCCGCCAACTTTTCGGTGAAACGACCAGCAACCGTAGCCGTCAACGCGAAAGCAACCGTTGATAGAGAGAGGCGTCGTCTACCCTCCAGTGATCGTCGCCCCGAGCGTCTCCTGCCATGCCTCGTTTTTTGCGACTGCACGTTTGATGTATGGCGACCTCCGAATGGCGCCGATGAACGCGCGATTCGGTGCCGCCAGGTACCACGGCAGCTTGCGAATGACGTCGACGAAGAGCACGACGCGGATCTCGTCGCTGTCATTCCAGACTTCGTGCTCGAACGTGTCATCGAAGACCAGGCTGCGACCGTCACGCCAGTGCTCGATGCTGTTGCCGACGCGGATACGAGCCGCGGTCTCATCGGCCGGTGTGCGCAGCGCGAGGTGATAGCGCAGCACTCCCTTCCACACTCCGCGGTGCGGGGGGATGTGCTTGTGAGGGAGCAGCACGGAGAACAACGCCGTGGTCATGCCCGGGATCGATTCGACGATCTCAGCGGTTCGCGGGCATCGCCGGCAGTTGCCGTCGGCGCGGGCCCCAAACGCGTAGAAGCCGAAGATCTTCCAGCGGTCGTCCTCGGTGAGACGGCGCTGCTCCTCCTGGATGTCCTGGTAGTTGGGGAGGTGATCGACGCGAGCGAGTAGCCCGGCGAGTTCCTCCTTCATCTCGTCGGCGCGAGCTTCGACGCCAGCGATCCACGGGAACTCATCGGGTTCGAAGAACTCGGTACGCCCGGACGGTGTGCGGGCGATGAGGCGCTCGAACAGGGCGCTCGCCCGATAAGCGATCGCACCTGCGATCCGCCTCGCAGACATTAACGCAGGCTACCATCGCCGTCGACGGTGGCGTCGGTGATCGTCACATCGAGTTCAACGGTCCGCACGATCGTGTCGGCGACAACAGCGGCAGCAGACAACGAGGGTCAGACACAGGGCTCCCAGCACGGTAAGTGATACGGCGTAGACACCTGCATCCTCTGCCCGCCGGGGCCCGTCTCAGCTCACCGACACGACCCATCAACCGGGATTTCCACGCCCTTCCATGCACTCCATTTCCCGGAAGAGCCGGTAAACCCTAGGGGAGAGTAGGGATGGGCCCCGCGGGCCTGGGCCATGCTGGGTACGGGCCACACTCGCGGCGGTTCGGTTCTCCCCACAACACTTGCAGATGCCGAGTTGAAGTTGATGGGGAAACCCCGTAGTTCGGCCCTTCACGCGCCAAATCGAACGAGGCCCTGCTTTTTGGTGGCGGGACGGCCGCTCAATCCTTGGTAAAGCAATACATCCGATACTCGATTTGCCCACTCTGGATGTTGCAGTACATCCCCGAGCCCGGCACACCGGCGAACCAGCGGGCGAAGCGACCCAGAAACGGCGGCAGCACGCGACCGATCAGTTCGAGTGACCGCTGCGAATTTTTATCCAGCGCACGCAGAACCTCCGCATTGATGACGCGTTCCGAAACCTGCCGCATCTGGGTGTCGACTAATTCTGCCCCCCAGCTGGACAAATCCGGCCGGTAGCGGAAATCAGCGTAGAGGAAACGCCCTCCGGGGCGCAGGACGCGCACCACTTCGGCGAGGAAGCGGGGAAACCGAGGATAGGCGTGCGAAGCTTCGACATTGATCACCGTGTCGAACGACTGGTCGGCGAACGGCAGGCTTTCGGCGTCACCGTGCACGAAATCCAGCGCGGGCAGGTTATGCCTCCTTCGGCAAAAGGCGACGCCGTCTGCGTTGAAGTCCAGCCCCACATAGGAAGCTGGGCGCAACGTGCGGACAAGATACGAGGCTCCACCGCCGTGGCCGCAGCTGACCTCCAGAACCTGTTTGCCGTTGAGCTCCGCCTGGGTCGCCACGCGGTGGTAGAGCTGGATACTGAACCGGTTGGGCTCATCGGACGCCGCCAGCGGCAAGGCCATCGGCGGGTCCTCCTCATAGCCGAAGTTGAGGAACGTGAGGTCTTCCGCATCGAGCCGTCGGCTCAGAAAGGGATACCAGTAATGGTTCACCAATGCTTTGATGAACCTGACCTTGATGTCGGTGATGTAGTCCGTCCCCCTGATGGCCATGGCGGGAGTATGCCAGAGGATACGCCGGGCGGGCGGTCGCTTTCCGATAGCTCAGGTCGGAGCTTGCTGTTGATGTCGCGCACATCGCCGGAAGCCTGCCACCGCCGGTCGCCTCGAACGAATGGCACACACAGCTGCTCGCGTCAGCGGGAGGTCACTGCGAGCTGAAGGATTTCGCAGACGTCAGCTGCCGTGGTCGGCCACCGACATAGAGACGCGATTACCCGACGCCGCGGCCGTTCGCCGGTAAACCACCGCGCGCGCGCCCTGTGCCGGCGCGATCGAAAAACCGCGGTTCTGAAGCCGTTCTCCTGGCGCATCGGTTGGCGCGAACCGGAATTCGCGCAGTAGTGTGCGCACGGCGACATCCATCTCCATGGCCGCGAAACCCGCACCAACACAGCGGTTTACGCCGCCGCCGAACGGAATCCACCTGAACGGCTTCGGGCTGGTGCCGACGAATCGGTCTGGGTTGAACGAGGCCGCGTCGGGGAAGTTCTCTTCTGACTCGTGTGCCAGATGAAAATCAATCTGCACCGTAGTGCCGGGCGGAAGGACCCAGTCGCCCAAGCGAACTCGCTTCTTCACACTGCGGGTCGTGGCCTCGAAAATCGACCGGGTGCGCTGCACTTCGAAGATTGTTGCCTGTCGCAACTCAGATCCGCCGGCGTCCACTTCGTCGGCGAGCCGCGACATCAGCTCTGGATGCCGGCGCATCCGCTCCACAATCCAGGCCAGCTGCGAGGCGGTTGTCTCGTGACCGGCGACGACCAAGGTCAGCAGCTCGTCGGCGATATGCTGATCGGGGATCGGCTCACCGTTTTCGTAGCGGGCCTGCAACAAGACCGCGAGCATGTCGCTGCGCTCTTCCAAGGCCGGGTCGGCGCGCGCCTTTGCGATGAGCGTTTTGACGACTGTGTCAAACCGGCGCCGCAGCCGCAATAACCGCCCCCCCGGACTCCACCGACCGAAGTCACGCCCCGCTACCGACGGCACCATGCGTAGGCGGGAGCCAAGACTGACCATCGCCGGCAATAGGCTGCGAAGTTCATCCAGCACATCTTTGTCTTCGCCGAACATCGCACGCAGAATTGAGTTGAGGGTCAGGCGGCTCATCGTCTCAAGCGTTTCGAACTCGCGGCCTTCGGGCCAGTCCGCGGTTTCCTTCATCACCTCTTCTTCGACGATATGTTCGTAGCTTCTCACCCCCCTCCCGTGAAACGCCGGGAGCACCAATCTGCGGCGCATCAGGTGGTCTTTACCGGTGAGGCTGAAGGTCGATCCAGGGCCGAATACCGGGCCGAGGAGGGTAGTCGGGCGTTCGATCAGATCACTGCTCGTGCTGAAGACATCCTTGATCAGAATCGGGTCGCTGATCACCACTATGTTGCCGAAGACCGGCAAATTCATGGTGAACGTGCCGCCGTAACGTCGACCCAGAACCAGCACCCAACGGTGCTTTAGTGCGGTCAAGATCACAACTGAGACGATGTTCGGTACCCGCGGCCCTGGCGGTAGTCGTATTGGATCGGTTGTCGCCACTGCCATGTCGTCCCCCCTCCGTGGCAAATACCCTAAAGCATTCCGCGCGGGCAGTCTTGAGGATGTCCCGCGTCCGTGGATCTTCGGTGGCGGTGAGCCCCAAGCTGCGCTCACCGGTGCTTGCCGGCCTCGACCATGCGGCCGCGCGCCAGTGCAGCGCCATGGCCAGGGCCAGCAGCGCGCCCTCTGCCTCGAGCCCGACCGGGCGTGGTAGGCGTCGGTCAGCTTACGGCCCATACTGCTCCGAGCCTTTGGGGCAGAAGGCCTTTGACATTTCAGAGCTTGCGCAGTTGACAGCGTTGAATCGCCGGGTGGCCGAGCTCGGCAGCTCCATCAGGTTCGTAGGAAGCCCTCGTCAGTCCCGAGCGCGGGATTGAATGCGGGTCCAGGGCCGGGCCTCTTCGAGTTCGATGGCCAATGCCAGTAACCGCGCTTCCTGTCCGACATCGGCGGAGAGCATCATGCCGACTGGCATGCCGCTTGCGGATTCGGCCAGTGGCAGTGAGATAGCCGGCTCACCCGTGACATTGTGCAGCGGCGTGAAGGCAGCCCACTCGCCCTGTCGATCGATGATCTGCTGTGCTTCGGCGGTCGGGTCGAGGTGACCGAGGCGCGGCGTCTCGTCGGCCATCGTCGGGGTCAGCACCGCGTCATAAGCGCCGAAGAACTCTGCGGTGCGCCGCCGAGTCGCGCGCAGCCGCATGATCGCTGCGGGGAGGCGGTGCCTGTTGCGGCGGGCATAGCGGTCCAGCCCCCGCGTCAGGTTGTTCAACCGGCTGGCATCAAACGTGTCGCCGAACCCGCGCTCGATGATCCTCACCTGCCAGCTGGCTATCAAGGCCCAATACAGCCGAAAATCGGCGGTGAAACTGGAAGACACCGGCAGGGTTTCGACATAGTCGACGTGGTGGCCGAGCTCGTCGAGAAGCTCGGCAGATTTCAGCGTGAGTTCGCGCAGTTCGCGGCTGCACTCGCGCTTGTCCGAGCGGGTGACGACGGCGATGCGCAGCCGCTGCTTGCCCGGATGCCGCACGTCGCCAATCGGCGGCAGCCTCGGGTGGCGCCAAATGCGTTCAGCCGCAAGGTAGAAGGCCGCGGTGTCACGCACTGACCGGGTTAGCACACCGTTGGTGACGAGACGAAGCGGAACCCAGCCCGTCTTGTCATCCAGCGGTAACCGGCCACGCGACGGCTTGAGGCCCACCAGACCGGTGCAGCTGGCCGGAATGCGGACCGAACCACCGCCGTCGTTGCCATGCGCGATCGGCACCGCTCCGGCCGCGACGAACGCGGCCGAGCCCGATGAGGAACCGCCAGCGGTGTAGTCGGTGTTCCATGGATTGCGCACCGATCCCAGTCGAGGATGTTCGGCGGATGCACATAAACCGAGTTCTGACAACCGGGTCTTGCCCAGCGATATCAGCCCGGTGGCTAGATACAATCGGGTGCAGTCGCTGTCGGCGGCCGCCTCGTGCGGCTCCCACGCATCCGTGCCCGACATCGTCGGCAGTCCCGCGACGTCGACGCAGTCCTTGACGAAAGTTGGTACGCCGGCGAAGAATTCACCGTCCGAACTCCGCTGCGATGCTTTGGCGCGCGCATGGTCGAATGCTTGACACGCCAGTCCGTTGAGCGCCGGATTGACCGCTTCGGTGCGGATGATGGCGGCTTCCGTCGCCTCGGCGCTGCCGATCCGACCGGCCTTGATGGCGTCGCAGAGGCCGACCGCGTCGAGTTCACCGAGCGCATCGTCTTCGAATGCGTGCACGTGGCGCACAGGAACGACGCTAGCAATGACGACGCCCGCTTACCTGATTTCTCCATGAGTGGACGGGGGTCGTCGGGTACGCCTCCGTCCCGCTGGACGGCCGTGTGCTGGTGATCAGACGTTATCTTCGAGATAGGTTGCTGGGATTCGTCAACAGGCGTACGAGCCGCACCGGGCAGCGCACCAACCGACCAACGGCATGTCAACGAGCTGTGGGAGTTCCATGCGGGGGTCCGTCCGGGCTCACCTGTCCGGCGGGGCAGTTCGAGGGCGCAGGGGTGCCGGCGAAGCGATCGGCGATCCAACGCTCCATCGTGTCGGCAGCTTTGGGCGGGAGGTCGTTATGGCCGGTCTTCGGTATCTCCTGATATTCGATTTGTGCGCCGAGTGCGCAGCTGCGTGCCACCGCGGATCGAGTCCAGTCCGGCAAGGCCTGGGCATCATTCTCGCCGTTGATGACGAGCATGGGCTTGTCCAGCGGCCCTTGCGGCAGGGCAACCCGGCGCGCCGCGTCCCGCAAAGTGGTGGCGTCTTGAGGGCTCTGTGGCTTCACATCGTTGGCGTCGCGCAGCCGATCTACGACGACTCGCCGAAGGACCGGCGCGGGCACGGCGGGCTGACTGGTCGACTCTTGACTGGCGGTTGGCTCGCAGCGGCTCAGCAGCTTTCGGAAATAGTCTGCGGACCCGTGCAGAAACGAGTCTGGGTCTAGATCCGGGTTGTACCGAGCGAAGCCGATCAAGCCCATCGGGAAAATCGCCCGCTGCTCGTCCGTCAACGAACCCGACGAGACAAGGTCGGCGATGCCCGTCAGATTGGCCGCCGGTGCCAGGGCAACACTTCCTTGCAGCTGCAGATCGTTTCCGTAGTAGGAGTTCAACTCGTTGACGGCCCACGCCGCCTGTCCACCCTGCGAGTAGCCGACAGCCACCCAGCGCGCAGACACGTCTGGTGAGATGGCGCGCATCGCGCGTGCGGCATCAATGGTGTTGAATGCCTCGGTCCGTGGTTCCAGGTAAGGGTGCGACCCGCTTTCTCCGAGCCCCTCGTAGTCGGTGAGCGCCACGGCGTACTTGTCATCGAGGAGCCTCTCGACCATCGCTGCGTATCCCATGAGATCGGGCTGTCGCGACGGCCCGCAGTCGTGTCCGATGCCGGTGGTGCCATGGGCGAGCGAGATGAGTGGCCAGCCATTTTCCGGTGGGGTCCCGCGGGGAACGAAAAACGCCCCAGACACTTCGCGGCTCCCGCCGTCCACACCCGAAACCGAGGTGTACACAGCGCGCCACGCTTGACCCAGAACCGCGTCGCGGTCCTCCAGCGGCGGGTCGTCGTACGGCTCCTCATGCACTACCTGACCCCGGCTCTGCCACACATCGGTGGCGACGTCGGGCAACGCCACCAGAATGGGCGCCGAGTCCGGAGCGGACGGCAGCTGCGGGGAAAGACCCATCAACTTATAGACCGTCAGCGAGAGGAGAAGTGCGAGCGCGAGCCGCAAGCTCACGGCGGCGAACCGAACCAGTGCTGCCAAAACGTCAGTACCTCCACTACGACGCCGGGACGCAGGTCTGGTGACCGCGGTACCGCGGGTCGCTCTTCGCCGAAGATAGCCGACACAGCGCCTTTCGAACCGGCCGGTTCTGCAGTCGCCTCGCGCCACGCGGCCGCGCGCGATCACACGCAACCCGTGACCTGCCACGGTGAAAGTTCGCAAAGATTCGTTTGCCCCTTCCGTGATTCCGGCGCGGCGGGTGCCTTACAGTTAACTCTGAGACTGTGTTCGGGGTGGCGATTTGGGGGGACCAATGGGTGGCGATGTAGCCCACCAGGCTGGCGGCCTACGACGCCGCAGGAGCTGGATAGGAGTAGGACTTATAGTTGCCGGGTTCGCGGCGACCGCATCAAGCGCCGTAGTCCTAGGCGGAGGAACGCAGGTGGCCAACATGCCGTCCGCCGCCGCCTCGACAACGGACGCGACCCCGTGGATGCCCAGGCCGAACACGTTGCCGCAATGGTTCCCGGACATGACCTCGGAGGTGGGGGGCCAAGGCACGGTGAGGCCGGCGCAGGAATCGAGCCCGGTGTTGGCCTGGGCCGCGAAGGCGTCTGACGCGGGCGACGACATCGAAAGTGCGGTTCAAAGCGTGCAGAGCGCTGTCGGGGCGGGTGATGTCGCGGGCGCCAAGGCCGCCTGCGAGCGGATGAGCAAAGCAAACCAACGGTTGCGCGCAACGTTGCCCAGTCCGGTGCGGGCGTTGACCGCCGAAGTCCAGGCCGTCGTGGATGAGATCGGGGCCGCGGCGGACGTTTGCTTGAACGCTGGCGCCGGTGCCGGCCAGGCCGAGATTGACGCCTTCACAGCACATGTGAACGCGGCGTTGGCGCATTTCGAGAGGGCAAAAGCGATCGGGACAGATGCTTCAGGGCCCCGGCCGCGGCCAGGGTTGCCCAACTGATTACGTCGGTTCGCTGGCCACGTCTGCCATGCACGGATTCGTCACCATGTCAACCCCTGCACTTCATCGACTGTGCCCCTGACCTGCACCGTTGATCGGCACCCCTATCGGCCCCGTGTTAACATGGAGGGGTGAAAGGGGCTCGTATCTGATGATTTTCAAGGTCGGAGACACCGTTGTCTATCCACATCACGGTGCTGCGTTGATCGAGGCGATCGAAACCCGGACCATCAAAGGCGAACAAAAGGAATACCTCGTCTTGAAGGTTGCCCAGGGCGATCTCACCGTTCGAGTTCCTGCCGAGAATGCCGAGTATGTCGGCGTGCGTGACGTTGTCGGCCAGGAAGGCCTTGACAAGGTCTTCCAGGTGCTCCGCGCCCCGCACACCGAGGAGCCGACCAACTGGTCGCGCCGCTACAAAGCCAATCTCGAGAAGCTGGCCTCAGGCGATGTGAACAAGGTGGCCGAGGTCGTTCGTGACCTGTGGCGCCGGGACCAGGAGCGTGGCCTGTCCGCGGGTGAGAAGCGGATGCTGGCCAAGGCGCGCCAGATCCTGGTTGGCGAGCTCGCGCTCGCCGAGAACACCGACGACGCCAAGGCGGCAACCATCCTCGACGAGGTTCTGGCCGCCGCCTCCTGAAGGCATTGATGTCGGCGAAGAGCCTGCCCCGAGTCGGGCTCGGCACCGACGTACATCCGATCGAGGTCGGTCGGCCGTGCTGGCTGCTGTGTCTGTTGTTCGGCGAAGACGACGGCTGTGCCGGCCACTCCGACGGTGACGTGGCCGCACACGCGCTGTGCGACGCTTTGTTGTCGGCTGCCGGGCTCGGCGACCTCGGCGCGGTGTTCGGCACCGGACGAGCTGAGTGGCGCGACGTGAGTGGCGCGGACATGCTCAAGCACGTCAAGGGTCTGCTGTCTGCGCAGGGCTACCGGGTCGGCAACGCCGCCGTGCAGGTAATCGGTAATCGGCCCAAGGTGGGTCCGCGCCGCGGCGAGGCGCAGAAGGTGCTTTCTGAGCTGCTGGACGCTCCGGTGTCGGTGTCGGCAACGACCACCGACGGCCTCGGCCTCACCGGCCGCGGCGAGGGTTTGGCGGCCATCGCCACCGCTCTGGTAATCAGCGCCGAATAGTGCCGGTAAGCTGGCCCGTCGTGAGCGGAGCGAACGGCAGGTCGGAGTGACCCATGGCCCAGCCGCGCAACTGCGGCTACACGACACGATGACGGGCACTGTCCGCGAGTTCGTCCCGCTGCGGCCCGGCCACGCGTCGATCTACCTGTGTGGCGCCACGGTGCAGGGGCTGCCGCACATCGGCCATGTCCGCAGCGGAGTCGCCTTCGACGTGCTGCGCCGCTGGCTGATGGCCACCGGCTATGACGTCGCGTTCATCCGCAACGTCACCGACATCGACGACAAGATCCTCAACAAGGCCGCCGACGCGGACCGGCCGTGGTGGGAGTGGGCCGCGACCTACGAGCGGGCGTTTTCGGCGGCCTACGACGCACTGGGGGTGCTTCCGCCCTCAGCTGAACCTCGTGCCACCGGCCACATCACCCAGATGGTCGAGTTGATCGAGCGCCTGATCGAACGCGGACACGCGTACACCGGGAACGGCGACGTCTACTTCGATGTGCTCAGTCAGCCCGACTACGGCAAGCTCTCCGGGCACAGGATCGAAGATGTGCACCAAGGCGAGGGGGTCGCCAAGGGCAAGCGCGACGAACGCGATTTCACACTGTGGAAGGGCGCCAAGCCCGGCGAGCCATCTTGGCCGACGCCGTGGGGCCCGGGCAGGCCGGGCTGGCACACCGAGTGCGTCGCGATGTGCGAGGCCTACCTCGGTCCGGAGTTCGACATCCACGCGGGCGGCATGGATCTGGTGTTCCCGCATCACGAGAACGAGATCGCCCAGGCGGAGGCCGCCGGTGATGCGTTCGCCAGGTACTGGTTGCACAACGGTTGGGTCACCATGGGCGGCGAGAAGATGAGCAAGTCGCTCGGCAATGTGCTCGCGATTCCCGCTGTGCTGCAACGAGTTCGGGCCGCCGAGTTGCGCTATTACCTCGGCAGCGCGCACTACCGCTCGATGCTGGAATTCTCCGAGACCGCGCTGCAGGATGCCGCCAAGGCCTACACCGGCATCGAGGACTTCCTGCACCGGGTGCGCAACCGCGTCGGCGCGGTGGTGCCGGGGGAGTGGACGCCGAAGTTCGCGGCCGCGCTGAACGACGACCTGTCCGTCCCGATCGCACTGGCCGAGGTGCATGCCGCCCGAGCCGAAGGCAACCGCGCGCTGGACGCCGGTGATCACGAGACGGCGCTGGCTCAGGCGATGTCGATTCGCGCGATGATGAGCATTCTCGGTGCGGACCCGCTCGATGAGCGGTGGGAATCCAAAGACGAGACATCGGCGGCGCTGGCCGCCGTCGACGTGCTGGTCCATGCCGAGGTGCAGCGTCGCGAAGACGCCAGGGCACGACGCGACTGGGCCGAAGCAGACGCGATCCGCGACCGGCTGAAGAAGGCCGGCATCGAGGTCACCGATACCGCCGACGGACCGCAGTGGGCGCTGCTCGACGGGTACACCAAGTAGATGGCCGGGAATTCACGACGTCGGGGCGCAATCCGCAAGCCGGGCACGAAGAAAGGCCCGACGGTCGGCTCCGGTGGTGTGCGCCGCCGTGGGCTGGAGGGCCGGGGCGCCACCCCGCCCGCACACATGAGGCCCGGCCATCCGGCCGCCAAACGCGCGGCCAAGGCTCAACGTCAGCAACAGGGACGGTCCGGTCGCAAGACCGATGACACCGAGATCGTGTTGGGCCGCAATCCCGTTCTCGAATGCCTGCGGGCTGGGGTACCCGCCACCGCGCTGTACGTCGCGCTTGGTGCAGAAGCCGACGAGCGTCTGACCGAATCGGTGAAACTCGCTGCGGACAGCGGTATCTCGATTCTCGAGGTGCCGCGCCACGACCTGGATCGCATCGCCGCCAACGGTCTGCATCAGGGCATCGCGTTACAGGTGCCGCCGTATCAATATGCGCATCCCCACGACCTGTTGGCCAAGGCGACCAACGACAGCGTGCCGGCCCTGATGGTGGCGCTGGACAACATCTCCGACCCGCGCAACCTTGGCGCGATTGTGCGGTCCGTTGCGGCGTTCGGTGGTCACGGTGTGGTGATCCCGCAGCGGCGATCGGCGTCCGTCACCGCCGTGGCGTGGCGCACCAGCGCGGGCGCGGCGGCCAGGTTGCCGGTGGCGAGGGCGACGAATCTCAATCGCACACTGAAGGATTGGGCTGACGCGGGCCTGCAGGTGGTCGGCCTTGACGCCGGCGGTGACACCACCATCGACGACCTGGACTGCACGCAACCGATGGTCGTGGTGGTGGGGTCGGAAGGCAAGGGTCTGTCGCGACTCGTGCGGGAGAACTGTGACGCCGTGATAGCCATTCCGATGGCGGGGCCAACTGAGTCGCTCAACGCGTCGGTCGCCGCGGGAGTGGTGCTGGCCGAAATCGCGCGGCAACGCCGCGGCTAGCGGATCCGGGTCAGCACCGGATATTTCGGCTTCACGCCCGCACCGGGTGTCGCACGGCGTAGCCGTTTCGCCACCCACGGCGCGGCGAAAGCCAGCGTCCACTCCACGTTTGCCCGGAAATTGCGCGTCGGCAGATCCGTCGCCAGCAAGGCGGCGGCGCGCGTCGGCAGGCCGTGCGAAACGGTCAAAGAGTCAAGCACTTTGGCCGCCATCCGCTCGTGGCCAAGGGGCGAGAGATGGATGCGGTCGCCTGCCCACAGCCGTGGATCGCGAAACTCGGTGAAGCGCCAGAAGTCGACCAGTTGCAGGCCCAGATCATCGGCGATGCCGCGCAACAACTCGTTGTACACCGCGGCGCGGCCGCGCAGCCGCCGAAACAGCGGCACCGTCCCGAGGTCACCCGCCGTGAACACCAGCACATGTGCGCCGGACTGCTGCAGCGTCTTCAACGCATCGGCATATCGACCCATCATCGCGTCGATGTCGTTGCGCACCAGGAGCAGATCGTTCATGCCCGCGTAGACGGTGACGAGATCAGGTTCGAGCATGACTGCGGCCTGAACCTGCTCGACGAGGATCTCGTTCATTCGACGACCACGCACCGCCAGGTTCGCATAGCCAAGCTGCGGGTTGTGCTGTGCCAGAGCGAGCGCCACGTGATCGGCCCACCCACGCAAACCGTTGGGGCTGTCCGGATGTGGGTCGCCGACACCCTCGGTGAACGAGTCACCGAGCGCCACGAATCTGGTGAACGCCACGTCACCAATCTTGCCGATCGTACGGCGATTCGCTCACCGCCAGCGCCGCAAGTCGGCGAATCGCCCTCTGTTGTTCGCGTCGGTGTAACCCCCGCGTCGCTAAACACCGAAGATGCGGATCCCGAGCCAAAGCGCGAGGACGGCACCGACAAGGGTGAGCGGCACGGTGACCAAGCCCACGCGGCTGAACTCGGCGAAGCCGGCACGCAGGTCGCGACGTACCACGCTGCGCCACAGCAGATTCGCGAGAGAACCGACATAAGTCAGGTTCGGGCCTACGTTGACGCCGATGAGGATGGCGAGCACCGCGGCCGGACCGGTCACCAGCGGCAGCAGCACCAATACTGCGGGAAGATTGTTGACGACGTTGGACAGCAAGGCCGCGACGGCAGCGATCCCGAGCAGTGCCGGCAGGGTGTCACCGAGGGGCAGCACGTGACGCATCGCAGCGTCGATGCCGTTGGCCATCACTGCGGCGACAACCACACCGAGGCACAGCACGAACGCAAGGAACGGCACATCCAGCGCATCCGCGATAGTCGAAACGGTCGTGCGACCGCGCGCCAACCCGTGCACACCGAGCACCACGGCACCAGCGAGCGCCGCCCATGCGGGCGACAATCCGAACACGGAAGTGACGGCGAACCCGATCAGCGTGAGTGCCAGTACCGCGAGCGTGAACACCGGCACCTTGACCTCGCTGAGCACCGAGTCATGTGTTGGCGCGATCGCGAGTTCACGCGCGAAAACCCAACGCAACAACGCGAATTCGATGAGGATGGCGGCCAGCCAGGGCAGCGTCATCACCGCGGTGAAGTGGAGAAACGACAGTCCCGCCGCGCTGAAGGCCAGCAGGTTGGTCAGGTTGGACACCGGCAACAGCAGCGATGCACTGTTCGCGAGATGCGCGGTGGCGTACGCGTGCGGTCTCGCTGCGACCCGCAGGGAGCGCGCGGTGGCAAGCACGACCGGCGTCAACAGCACAACCGTCGCATCCAAGCTGAGCACCGCCGTCGTAGCCGCCGCAATCATGAAAACGGTGATGAACAACCGTAGTTGGCTGCCCGAGTTGGACCGCGCCATCGCTGCACCTGCCGCCCGGAACAGCCCTTCGTCATCGCAAAGTCGAGCCAGCACCAGCACCGCGGCAAGGAAACCGACAACGGGGAGCAGCCGATCCACTTCGGCCCAAGCGTCCTTCAGCGAGATCGCGCCGGACGCGACCAGGAGGCCCGCCGCCGGCACTGCGGCGACGGCCTCGGGCCAACCACGAGGCCGGACCATCGCGAATCCGAGCACCACCGCCAGCGCCGCCAGCGCCAGCGTCAACTCCACGGGTCGCAGCGATGCCAAAGGGTGGGCAGGTGCACGGGAATGCCGTCTTCCTCGGCCAGCCCGGACAACACCTGCATCGACACGTCGAGGTCGTCTGCCGCGTACGGCAGTGCCCGCAGCGGCTTGTGGAGCGGACGAAAGAAGTCGTCCCAATGGATCAGCACGACGCGTCGGGCCCCAACGGTGCGCACGGTCTCGGTCCAGTAGTCGATCAGGTATTGCTCGGGCTGCAGTCCCAACTGCCCGATGCCCAGATACACCACCTCGGCGCGCTGCCCGGCCAGTGCACCGCGGACGAAGCCAGCGCTTCCGACGATCAGCAGTCGCCGGTCCGATGGGCGGTGGTGCACCAGCGTCGACCAGGCTTCGCCGCATTTGTACGCCGACGCCTTGACCGGTGGAACCACGGGTTGACAAATGACGCCCGGGAAGCGGTCGGGGGGGCAGTGCTCGCCCTCGATCAACGTCACGTCGTAGGCGCCGAGCGTCGTCGGATCGCCAGGCGTGACCGCGACGAGCCGGTCGTCAGGCAGGCCAGCGCCACGGCCGACCGCGACCGCCGACGTCCCACCGACCACTGCTGCGTTCGTTGCCTCGGCCACCACCGCCGAATCCATCGCGTGGTCAAAGTGCGTGTGCACCGGCATGACCGCCTCCAACCGGCGCACGCCGAGGCGAGACAAGCAGCCGTCGATACGTGGTGTCGACGGCGACAGGCGGGTCAATCCGACTCGGAGCAGGCTCGGCCGCGAGAAGAAGCCGTCCGTCATCACCGCGGACTGGCCATCGTCGATCAGCAGCGTGGTCACACCCGCCCATGTCACGGTCAGTGGCGCGTCGGACCGGGCCGCCGGCGCGTCGAACGCGTTCGCGTACTTCCGCAAGTCGGGGCGGCCGGGTCTCAGGCGCATGACGCCACCTTAGGTGCCCTTGCTGGATCTTCTGGCATCGGCGACGGCCCCGACATGTATAGTTAAAAACGATAATCATTTCTGGTTACGAGTGAATGAGAGGCACATGTCCGCGCACTGTCAGGCCACCGTGCGAAGCCCCGGGTTCGGCAACGCCGTTTCGCGTGTCAGCGCGAAGGGCATCAAGGTCATCGACCGCGACGGCATCGAAGCCGTGGTGGCCCGCATCCGGCGCAGGGGGGAAAGATCTGATGTCGCGCAACGATATTCGGCCTCTGGTGAAACTACGTTCGACGGCGGGCACCGGCTACACCTACGTCACCCGCAAGAATCGGCGCAACGATCCCGACCGGTTGGTGCTGCGAAAGTACGATCCCGTCCTCAGGCGCCATGTCGAGTTCCGCGAGGAACGCTGATGGCCAAGGCATCCGAAAATCACCAAGAACGAACGGCGTCGAATACTGGTGGCGCGTTACGCCGACCGTCGTGCCGAACTCAGAAGATTATCCGGTTCGGCTGCGCAACCGCGACGTTGTCGACGGCAGGCCACGGGGTCATCTGCGGAAGTTCGGACTGTCGCGCGTGCGGGCTGATACTCGAATAACGCTCGGTCAGAGTCGCACTTGGGTAGACTTCCCGCCACACCTGATCGGTGAACTCACGCGCTATTGGAGTATCTGATGGCAGGCAAGAAGTCACGGATGCGGCGGCCGCCACTTCCAGAGCTCAAGCGGCAGAGAAAAAATCCACTCAAGGCGCTGGGCGTCACGACGATCGACTACAAGGACACCCATCTGCTGCGCACGTTCATCTCCGAGCGCGGCAAGATCCGCTCCCGACGGGTGACCGGGTTGAGCCCCCAGCAGCAGCGTCAAGTCGCGACGGCGATCAAGAACGCCCGCGAGATGGCACTGCTGCCGTTCGTCGAGATCAAGTAAACGACTTCAGCTCGACGCCGTCGGCGGTCAGTCGGTCCCGCACCGCGTTGGCGATCTGCACCGCGCCGGGTGAATCGCCGTGCACGCAAATGGATTCGACGGTGATCGGGATTGTCGATCCGTCGGCGGCCGCCACCCGGCCCGCGGACACCATCGACGCCACCCGGTCGGCGATCTCGGCAACGTCGTGTAACACGGCGTTGCGTTCGCGGCGCGAAACGAGTTGCCCGTCGGACCGATACGCCCGATCGGCGAACGCCTCGGGAACAGTGCGCAGCCCAAGGTCTTGTGCCTCGGCGAAGAAGACCGAGCCGGCCAGGCCGAGCACGGGAAGCCCGGGGTCGACGGCATGCACGGCCTGAGCAACGGCGCGGGCCTGACCGTGGTTGTTGACGATCGTGTTGTACAGCGCGCCATGGGGTTTGACGTAGCTGACCGTTCCACCGGCGGCCTGCGCCAGCGCCTGTAGCGCACCGATCTGATAGATGATCTCCGCGCTCAGCTCATCTGGGTGGACATCGATGAAGCGCCGGCCGAAGCCGGCCAGGTCGCGATAGCTGACCTGCGCGCCGATCCGAACGCCCCGCTTCACCGCGGTGCGACAGGTTCGAAGCAGCAGCGCCGGGTCCCCGGCGTGAAAACCGCAGGCGACATTGGCGCTGGTGACCACGTCCAGCATCGCGTCGTCGTCACCGAGTTCCCACATGCCGAAGCCCTCACCGAGATCGGCGTTGAGATCCACTGTCACCACGTCCGTCAGCCTATGCCGGAGTGGCCGCGGGCCAGCCGTTCTCCGCGACGAAATCGCCGAGCGGTCGGCCGAAGGTCCAGTGGTCGATTCCCAGCTGCGGGCGGGTCGGGAAGTCGGGCACCGGCCCCAAGCACAGGATCGCGACGGGTTGCGCGTCGGGCGGCATCGCGAGCAGCGCGCCGAGTAGGCCGCGATCGAAGATCGAGACCCAGCCCATCCCGAGGCCTTCGGCGCGGGCGGCCAGCCAGAGATTCTGGTCGCGCACGACACCGACGCGAGGTCCATCTGGGGCCGCGTGCGCCTGCCGAAAACATGGGCCGAGCGCCACCACGAGCAGTTCGGCGCACTCGAGAATGCCCTCGACCTTGAGGGTGAGAAACTCGTCACCGCGCGGCCCCAGCGCGACGGCGGTGCATAGCCGTTGGTCGTCGATGATGGCATGGATCCGGGTCAACCCTGCGTCGGTGATACGGATGAATCGCCACGGCTGCATCAGCCCCACACTCGGTGCGGCGTGGGCGGCCTGAAGCAGCCTGGTGAGCACGTCGTCCGGCACCGTCTCATTCGGCAGGAATCTGCGCATATCACGCCGCTCGGTGATCGCGCGGTAGACGGCGTTGCGTTCGGCCGCGCTGAAGGCGTGCTCGGTCACGGCGGACAGCTTAGGTGGCACCATCGATACGGTGAGCCGCGACGACGTGTTGATCAGCGCAACCGAATTGGCCGGACGTCTGAACGCCGGTGAACCGCTGACCATCCTGGACGTGCGCTGGCAGTTGGCTGAGCCCGACGGCCGGGCCGCCTACCTGCAGGGCCATCTGCCCGGCGCGGTGTACGTCTCCCTCGAAGACGAACTCAGCGATCACGCCGTCGTTGGGCGCGGGCGGCATCCGCTTCCTTCCGGCCGCAACCTGGAAGCCGCGGCGCGGCGTTGGGGTGTACGCGAGGGCGTCCCAGTCGTCGTCTATGACGACTGGAATCGCGCCGGTTCCGCAAGGGCGTGGTGGGTGCTCACCGCCGCAGGCATCGCCGACGTGCGGATCCTCGACGGCGGCCTGGGCGCCTGGCCCGGACCACTCGAAACCGGCGTCGTCGAACCCGAAGCCGGCGACGTCGCGGTGACCCACGACGACCTCTACGCCGGCGCGCTGCCGACCATGACCGCCGAGCAGGCCGCCGCCGCCGACGTTCTGCTCGACGCGCGCGCACCCGAGCGGTTTCGCGGTGAGGTGGAGCCCGTCGATCCGGTGGCGGGCCACATCCCGGGCGCCAGAAACCTGCCCAGCACAGCGCTGTTGCGCGGCGACGGCACGTTCGCATTGGACCGATTGCCTGGATTCGACGGACCGGTCGGGGCCTACTGTGGCTCGGGGGTCACTGCGGCGGTGGCGGTGGCCGCGCTGGCCGCGGCGGGCATCAGCGCGGCGTTGTATCCGGGCTCGTGGTCCGAATGGTCCTCGGACTCAACGCGTCAAGTCGAAACCGGCTAGCCGACCGGCTCACGGCCACGCTGTCCGATCGCCCAGCACACCAGGAAGATCGCGAACGAGATGGTCGTGACGAACACCGACACCGGTACCCCGGGCGCCAGCGACAACATGATGCCGCCCACTGCCGAGATCTCCGCGAACACCACCGACGCCACGATCGTCGCGGCCGGCGACGCGAACACCCGCACCGCGGCCGCCGCAGGGGTGATCAACAGCGACATCACCAGGAGCGCGCCGACGATCTGCACGCCCTGCGCTGCCGTCACACCGACCAGCGCGGCGAACACGATGCCCAATGCACGCACCGGAAGCCCGCGGCCCGCAGCAACTTCGGGGTCGACGGTCGCGAACAACAAAGGCCGGTACGACACGGCCAACACCGCGACGACGGCCACCACGACGACGCTCAACAACGCCAGGCCGGAGTATCCGACGCCGACGATCTGTCCCGTCAGCAACGCGAAACTGGTGCCGGTGCGGCCCGGATAGAGGTGGATGAACAGCACCGCGAGGCCGAGACCGAACGCCAGCACCACCCCGATCGCCGAGTCGCGTTGTTGAGCGCGTTGACCGAGGATGCCGAACAGCACCGCCGCCAGCCCGCATCCCAGAAGCGCACCGTACCCGACGTTGAAACCCGCCAGCAACGCGAAAGAGGCGCCGGTAAGCGACAATTCGCTCGATCCGTGCACCGCGAACGACATCTGCCGCATCACGATGAACGGCCCGATCAAGCCAGATACCAAAGCGAGTAACGCGGCAGCGAGCAGCGCCTGCTGGACGAAATCACGGCTGAGCAGATCGGCGGTGACGTCGAACGAGAACATCTTCGACAACATGTCGGTGAGTCGTTCAGTCATTGTCGTGTCCGCTCGCGTGACCTGAGTGGTCCTCTTGACCGACCACGACGTAGCGGCCGCCGACCTTCGCCACCTGGATGTCGGCGCGGTACAACTCGGACAGCGTCGCCGAGGTCATCACCTCGTCAACGGTGCCGATCCGGAATCTGCCGTCGACCAGATACAGCACTTTATCCACGTACGGCAGAACCGGATTGACCTCGTGGGTGACGAACAGCACCGCCGTGTTCGCCTCGCGACGGCGCCGATCGATCAGCGCGGACACCAACCGGGCGTTGGCGGGGTCGAGGTTCAGCAATGGCTCGTCGCACAGGAGAAGCACCGGATCGGTGGCAAGCGCCTGCGCGATCCGAACCCGTTGCATCTCACCGCCGGACATCACACCGACCGACACTGCCGCCAGGTGCACACCGTTGACCTGTTCGAGCGCCTGCTGCACGGCGTCACGTTTGGCCGCCCGGTCGGCGGGGCGCAGGCTCGCCATCCCCCACCGATGGCCGTCGTAGCCAAGCCCGACGAGATCCCGGCCGCGCATTGACAGCCCGCGTTCCACGCCGCGGTGCTGGGGGACGTAACCGATCCGTTCGCTACCGGTGCGGACCGGCTGACCCGTCACCGTGACGCTGCCAGCGGTCAGCGAGAGTTGACCGAGCAACACCTTGAAAAGCGACGTCTTGCCGGTGCCGTTGGGGCCGAGCACAGCGACGAACTCCCCGGCACGCACCGTCAGGTCGAGGTGGTTCCACAGCACGCGGTCGCCGAATGCCAGGCAGGCGCCGGTCAATTCGGCGACGACGTCAGTGGCCACTAGGAGAACTTATCGGTTCGAGTGCGGTGCCTTGTCCAGCTGGCTGGCCAGCTGGTCGACGGTCTGCCGCTGCCAGGTCAGATAATCGGTGCCCGTGGGCAGGGTCTCGGTCACCGTGATGATCGGGACCGAAGCCTGCTTGGCGGCGTTCTGAATCTGTTCGGTGACATCGGTCTGGGTCTGCGTGTTGTACACCAACGCCGACACCTGGCGGTTCTTGATCAGGTCGAGCAGTGCGGCCAGGTCGGACGGCGACGGGTCGGTGTCGGCTTCGATCGCCTTGGTGAAGCCCTGCGGCGTCTTGTCGACGATCCCGGTGTTGGTCAGCAGGTAATGGGCGACGGGTTCGGTGGCCACCACGGTGGCGCCGGGATGGGATGCGCCGATCGCGCGCTCGGCGGCGGCGATCATGTCGGCCTGCTGCGCGAACTTGTCCGCATTGGCCTTGTAGTCGTCGGCGTGTCCGGCATCGGCCTGCGACAGCTTGTCGGCGATCTGCTTGGCGACCTCCTTGGCCGTCTCCAAGTCGTAGAACACATGCTCGTTGGCCGGTCGTGGCACCGAGGCGGACAGCAGAGAGTACGCGTCAACGGTTTGTACGTCCTTGTGGGTGGCCAGCACGTCGTCCACCCAATGGTCGTAACCGCCGCCGTTGTACACCACCAGCGACGCGTCGGCGAGCGACGCGGCATCGGCGGGGCTGACCTCGAATGAGTGGGGATCGTCGGCGGGGTTGGAGATGATCGCCTTGACCGACGCGTGGTCCCCGGTGACGGCGCTCGCCACGCTGCCCCAGACATTCGTCGACGCGACGACCGAAGCCGTGTGCTGCTGGTCGGAAGTGGCGTCGTGGCCCTGGCTGCAGCCGGCGATCAAAGCCGTGCTCACCGCCAGGCTGACCGTTGCCGTGATCGCGCGCATCGCATGCTCCTAATACAAATGAAAACCGTTTCCAATTACTCTAGCGCATGGCTGAGCGGGTTTACCAACTTGATCCGCTAACCTCGTGGAGCATGTCGAGGAGTCCCACGCCCAGACGGCGTGCGACCCTGGCCTCATTGGCCGCTGAGCTCAAAGTTTCGCGCACCACCATCTCCAACGCCTACAACCGACCGGATCAACTGTCGTCGGACCTTCGCGAGCGCGTGCTGGCCACCGCCAAGCGGTTGGGTTATCCAGGACCCGACCCGGTCGCCCGTTCGTTGCGTACCCGCAAGGCCGGCGCGGTCGGATTGATGATCACCGAACCGCTGAACTATTCGTTCTCGGATCCCGCCGCGTTGGATTTCGTTGCCGGTCTTGCCGAATCGTGTGAGGAGGCGGGACAGGGCCTGCTACTGGTCGCCATCGGGCCGAACCGCAGCGTCGGCGACGGATCGGCGGCGGTGCTGGCAGCCGGTGTCGACGGCTTCGTGGTCTACTCGGCCTCCGATGACGACCCGTACCTGTCTGTGGTCCAGCAGCGACATCTTCCGGTCGTCGTCGTCGACCAACCCAAGGACATCCCGGGTACGTCGAGGGTTTCCATCGATGATCGAGGGGCGATGCGGCGGCTCGCCGAATACGTTGTGGGACTGGGCCATCGGGAGATCGCCCTACTCACCATGCGACTGGGCCGCGACTGGCCGCACGGCGGCCCGCGCCCCGCGGTCGCCGACCCTGAGCGCGTGCAGACTCCGCACTTTCACGTGCAGCGCGAGCGGATCCACGGTGTGTACGACGCGATGACGGCCGCGGGTTTGGACACCGCGTCTCTGACAGTGGTGGAAAGTTACGAACACCTGCCGACCTCGGGCGGTGCGGCCGCAGAGGTGGCGCTGGAGGCGAATCCGCGCGTCACCGCGTTGATGTGTACCGCCGACGTGCTTGCCATCTCGGCGATGGACTATCTGCGCGCGCGGGGAATCTACGTGCCCGGCCAGATGACGGTGACCGGGTTCGACGGCATCCCAGATGCATTGCGGCGCGGCCTGACCACGGTGGTGCAGCCCAGCATGGAGAAGGGCAGGCGCGCGGGACGGTTGCTGCACAATCCGCCGCGCGACGGCCTGCCGGTGATGGACGTGCTGGACACCGATGTGGTGCGGGGCCGCACGTCGGGTCCGCCCGCCTAGCCGTCGAGCAGTTGCGCGCAGCGCAGCAGACCGATGTGGCTGTAGGCCTGCGGATGATTGCCCAATGCGCGCTCGGACACGGGGTCGTACTCCTCGGACAGCAGACCCGTCGGGCCTGCGGCGGCGACCAGCCTGTCGAACAGCGCCTCGGCCTGAGAGCGCTGATCGACCAGCAGGTAAGCCTCGAGCAGCCACGCGGCGCAGAGGTGGAAGCCGCCCTCGGTGCCGGGCAGGCCGTCATCGCGGTGGTATCGGTAAACAGTTGCACCACTGCGTAATTCGGCCTCAGTCGCGACGACGGTTGCGGCGAATCGGTCGTCCGACGGCTCGATCAGGCCGGACAACCCGATGTGCAGGGTCGCCGCGTCGAGGTCGGTGCCGTCGTAGGCGGCGGTGAACGACTTGACCTTGTCGTGCCAGCCCCGTTCGAGCACCTGTGCGGCGATCGAGTCGCGCAGCGTCGCCCAGCCGGGCGGCGCCTCGCGGCCGAACTCGGCGGCCAGCTTCAGCGCGCGGTCCACCGTCAACCAGCACATCACCTTCGAGTAGACGTGGTGGCGTGGACTCCCGCGGATTTCCCAGATGCCGTGATCGGGCTCCACCCAACGACTTTCGACGGCGAACACCATCTCGCTGACCAGGTTCCAGTCCCCGTCCGTCAACGCGTTCGGCAGGCCGTCGGCGACCCGCCGGTGACAGAGATCCGAAATCAGTTGAACGACGGGCCCGAAGACATCCAGCTGCACTTGGACATTGGCGGCGTTGCCGACTCGGACCGGGCGCGAACCCGCATAACCGGGCAGCGAATCGATCACTGCCTCGGGGCCGAGGATCGCGCCGGACAACGCGTACAGCGGATGCAGCCGCTCGGGTCCGTGCATGGTTTCGATCACCCCGTGCAGCCAGCGCAGGTACCCCTCGGCCTCCGCCGTCGAGCCAAGGGACACCAGCGCCGACGCGGTCATCGCGGCATCGCGGATCCAGCAGTAGCGGTAGTCCCAGTTGCGCACCCCGCCGATCTCTTCCGGCAGCGACGTGGTGGCCGCCGCCATGATCGCGCCGGTGTCGGCGTGCACCAGCCCGCGCAGGGTCAATGCCGAGCGCTTCATCAGTTCCGGCTTCAGGGACGGCAGCGTGAGCGTGGAAACCCAGTCGCTCCAGTAGCTTTCGGCCCGGTTGCGGCGCGATTCGGCATCGACAGGGCTTTCCGTCAGATCCTCGGTACCGCACCGTAATTCCAGGATCACCGGACCCTGCGCCGGATCAACGACGGCGCGCGCTGTCTGGTGAACGCCGTCGGGGACGATTTCCCACTCGACCCCGACAGACCGCAGCACCATCGGCTCGTTGGTCGCGAAGACCCGCAAGCCGTCCCCGTCGGACCGCAGGTGGACTGGTGCCTGCGCGAATTCGGGGCGCGGTGCGAACTCCACCACCGCCTTGGCCTGTCCGCTGATCACCCGAATCAGGTCTGTGCGCCCCGCCCCCACATCGTGCGACAGGTAATCAGTGACAAGCAAGCTCGCCCAACGGGTTTCGACGGTCATCGTGCCGGTCACGTAGCGCTGCGACAGAGGCAGCGCCTCGCGGTGCGGCCCGATCGAGAAATGGCCTGCGGTCGCGTCGCCGAGGAGTCGGGAGAACACCGCCGCCGCGTCCGCCTGCGGATGGCACATCCAGACCACGTCGGCATCCGGCGTCAACAACGCCACCGTGCGCGAATTGGACAGCATGGTGAGCCGCTCGATCGGCGTGCTGTGGCCGCCAAGCAGCCAGGTGCGGCGCGCGTCGAGCAGCCATTCCAACACCGTCGCAACATCTTCCGGCGAGTCGACTCGATACCCGGCGAGCGTGTCGCCGTCGCCGACCTTGATGGCGATGTCGGGTCCGTGCAGCCTGCGAAACGCCTTCTCGTCGGTGACGTCGTCGCCGATGAACACTGCCGCGGATGCCGCCTCCTGGTGTCGCAGGATGTCGAGCGCCTGCCCTTTGTCGGTCTGAATGACGGCGAACTCCAGCACCGACTTACCCTCGGTCGCCTGCGCGTCCCACTGCACCGCGGCGGACCGCGCCTTCTCCAGCGCCTCCCTACCCTCGGCGGGGTCGGCGTTGCGCACGTGCAGTGCCACGCTGGCCGGCTTTATCTCAACGGTGACACCGGCGTACTCGGCCGCTATCGCCCCCAGCGCATCCTTGATCCTGCCCAGCAGCGCCTTGGCCGAATCGTCGATGGCGTGCACGAACCCGGTGTCGAACTCCGAACCGTGGCTGCCCACCAGATGGACTTCGGCAGGCATCCGCGACAACGTCGCGAGGTCGCGCAGCGCCCGGCCCGAGATCAACGCAGCCGTCGTCGACGGCAGTGCGGCCAGCGCACGTAGCGCCGCCGCCGATTCAGTCAACGGGCGCGCGTCGTCGGGGTTGGCGACGATCGGCGCCAACGTGCCGTCGTAGTCGCACGCCACCAGGAGTCGCGGCACCCGCGCGACGGTGCCGAGCGCGCGCTGCAGTTCAACAGGTAGCGGTGAAGCCACCCGCTAAATCTTAGGGTGCTCGCCGTCGCCGATGAGAAGACGCACGGCCAGATCCAGTCGCTTGCTGACGTCGGTCGCTGACGCCCGCCGGGTGAGCCAGGCCAGCAGGTTGGACAACCAGACGTCCGAGATGACACGTGCGATGTGGTACTGGTCCTCGGTCGGCTCGCCGTCGCTCATCGCGCGGGCGAACATGGAGTCCATCAGCTTGCCGACGTGATCGACTTCACCGGCAGCGGACGCGTCGGCGAACACGAACGCGCGCGTCATGGCCTCGGTCAGCAGCGGGTTGCGCTGCATCGCCCGGTTCAGCTTGCCGACCATCAGGTTCAGCCGCTGATACGGCGTGCCGCCGGACAACGCGGCACGGTCGGTCTTGGCGTCGATACGCTCGAATTCCCTGCCGAGCGCGGATACCAGCAGGTGCACCTTCGACGGGAAATAACGGTATAGCGTGCCGACGGCGACATCCGCCCGTTCGGCAACCGCGCGCATTTGAACCGCCTCGTAACCGCCCTTCGAGGCGATGGCCAACGTGGCGTCCAGGATGCGCTTGCGGCGCTCCCGCTGGGCCTCTGACCCGAGCTCGGACTCCGCCAGTACGGCCACGTTCATCACCTGGCGCGGCCGCGAATCCGACCCCGAACCCTGCGCGGGCTGTGCCGGTTGCGACATCCCAGACATGTGGTCGGCTACTCCTTCATCGTGCGTGCTCATGAAAACGATACGCATCCAGGACTGCATTTTCTTCCCTCAGCACACCGACGACACCGGCGTGTGCTGCCCCAATGGCGGTCGACTTGACGCTCGAACGCTGGCACTATTAGAACACGTTCTAGTGAGAAGCACGGCCTTCTCACCCAAACGGTAGGAGTCATGTTGTCGGCCACCATCACAGACGAGCAGTTTGCTGCGCGCGACCTGGTGCGTAGCTGGGCGGCCAGCGCCGCCACCGTCCAGGCCGTGCGTGACGTCGAGCGGGGCAGGGCCGATGCGTGGCACACCTCCTACCGCGGCCTGGCCGAACTAGGGATCTTCGGCGTAGCGCTGCCAGAGGCGCACGGCGGCGCGGGCGGCACCGCAGAAGACCTGTGCGCGATGGTCGACGAGGCCGCCGCTGCGATGGTGCCCGGTCCGGTCGCCACTACCGCGCTGGCCACGCTGGTGCTCGGCGAACAGCATGCCAAGCTGCTCGAGGCCCTTGCCTGCGGGGAGCGGACGGCGGGTGTCGCATTGACGGCCGACGTGCGCTACGGCGACGGTCAGGCCACCGGCACCGCCGACTACGTGCTCGGCGCCGACGCGGACGGAGTGCTGATCCTTCCTGCAGGAGACAAGTGGCTGCTCGTCGATGCGACTGCCGGCGGGGTGACGATCGAACCGGTGAAGGCCACGGACTTCACCCGCCCACTGACGCGGGTGGTGCTGGAGTCGGCGACCGCCGACGAGTTGGCCGTCGACTCGCAACGGGTCGAGGATCTGGCCGCGACGGTGCTTGCCGCCGAGGCCGCGGGGGTGGCTCGCTGGACGCTGCGGACCGCCACCGAGTACGCGAAGGTGCGCGAGCAGTTCGGCAAGCCGATCGGTAGCTTCCAGGCGATCAAGCACATGTGCGCCGAGATGTTGTTGCGTTCGGAGCAGATCTCGGTAGCCGCCGGGGATGCGGCGGCCGCGGTCGCTAACTCTGATGGACGCCAGTTGTCCATCGCTGCGGCGGTGGCGGCCGCCACCGCGATTGAAGCCGCGAAAGCCAATGCCAAAGACTGCATTCAGGTGCTCGGCGGCATCGGGATCACGTTCGAACACGATGCGCACCTGTATCTGCGCCGGGCATATGGTATTTCGCAGTTCCTCGGCGGATTGTCGCGATGGCTGCGCCGGGTCGCCGCGCTGACGAGCGATGGCGTGCGCCGCGAACTGCACATCGATCTGGATTCGGTGGCGCACCTGCAGCCGGAAATCGCATCTGCGGTAGCGACAGTCGCGGCGCTGCCTGTCGATGAGCAGCAGGTGGCGCTTGCCGAGTCGGGCCTTCTGGCACCGCACTGGCCGCGACCGTACGGCCGCGAAGCCAGCCCGGCCGAGCAGTTGTTGATCGACCAGGAGATGGCCAAAGCCGGTGTGGTGCGGCCTGATCTGGTGATCGGGTGGTGGGCCGCGCCGACGATCCTCGAGCACGGCAGCCCCGAGCAGATCGAGCGCTTCGTGCCGCCCACGCTGACCGGTGAGCTGTTTTGGTGTCAGTTGTTCAGTGAGCCGGGCGCCGGCTCGGATCTGGCGTCACTGCGGATGAAAGCCGTTCGGGCCGAGGGGGGTTGGAAGCTCACCGGGCAGAAGGTGTGGACGTCGCGGGCGGACTGGGCGCAGTTCGGTGTGTGCCTGGCACGCACCGATCCTGATGCGCCCAAGCACAAGGGCATCACGTACTTCCTGATCGACATGACGTCTCCGGGTATCGAGATTCGCCCGCTGCGTGAGATCACCGGCGACAGCCTGTTCAACGAGGTCTTCTTCGACGAGGTGTTCGTGCCCGACGAGATGGTGGTCGGGCAGGTCAACGACGGTTGGCGGTTGGCCCGCACCACGCTGGCCAACGAGCGCGTGGCGATGGCGCACGGCACTGCACTGGGCAACCCGATGGAGGAGTTGCTTCGCACGGTCACCGAATTGGACGTCGATCCGGCGGTGGCCGATCAACTCGGCGAACTGATTCGGTCTGCTCAGGTGGGGTCCCTGCTCGATCAGCGGATTGCGCAATTGATCCTCGGCGGCCAGGACCCGGGCCCACAAGCCAGCGCCCGCAAGCTGATTGGTGTGCGGTACCGGCAAGCGCTCTCGGAGTTTCGAATGGAGATCTCGCATGGCGCGGGCATCGTGGAAAACAAAGAGGTGCACGACTTCCTCAACACCCGCTGCCTGACCATCGCGGGCGGCACCGAGCAGATCCTGCTCACCATGGCGGGCGAACGCCTGTTGGGACTGCCGCGCTAGGCCTGCAGGACGAGAAATCAGCTCACTCTGAAAGCGGCCGCGCGTTGAATTTCAGCGAGACGCCCAAGATGCGAACGCCACCAGCCGACGCCGCGGTGTGGGTCGACTTCGTCCGTTCCCGTCGGACGCTGCGGTCATAGCGCGCTCGGCGCGCGGGATTGCGCAACAGGTTGTCGGCGGCCAAAACCAGCTCGAATTGCTCATCGGTCGGCTGCGGGACGGTCGTGTCGGGGTGAAGCTCGCGGACGCGTCTTCGGTAGGCGCTGGTGATCGCCTCCGGTTGCTGTGCGCTGCACCCCGAGCACGGCGTACGGATCGAATCGCTGACGCGGCACGATGAGGGTTTACCCCTTTATTGACACGCTCGAAACGCGCTAGCTGAATGTGGTCTGCGCGCACGCCGTCGGCGTGGTGAGGTTCACTCCGCCGTAAACCACCTGGATCTGGGAGCATGCGATGAAGTCGGCCTTCGTATTCGGTTGGCCTGTGCGCCAATCGGTCGGCACGGACTCGCCGTCGATGGTGTAGCGCTCGATCGGTCCGCCGCCGAAGGTGGTGATGGAGATCTCGACGTCGTCGAGCGACTTGTACAGCTTGGACAGCACGTTGTCGTGATTCTGGCCCTTGTTGTCCCGGGGCATCCCCGACGGCGCGCTGTAGGTGGCTTCCTGCCACACGCTGCGAGACGAACTGCGCAGTGTGATGGTCTGCCGCGACCAGGCATCGCCAGGGAATCCGGTGGGTCCGTCCGGCGTCAGCAGATTCGCCGTCGTGCTGAACGTGCATCTGCCCGCCGCGCAATCGGCATTGACGTGCATTTCGATTTGAGTCGCCGGATCGACCGGGATCGAGGTGACGGCGGAGTTGGCCGCAGCCGTCGCCGACGCGGGCTCGATGAGCACCGCGATCGCCAGTGCCGCCGCACTCGCTGCTGTGAGCCGGTTCATCGTCAGCAAGGTATCCGTTCGCTCACTCGTCGTATGTGACTTCGACCGAATCCGATCGCGGGCGCGCCTGGCAGCCGAGGATCAACCCCTCGTCCAGATCCTGCTGCTCGAGCACGTCGTTGACTTCCATCTCCACCTCGCCGCTCTTCTTCAGCACCGCGCACGCGCCGCAATGGCCCTCGCGGCAGGAGAACGGCGCGTCCAGGCCCTTGTCCAGCAGCACGTCGAGCAGCTTGGCGTTGCGCGGCCAACGCACCTCGTGGCGCTCACCGTCGAGCGTGACGATCGCGGTCACGGGCCCCTCGTCGCTGTCGTCGTCCTCGACGACAACGGCGGCGAACGGGTCGGACTCCAGCGACTTGAAGACCTCGATGTGGATCGTGTCCGCCGACGCGCCCGAGCTCTTCAGCGCCTCCTCTGCGGCGGCCATGAACGGGCCGGGCCCGCAGATGTATGCGTCGCGGCCGATGTAGGGCGCGGTCAGACCGGCCAGCGCCGCCGCGGTCGGCAGGCCCTGCACCGACACCAACCAATGCACGACCGCGAGCCGATCCGGATACTTCGCCGCCAAATCGCGCAGCGCGCTCGCGAAGATTACTGAGTTCTCGTCCTCGTTGGCGTAGACCAGCACCACCTTGCCGCTGCCCTCGGCGAGCGCGGACTTGCAGATGGCCAGCATCGGGGTGATGCCGCTACCGGCGGCCAGCAACAGGAAGTCCTGGTCGAGCGTCTTCGGCACGAAGGTGCCCGACGGCGCCAGCACGTGGATCTTCATCCCCGCATGAGCGTTGTCGCACAACCAGTTCGACGCGTATCCGGCGGCGGTGCGTTTGACCGTCACCGTCATCGGGTCCCCGGTGAACGGCGAACTGCACAGCGAATAGCAACGGGCCACCGATCCGGTCCGCTCGCTGGGCACCCGCAGCGTCAGGAACTGACCCGGTGAATACCGCAGCTTCTCCGCCGGGATCACTGGATCGTTTGGCCCGTCGGGCACCGTGAACACCAGCGAGCGCGCGTCGGATGTCTCCTCGATGACATCGGCCACTTGCAGCTCGAGCACGTGGCTACCGAGCGGCTCGTCCGTCACTAGTGGCGCCCTTCCTGGTCAAAGATGCGGTGATAACTAGAACAGGTTACAGAAATGCATGTGCCCAGGTCCAGCCGCTGCAGATATACCCTGCTCGACACAAATCGTAACGTGTTCTAATCTTCTGTCAGGTCCGTACTCTCGGGAGGCAAAGCAGTGACGTCCATTGAACAGGGTGACGTGCAGTCGGTCCTGGCCGGCATCGACGACCTGTTGCCGCTGATCGCCAAGAGAGCCCAGGCGACCGAAGATCTGCGTCGGCTGCCCGACGAAACCGTTGCCGAACTCGACGAGGTCGGCTTCTTCAAACTGCTGCAGCCCGAACAGTGGGGCGGTCTGCAATGCGATCCGACGGTGTTCTACGAAGCGGTGCGCCGCATCGCCACCGCGTGCGGTTCGACGGGTTGGGTCAGCTCCATCATCGGCGTGCACAACTGGCACCTCGCGCTGTTCGACCAGCAGGCCCAGGAAGAGGTGTGGGGCGACGATCCCTCGGTTCGGGTCTCCTCGTCGTACGCGCCGATGGGTGCAGGCACCGTGGTCGACGGCGGCTATCTGGTCAGCGGTTCGTGGAACTGGTCGTCGGGGTGTGACCACGCGACATGGGCGTTCCTCGGCGGCCCTGTCATCAAGGACGGCAGGCCGGTCGACTTCGGCAGCTTCTTGATCCCGCGCACCGAATACCGCATTGACGACGTCTGGCACGTGGTCGGTCTGCGCGGCACCGGTAGCAACACCGTGGTGGTCAAGGACGTGTTCGTGCCGCGGCACCGGTTCCTGTCCTACAAGTCTATGAACGACCGCACGGCGGGTGGCCTGCAGACCAACACTGCTCCCGTGTACAAGATGCCTTGGGGCACAGTGCATCCGACCACCATCTCGGCGCCGATCGTCGGCATGGCCTACGGCGCCTACGACGCTCATGTGGAGCATCAGGGCAAGCGGGTGCGCGCGGCGTTCGCCGGCGAGAAGGCCAAGGACGATCCGTTCGCCAAGGTTCGCATCGCCGAGGCGGCCAGCGACATCGACGCCGCCTGGCGTCAGCTGATCGGCAATGTCGGCGACGAATACGCACTGCTCAAGGCGGACAAGGAGATCCCGTTCGAGCTGCGTGCCCGCGCCCGTCGTGATCAGGTGCGAGCCACCGGCCGTGCCATCGCGTCGATCGACCGGCTCTTCGAGGCGTCGGGCGCCACCGCACTGAACAACGACGCTCCGGTGCAACGGTTCTGGCGCGATGCGCACGCGGGCCGGGTGCACGCGGCCAACGACCCCGAACGCGCCTATCTGATCTTCGGCAACAACGAGTTCGGGCTTCCGCCGCAGGACACGATGGTTTGATTGGCCGGCCTGATGACGTCATTCGCCGCTGAAACCGCTCAGCAGCAAGAGATCACGTTCGAGTCGACCTCCCGCTTCGCCCAAGTCCGCTCGGGGGATATGGCTATGCGGCTGCACTATCACGAAGCAGGCGTGGGTAGCGGTCCCACGATCGTGCTGCTGCACGGTGGCGGGCCAGGCGCGTCGAGTTGGTCCAACTTCGGCCGCAACATCGGCGTGCTGGCGCGTCATTTCCACGTGCTCGCCGTCGATCAGCCCGGCTACGGTCACTCCGACAAGCACACAGAACACGAGCAGTACAACCGCTACAGTGCCACCGCATTGCTGAACCTGTTCGACCATCTCGGCATCGAACGCGCTGCGCTGGTTGGCAATTCGCTCGGCGGCGGGACCGCGGTCAGGTTCGCGCTCGACAACCCCGACCGCGCGGGTCGACTGGTGCTGATGGGTCCCGGCGGGCTGTCGGTCAATTTGTTCGCGCCGGACCCGACCGAGGGCGTCAAGCTGCTCGGCAAGTTCTCCTACGAGCCGACGCGGGAGAACCTCGAAGCGTTCCTGCGAATCATGGTGTACGACCAGAAATTGATCACGCCGGAGTTGATCGACGAACGCTTCGCGATCGCCAGCACACCGGAGTCGCTGGCAGCCACCCGGGCGATGGGAAAGTCGTTCGCAGGCGCGGACTTCGAGCTCGGCATGATGTGGCGCGAGGTGTACAAGCTGCGCCAGCGGGTACTGCTGATCTGGGGTCGGGAGGACCGCGTCAACCCGCTCGACGGCGCGCTGCTGGCCCTCAAGCAGATCCCGCGGGTGCAATTGCACGTCTTCGGGCAGTGCGGACACTGGGCCCAGCTGGAGAAATTCGACGAGTTCAACAAGCTGACAGTTGACTTTCTGGGAGGCCAGTCATGAGCATCCGGTCGCTTGGTTATCTGCGCATCGAGTCGACGGACGTCGGCGCTTGGCGTGAGTACGGCCTCAAGGTGCTCGGCATGGTCGAGGGCAAGGGCTCCACCGAGGGCGCATCAGGTGGTGGGCGGGAAGCGACACTGTATCTCCGGATGGATGACTTCCCTGCGCGCTTGGTGATCGTGCCCGGCGAAAGCGACCGGCTGCTGGAGTCCGGCTGGGAATGCGCTAACGCCGAAGGGCTGCAGGAGATCCGCAACCGCCTGGACCTCGAAGGCACCCCGTACAAGGAGGCCACCGCCGCGGAACTGGCCGACCGCCGCGTCGACGAGATGATTCGGTTCCAGGATCCGTCCGGCAACCGCCTCGAGGTGTTCCACGGCGCCGCGCTGGAGCACCGCCGCGTTGTCAGCCCGTACGGGCACAAGTTCGTCACCGAGGAACAAGGTCTGGGCCACGTCGTGCTGACCACCAGGGACGACATGGAGTCGCTGCACTTCTACCGCGACGTGTTGGGCTTCCGGTTGCGCGACTCGATGCGGCTGCCACCGCAACTGGTCGGCAGGCCCGCCGACGGGCCGCCCGCGTGGCTTCGGTTCTTCGGCGTCAACCCCCGCCACCACAGCCTGGCGTTCATGCCCGGTGAGACACCCAGCGGCATCGTGCATTTGATGGTCGAGGTGGAAAACGCCGACGATGTCGGGCTGTGCCTGGACCGCGCGCTGCGCCGCAAAGTCCCGATGTCGGCGACACTGGGTCGGCACGTCAACGACAAGATGTTGTCCTTCTACATGAAGACACCCGGCGGCTTCGATGTCGAATTCGGTTGTGAGGGCCTCGAAGTCGAGGACCAGAATTGGGTGGCACGGGAGAGCACGGCCGTCAGCCTGTGGGGCCACGACTTCAGCGTCGGCTTCAAGTAAGTGGCCGCAGAACCGATCGACCCTCGCACGTTCCGCAATGTGCTCGGGCAGTTCTGCACCGGCATCACGGTGATCACCACCGTGCACGACGGTGGGCCGATCGGCTTTGCCTGCCAGTCGTTCGCCGCGCTGTCGCTGGATCCTCCGCTGGTGCTGTTCTGCCCCACCAAGGTCTCCCGGTCGTGGCAGGCGATCGAAGCGAGCGGCCACTTCTGCGTCAACGTCCTGCACGAGAAGCAAAAGGACGTCTCGGCACGATTCGGTTCGAGGGAACCGGACAAATTCGCCGGACTCGACTGGCACCCGTCGAAGCTCGGCTCACCGATCATCGACGGCACGTTGGCCCACATCGACTGCAGCGTGCATTCCGTGCACGACGGCGGCGACCACTACGTCGTCTTCGGCGCGGTGCACTCGTTGTCCGATGTGCCGCACACGAAACCGCGGCCGCTGTTGTTCTACCGCGGCGAGTACACAGGCATCGAGCCCGACAAGAACACTCCTGCGCAATGGCGCGACGACCTCGAGGCGTTCCTGACCGCCACCACCGACGACACCTGGCTCTAGATACAGCCCGCCGACCGACGCCTCACAGAATGGCAACCGCCACCACGAGGCCGAGGGCGAACTGGGCGGCCGCCACCATCAGTGTGGGGTGCCGAAACTCCGCAGAGTGCAGGCATCCGGACATGTCCACGCCAAGCACCGTCGTCGCGACACGCATCATGATCACCTGCGCGGCGATGCCGACGAGACCGAACACCGCGGTGGATATCAGTCCCTCCGCGAGCTTTCCGCCCGACCCGTAGATGGCCAGCACGACGATGAACGCCATGCTGACGATGCCTGCCGCCGAGATGATGACGGCGTTTGGCTTGCCCTGCTTGACCATCTGGCGCAGCGGGCCCGGCGTTGCCAGGTCGATCGCGTAGAAGCCCACCACCATCAGCACCAACCCGACAGCGGCGTACAGCCACATGGCGCCGACCCCGCGACCGACGGTGTTCCAGAAGTCGGAATCGAGCGCCAATACGGTGGTCGTCATCATCAGCTTCCTTCTGTCAACGGAATTCGGTGTGGGACAAAGGCAGCACGGTCGTCGGTCACCAGGCCGCCGGCCTCGCGGATCCCCAACCCCGCGGACGAGTCGCCGACCACCCATGCGCCCAACGAGGGCCGCACGTCGTCGAAAAGCGGGAGCGGATCGAACAGTTGATAGACGTAGCCCTCTTCGCCGTAGATGCCGCCGGTGGCCAACTCGACACCCGGACCGACGATCGTGATGTTGCCACCCTCGCGGCCCAGTTTCGGTTTGCGGACGTACTCGGTCAGCTCGTGGGGTTCATCGAGGTAGGCGGGCAGCAGGTTGGGGTGCCCGGGGTACATCTCCCACAGCACCGCAAGGATCGCCTTGTTGGACAGCAGCGCCTTCCACATCGGTTCGATCCACATCGTCTGCGGAAGGCTCGATGCGACGTGCCTGCCGAATTCGTCGTCCAGTACCCACTCCCACGGGTAGAGCTTGAACATCGCATCGATCGGCGCTTCTTCCAAGTCGACGAAGCGCTCGAGGGCGGTGTCCCAACCGACATCCTCGATTTCCAGTGCGATCGTCTCGAAACCGGCTTCGGCCGCGGTCTCCTGCATGTATGTCGTCGTGATCTGGTCTTCGCCGGTCTGCTCGGCACCCGACCAGGAGAAGTGAAGCTCGTTGCTGGGCAGGGTATCTCGCACAACCTTCCACCGGTCCACGAGTTGTTCATGCAGCGAGTTCCATTGGTCGAACCCGGGGAACTTGTCCTGCAGCCAATGCCACTGCAAGACCGATGATTCCAGCAACGTCGTCGGGGTATCGGCGTTGTACTCCAGCAGCTTGGCGGGGGAGCCGCCGTCGTAGCGCAAGTCGAAACGACCGTAGACATACGGATCTGAGCGCCGCCAAGATTCGGCGATGGGCTGCCAACTCCATTCCGGCAGACCAAAATCGGCGTATCGCTCCATGAGCACGACCTGCTCGACCGCGTTCAGGCACATCGAATGCAGCAGTTCGACGTCGGCCTCCAGCGCCAGCACTTCGGCCATCTCGAACTCGTAGAACACCGACTCGTCCCAGTACACGCGGTCCGCGCCGGAGGGATCGAGCGCGGGCGTGCCGAACACGAGGCCCTGCGTTTCCACGATCGACTGCCAGTCCGGCCGTCGGTCCGTTCTGAGGCGTTTCACGGATCGCTGCTCAGCCGCCGCCGCTGCCCGAGAACTTGGTACCCAGACCGCCGCGTTGAATGGTGGTGCCCGACGACGTCTTGACCGTGGTGTCCTTCGGCATCACCGTCGTGCCGCCCACTGGTCGCGACCCGACGGTTCCGCTGCTGCCGTAGTAGTAGCGGTACTGATGCCCGCTGTAGATGAACAGACCGCCGTAACCGCCGGAATGGCCGGTGCAGTAGCTGTCTGGCACGACGATGGGTCCGCCGTTGCCGTCCTCCTGGACGCACTGCGCATTGACCGTCCGCGGGGACAGCGCCCAGTAGCCTAGGGCGGCAACGACTCCCACCACGCCGACGACCGCGGCACCACCGATCAACCGTCGGTTGCGTTGCTGCTTCTTGAGCTCGGCTTCAACGCGCGCCTGCTCAGCCGCCTTCCGCTCGCGCTCGGCTTTCTCCCTGGCCCGCGTCTCGCCGACGGTCGGCGGGCGGGGCCTTGTGGTCGCGGGATCCTGGAACCGCATGCTGCCACCGGACGGCTTCTCCGCGTTGTCACCGAGCGCGCGCTTCTCGTCGTCTGACGGTCCGCCCTGCTGCGGTCGATCTTCGTCCGGCCCCACTCATCGCTCCTCGTCACGACCTGGCAGGCAGTCTGCCACAGCAAACGCCCAGCGGCTACGACTATCACCGCGGCCCCGTCTGTGTCCGGATGAAGCCGATGACGGCCGCCGCGACGTCACGATGCACGGTCTCGTTGAGGATGTCGTGGGCGCCTGGGAACTCCTCGAGTTGCAACAGTTCGATCTGGTCGGCGTAGGCGCGCACGCCGTCGACGAGCGCGATCGGGTCGTTCGTACCGTGCACCGCCAACGTCGGCACGGCTAGCTTCGGCAGGTCGCCGCCGAACCGGTCCCATGCCTTGTCGAGTTCGCGGGCCAACGGCTTACCGTCGGCGTCGACGAAGGCAAGCGGGTCGTTTTCCAGTGAATCGAGATAGAAGGGATCGGCGGAAAGCCAGCTCGGATCAAGATCGAAAGCGCTGTCCGTATCGAGCATCTCAGGGATGGGTATCAGCGGGGCGCCCGAGATGACCCCTGCCTGATAGCGGTCGGGTTGGTCCAGCAGGCGGAACAGCGTGACCACCGCTCCGAACGAATGGCCTTGCGCGATCAGCGGCAGCCCGCGGTGGTGCTGTTCGGCGAATTCGGTCAGCATGTCGCCGAGTGCGGCGCTGTCCTCGATCGAGCCGAAGTCGCCTCGGGTGCCGGGACTCAAACCGTGGCCGAACTGGTCGACGGCCCACAAGTCGATGCCGGCGGCGTTCAGGGCGAAGCCATACCGGTGATAGACGCCGGTGTGCTCACCGAATCCGTGCAGGAAGACGACGGCTGCCCGCGGTTCGGCGGCGGCCCAGTGCCGGTAATAAGCGCGGCCCTTGGGGTGGTCGATGAACGGCATGTAATGACGTTAACGCCGGCCTAGCAGCGCGTCGCGCTGTTCGTCTACCCGCCTGCGGATCGCATCCACGACGGCGGCGACCTCGGGTCTGCGCAGCGTTTCGCCTCGCGTCACAAGCCAGTACGCCAACCGGATGGCGACCCGTTCGGGCAGTATGCGGAGCAGGTCCTCGTGACGGTCGGCCATGAAGCACGGGAGCAATCCGACGCCCGCGTGGGCCCTTGTCGCTTCGACATGGACGAAAACGTTGGTGGACGTCACTGATTCGCGCATTGCGGGCGCGAAGCTCGTCGCGATGTCGAGGTCGTCGACCTGCAGCATCGAGTCGATGAAATACACCAGCGGGAAGCGGGCGAGGTCCGCGACGCTGACCGGCGTGCCGTGTTCGGCGAGATACTCGCGCGAGGCGTACAGGCCGAGGCAGTAGTCGCCGAGCCGTATGGCTTTGGCGCGGTGGACTTTCGGCTCGCCGACGACCACCTCGACATCGAGCCCGGACCGCTGCTGAGTGGCGCGCCGGGTGGTCGCCACGATCTCGACCGCCACCTTGGGATGTGTGCGCTGTACCTGCGCGGCGGCAGGCGCCGCGATGTACGCGCTGAATCCGTCGGTCGCCGAGATCCGCACCACGCCCTCGAGCGCGCGCACGCCGCCGGGGTCGACGGTCAGCGAGCGGACCGCCGATTCGACGGTTTCGGCCGCGGACAGTGCCGCGCGGCCGAGATCGGTGAGTTCCCAGCCGCCGCCGACGCGCGCGAGCACCCGGCCGCCGATCGACTGTTCGAGCGCAGCAATACGCCGCGAGATCGTGGTGTGGTTCAGGCCGAGTTCCTCGGCGGCGGTGCTGTACCGCCCGGACCGGCCAACGGCGAGCAGCACCAGCAGGTCGTCGGCGCTGGGGCGGCGGGCAGGCGTCGGCGGCGCATCGGCCATATCTGCATTTTTGCAGATACCGCGTGCAGATTTGCCCATTGCAGGTGCGCTTATCTGCATGAATACTCGCACCCAGATTTGTGCTGGCCATCACATCTGAGGCAGGAGTGTGCGAATGACTGTCCACGGCGATATGCCGCGAACTACCGACCAGGCGATTCCAACCGGGCTGAAACGCGTGGTCGCCGCTTCGATGGCCGGCACCGTCGTCGAGTGGTACGAGTTCTTCCTCTACGGCACGGCTGCCACGCTCGTGTTCGGCAAGATCTTCTTCGCCAAGGGCAGCAGCGACCTCGACGCGATCATCGCGGCGTTATTGACCTACGCAGTCGGCTTCCTGGCGCGCCCGCTGGGTGGCGTGGTGTTCGGGCATTTCGGCGACAAGTACGGCCGCAAGAAACTGCTGCAGTTCAGCCTGCTGTTGGTCGGTGCGGTGACGGTGCTGATGGGTTGCCTGCCCACGTTCGCTCAGGTCGGCTATTGGGCACCGGTGCTGCTCGTGACGCTGCGGTTCCTGCAGGGCTTCGCCGTCGGCGGCGAATGGGGCGGCGCGGTGCTTCTGGTCGCCGAGCACAGCCCTGACCGCGACCGCGCGTTCTGGGCCAGTTGGCCGCAGGCCGCCGTCCCGGTCGGCAACATGCTCGCGACGATCGTGCTGTTGGTCTTGAACGGAACGCTGTCCGAAGAGGCGTTCCTGTCCTGGGGATGGCGGGTCGCGTTCTGGTTGTCGGCCGTGGTCGTGTTGATCGGCTACTACATCAGGACCAAGGTCAGCGACGCGCCGATCTTCCTCGAGGCGCAGCAGGAGGTCGCACGCGTCAAGGCCGTCTCGTTCGGCGTTGTCGAGGTGCTGAAGCGTTATCCCCGTGGAGTCTTCACGGCAATGGGGCTGCGGCTCGCCGAGAACATCATGTACTACCTGGTGGTCACCTTCTCGATCGTGTACCTCAAGGAGCAGGTGCACGCCAACACCTCCGACATCCTATGGTGGTTGCTGGTCGCGCATGCGGTGCACTTCGTCGTGATCCCGCTCATCGGCAGACTGTCCGACCGGTACGGCAGGCGGCCGGTGTACTTTCTCGGCGCGGTGCTGGCGGGGACCTGGGGATTCTTCGCGTTCCCCATGATGAACACGGCCAACTACCTGTTGATCATGAGCGCCATCATCATCGGCCTTGTCATCCACGCGTTCATGTACGCCCCCCAGCCGGCGATCATGGCCGAGATGTTTCCCACTCGGATGCGGTATTCCGGTGTGTCCCTTGGCTATCAGGTCACCTCGATCTTCGCCGGATCGTTGGCTCCTTCGATCGCGGCCGCTCTGCTCAAGGCATATGACTCGTCGGTCCCGATCGCGCTGTACCTGGCGGTCGCCGCCGTCATCACGCTGGTCGCGGTGTACTTCACCCGTGAGACCAAGGGCATCGACCTCGTGACCATCGACCAGGCCGACCGCGAGCAGCTGGCCAAGGCGGGCGTGGCATGACGGGCCTGCAGGGCCGCACCGCGCTGGTCACCGGCGCGGCGAGTGGGATCGGCGCGGCGTGCGCCAGGCACCTGGCCGCGCGCGGGGCCGCCGTCACGGTCGCCGATGTCGACGAGGCGGGCGCCCAAGAGCTGGCCCGGGAAATCGGGGGGCAAGCATGGGCGGTGGACCTTCTCGACGTCTCATCGCTGGAGAGCCTGCAGCTTGCGACGGACATCCTGGTCAACAACGCCGGGGTGCAGAGCATCAACTCGATCGTCGACTTCGCGCCGGAACGCTTCCGGACGATGCTGACACTGATGGTGGAGGCTCCGTTCCTGTTGATCCGCGCGGCGCTTCCGCACATGTACCAGCAGAAGTTCGGTCGCGTCATTAACATCTCATCGGTGCACGGCATTCGCGCTTCGGAGTACAAGGTCGCCTACGTCACCGCCAAGCACGCGCTCGAGGGGCTGTCCAAGGTGACGGCGCTCGAGGGCGGTCCGCACGACGTGACCAGCAACTGCGTGAATCCCGGCTATGTGCGCACGCCGCTGGTCACCAAGCAGATCGCCGATCAGGCCCGCACCCACGACATCCCGGAGGATCAGGTGGTGGCCGAAATTCTGCTCAAGGAGAGCGCCATCAAACGGCTCGTGGAACCGGAAGAGGTTGCCGCTCTTGTCGGTTGGCTTGCTTCACCGACGGCGGGGATGGTGACAGGCGCCTCCTACACCATGGACGGCGGATGGAGCGCCCGGTGACACACGCGGTCGATGTTCCTCAGTGGCAGCCGACGCAACGCGACATCGCCGACGCCCGCGTCACCGACTTCGCCCGCTTCGTCGAACAACGCACCGGTGGCACCCTGTCCGACTACCAGTCGCTGTGGCGATGGTCGGTCGATGACCCAGGCGCCTTCTGGGGCGCACTGTGGGACTACTTCGGCCTGGGCGATGCGCCCGCGCGTGTGCTCGAAAACGATGCCATGCCGGGGGCCCGGTGGTTCCCCGGTGTCCGATTGAACTACGTCGACCAAATCGTCCGCAATGCGCGCACCGACCGGCCCGCCATCCTGGATGTGAGCGAGGACGGTTCTGTCACCGAGGTGTCCTGGCGCGAACTGCTGGGGCGCACGGCGGCTTTCGCGAAAACCCTACGCTCCCACGGGGTCACGGCGGGCGACCGCGTCGTCGGGTATCTGCCGAATGTCCCCGAGGCCATCATCGCGTTTCTCGCGACGGCAAGCATCGGGGCCATCTGGAGCGCGTGCGGACAGGACTACTCGGCCAAGGCCGCGTTGGACCGGCTGGGTCAGCTGGAGCCGGTCGTCCTGGTCACCGGTGAGGAGTACCGGTACGGCGGAAAGGCTCACGACAAACGCGACGACGTGGCGACGCTGAAGGCCGGGTTGCCGACACTGCGCGCGACCGTGCTGACCGCCGAACTCACCGCGGTGGCCGAACCGGACGAACTGACCACGGTCCCCGTCGACTTCGACCATCCGCTGTGGATCCTGTTCTCCTCTGGAACCACGGGCCTGCCGAAGGGAATCGTGCACGGACACGGAGGTGTCGTCCTCGAACACCTGAAAGCGATTGCACTGCAGTCGGATATCGGCACCGAGGACACCTTCTTCTGGTACACCAGCCCGAGCTGGATGATGTGGAACTTCCAGGTGGCCGGCTTACTGGTCGGCGCGACCATCGTCTGCTACGCAGGCAGTCCGAACTATCCGAAGCCGGATAGCCTGTGGGACATCGCCGCTCGCATCGGTGCCACCGTGCTCGGCACCAGCCCTGGCTATGTGCTGGGTTGTGCCAAGGCGGGCGCGGTGCCGCGTACAGAGCACGATCTGTCGAAGCTTCGGACTGTCGGCATCACGGGGTCGTCTTTGCCGCCGTCGTCCTCGTTGTGGCTGCGCGACAACGTGGGTGACCGCGTCCAGGTCGCGTCGATCAGCGGTGGCACCGACGTGGTGTCTGCGTTCATCGGCGGCGTCCGCACCGTGCCGGTGTGGCCCGGTGAGTTGTCCGCGCCCTACCTTGGCGTCGCGCTGGACGCATGGGACGAGTCCGGCAGACCCGTGCGAGGCGAGGTCGGCGAACTGGTCATCACCAAACCGATGCCGTCGATGCCCGTGGCGTTTTGGCGCGATGCCGACGGCTCCCGTTATCGCAGCGCCTATTTCGAAATATTTCCCGGTGTCTGGCGCCATGGTGACTGGATCACGATCACCGACCACGACAGCATCATCGTGCACGGCCGCTCGGATTCCACCTTGAACCGCCATGGTATTCGGATGGGCAGCGCCGACATCTATCAAGCCGTCGAGCGACTGCCGGAGATCGCCGAGGCGCTGGTGATCGGCGCCGAACAACCCGACGGCGGCTACTGGATGCCGCTGTTCGTCGTTCTCGTCGACGACGCGGAACTGACCGACGAACTGCGGGACCGGATCAAACAGACCGTCCGCGACGAGGTGTCGCCGCGGCACGTGCCCGACGAGATCATCGTCGCGCCAGGCGTTCCGCACACCCGCACCGGCAAGAAACTCGAGGTGCCGATCAAGAAGTTGTTCCAGGGCGCCGACCCGGCCCGAGTGGTGGAGAAGAGCGCCGTCGACGACCCCGGGCTGCTCGACTGGTACGCCAATCTGAAGCAGTAGCCTCCGCGAGGCATGTGGATTGTTTTCTGCACGGGTCATGATGCTGTGGCAGAATCGAACATGTGTTCGAAGGCGTAGCGGACGGAGACCTCATCGACGTGATGGGTGAGGCGACGCGGGATGAGTCCACCGCGATCGCTCAGCGCCTGGCGGCGGTGGCCGAATTGTTCGTGCGCCGTAAGGAAGCGTTGGCCGAGTGTCAGTGGTGGGTGGCTGATCATTGTGACGGGGTGGCGGCCGAGATCGCCGCGGTGCAGAACATCAGTCATGCCCGTGCGGTGGCCCAGGTGCAATTCGCCTGCAACCTGTGGCATCGGCTGCCGAGGGTGGCGCGGGTGTTTGTGTCGGGGGTGATCGATCTGCGGCTGGTGTCGACGATCGTGGCACGCACGGACAATGTCGATGATGCGGTGATGCCGGCGTTGGACGAGGCGATCGCTGATCAGTGCCGCAAGTGGATGAAACTGTCGACGCCGAAGCTGAAGGATCGGGTTGATCAGTGGGTGGCCAACTTCGATCCGGCCGGGGTGCGGGTACCTCCGAAGGTCGACGACAACTGTTACGTCGATATCACTTCCTCGGCGACGCAACCGGGTATGGCCGAGATCAGCGGGTTCCTGCGTGCCGAGGATGGCGCGGGGTTGACTGCGCGCCTGGATGCGTTGGCCGCCACCGTGTGCCCCGATGATCCTCGCAGCCATCAACAGCGCCGTTCGGCTGCTGCGGGGGCACTGGCGCGCGGGGAGGCCACCCTGCTCTGCCAGTGCGGACGTGACGACTGCCCAGCCGGTGTCGAGCGTGACAACGCGGCGGCGGCGGCGTCGGTGGTGATTCACGTACTGGCTGAGCAGGCCACCGTCGAGGGCACTGGTGATGCGCCGGGGTATCTCCCGAGTTTCGGGATCCTGCCTGCCGAATCGGTACGCAGTCTGGTCCGTAGGGCGCACGTGAAGCCGGTGGTGCTGCCGACGGCCACCCCGGATCCGGGGTATCGGCCTTCGGCCGTGACGCGGGAGTTCACCCGGTGGCGGGATTTGACGTGTCGCTGGCCGGGTTGCGACAAACCTGCCGCCGCGTGCGATTTGGACCATACGGTGCCCTATCCGGCCGGGGTCACCCATGTCTCAGACCTCAAGCATTACTGCCGGATTCATCATTTGATCAAGACTTTCCACCCGGGCTGGTATGAGGAACAACGGCCCGACGGGACGATCGTGTTGACCGGCCCGAGCGGGCACGCCTATGTGTCCGAGGCGCACGGCGCGGCGCTGTTCCCGACGTTGGGGCAGCCCACCGAGGCGTTAGGGGTGTCGGGGGTCGACGAAAAGCCCGCACCGTATCGCCAGGTGATGATGCCGCGGCGCACCCAGACCCGTGAACAGAGCCGGTGTGACCGCATCGCCGCCGAACGCCGCCAACGAACCGAACTCATCGCCGAAGAACAACGACAACGTCAAGCCTGGCTCGCCGAAAACTACCAACCACCACCATTCTGACGATGGTTAACTGAGCCAGGATCCGATGCGGCGCAACGCTTCTTCGATATCGCCGGTCGGCCCCGCGAACGACAGTCGCACGAATGATCCGCCGCGCGCGGGATCGAAGTCGATGCCCGGCGCGATCGCAACGCCAGTGTCGTTCAACAACTTCGAGCAGAATGACAGCGAATCCGTTGTCACATGTGAGACGTCGGCGTACACGTAGAACGCACCGTCGGTGGGGGCAAGGCGGTCGATGCCGATCGAGCGGAGTCCGTCGAGCAACAGTCGGCGATTGGCGGCGTAGTGGTGTAGCAGTGCGTCCGCCTCCGCGATCGACTCTGGGGTGAACGCCGCGACCGCGGCGTACTGCGCCAAGACGGGCGGGCAGATGGTGAAGTTACCGGTCAGGCAGTCCACCGCCCGCTGCAGCTCCTGTGGCACCAGCAGCCAGCCCAGCCGCCACCCGGTCATCGCGAAGTATTTCGAAAAGCTGTTGACCACCACGGCATCTCGCGACGTCTGCCACGCGCAACTGGTCGCGGGAGCGCCCTCGTACACCAGGCCGTGGTAGACCTCGTCACTGATCAACCGCACTCCAGAGGCCGCGCACCACGATGCAATCGCCGCCAGCTCTTCGGGTGGAATCACCGTGCCGGTCGGATTGGCCGGGCTCGCCACTATCACGCCCTGCACTGGCGGGTCCAGATCGGCGAGCATCTGCGCCGTCGGCTGGAAGCGCGTCTCCGGTCCGCACGGCATCTCGACGACCTCACAGCCAAGCGCCGAGAGGATGTTGCGGTAGCACGGATAGCCGGGGCTGGCGATCGCCACCCTGTCACCGACGTCGAAGCAGGCGAGGAAGGCCAGCAGGAATCCACCACTGGACCCGGTGGTGACCACCACGTCGGCGAGATCGACGTCGACCCCGTGCCGATCCCGGTAGGAGCCTGCGATCACGCTGCGCAGTTCGGGAATGCCCAACGCCACCGAATAGCCGAGTGGGCCGCTGTCCAACGCGCGCTTGGCGGTCTCTCGTACGGCGGTCGGTGCGCCGGCGCTCGGCTGGCCCGCCGACAAATTGACCAAGTCACCATGCGAGCGTTGGCGCTCCGCGGCGGCCAGCCACACGTCCATCACGTAGAACGGTGGGATTCCGGCTCGCAGTGCTGGGCCGGTATTGCTGCTCGCGGTGCTCATTTGAGCGAGGATAGTGGGACCATGCAGCAGCACGACGAGCACTTCGCAATCAACAGGGCCTGGTGGGATGACCGCGCGCCAGCGCACGCCGCTTCGGCGGATTACGCGGTGCAGGATTTGATCTCGGACCCGACGCGGCTGTCGGATGTCGTCCGGTTCGACGTGCCCCGCCTCGGCGACGTCGAGGGGCTGCGCGGAATCCATCTGCAATGTCATATCGGCACCGACACCCTCTCGCTGCATCGCCTCGGCGCGGTGATGACAGGGCTGGACTTCTCGCCGGAATCGATCGCCACCGCGCGACGGATCTCCGCCGAGGCCGGTGCCGACGTCGCCTTCGTGCAAGCGGACGTATACAGCGCTCACGCTGCCGTCGGCGGTGGTTTCGACTTCGTCTACACCGGTATCGGTGCACTCTGCTGGCTGCCTGACGTGAACCGTTGGGCGCACATCGTTTCCGCGCTGTTGCGCCCGGGCGGCAGGCTGTTTCTCCGCGAATACCATCCGATGATGTGGGCGGTCGATGAAACCCGGACCGAGGCGCTCATGCTCGGCTACCCGTACTTCGAACAGCTCGAGCCCGACACGTTCGAGGATCCAGGTACCTACGTGGACACCGCGATCGCCTTCAGTAACAACGAGTCTCGCAGCTGGAACCACGGCCTCGGCGAGATCATCACCGCTGTTCTTGCGGCGGGCCTCGAGCTCACCATGCTCGTCGAACACGACTCCGCGCCGAACAACGCCTTACCCGCGCGCATGCGTAGGGAATCTGATGGCGAATGGCGGCTCGTCGAGCACGCGGAGCGGCTGCCGTTGACCTACACGTTGCAGGCTGTCAAGCGCTAGAACACCTCGGCTTCGAGCCTGCGCAGATGCTCCCGCGGCGGGCCCAGCAGCTGTGCACTGGAGTGGGCACGCTTGAAGTACAACTGGATGTCGTGCTCCCAGGTGATCGCGATGCCGCCGTGCATCTGGACGGCCTCGGCGGCCACCTTCGTGAACGCCTCGCTGGCCGACACCCGGGCCAGCGCCGCCGACGTCGGCGACGGCTCGGCGATCGCATCGTCGACGACCGCGCGTGCGGACTGCACCGCGACGTACAGGTCGGCCATCCGGTGCTTGAGTGCCTGGAAGCTGCCGATCGGACGGCCGAATTGCACGCGGTCCTTGCTGTATTCGACGGTCAAGTCCAGACATTTCGCGGCCGCGCCGATCTGCTCGGCGGCCAGCAGGATCGCCGCCGTATTCGCCAACCCGGGGTCGGCGCCGACATCGGCAGTTTCCGTCGGCTCGACGCGCGCGAGTCGCCGTGTCAGGTCCATGGATTCGACGCGGTTGGCGGAGAAGGCCGTCCAACGGCTCAGCGTGGCGCCGTCGGCGGCGACCACCACGTCAGCGATGTCGCCGTTGATCACGTAGCCCGGGTCGAACACGACCGTGCCGATCGAGGCACCCTCGGCCAGCTTCTCCAACGCGTCGGTGTCGGGCTCGTCGGTGGCCAGCAGCGCGAGTTCGGCCAGCGTGGTGCCGAGCAGAGGCGTCGGCACCAGCGCCTTGCCGAGTTCCTCGAGCACCACCGCGGCATCGGCAAGCTGGCCGCCCGCACCGCCAAGGTCCTCGGGAACGATCAGCGCGGCCGCTCCGACCTGCTCGCACAACAACTTCCACAACGTTTCGTCATAGCCGCGTTCCGACATCATCGCCTCGCGGACGGCGGCGGGAGATGCGTGTTTGTCGACCAACGCCGCGACGGTTTCGCGCAGCAGTTCCCGTTCTTCACTCACAATGCCTCCAACAGTCTGCGCCGATGCAACGTTGGGTCGCCCCACGCCGAGCGCAGCGCCTGCACGCGAAGCAGCCACAGCGACAAGTCATGCTCTTGCGTGAATCCGATTGCGCCGTGAGTCTGAAGCGCCGACCGGGCCGCCAGCAGCGCCGCGTCCGACGCGGCGACCTTCGCTGCGCTGACGTCACGCGCGGTATCGGCCGAGTTGTCGCCGAGCGACAGCGCCGCCCCGTACACCAACGGCCGCGCCAACTCCAGCGCGATGTGGACGTCGGCCAGCTTGTGCTTGATCGCCTGGTACGTCCCGATCACGTTGCCGAATTGGCTTCGCTGCTTGGCATATTCGACCGACGCGTCGAGCAGTGCCTGCCCGGCGCCGACCAGTTGCGCGGCCGTGGCGAGCACGCCGAACTCGTATGCCCGGACGACGTCGGCGGCCCATGGATCGCCGGAACCATTGACCTCGAACAACTTTCGGCTCGGATCGACGGACTCGTGCTGCGCTGCCGCTGCACCGCTACGCGCGTCACCGTCGCCGGCCACCAGGATCAGGCCCACCGTTTCCGCGTCGACGGCACGCGGCACCTGTGGCGGCAGCGCGACGGTCGCGATCAGCTCACCGCTCGCCAGGGCGGCCGACCGTTCGTCGTCGGCAAGCAGAACGGGCGCCACCGCAATGGATTCGGCGACCGGTCCCGGCACGCACCATCGGCCCAGCCGTTCCACCGCGACGACGAGATCGACCGGGTGGGCGTCGATCCCGTCGAATCTCTCCGAAACCATGAGCGCCGTGACGCCGAGGTCGGCTAGCTGCGCCCACACCTTGCGGCCAGGGCCGGTGTCGCCCGCGGCCCAAGCCCGCACCGCGCCAGGCAGATCGGCGGCGCCCAACGCCGCGTCAATACTTGCGGCGAAGTCGCGCTGCTGTTCGTCCAAATCGAATCTCATGATTACTTTCGGGGTAGTCCCAGCAGGCGTTCGGCGATGATGTTGCGCTGAATCTCGTTGGTGCCCGCGTAGATCGGGCCGCCAAGCGCGAACAGCAGGCCGTCGGTCCACGAGTCGGCCAGTTCACCGTCCGCGCCCCGCAGGTCCAACGCGGTCTGGTGCAGCGCGACGTCGAGTTCGGACCAGAACACCTTGGTGACCGACGACTCGGCGCCGAGTTCGCCGCCTGCCGCCACCCGTGTCACCGTGCCGAAGGTGTGCAACCGGTAGGCCTGCGCCTTGATCCAGGCATCGGCGACGCGGTCGGCGAACGCAGGGTCCCGGTTCGCTTTCCATTGCTCGACGAGTCGTTCCGCGGGCGCCAGGAAGCGCGCAGGGCTGCGCAGCGACATGCCGCGTTCGTTGCTCGAGGTGCTCATCGCCGCACGCCAGCCATCGTGCACGCCACCGATCACGTCGTTGTCGGGAACGAAGACGTCGTCGAGGAAAATCTCCCCGAAGCCGGTGTCGCCGCCCAACTGCGCGATCGGCCGCACGGTGACGCCGTCGGCCTCGAGGTCGAACATGAAGTAGGTCAGACCCTGGTGGCGTTGTGCCTGCGGATCGGAGCGGAACAAGCCAAATGCGCGCTCCCCGAACGGTGCACGGGAGCTCCAGATCTTCTGCCCGTTGAGCAGCCAGCCGCCGTCGGTCTTCGTCGCGGTCGATCGCAGCGACGCCAGGTCGCTGCCCGACTCCGGCTCCGACCACGCCTGCGCCCAGATCTCCTCACCGCTGGCCATCTTGGGCAGCACCCGGTCCAGTTGCTCCTCGGTGCCGTGGGCAAACAGTGTCGGCGCCAACATCGACGTGCCGTTGGCGCTGGCCCTGCCCGGCGCGCCCGCGCGGAAGTACTCCTCCTCGTAGACGATCCACTGCAACAGGGTGGCATCCCGGCCGCCGTATTTCTCCGGCCACGTGATCACCGACAGCCCGGCATCGAAAAGCACTTTGTCCCACCGCCGGTGCTGTTCGAAGCCCTCGGCGGTGTCGTAGGACTTCGTCGGAAACGAGTCTTTGTTGGCCGCGAGGAAATCGCGGACCTCGGCCTGGAAGGCCACAGTGGCGTCGTCGAAGTTCAGGTCCATCAAACTCTTTCTCTCAACACTGGTTTGACCACCTTTCCGCCGGGATTGCGGGGCATCGCGTCGAGAAACTCGACCGACTGCGGCGTCTTGAATTTGGCCAGATGCTCACGGGTGTAGGCGATCACCGCTTCTTCATCCAGCGTAGCGCCCGGTTTGACCACCACGAAGGCCTTGCCGACCTCGCCCAAGCGCTCGTCGGGCACGCCGATGACAGCGGCCTCGGCGACGCCGTCCAGCCTGGCCAACACCTGTTCGACCTCGGCCGGGTAGACGTTGAACCCGCCGCTGATGTACATGTCCTTGAGCCGGTCGGTGATGGTGAGATTGCCGGCCTCGTCGAGCTTTCCGACGTCGCCGGTGTGCAACCAACCGTCGGAATCGATGGCCGCGGCGGTGGCTTCCGGGTCGTCGAGATAGCCCAGCATCACGTTCGGCCCGCGCAGCAGCACTTCGTCGGATTCACCGATCCGCAATTCGAAGTCGGCGATCGGACGGCCGCATGTGGTGGCGACGGTGACGGGATCGTCGCCGGCGCTGCAAATCGTGCCGAATCCGTTGGCCTCGGTGAGCCCGTATGCCGTCAGCACGATGTCGAAATCCAACTCGGTCTGCATCCGTTCGATCAGCACGACCGGCACCACGGCTGCCCCGGTGACCGCGAACCGCAGCGAGGTCAAGTCGTAGTCCCTGCGCTTGGGATGGTCCAGCAGCACCTGGTAGATCGTCGGCGGCCCCGGCAGCACCGTGATGCGGTAGTCCTGGACGGCCTGCATCGCGCCCTCAGGATCGAAGGTCAACTGCGGAATGAGGGTGGCCCCGGTCTGTAGGCACGCGAGGATTCCGGCCTTGTAGCCGAAGTTGTGGAAGAACGGGTTGATGCAGAGGTAGCGGTCCTCGCTGGTGATCTGGCCGCACTCGGCCCACGCTGCCGAACCGGCCAGCGACTGACGATGCGCGCACAGCGCGCCCTTGCTGCGGCCGGTGGTGCCGGAGGTGAACAGGATGTCGGAGACGTCGTCCGGTGTGACGGCTGTCGCGCGCGCGTCGGCTCGTTCCATGGCGGCAACACCATCGCCGCGAGACATGAACTCGTCCCATGTTCCGTCGCTCGTTTCGATCGGCACCCGGACGATGTGACGCAGCCCGGGCAGGGCGTCGCGGTCAATCGATGCGGCCTTGTCGGCGCCGAGGAACTCGCCGGATGCGAACAGTAGCGGTGCGCCGGTGCGGCTGAGGATGTCGCCGGCTTCGCTGGCGGTGTACCGGGTGTTCAGCGGTACCAGAACCGCGCCGGCGTAGGTGGTGGCCAGGCATGCGACCACCCAGTGCCAGGTGTTCGGCGACCAGATCGCGACCCGGTCCCCGGCGGCGATGCCCAGGTCGATCATCGCCGCGGCGGCCCGGCGGACCTCGTCGCGCAGTTCGCCGTAGGTCAGCCGCCGATCGGGCGTGACCAGGGCGGCGTGGTCGGGGAGGCGGTCGGCAATCCGGTCAAGGACCTGCGGAATGGTCCGACGATCCGATGCCATTGATGCTCCTCTAACAAAGCAAGTGCTTGGTAGGTTAGCCTACAGGGGTGATAGAGGTCGAGGAGTTCAGGGCCGAGGTCCGCGACTGGCTCGCCGACAATCTCGTCGGCGAATTCGCCGCGCTCAAGGGCCTCGGAGCGCCTGGACGCGAGGACGAGGCCTTCGAGGAACGGCGGGCCTGGAACCAGAAGTTGGCCGCCGCGGGGCTGACCTGCCTCGGCTGGCCGGCCGAGTACGGCGGGCGCGGGCTTACGGTCGCGCACCGCGTCGCGTTCTATGAGGAGTACGCCCGCGCGGACGCCCCCCACAAGGTCAACCACTTCGGCGAGGAACTGCTCGGCCCGACACTGATCGCGTTCGGTACGGAGGAGCAGAAGAAGCGCTTCCTGCCCAGGATCCTCGACGTGACCGAATTGTGGTGTCAGGGCTATTCGGAACCCGGCGCGGGCAGCGACCTTGCGAATGTGTCGACGACCGCCGAACGCGACGGCGACCAGTGGGTGATCAACGGCCAGAAAGTCTGGACGTCGATGGCGCACCTGTCGCAGTGGTGCTTCGTGTTGGCCCGCACCGAAAAGGGCTCCAAGCGCCATGCCGGGCTGTCCTATCTGCTGGTGCCACTCGACCAGCCCGGTGTGCAGATCCGTCCGATCGTGCAGCTGACAGGCACCGCGGATTTCAACGAGGTGTTCTTCGACGACGCCCGCACGGACGCCGATCTCGTGGTCGGTGAGCCAGGTGACGGCTGGCGGATCGCGATGGGCACGCTCACGTTCGAGCGCGGCGTGTCGACGCTCGGTCAGCAGATCCGTTACGCGCGTGAGCATTCCAATCTCGTCGAGCTGGCCAAGCACACTGGCGCCGATGACGACCCGTTGATCCGCGAACGGCTGACACGGTCGTGGGTGGGCCTGCGGACCATGCGGTCGTATGCGCTCGCAACCATGGACGTGGAACAGCCCGGCCAAGACTCAGTTTCGAAGTTGTTGTGGGCCAACTGGCACCGTGATCTCGGCGAGCTGGCGATGGACGTCGTCGGCAAGGCCGGGCTGGTGGCCGAAAACGGTGAGCTCGACGTCTGGCAGCACCTCTACCTGTTCACCCGCGCAGACACCATCTATGGCGGATCGAATGAAATCCAGCGCAACATCATCGCCGAGCGGGTGCTCGGTCTACCCAGGGAGCCCAAAGGATGAATTTCGGCCGCGGACGAGAGGAGCACCTTGTTAAGCACAGCGCCGAAAGAGATTGAGGGGCATGGACTTCTGACCGGAAAGGTCGTTGTGGTGACGGCCGCCGCCGGGACCGGCATCGGCTCTGCGGTAGCGCGTCGAGCCCTTGCCGAGGGTGCCGACGTCATGGTGTCCGACCACCACGAGCGCAGGCTCGGCGAGACTCGCGACCAACTGACCGAACTCGGGCTGGGCCGCGTCGAGGGCGTGGTATGTGACGTCACGTCCACCGCGCAAGTGGACGCGCTGATCGCGTCGACCACTGCGCGCATGGGCCGCCTCGACGTACTCGTCAACAACGCCGGTCTCGGCGGCTCGACCCCGGTTGTCGACATGACCGACGAAGAGTGGGACCGGGTCCTCAACGTGACCCTGACCTCGACGATGCGGGCTACCCGCGCCGCGTTGCGGTACTTCCGCGAGGCCGGCCACGGCGGAGTGATCGTGAACAACGCCAGCGTGCTCGGCTGGCGGGCGCAGCATTCGCAGTCGCACTATGCGGCGGCCAAGGCGGGCGTGATGGCGCTGACCCGCTGCAGCGCAATCGAAGCCGTCGAGTTCGGCGTGCGGATCAATGCGGTGTCACCCAGCATCGCCAGGCACAAGTTCCTCGAAAAAACGAGCTCCTCGGAGTTGTTGGACCGACTGTCGGAGGTGGAGGCCTTCGGCCGCGCGGCCGAACCGTGGGAGGTGGCGGCCACCATCGCGTTCCTGGCCAGCGACTACTCCAGTTACTTGACGGGCGAGGTCATCTCGGTGTCCAGTCAACGAGCCTGAGGCCTCAGGCTTACCTAGCAAGCGCTTGGTTGCTATCCTGATCGGGTGGACAAGGCGCTTCCGAGTCGCCGCGACGAGCTGCTGGACCTCGCCGCGACGATGTTCGCCGAGCGCGGCCTGCGTGCCACGACCGTGCGTGACATCGCCGATTCCGCCGGCATCCTTTCGGGCAGCCTCTATCACCACTTCAAGTCCAAGGAACAGATGGTCGAGGAGGTCCTTCGGAACTTCCTTGACTGGCTGTTCGAGCGGTACGCGGAGATCGTCGCTCGCGAGTCCGATCCGCTCGAGCGGGTGAAGGGTCTGTTCATGACCTCGTTCGAGGCCATCGAGAACCGGCATGCGCAGGTCGTCATCTACCAGGACGAGGCCAAGCGGCTGTCCTCGCTTCCGCAGTTCGACTTCGTGGAGACCCGCAACCGCGAGCAGCGCAGGATGTGGGTGGACGTTTTGAAGCAGGGCGTCGCCGAGGGCCGCTTCCGGCCCGACATCGACGTCGACTTGGTCTATAGATTCATCCGCGACACCACATGGGTTTCGGTCCGCTGGTATCAACCGGGCGGACCACTGACGGCCGAACAAGTCGGCCAGCAGTATCTGAGCATCGTTTTGGGCGGTATCACTAAAGAAGGAGCTTCAAATGGCTGAGGCATACGTCATCGACGCCGTGCGCACCGCCGTCGGCAAGCGCAATGGGTCGCTTGCCGGCGTGCATCCCGTCGACCTCGGTGCGGCGGGGTGGCGCGGCCTTTTCGACCGTGTGGACGTCGACCCCGCTGCGGTTGACGACGTGATCGCCGGTTGCCTGGACGCGATCGGCCCGCAGGCGGGCAACATCGCCCGCCTGTCGTGGCTGGCCGCCGGATACCCGGAGGAAGTTCCCGGCGTCACCGTGGATCGCCAGTGCGGTTCCAGTCAGCAGGCTATTTCCTTTGGTGCGCAGGCGATCATGTCCGGTACCGCTGATCTGATCGTGGCGGGCGGCATGCAGAACATGAGCCAAATCCCGATCTCGTCCGCGATGACGGTCGCCGAGCAGTTCGGGTTCACCTCTCCCACAAACGAATCCAAGAGCTGGCTGCACCGGTACGGCGATCAGGAGATCTCACAGTTCCGCGGTGCGGAGCTGATCGCCGAGAAGTGGGAGCTCTCACGCGACGAGATGGAGGAGTTCTCGCTCGCCAGCCACCAGCGCGCGCAGGAGGCGATCCGGTCCGGGTACTTCGAGAACGAGATCATCCCTGTCTCCGTCGATGGGGCTGGTTTCGTCACCGATGAGGGCCCGCGCGACACCTCACTGGAGAAGATGGCTGGGCTGAAGACGCTCACCGACGGTGGCAGGTTGACGGCAGCGATGGCCAGCCAGATCTCCGACGGGGCCAGCGCGGTGCTGCTCGCATCCGAGCAGGCGGTCAAGGACCACGGCCTCACACCGCGCGCTCGCATCCACCACATCAGCGCCCGCGGCGCCGATCCGGTGTTCATGTTGACAGGGCCGATTCCCGCGACGCGCTACGCGCTGGACAAGACGGGGCTGTCGATGGACGACATCGACACCGTCGAGATCAACGAGGCGTTCGCGCCTGTCGTGATGGCCTGGATGAAGGAACTCAAGGTCGACCACGCCAAGGTCAACCCCAGCGGTGGTGCCATCGCGCTCGGGCACCCGCTCGGTGCCACCGGCGCAAAGTTGTTCGCCACGATGCTGAATACGCTGGAGCGCACCGGTGGTCGCTACGGCCTGCAGACGATGTGCGAAGGCGGCGGCACCGCCAACGTCACGATCATCGAGCGCCTCTAGGCGCTACTCGACCTTCGCGGCGGTCGGTGAAGGTTAGTGTGTCAGCGCCAGGCTGGGCGCCGTGTGTTTGGCCCAGAAGTCGCGGAGCTGCGCGACGATGAAGTCGGGCTTCTCTTCGAAGACCCAGTGCCCGCATTCCTCGATCACGCCGCCGTCGGCGTGCTCGGCGATCGCTGATGCACAGTTGAAGCAGTGCTCTCCGAATGAGTGGCGGCCACCCCACGCCAGCATCGGCACCGTGAGTGTGTCCTTGGTCAGTTCGGCTGTCTGGGCGGCCATCTGGGGGATATAGCCGTAATGGTTGAGGCTTGCGCGGAGACTTCCCGGCTGCCGCATGTGCATGACGTACTGCTGTATTTCGCTCTCCGGCACGGCCGTCGGGTTGAAGGCGAAGTCGCGGAAAAAGTGCCGCAGGTATTGCTCCTCCCGGCCCTCGATGAGCATTCGGGTGACGTCCATGTTCATGTGCATGCTGAGGTGCCAGTACGGCACGCGTGGATCGACATACCCGGGATGACTCAAACCGAAATACGGCGTCTCGATCGTGGCAATCGACTGCGCACGATTTTGCGCGGCGTAGGCCAGCGCCACGGACGGCGGTCCGCCGAGGTCGTGACTCAGGATGTGAAAACTGTCCACCGCTTCGACGGCGAGCAGCGCGAGCATGTCTTGCGCGATCGTTTTCGGCTCGTAGCCGACGTAGGGCTTGTCGCTGTCGGCGTATCCCCGCAGGTCGGGTGCGATGAACGAATACTCATCGGCGAGACATTCGATTACCGGCAGGAATTCACGGTGGTTTTGCGGCCAACCGTGCATACAGAGGACGGTCGGGCCGCTACCCGCCGTGACGTAGTGGAGCGCAACGTCGTTGACATTCGCTCGCTTGTGGGTAAGTGCTGTCATAGCTAGACGCTACTCCGGCTGCTGAACCGATGGATGACATTGCGCTGGTTGACGTTCCATCGCCGGAATCACTCGACGAAAGCGGCCGCCGCCTGCAGGTGTTTGATCGCGTCGCTGACGATCGTGTCAATCAGTTCTGCGCACGACGGCAGGTCGTCGAGGATCCCTGCGACCTGACCCGACGCCAGCACCCCGGCGTCCGTGTTGCCCTCCACCAACCCGGCTTTCAGCAGCATCGGGGTGTTGGCCGCCATCACCACCTGGGACCAGGTCAGTTCTTTGCCGTGCCGCATTTCCAGGCCGTCGCTGATCATCGACCGCCACGTCATGCCCGACATCTTCTTGAACTTCTGCGCGTTGCGGACCGCGGCGGAAAAACCCCTCAGTCGTGAACCGCTCTCGAGTCTTTCGACGAGCCCGGTGCGCAGCACCCGGTGCGGCATGCCGTCGACGCGGGTGGACACCACGGTGCCGTCGAGTCCGGCCGTCAGGTACCGCTGTTTGACGGCCTCGGGCACGGTGGAATCGGACGTCAGCAGGAATCGGGTGCCCATCGCGACGCCCGCCGCACCGTAGGAAAGCGCCGCAGCCAACCCGCGGCCGTCGAAGAAACCGCCCGCCGCCACGACCGGGATATCCACTGCATCGAGCACCGACGGCAGCAGCAGCGTGGTCGCGATCGGGCCGGTATGCCCGCCGCCCTCGCCGCCCTGGACGATGACAGCGTCAGCGCCCCACCCGGCCACCTTCTCCGCATGCTTGGCCAGGCCCACCGACGGAATCACCACCACACCAGCATCTTTGAGCTTGGCGATCAAATCGGGCTTCGGTGCCAGCGCGAACGACGCGACCTTGACACCTTCGCGGATCAACAGGTCGATGCGTTCGTTCGCGTCGCCCGCGTCAGCGCGGATGTTGATGCCGAACGGCTTGTCGGTCGCAGCCTTGACCTTCGTCACGGCGGTCCGCAATTCGTCGAGTGTCATGGTCGCCGATGCCAGGATGCCGAGGCCGCCCGCGTTCGACGTCGCGGACACCAGTCGCGCACCCGCCACCCAGCCCATCCCGGTCTGTACCACCGGATGCTCGATGCCGATGAGTTCCGTCAGCGCCGTCCGAAGCTTCGTCATGTCCGTATTTCCCTGTCACGCAACGACTTAGGATCAATCACCTCACGGATCAGCCTCAGTTCGGCGTCGGTCGGGAGCCGGGTTGGCTCAGCCGTATCGAGACCGTGCACCTCAAACGAGGTGTTCTCGGCCACCTGCTCCGCAGTGATTCCCGGGTGCAGCGACACCGCGCGCATCTGACGGTCGGGGCCGTTGAAGTCGAACACACCGAGATTGCTCACCACGCGGTACACGTTGACGAACCGGTACGCGGGGTTGTCCGGATCGACCTTGTCCCACCCGATGCCCGACACCACATCGACGGAATCGCCGAACACTCGCTTGGAGTGGTTGCCGACCCAGTAACTGGTCGCGTGGTTGATGGTGTTGCCCGGTGCGCCGCGGACACCGAACATCTGGCGGGTCGGATGCTGAAGCGGCCCGAAGGCCGACAGGTTCTGGTTGCCGTGGCGGTCAATCTGGTTGGCGCCCATCACCACATGGCGGCGGCCCCAGGCCAACGTCTCGAAGACGCGGCCGAACGGCATCCACCCCTCGATGGCGCCGACGACGCCCATCGCCGGTGTGTCGGCGAGCAGCCTTGCTTCACCGTCGGTGAGCAGGATGTCGGGGGAGAAGGTCAGTCGGGCCAACCGCGCGCCGATCGACACCATGTTGGCCATCGGGCTGACCATGATCTCGCCCGCATCGCGGAACAGTTCTGCGCATGCGACAGCGCAGATCTCGGCACGGGTCGTTGACATCATTGCGTTTCCCCAAATTCGCGCACCGCGGCCTGGTAGTCGGCCTCGCTGCCGCTCAAATACGTCTGCACGAACTGCTGCCATGTCTCGTCGGACGCGGCGGCCTCGGCGTAGTGCCGCTGGAATTTCTCGTCGCGGCGGTAGTCCGGTTCGGCCGTGGTGAAGTGGGCGCCGTTGGGCGCCTCGACCACCGTATCGACCATCATCCGGTTGACCAGCAGCGCCTGCGGGGGCACGGCCTTGACGAGTTCCTCGGTCGGCACCACCTTCTCCACCGACAGATACCGCCGGTCGGCGGCCATCAGATACAGGTCGTCGAAGTACGGATCGATACCGGTGTAGGCGGCATTGCCTTGTGTATCACCGAGATTCATGTGCACGAATGCGGCATCGAGGCGCAGGGCGGGCATCGCGATGAGCTCTTCGAACCCAGCCTGAGAACCGGAGTCCGTCGGATACGGCGACCTCACCGTCTTCAGTTCGTCGCCCCAAAAGGCACGCACGTCGCTGCCGAGGCCCGCGCGGATCGGCAGGAACGGCAGCCGTTGTGCGGCGGCCTGCAACCCGCATCGCAGCATGCCCTCGTCCATCTCGCGCGCCTCGATCGAGCCGCTGGTGCGGGCCTTGGCGAACCACGGGTCGTAGAACGGCGGTGAGTCAAGCGACACGAAGCCGTAGTAGACGCGCTTGACCTTGCCTGCCGAGCACAGCAACCCGAGGTCCGGCCCGCCGTAGGTCACCACGGTCAGGTCGGTGACGTCGGTGCGAAGCAGAGCCCGCACGAACGCCATCGGCTTGCGCCGCGATCCCCAGCCGCCGATACCGATCGTCATGCCGCTCTCGACCGAGGAGACGGCGTCGTCCAACGTTGTCCGCTTATCGCTCACTTGGACCCCTTGTTGGTTCCCGCGAACGCGTCGCGATGCTCATCGGCCACGCCTGCCAGGTTCAATTCGAACGTAAAGCCTTGCTCCATGCGGTAACTCGAGTTCACCTTCTGCACGTCGATCAGATTCAGCGCTTCCTTGGCCGCGCGGATCACCCGGGTGTCCTTCGCGGCGATGTCGCGGGCCACCCGCAGTGCCGCCTCGTCCAGCTCGGCGCGGGGCACCACCTCGTGCACGGACCCGAACTGGTGCAGCGTCTGCGCGTCGACCGTGGCCGCGGTGAAGAACAGCCTGCGCATCATGTGCTGGGGCACCAGGCGTGACAAGTGGGTGGCCGCGCCAAGGGCGCCGCGTTCCACCTCGGGCAGGCCGAACTTGGCGTCGTCGGACGCGACGATCACGTCGGCGTTGCCGACAAGGCCGATACCGCCGCCGACGCAGAAACCGTTGACCGCCGCGACCACCGGCACTGCGCATTCGTAGACCGCGCGGAACGCCGCGAAGCAACCTCGGTTGGCATCGATGAGTGCGGTGAAGCCCTCGGTGTTCTGCATCTCCTTGATGTCGACGCCCGCGTTGAAGCCCCGCCCCTCCGCGCGCAGGATCACCACGTGCGTCTCGAGGTCCTCGCCGGCCTTGGTGATGGTGTCTGCGAGTTCGAACCAACCGCGCGACGGGATCGCGTTGACCGGCGGGTAGTCGACGGTGACCGAGACGATCCCCGGTTCGGTGGGGGTGGACGTGATTGGCATTGCACTTCCTGGGGGTCGATACCTAAGCAAGCACTTGCTTGGTACGCTAGCACAGTGACCGACGCCGCTGACATCAACCTCGGGCTCAGGGACAGGGTGGTCCTGGTGACCGGGGGTGTCCGCGGCGTCGGCGCCGGAATCAGCGCCGTCTTCGCCGATCAGGGCGCCACAGTGGTGACGTGTGCACGGCGCGAAGTCGACGGACTCCCGTACGAGTTCCATTCCTGCGATGTTCGCGACGACGACGCCGTCGCGGCGATGATCACGACGATCGCGCAGCGCCACGGCCGACTCGACATCGTGGTGAACAACGCGGGCGGGTCACCGTATGTGCTCACCGTGGACGCGAGCGCGAAGTTCAACCGCAAGATCATCGAACTCAACCTGCTCGGCCCGCTTTCGGTGTCGCAGCACGCGAACGCGGTGATGCAGACGCAGGACGGTGGCGGGTCGATTGTGAACGTGGCCAGTGTCAGCGGCCGCAGGCCCACTCCCGGTACCGCGCCGTACGGCGCCGCCAAGGCGGGTGTCGAAAGTCTCACCAGCACACTGGCGGTCGAGTGGGCGCCGAAGGTCAGGGTCAACTCCGTCGTCGTCGGCATGGTCGAGACCGAACAGTCCGAACTCTTCTACGGCGATGCGGAGTCGATTGCGGCGATCTCGAGGACTGTGCCGCTCGGCAGGCTCGCCAAGCCGGCCGACGTGGGTTGGGCCGCAGCATTTCTCGCATCTGACGCCGCGTCGTACATCAGCGGCGCGAGCCTCGAGGTGCACGGGGGCGGCGAGCCTCCGCAATACCTGGCCACAACGAACGCATTCAAGTAAGGAGACACCGAATATGGGTTTGCTCGACGGCCGGGTGGTCATCGTGACGGGGGCAGGCGGCGGTATCGGGCGTGCGCACGCGCTCGCGTTCGCCGCTGAGGGCGCACGCGTGGTGGTCAACGATATCGGTGTCGGACTCGACGGGTCGCCTGCAGGCGGCGGCAGCGCTGCGCAGGGTGTGGTCGACGAAATCACTGCCGCCGGAGGCGAAGCCGTCACGAGTGGGGCGAACGTCGCCGACTGGCAGCAGGCCGAGGAATTGATCCGAACCGCGGTCGAGCGATTCGGCGGGCTGGATGTCTTGGTCAACAATGCCGGTATCGTCCGTGACCGCATGTTCGCCAACACCAGCGAGGAGGAGTTCGACGCCGTCATCGCGGTGCATCTCAAGGGTCACTTCGCCACCATGCGTCATGCGGCGGCGTATTGGCGCGCCCAGTCGAAGGCGGGCAACTCCGTCGATGCCAGGATCATCAACACCAGTTCGGGCGCCGGACTGCAAGGCAGTGTGGGACAGGCGAATTACAGTGCCGCCAAGGCAGGCATCGCGGCCATGACGCTGGTGGCGGCCGCGGAAATGGGCCGGTACGGCGTCACCGTCAACGCGATCGCGCCGTCCGCGCGCACCCGGATGACCGAGACGGTGTTCGCCGAGATGATGGCGACCCAGGGCAACGACTTCGACGCGATGGCCCCGGAAAACGTTTCGCCGCTTGTGGTGTGGCTCGGCAGCGTCGAGTCCGGCGACGTCACGGGCAGAATGTTCGAGGTCGAGGGCGGCATCGTCCGGGTGGCCGAGGGTTGGGCGCACGGCCCTCAGGTAGACAAGGGCGCGCGCTGGGATCCGGCCGAACTGGGGCCGGTGGTCAAGGATCTGCTCGCGAAGACCCGACCGCCGGTCCCGGTCTACGGCGCCTAGCTACGCTGCCTGCTGTTGGGCTGCCTCATGGTCGCTTTCAGCGGCGGACTTGTTGGTCGCCCCGGTGCTCTCGGTGGTGTCGGTGGCCTGCTGATCGTTAGAGGTGACGGTTTCGGGATCGTCCTTCGGCGTACTGGGTTGCGGCGTCGACGGCGTGGTCGCGGCGGTCTGGCCGGGGCGAAACTTGTTTCCACTCTTCAGTTTCGTGTTCTCGGCCGGCTTCTTTTCGGTCTTCTTCGCAGGCTTCGCTGTCTTCGGCGTCTCCGCGGTGGTGCGCTCGCCGGTGGTTGCGCTCAGCGTCGCGGCTTCTTGTGGAGCCGACTGATTCGGGGTCGCACCGCGCAACGAGTCCACCACGTCACCCACGACCTTGGGAACGAAGCCGACCACCTTGGTGGCGACGTCGACGACCCCGTCGCGAACCGCCTTCGCCAGGCCGGCGACATCGCCTGCCGCGAAGGCCCGTCCGATGCGATAGAGAGCGGTCTGGGGCGCGGTGACGACGTTGCGGGTGTCAACGAACAACTTCGTCGGAAGCGATGGCTCCGCGGCGACGTCGACGCCGGCCCAGTTTTCCAGGGTCCAACCGTCTTCCGGATTGCCGGTGATCACCACGACATCGGTGTTGTCCAACGGATGGCGCAGGAGGAGACCCAGATCGGGATTGTCGACGTTCATCATGGTCCAGAACATGATCGTGGCCCCGTGTGAGAACACCACCGCGTTCCGGTCACCGCTGTCATATATCGTCTGCACGGCGTCGTCGACCCTGGCGTCGAACGCATTGCCGTCGGCCGCCCCGAGCACCGGCACGAACCGTGCCCCGAGAGTCCACGCGACCGGCCCCAGCACGTATCCGATCCGGCCAAGTCCCGAATCCTCAGACTGGCCTTCGAACACCCCGGCGTCGATTTCCCGAACACCGGGCAGCACCGTGATGGGCAGGCCCAGCTTGTCGGCAAGCGGCTGCGCCGTCTCCTGCGTTCTGATCATCGACGAGGCGTAGACGCCGTCATAGGCGTTGCCTTTGAGGGCATCAGCGATGTCCTCTGCCTGCTGTTGTCCCACGCTGGTCAGATGCGGGCCGGGAACTGACGTGTCGATCACGCCCGCGGCGTTGGCCGCAGATTCACCATGCCGAACGAACGTCAGCGTCATCGCTTCTGCGGCCCATGCGGGCAAGGCAGTCGCGAGCATCAACGCGATCGTGGTCAGCACCGTCGCGGCAACAGAAGACAGTCGGCGCATCACTCACTCCATCTAGTCGGCGGCGCGCCCACAGTAGAGGATATTGACGGACCAAGTAGACAGTTTCACACATCTGTCTATGGTCGGACCGGATGCTTTCCCTACGGCTCGCAGACCACCAGCGGGATCACCCTGTCGGTCGCCTGCCGGTAGTTGCGGTACGGGGGGTAGATCCGCATGAGTTTCGGCCAGTATCGGTCGCGCTCCTCGTCGGTGGCGTCGCGGGCGACCAGGTCGAGGTGCTCACCGCGAATCTGGACGTGCACCTTCGGGTTGTTCTTGAGATTGCGGTACCACATCGGGTTCTCGCCACGGCCGAAGAACGACGCAGGCAGCACAACGCGGTCGCCGTCGCGGACGAACAACGCGGGCGTGGTGCGGGGCTTGCCCGTTTTGCGCCCCGTCGTGGTGATCAGTGCTGCGGGAAACCACAGCAGCTTGGCGCCCAGGCGTCCTCCGGTGCGCTGGTAGGTCCAGATGTGCGCACGTGAGAAGTACTTGAGAGCAAGGACGAGCGCGTTCGAGTTGCGGATCCGGTGGCGCTCGGTCATGCCCACTGTCTTGCCGCTATCCGCGGTCGGCAAACTACTTCTTGAGACGCCGGCTGCCGCCGTGCCAATCCTCTTCCTTGCCAACCGATTCCGTGTCGACTCCGAAACTGGCCAGTTGCGGCCGCTCGCGCAGGCTGCGCTTGATCTCCGCGAATCCAGGAAATTCGGCCAGGCCGACCACGTGGTCCCATAGTCTGCCCGCGTCGTCGGCTGAGGGCAGTCTGCTGATCACGGGACCGAAGAACGCCGTCCCCTCCGGGGGTTGGAAGTGCATGATCGGCGTCCCGACATCGCGACCGGTCAGCGCCAACGCCTCCTCCGTCTCGGCTCGGATCTCGTCGTCGTACCCGGCATCGTCGAGGGTCTGCACCAGATCGTCAGGCAGTCCGATCTTCTGCAACAGCGGTTCCAGCATCTCCCGCGAACCTTGACCCGCCGCGGACAGTGGATCGACCTCACGTGAGGTGTCGAAGATCCGGGTGCCGATCGCCTCGTACAGCGGCCCGACCGCGTCGCGTCCTCGTTCCGCGCGCAGTCGTGCGCACACCCGCAACAGCCGCAATCCGGCGGTGTGGCCCTCCTCGTAATCGGCAGGGAAGTGCGCCGCATAGTCGATGTGTGCGTTGAGAATGCGCAGCGAGATGAAACGCCAGTCCACTCGATAGTCCCGCTGCGTCGCCACCATGCGCACCCACTTGCTGGTCATCCAGGCGAACGGGCAGACCGGATCGAAATAGAAGTGAAGGTCGTAATCCGTTGTCATGGTTCGCAAATCACGAGCGGGATGACCCGTTCGGTCCACGACTGGTAGTCGTTGTAGGTCGGATACATCTCGACGAGCTTAGGCCAGTACTTGGCGCGTTCGTCATCGGTGGCGTCCCGTGCGGTGAGATCGAGTATCTCTTTCTTGATCTGAACCTTGACCCTCGGATTGGCCTTGAGGTTCAGATACCACATCGGGTGGTTGTCGCTGCCACCCTTGGACGCCGCAACGACCACAATGTCACCGTCGCGATGGAAATACAGTGGGCTGATACGGGGTTCGCCCGTCTTGCGCCCGATCGTGGTCAGCAGCGCGACAGGGATGCCCTGGAAGTCGCTGCCGAACCCTTCGCCGTCGCTGCGGCGGTACATGTAGGTGTTCAGCCTCGACATCCACTTGATGAAGAAGTCCGCGGCCTTCGTGTCCATGAAACGCGGGCGGGTCTTTGGCATGGGCCGATCCTATGACGTCAGGAAGGGCCAAACGACCGCCTTGATGTGGTGAATGGCGCCGTCTTCGGCGGGAATCAGAAACGTCTCGTCGATGTGGGCGCCGACCCGACGACCCGCGATCGACGGTTTGGTCACCAGGTCGAAACGCGCCCGCACCACGTCCCCGGAGACGGTGAACTCCGGGACGCTGGTATTCCGGATCACCCGGTACTGCGGCCCGTCATTCAGGCTGCGGCGCAAGTGATCTCCCGAGAAACCCGTCTTCACCCCGAATTCGATACGCGTGCAACCAGGCGCGAACGGAACCTTGTCGGCATCATGACTCACCAGCGCGTCGATGTAGGCCTGCGCGGCCGCGATCCGTTCTTCGTCCGACCGTGCCGATTCCCCGGTCGTCCCCTGCGCTGCGCGCGTGGGCCCATCGCTCCTGCCCGCCGGAGCCGATTCCCCGGTCGCTTCGCTCCTGCCCGCCGGAGCCACTAGATTCGCTCGATGATCGTGCCGGTGGACAACGCGCCACCCGCGCACATCGTGATCAGCGCGGTGCTCTGATCGGTGCGCTCCAACTCGTGCAACGCTGTGGTGATCAGCCTGCTGCCGGTGCTGCCGACCGGGTGGCCGAGCGCGATCGCACCGCCGTTGACATTGACCTTGTCCATGTCGGGGTTGTGCACCCGGGCCCACGACAACACGACGGAGGCGAACGCTTCGTTGATCTCGGTGATGTCGATGTCGCCCATCTTCATCCCGGCCTTCTCCAGCACCCTGGCCGTCGACTGGACAGGACCATCGAGGTGGTAATACGGCTCCGCACCGACCAGTGCCTGGCTGATGATCCGCGCCCGCGGCGTCAGGCCGAGCGCGCGCGCCTTGTCTTCGTCCATCCACAGCACTGCCGCGGCGCCGTCGGAGATCTGCGACGACGTACCCGCGGTGTGGATACCGTCCTCGAGCACCGGCTTCAGCGACGCGAGACCGTCCAGCGTGGTGTCGCGCAGCCCCTGGTCCCTGCTGACGGGTGCCCGCTCGGAGGTCGGTTGCTTGTTCTCGTCGAGTACCGGCGCCTCGATCGGGCTGATCTCCCGATCGAACCGCCCTTCGGCCCAGGCCTGCTTGGCTTTGCGCTGCGAATCGAAGCCGAACTGGTCGATGTCTTCACGAGTGATGCCGCGCCGCTTGGCGATTCGCTCGGCGGCCGTGAACTGGTCGGGTAGGTCGATGTCCCACGACGCTGGCCGCAGGATGCTGCGGTCGGGACCCGCGTTGGCGCCGAGGCCGACGCGGCTCATCGCTTCGATGCCGCACGCGATACCGATGTCGATGGCGCCCGCCGCGATGAGCCCGGCGATCAATCCGTTCGCCTGTTGGCCGCTGCCGCACTGGCAGTCCACGGTCATCGCGCCGACATGTTCGGGCAGACCCGCAACCAGCCAACTCACACGCGTGACGTTGTTGGACTGCTCGCCGAACTGCGTGACGCAGCCACCGATGACCTGCTCGACGTCACCTGCGTCGATGCCGGCCTTGTCGACCAATGCCTTCTGGGTGGCGCCCAGCAACTCGGTGGCGTGCAGGCCGGACAGCCATCCGTTCTGCTTGCCGATCGGGCTGCGGGTGGCTTCAACGATGACAGGGTTACCCATTCCGCCAGGCTAGAACACGTTTCATAATTCTGACAAGCGAGGATGGCGACCTGCCTTTTATCTGCACAGAAGCCATGTTTTACTGGCACTAGAACACGTTGCAATTGAGGAGAGCTTTTTATGGCATGCCCCATCTCAGCCGAGTTCGATTTCCTCGACGCGGAGCGCAACCTCGTGGGTCTGCCCGTCGCTGAGCTCGCCGAGCTTCGCAAGTCCGAGCCGATTCACTGGGTCGACGTTCCCGGCGGCACAGGTGGCTTCGGAGACAAAGGGTACTGGCTGGTCACCAAGCATGCGGACGTCAAAGAGGTGTCCAAGCGCAACGAAGTCTTCGGCAGCTCGCCGGACGGCGCGATCCCGGTCTGGCCGCAGGACATGACGCGTGACGCCATCGATCTGCAGAAGGCCGTGCTGCTCAACATGGATGCGCCGCAGCACACCCGGTTGCGCAAGATCATCTCTCGTGGCTTCACCCCTCGCGCCGTTGGACGGTTGGAGGACGAACTGCGGGCCCGCGCTCAGAAGATCGCCGAGGCGGCCGCGGCGGAAGAGTCCGGCGACTTCGTCGAACAGGTCTCTTGTGAGTTGCCGCTTCAGGCGATCGCCGGCCTGCTCGGTGTGCCGCAGGAGGACCGCGACAAGCTGTTCCGCTGGTCCAATGAGATGACCGCGGGTGAGGACCCGGAGTACGCGCACATCGACCCCGCGCTGTCGTCGGTCGAACTCATCCAGTACGCGATGCAGATGGCCGCGGAGCGCGCGAAGAATCCCACCGAGGACATTGTCACCCAACTGATCGAGGCCGACATCGAGGGCGAAAAGCTGTCGGACGACGAATTCGGCTTCTTCGTGGTGATGCTCGCGGTCGCCGGAAACGAGACGACACGCAACTCGATCACGCACGGCATGATCGCCTTCTCGCAGAACCCCGACCAGTGGGAGCTGTATAAGGCGCAGCGGCCGGAGACCGCTGCCGACGAGATCGTCCGATGGGCCACCCCGGTCTCGGCGTTCCAGCGCACCGCGCTCGAGGACACCGAATTGGGCGGTGTGCAGATCAAGAAGGGGCAGCGGGTGGTGATGTCGTACCGCTCAGCCAACTTTGACGAAGAGGTGTTCGAGGATCCGCACTCGTTCAACATCCTGCGTAACCCCAACCCCCACGTCGGTTTCGGCGGAACGGGTGCGCACTACTGCATAGGCGCTAATCTCGCCAAGATGACCATCAACCTGATCTTCAACGCGATCGCCGATCACATGCCCGATCTCGAACCGATCGGTGAGCCCGAGAGGCTGAAGTCGGGGTGGCTCAATGGCATCAAGCACTGGCAGGTGGACTACACCGGTAAGTGCCCAGCCGCCCGCGGGCCGGCGAATCAAGCCAGCGCCCACTAGTAGTCGAGGAGGGTTCGGGTGGACTTCAGCCCAGACGAAGGGCAGCAGGCAGTCGCCGATGTCGTCACGTCGGTATTGGAGCGAGACAACAGTTGGGATGCCCTGGTCTCGGGTGGCGTGACCGCGCTCGCGGTACCCGAACGCCTCGGCGGTGACGGCGTCGGGCTGGCCGAGATCAGCACCGCACTGACCGAGATCGGCAGGCACGGCACCGTCAGCCCGGCGCTGGCCACCCTGGGCTTCGGCGTGCTGCCGCTCCTGGACCTCGCCACCGACGACCAGCAGGACCGCTACCTGGCGGGTGTCGCGAAGGGCGGCATCCTGACGGCCGCGCTCAACGAGCCGGGTTCACCGCTGCCGGACCTGCCGTCCACCACGTTCATCGACGGCAAGCTCAACGGCGCCAAGGTAGCGGTTTCCTATGCGGCTCAAGCTGATTGGCTCATTGTGACGGCCGCCAACGCGGTTGTCGTGGTGTCGCCGCAGGCGGACGGTGTCGAGGTGATCAAGACACCGACCTCCAACCACAGCGACGAGTACACGGTGACGTTCTCCGACGCCGCGGCCGACGGGGTGATCGAGGGCGCGCAACCGCGTCGGGTGAATCAGCTGGCGCTCGCCGCGATCGGTTCGTTCGCCGCGGGTCTGGTGGCAGGGGCGTTGCGCCTGACCGCGGACTACGTGGCGAACCGCGAGCAGTTCGGCAAGCCGCTGTCCACGTTCCAGACGGTGGCGGCTCAGCTCGCCGAGGTCTACATCGCCTCGCGCACACTGACTTTGGTGTCGACATCGGTGGCGTGGCGGCTGTCCGAGGGGTTGGACGCCGACAGCGACATCGACATCCTCGGGTATTGGCTTGCCTCGCAGGCGCCGCCGGTGATGCAGCTCTGCCATCACATGCACGGCGGTATGGGAATGGACATCGCATACCCGATGGATCGCTACTACTCGACGATCAAGGACCTCACCCGACTAGTGGGCGGCCCTTCACACCGACTCGATCTGGTGGGAGCTTGATGTTCATCGAACTGACCCCCGAGCAGCGCAAGCTGCAGGCCGAATTGCGGGAGTACTTCTCGAATCTCATCTCTGCCGAAGAGACGGCGGAGATGGAGAAGGACCGGCACGGGAAGGCCTACCGCGCGGTCATCAAGCGGATGGGCTCCGACGGCAAGCTCGGTGTCGGCTGGCCCAAGGAGTTCGGCGGCCTCGGCTACGGCCCGATCGAGCAGTCGATCTTCGTGAACGAGGCGCATCGCGCCGATGTGCCGCTGCCCGCCGTCACGCTGCAGACCGTGGGGCCGACGCTTCAGGCCTACGGCAGCGATCTGCAGAAGAAGAAGTTTCTGCCCGCAATCCTGGCCGGTGAGGTGCATTTCGCGATCGGCTACACGGAGCCTGAAGCAGGCACCGACCTTGCGTCGCTGCGCACCACCGCGGTTCGTCACGGTGACGAATACATCGTCAACGGCCAGAAGGTGTTCACCACCGGTGGCCACGACGCCGACTACATCTGGCTGGCGTGCCGCACCGACCCGAGTGCCGCAAAACACAAGGGCATCTCGATGCTCATTGTCGACACCACCGATCCCGGCTACTCGTGGACGCCGATGATCCTGTCCGACGGCGCTCACCACACCAACGCCACGTACTACAACGACGTCCATGTGCCCGCCGAGATGCTCGTCGGCGAGGAGAACGGTGGCTGGCGCCTGATTACCACCCAACTCAACAACGAGCGCGTGATGCTCGGCCCCGCAGGACGATTCGCATCGCTGTACGACCGGGTGCATGACTGGGCCGCCAAGCCGGGCAGCAACGGCGACACCCCGCTCGACCATGACGACGTCAAGCGTTCGCTCGGTGAGCTCAAGGCGATGTGGCGGGTCAACGAACTGCTGAATTGGCAAGTCGCCTCGTCCGGCGAGACCATTGATGTCGCCGATGCCGCCGCGACAAAAGTGTTCGGCACCGAACGCATCCAATACGCGGGGCGACTTGCCGAGGAGATCGTCGGCAAGTATGGCAACCCGGCCGATCCGGCCACCACCGAACTGCTCGAGTGGCTTGACTCGCAAACGAAGCGGAATCTGGTGATCACGTTCGGCGGCGGAGTGAATGAGGTGATGCGCGAGATGATTGCGGCGTCGGGTCTGAAAGTGCCGAGGGTTCCGAGGTGAGTGTCGAGGCGATCCAGGCGGCGGCCGAGAAGGTCAAGGCCGAGGGGAAGAGCAAGCCGCGCGTCGGGCGCCATCCGGTCAACCAGCCCATGGTCGACCACTGGCTCGACGCGATGGGCGACAAGAACCCCATCTACGTCGACGAGCAGGCCGCCAAGGCCGCAGGCCATCCCGGCATCGTTGCCCCGCCCGCGATGATTCAGGTGTGGACGATGGCGGGCCTCGGTGGTGGCCGGGCCGCCGACGACCCCCTGACCAAGATCATGGAATTGTTCGACAACGCAGGCTATGTCGGCGTCGTCGCCACCAATTGCGAGCAGACCTACCACCGGTATCTGCGACCGGCCGAAGAGGTCAGCGTGTTGGCCGAGCTGACCGACGTCGTCGGACCGAAGAACACCGCGCTTGGCGAGGGCTTTTTCATCACGCAGAAGATCACCTGGCAGGTCGGTGACGAGGACGTCGCCGAAATGATGTGGCGGATCATGAAATTCCGGCCTGCCGAGAATAAGGGCGGCACTGGAGTTCCCGAAGACCTCGATGCCGCCTCGATGATGCGGCCCGCGTCGTCGCGGGACACCAAGTTCTTCTGGGACGGCGTCAACGCCCACGAACTGCGAATCCAGAAGAGGCCCGACGGAAGCCTGCAGCACCCGCCGGTGCCCGCCATCTGGCAGGACAAAGAGTCATCGATCGAGTATCAGGTGGCCAGCGGCAAGGGCACGGTGTTCAGTTTCGTGGTGCACCACGCGCCGAAGGTGCCAGGCCGCACGCTGCCGTTCGTCATCGCGCTCGTCGAACTCGAAGAAGGAGTACGAATGCTCGGCGAGCTCCGCAACGTGGACCCCGCCGAGGTGGAGATCGGAATGCCAGTTCGCGCAACCTATATCGACTTCCCGGAGGGCGATTCGGGCCCGGCGTGGACGCTTTACGCCTGGGAGCCTGACGCATGAGTGCACCCACGGTGGAGGTGGGCACGAAGCTGCCCGAGCTGGCGCTGTACGGCGACCCGACGTTCATCGTGTCGACGGCCATCGCCACCCGCGACTATCAGGACGTGCACCACGACCGCGATAAGGCGCAGGCCAAGGGGTCGAAGGACATTTTCGTCAACATCCTCACCGACACCGGGCTGGTTCAGCGTTACGTCACCGACTGGGCGGGGCCGAGCGCGATGATCAAGTCGATCGCACTGCGCCTCGGGGTGCCGTGGTATGCCTACGACACCGTGACGTTCAGGGGTGAGGTGACCGCCATCGACGGTGACCTGATCACGCTGAAAATCGTTGGCCGCAACAGCCTTGGCGACCACGTGATCGCCTCGTCGACACTCACGATTGGAGGTGCGTGATGCCGGGTCAGCTGTCCGGGAAGGCGGCGATCGTCGGCATCGGCGCCACCGACTTCTCGAAGAACTCCGAGCGCAGCGAACTTCGGCTGGCCGCCGAGGCGGTGCTCGACGCCCTCGATGATGCGGGTCTGACGCCGTCAGATGTCGACGGCATGGTGACGTTCACGATGGATTCGAACACCGAAGTCGCCGTGTCGCGGGCCACCGGCATCGGTGAGCTCAAGTTCTTCTCCAAGATCCATCACGGGGGCGGTGCCGCGTGCGCCACCATTCAGCAGGCCGCGATCGCGGTCGCGACCGGTGTCGCGGATTGCGTTGTGGCATACCGTGCTTTCAACGAACGCTCGGGAACGCGCTTCGGCCAGGTGCAGATGCGGCTGGTCGAGAACGCCGATTCGACGGGCGTGGACAACTCGTTCTCCTATCCGCACGGATTGTCCACCCCCGCGGCTCAGGTCGCCATGATCGCCAGGCGCTACATGCATCTTTCGGGCGCGACGAGCAGAGACTTCGGCGCGGTCTCGGTGGCCGACCGCAAACACGCGGCCAAGAACCCGAAGGCTTACTTCTACGAGAAGCCGATCACCATTGACGAGCACCAGGCTTCGCGGTGGATCGCGGAGCCATTGCGGTTGCTCGACTGTTGCCAGGAAACCGACGGAGCCGTCGCGATCGTGGTGACATCGCCCGAGCGGGCGAAGGATCTCAAGCACCGGCCGGTGATCGTCGAGGCGGCGTCGCAGGGTGCCAGCCCGGACCAGTACTCGATGGTCAGCTATTACCGGCCCGAGTTGGGCCTGCCCGAGATGGGGTTGGTCGGCGAGCAGCTGTGGCAGCAGTCGGGACTGAGGCCGACCGATATCCAGACCGCGGTGCTCTATGACCACTTCACCCCCTTCACGCTGATTCAGTTGGAGGAGTTGGGGTTCTGCGGCCAGGGCGAGGCGAAGGACTACATCGCCGACGGTGCGATCGAGATCGGCGGCAGGCTGCCGATCAACACCCACGGCGGCCAACTGGGTGAGGCGTACATCCACGGGATGAACGGCATCGCCGAAGGGGTGCGCCAGCTTCGCGGCAGCTCGGTCAACCAGGTGGACAACGTCGAGCATGTACTGGTCACCGCGGGCACCGGGGTGCCGACCTCGGGCCTGATCCTCGGCTAGCGATCGGGCAACGGCCCTGGCCAACTGATATATAGCGAACTTCGTCAAGTGGCACGGGGAGGCGCCGTCGGGGAGCTACCCCGACGGCGCCTCGTTGCTTTCTCGCGAGCCGTGTGGTGAGCGTGTCGGTTGGCGACGCGCGGTCAGACTGATATTCGCGGGTTGGCTACCGCAGGACGGGGTTTCGGCTGGATCGCATCCGCGTGTCTAGGGTCGCGCGTCGACTTCATCGGGTCTGCTCATAGTTGTGTCGCGGGTCGATCCACGCGCTGCCACCATCGCGCGTGAGGAAGCACTCACGTGGCGATCAGTCCTCCATGACCGCCAGCGACCAACATCAGCGGGCCAGTTCACGGGCGATCGCGACGTTGGCCACGGTGGACCGCTTACGTCGCGCCAGGAATTCCAACCATCGGTTGTGGAGACGACAATTGCCCTCGTGACCACGAGCGCAGGCCGCCGCCGGGGCCAGTTCCCACCGTGCCCGCATGACCGCCCTGGCCTAGTACTTGGACCGGTGATGCCAGGCCGCCTCGACCAGCAGCCGCCGCGCGTGGGTGTTTCCGGTCTTGGTGATCGGCTCCTGCGCCCGCGTGGAACCCGACGAGGACTCCGAGAGCATCAATCCGACGAACGAGCCAATCGTGTTGCCAGTGAACCGATCCCAGTCGCCGATCTCAACTGCCAACGCGAACGCGGTCAACGTGCCCACCCCGCGAAGACACGACAGCCGGCGCACCATTGCAGTGGACTCACTGTCGGCGGCGATGTCCTCGATCGCCGAGACCAGACCGGCGTCTGGCCTGCAGCATCAACACGTGCTCATAGTCGGAATCGAAGGCCATTCGCGTCGCCAGCGTCAGCAACTGCGGTACCGCGTGCGCGCGCAGCCAGCGATCGTGCATCAGTCCAGGCCGCACCTTGGTGATAGACGATGCCGTGGAGCAACAACAGCTTCGATAGTCGATGACGCGCCCTCATCAGGTCACCGCGGCAGTCTTCGCGTGCACGCACCAGGTCGCGGCAGGCCTCCTGGTTCGCACTCGGGATCGAGACCGAGGTGACCTCGTCCAGGCGCAACAACCGCGCCAGATGAGGTGCATCGCGGGCATCGGTCTTCACACGATCCCCGGCGGGCTTCTGCAATTTCGACGGCGCGAGGACCTCGCATCGAATGCCGGCGCCAGTCAATGCCCGATACAACCCGAAACCGTTCGGACCCGCCTCATAGGCCACCGCCGCCGGTCCCGGCAGCTGCTTGATCCACTCCGGGATGTGCTCGTGGGACGGCGTCAACCGGGTCTGCGACACTTCCCTGGTGGCGCCGTCGATCGCCGCCGCCACAACAGAACGTGCGTGCACGTCCAGCCCAACACTCGTTCGCTCAATGAATACCGGGGCCTCCCACCACTGTCGGACAGACCGGGCGGGCTCACTACCCACCCGGTAACCCACAAACATGGGTGAGCGAGGCCCCGGCCCGCAATCCCCGACACAACGCCGGCGGTCGCTCCATACCAACTTGTTCAATAGTCCTCAGGTGATCGGGGGTCTGCAGCCCAGGTTGCTTAGGTGCCGGTGCGGGGATCGCTCGCTCTCATGCCTGCCGCCCAGTCGGGTTGGCTCTTAGACGGCCTGCGTCCCGAGCCGGCGCCGTCGGCCGGGAGTGGCTGCAGAGAGGCCTGCAAAGCCGAAAGTTGGTGTGCCCTCCCGCTACTCACGTTCGTTGAACACAAGGGAGGACCAACCGCACAAGGCGTCCTGGACCGCGGCTGCCGTCGATGCCGCGCTGCAACCCCTGCAGGTCACCCGGTTGCCGTCAGCGCGGAAGGCTACCGGCAGTTACGGCGATTTGCCCGACGCTGGAACGACCACAGCTGGGCCATCGAAGGCGCATCCGGCCTGGGCGCCCCACTGACCCACCGGCTGCACGCCGACGGCACCCAGCGCGGTGATGGCGGCCTCGACGGACGCGGTGTTGAGTCGGGTCGCGGTCAGCGCGGCGATGCCGACCGAGATGGCATCGGGGCCGTCTCATCCGTTTTGCGGCCATGCCCAGTGGACAGCACCCGCATACGAGCTGCCAGTTTCGCCGGGACGTCGGTGACGTGCCCTGGTGGAACACCGTGACGATCTGGTCAAGACTCGAACCCAAACGATCAACCGGCTACATGTGCTGCTCACCCACCTCACGCCAGCGGGGGCCCCCGCGGGGTTTGACCGCTGACCGCGCCGCTGACATCCTGCGTCAGATCCGGCCCCGCGGATCCGCCGCCAAGACACTGCGCAGCCTGGCCGCCGACCTGTTCGCTGAGATCCGTGCAGTCGATCGCCGGATCACCAAAGCCGCTGCCGACGTCACCACAGCAGTGGAATCATCGCGCACCACCCTGACCGAACTCAGCGGTATCGGCACGCTCCAACGCCGCCAAGATCTTGGCCCGCGTCGGGGCCGTCCAGCGATTCCGCTCGGCCGATGCATTCGCCTCCTACACCGGCACCGCACCCATTGCAGCTTCCTCTGGTGACGTCACCCGCCATCGGCTTTCCCGTGCCGGAGACCGCCAACTCAACTGCTGCATACACACCATGGCGATCAGTCAGATCAGCCGAGACACCCCAGGACGGGCCTACTGCCGCCGAAAGCGAGCTGCCGGCAAGACCCACCGAGAAAGCCTTGCGCTGCCGCAAACGACGACTCTCCGACATCATCTACCGACAGCTTCTGCGTGACGCAAACTCCTTGATAGAGGCAGGCCTCCGCGGGACAGGCGGGGGCGACTCCAATATCCAGCGCGGGCGGCTCACACCCCATCCCCAGCACTTCGGACAAGTCACTCACCGGGCCAGCCGAACCCACCCTACAAGTCACAACCGCATCGCTTGACACAGAGAGGCGCCGTCTAGCCGTGCGCCGTGCTACGACCGATGCGGCAAAGGTTGTCAACTATCTGTCGAATTCGTAGAAAAGTTGCTCATCCCGACCGCAGTGGTCTAGGTACCGCGCCCAAGCCAGCGGCGACCGTATGCGCCGATGCCGCCCGTGCCGCCCTCGTTACGTCGTCATCCGCACGACTAGTTGTTTCAACCGAGAATAGTCGGCCAAATAAATTATCGCCTACGTAATCCGCGCTGCTTTCGTACCATTGGTATGAACTAACGGGTTCTAACAGGTCTTTTGCTTTGGAGGATTCCGAAGTAGGTCGACCCAGTTCCTTGTCCGCTGCGTTGCTAACGCAAACATTTGCTCGGCGACGGTACGGTGCGCATTGACCGTGTTTTCGGCAAATGCCTAACATTGGCATCACTTGGAGGACAATCGAATACGGGGAATCACCATAGAGGTAGGGCCAAAGGCAGTGACGGCACGTGGCCCTGCGGGTGAGGAGCCGAGGGGGGCCATCGCGTCGTCGGTACGCAACAGCGTGCTCTAGCGCTTGTCACCCGCACCACAGGCCTAAGGGCCGAAGTGCATGCGTCCGGACGCGACCTATGGCAGATCACTATCAATGGCGTTGATTATGGAGTGGAGTCCGAAAAGTGGCTCACCTACGACATACCACATCGGGACGACACAACCTGCCGGGTGTGGGTCACCTGGAAGAGCTTCGACCGAGGGGGCGCGACCGGCTGCATGACGCGGCTGCGACTGACCTGCCGAGCCGATTTACACGGCCGATGGACAGCTCGCCTTCGGGTTCGGCAGGTGGAGGGATGACCGCGAGTCATCCGATTCTGCGGTATGAAGGTGCGGATGCACTGAACAACGGACATGCTCGGCTCGACAGCTTCGCAGCGGCAGGTCCGTCGAGCCAGGTCGAACGCGGGTGTGCCGTTCCTGACGCCAGCTTCGTGATCGTTGATGACTGCAAGCTAAATCGCGAGAACCTTGCGGCCATCTTCGCTGCCCACGGTGCTTCCGAGTCGGCGGTGGCGTGGGACCTGCCCTCGTTGTGTGCTGCGCTCGGTGACGTCGCTCCGGACATTGTTCTTTTCAACATGGGTACCCGCGACAGTCTCACTTTGCTTCGACTGGTGAGGGATAGGTGCCCTGAAGCGAAGGTGATAGTCGTCGGCATCTCGGAGGACGACGAATCGGAGATTGTCGCATGTGCTGAAGCGGGCGTTGCTGGGTACCATCTGCGGGCAGAGTCGCTCGATGACCTCCTTACGCTCATGTCCAGGGTCGCCAACGGGGAATCTCTCTGCTCCCCACGGGTTTCCGCGATTCTGCTCAGACGACTGTCGACGCTCGCCGCCCAGCGGCGGCCCGAGGTGGAGGAACTAGCTTTGACCGCGCGCGAGATCCAGATCCTTCGATTGCTCGAATCAGGCCTCTCAAACCGAGAGATCGCCGACCGCCTGTGTATTGCACTGCACACGGTGAAGAACCACGTCCACAGGGTGTTGAGCAAGCTCGGGGTCAACACCCGAGCAGCGGCAGCGGCCTACGCGAGGTCCATCCGGTATCCCGAACTGGCGGGCGAGAACTAGTCCGAGGACCGGTATCAAAATGGGTCCGATGGCTCATATACCGCCGGGTACGCACGGGTTAATAGTGGATCGGTGCCATACGCGTTAGCTAGAGCTCGAGACCGAGAGTGCGCCCAGTGTTCTTCGTCGACCTCCGTGCGTGCGATGCTCAGCGGTCGGAAGTACCACGGATGCCAGCCGGGCAAACAGGACGTGTTGTTGCTGACTAAGGGCCGATGCGCATACCCCCGCCGGTATGGTCGCACCAACCGGCCGCCGATGCGACGTTCGATGACGGTGCCGCCGACAACATTGCGCCGAGCCGAGTTCATTCCGGCATATCTCTGCGGGGATCGACCAGTGAGGCCGCATCAGACAGGTGCTGGGAGTTCGTCAACGGGCCAACGCTTCGCGGGGGCAGGGCTTCACGGACTCCTCACCAGGGTGTTGCCGGCATCGATGCAGTCGCGGGGGCCCGAGCCCGCACCCCAAGTGCTGGCGCCTCAGGCGAAAATTTCGACGCTGGCTGTTGCGCTGGCTTCGACACCTCCCGAAACCTTGCAGGTAGCACCATCGGTAGCACCGGCTCCCACCACTGTGGCCATCGCGAGTTCGGCAAGTCCCAACCCGCCGATGACGGCAGCCGCTGGGCCGTCGGCTTTCTCCGACGGCGGCACCCCAACCGACGGTTCCCACCGACGGTTTCGGCAGGCGTTGATGTACACGTCACCGAACCCACCACTGCAACGGCGTCGGCAACTCCTGAACCAGCACCAGCCACGCCGGATCCTCCAACTTCATCGGATCCGGACACTCACGTGTCTGAGGGCGGATCCAATGGCAGTTCTACCAGCCATCCGAATAGCGGCACCTCCGGTGCGCAGAACAGGGGCCCCTCGCAGCGGTACTGATGCCGGCACTTCGATCAGCACCAGTGGCGGCTCTTCGAGTGGACCCTCGAATGCTGGTTCCTCAGGCGGATCGAACCCCAAGAACGACGGTGCGGTCACCAGCACCCGCGCGACCTAACCCGCGGAGATGGACAAATGGAGGAAAGAGAAGCGACCGAACTGGGGACCGTAGCAAGGTTATCTCGCACCGTGAATGTCGTTGCTGATCGCTCGGGCCGAGCGGTACCCCTACTCGCGGGGGGTGGGCACCCGCTCGGTTCGCTCGCTCTTCCGACGACGGCCGTCGGGCAGCCACCAAATGGTGATGGAACCCCAAGCGGGCCTGAGGCGCTGTCGACAGATATCACGGGGCGGAAGCACGGTAGTTCCCGAGGGTCAGCGAATTTCGGCGGCGTTCTGAATCCGGCGCCCGAGGGCGCAACGAGGCAGGACCTCGTAGGCGCTGAAGGGGTGCTGATCATCGATGATTGCACCCTCTTTCGGGAGATCCTCGCGGGCATCCTCGCCCTGAAGGGGATAGCCGTTGCGGGCACCGCGTGGGACTTACCGTCGCTAGTAGGAGCTTTCGAACAAACCAACGCGAATCTGGTGTTGGTCAACATGGACACTCGAGGCAGTCATCTATTAATACGGGCAGCGATGGACATCAGTCCGGGAGCGCGGATCATCGTTGTGGCCACTCCAGAAGAGGATGAGCAGAAGATCATCGCGTGCGCCGAAGCGGGGGTGGCCGGCTACCATGTGCGCAGCGACTCACTTGATGACCTGATCATGTTGATACACAACGTCGCTGGCGGAAAATCCATCTGTCCGCCACGGGTATCGGCTATTTTGCTCCGCCGACTCTCGAGCCTGGCGTCTCAGCCGCAACCAGCGGGACGGGACCTGGCACTTACGACGAGGGAGGCCCAGATCCTCAAAATGTTGGAACTAGGCCGATCGAACAGCGATATCGCAGCACGGCTAAACATCGCCGTGCATACGGTAAAAAACCACGTCCACAACCTGTTGACGAAGCTCGGTGTACATACGCGTGCCGAAGCGGCGGCCCTTTCCCGCGCCATCTCGTCTGAGCGAGGCGCCCGTAAGAACCAGACCGAGGCCTAATGAAATTTGGGTCCGATGGTCCATGTACGCCGCCCGCGCGGGCACCGATAGTGAAGTGGTGCGTAGTGAATTAGCTCTGGGTCGAAATCGGCGGCCACTAGCGAACGAACCGGCCGCTCTCGGCCCGTCGCCAGTGGCACCGCTACAGTCGACCGCCGGCTCGGACCAATGGTGTCGCTGATGTGTGGCATCGTCGCGTGCCTCACGCATGCGACTGACATCGAGCTGCTACCGACGCATACTGGCGACCCGCACGCGGAGGCGATGAGATGAGCGCCCCGACGCTTGTGAAATCGCCGACGATGCGGCCGATCAGTAGTTGGGCCGACATCGTCGAAGGGTACCGGCCGATTGCCATGGCGAAACCGCGTTGGCCTCGGGCCCGTCGGCCCAAGGTTTCGCTCTGCGTTAGTGCTTTCCAGGCGAAGCGCCATCTGCGGGCCACAATCGACAGTTGCTTGGCGCAGCACGGCGCCGAGCTAGAGGTCGTGATCGTCGATAACAACAACTCCGACGACATCCGAGACACCCTGGCAGCGATCACCGATGATCGCGTTCGGATAATCCGAAGCGAAACAACGGTTCCCATCGCTGACAACTTCAATCTGGCCGTGGAGCAGAGTAATGGTCAGTTCGTGAAGCTGGTTTGTCCTGGCGACTTGCTCCACCCCGACTGCGTCGCCAAGCAAGCCAAAGTGCTCGAGGACAACCCCGACGTGGCGCTTGTGGCTGTTCGGAGCGATTACATCGATGATGAAGACAAGCTGCTGGCCTCTGCATGCGGACTGGCCGGCCTTGTCGGCCGCCACTCCGCGGAGCGGGTGATCAGGAGAATGGCTCGCAGCAGCGCCGATCCCATCGGCCCTCCGGTTTCGGGGTTGTTCCGACAGGAAAGCTTCGATCGATGCGGGGGTTGTCGGGGGGACCTGTTGACTCCGACGGATATGGGCCTGTGGTTCCGGTTACTGGGCCACGGCGACTTCGTAGGTGTGCCACAGGCTCTCGCGTCGTCGCGGCAGGGAAATGGTTCGGTGGCGCGCCTCATCTGCAGGGAGAGGTATCGCACTACTGCGCAAGGCGGCAACCAATGAATGACGGTGCAAGACGCCATCCACCGCCGGTGGGGTCGGTGGTAGCTACCCGGCTCCACCGGCACGGCGACTTACGTGTCCGCGTGGTCGCAGGCGGACCGCCCTACTCACAACCTCGGATCTCCGGGTGTAGTCATCGAGGACGAAGAGCTCAAAGGCATTGGGCCAGAAGGAAATTACCGATAATGCGAACCCTCGTCACCGGTGCCGCCGGATTCATCGGATCAAATCTGGTCGACCGCCTCCTGGCGGAAGGCCACCACGTGGTTGGAATCGACAACTTGAGCACTGGTGACACGGACAACCTGGAGACGGCATTCCGGCACACCACCGTCACAGAGGTATACGGCCTGATGAGTGCTGCCCACAGCGATGAATTACATGCCGTCGCGCTGAACCCGGCCAAAGCCGAGGAGGTACTGGGGCGGAAAGCTCCCATCACGGTCCCGGATGGGATACGCCGCATGAAGGATGCATCGAATGTTCCGCGCTAGGACCTCTAACCAGCCCTTGATTGCCGGCGCCAGGCCTTCGGTCAAGCCGTCGTCACTCGGTGATGGTCGATCCGCGTCAGCTACGGCAGCAAACACAAAACCCATAAGGAGGGCTGGATCATGCCCGACCTGACCAATAATCCACGCTTATGGGAAGCGGTGAAGACATCCAACAACGGACAGCGAGGTGCTCGCAATCCTGACGCTGCTCGCGCCGGCATTATGGCGGGTGGTCTTGCATTCAGCGCCATACTGCTGTTCGCCTCGGTTCAACACCCAATTACAGCCGTTGATCTGCTCAACCCTAAACCTGACCTATCCCGCAGTGATTCGACAGATACGGAGTTCTCGGATCTGCCGAACCTTAAGTTCGGCGCCGTTTCGTCCCTAGCCGCGGTAGTGATTGACAGCTTCCGCGAGTCCCCGGGTCACGAGGTGGCGGACGTGAGCCAGTTTCTCGATTTCATACAGCGCAAATTCCCGAACTTGCCCATGACGGAATCTTCACGTGTCCCGAGTCAGCAAGTTCCGGGTATTTCACCGGCTACAACCATGACTCTGCAACCTGAATTTACGCCGCCGCCGTTGGCCCCAGCCGGCGGCGGTGGGGGCGGAGGAGGCACGCTTCCAGAAGTCCCGCTTGGGCCGACTCCATTGCCGCGGTGGTTGGACATACGGGCGTGGGCACACATCATCATGAAGCCGGTGATCCCCAACTTGCCGAAGCTTGAACTCCCGCAGCCGATTCCCTCCCCGATTAGTCCGCCGCCGATTAGTCCGCCTCCGAGTGGTCCGCCCCCGAGTAGTCCGCCCCCGAGTAGTCCGCCCCAGCCGACGTCGCCCCCAGTGGCTGAACAATCCACCGTGCCGAAACCAGCGGAGCATTCCCAAGGCGGATCGGCACGTACTTCACATGGGAGTTCAAGCGGTCGACCCGACGATCTTGGTCCAGGCGGCGGGCACGCCACAGGTCCCAGTGGAGGTTCTGGTGGCCGACCGGGTTCTGGCTCAGGCGGGGGTTCTGGTGGCGGACCGGGTTCTGGCTCAGGCGGGGGTTCTGGTGGCGGACCGGGTTCTGGCTCAGGCGGGGGTTCTGGTGGCGGATCGGGTTCTGGCTCCAGTGGGGGTTCTGGTAATGAATCGGGTTCTGGTTCAGGCGGGGTGTCTAGTGGCGCCGACTAGGAGACCTCATTACGGCTACGGCGATGCCCAGCACGGTGGCGCACGACATCAGCCGGTCTCGTTATGTCGCTGTACTGGGCAAGAAGGGGGTCGCACCCTCAGTCAGCGATGTAGACGCCAGCCTTCCAGTTGTCTCATCGTCAGCCGACGGTCACATCGGCGGTTTGGGGTGTCGGAACACCTTGTGAGCGGGAACGTGATTGCTGTATATGAGCTAGCGACATATGTGAACTCGCGTCTAGATCAGCAATCTAGGCGCCCGGACCAGTTCGAGCAGAGCAGCTTCTAAGCTTATGAGATTGCTAGAAGCACCTCTTATCGTCAAACGTCACCGTCTGCGCCTCGTGCGACGCGCGGCGTCGTGGACTACGGATCGGCGAATTATCAGCTCAAACGAGCTGAATATTTGGCCCGAGCCAGATAATGAGCCTCGCTTACTGTATCTATATCAACGAGGTCGAAAATTTTTGCTTGTCGAGGATCCGCAGCAAATGGTAGTGTCGCAGCACAAGATCGAGACTGGCCAAAAAACATCCGTCTAGCTAATTCTGATAAATTTGCCGACATCAGGTTTGTCGGCGTAGATGGAAGGGAGTAGCGGTGTCGCCTCACTTGGGATCGCTCCGTTCGCCTCGCAGATCTTCGATTTGCGAGTCCCTAGTTGTTCCAACGCCGCGCTTGCGCGGTATGCGGAAGGGGGAGCAATGAGCACGGCGAACTCACCGCGCTTGAATGGCTTGTTTGACGTGCTGTGTCCACCAGGGCACGTACCGGATAGGCCGATTCGGGTGGGGGTAATCGGCTACGGGTATTGGGGATCCAAGCACGCCCGCGTGCTGGCTGGCGTGCCCGGTGTGGAGCTGACTGTCATCGAAAGCGAACCGGATCGGCTACGCGAGGCTATGACGTCCTTCTCCGCCATCCACGTCGCTTTACGTCTCGACGAAGTCCAGGACGAATTGGACGCCGTCGTTGTCGCCACCCCTCCGCACAGTCACGGCCCGGTCGCGCTGCAGGCGCTGCGGGCTGGGCTCCACACCCTGGTAGAGAAGCCATTGGCCACTTCGGTCGCAGTCGCCGAAGAGCTCGTTGATACAGCGGACCGCGGTGGACTGGCCTTAATGGTCGGACACACCTTTGAGTACAACGCCGCGGTGTGGAAGCTGAAGGAGATCATCAATTCCGGCGAACTCGGTCGCATCCTGTACGTCGACACAGCGCGACTGAGCCTCGGCCGCTACCAGAACGACTGCAACGTAATCTGGGACCTCGCGCCGCACGACATCTCCATCATCTCCTACCTGCTGGACGAGTTCCCAGAGATGACGGCCGCGTGGGCGCAGCGCAACGTGGGCGACGTGCACGCCGATGTCGCCTACCTGCGACTGGACTTCCCACGTGCACCGGCCTTCGTCCACGTGAGCTGGCTGGATCCGAGGAAGGTGCGCCGGGTCACCGTAGTGGGTGAGCGAAAGATGGCGGTCTACAACGACGTTTCGGACATCGACCGCATCCGGATCTACGACGTCGGTGTGGCCCCGGCGGAGATGTGCGAGGGACCGACCCGGTATGCGGTGCCCGTCACCTACCGTACCGGCGATATCACATCTCCCTACGTGCAGTTCATTGAGCCGCTGCTCGTCCAGGACACGCACTTCATCGACTGCATTCGGACGGGCAATCGCCCTGACACTCCGGGCGAACGGGGTTTGGGCGTCGTAAGGGTGCTAGCCGCTATCGACGAGGCCCTCGCCACCGGTGCACCCGCTCGGATCCCGCCACCTGCGGCGCGACGCGAACGCATCGTAACGCCGGTCGGCACCGCGGAGGTCGCCTCGTGACCGAAGTCGTTGATTCTGTGCCATTTCTTGACCTGGCCACTGTTAACGGCGGCCTTCAGGGCGACTACGAGCTCGCATTCAAGAAGGTGCTGGAGCACGGGCGGTTCATTGGTGGCCCCGAAGTGGAACGGTTTGAGCAAAGCTTTGCTGCCTACTGCGAGACCAATGCATGTGTGGGGGTGGCGAACGGCACGGACGCCCTTGAACTCATCCTCGCCGGTATCGGAATCGGACGGGGCGACGAGGTGATCGTTCCGACAAACACCTTCGTCGCCACGGCGGAAGCGGTGTGCGCAGTGGGCGCCCGCCCCCGGTTCGTCGACGTGCTGCCGGACACGTTGCTGATCGACCCTGAGGCGGTCGCGGCGGCCGCGGGCCCGGCGACGGCCGCCGTCATTGCGGTGCACCTATTCGGGCAGATGGCTGACCTAGACGCTCTTTGCCCTGTGGCCCGACGGTACGGCCTGGTGGTGATCGAGGATGCTGCGCAGGCACACGGTGCCAGGCTTCGTGGACGGCGGGCCGGAAGTATTGGGGCGGCTGCAAGTTTCAGCTTCTATCCGGGGAAGAACCTGGGCGGATTGGGGGACGGTGGCGCGGTCGTCACCCAAGATATGGCGCTCGCTCAGCATATACAGAGGCGCGCCAACCATGGCAGAGCCAGCGGGGATCGGCACCGCCACGACGACCGCGGGCGCAACAGCCGGTTGGACACCCTGCAGGCAGCCATGTTGTCCATCAAGCTCGCCAACCTAGATAAGGCGAATCTGGCGCGCCGCCGCACGATGGACCGATACTGTCGACAACTCCCGCCGTCGTGTCGGCCGGTCACGACGCATCCCGCAGCTGAATCCGTGCACCACCTCGCAGTGATTCGCGTCGAGGACCGCGTCGCCGTAACGGCCGAATTTGACCGCCATGGGATCGGCTGGGGCATTCACTATCCGATCCCATGTCACCGGCAGCCGGCATACCAAGAGTTCGCCGATTCGTTACCCGTCGCCGAAGATGCTGCGGAGCAGATCCTCTCGCTCCCAATGTCCCCGACGCTCAGCGACGCACAAGTGGACCGAGTGTGCGAAATGCTCTGGAGGGCTTCGAAATGACTGATACCACCGGCCGACTTCCACAGGGCGATTTCGTAGACGCCCGCTGGATACCGGTCATCAACGGCAACGGCTCTTACATCGTCCATGACGAGGCCATAGTTTATGACGACGCCATGGTCGATGCCGAGGCCGAATCGAGGCCGGGCAGCTACGACGACGCCGTTCGGACCGCGGCTCCGAGTCGACAGCGCAAGCTTCCATGGGGCGCAAACCTCGGCCTCGCCCTTCTTTCTGTTCTTGTCGTGTTGATCGGTGCAGGCGCCGGGTTCTTCGGAACTCTGCTTCTGCCAAAGCAATACGCGGCCCGTGCGGAGCTCGTTTACCGCTTAACGGACTCACAGCCAAACGAACTCCTCCGCGAGGATCGCAGGCTGACCACTCAGCTGGTCCTGCTACGCAGCCGGGTCGTGCTCGCGCCGGTGGCCTTCCAGTATGGGATTCCTCCAGAAACCCTGACCGAGCACGTTTCCGCGAGAGTTGTCGATAGCAGCGAGATCATCGAGGTCGAGGTGCGGGACCAGACGCGGGAGCGTGCACAGCTGATCTTGAAAAGCATCATCGACGCGTATATAGCGATGGCGAATAAGGACTGGAAGGACCCGGTTCTGTCTTATCTGATGTTCAACATCTCTGAGGTGCAGATTCAGAGGCGGGCACCGGACCTGCCACAAGACGTAGCCCTCGGACTGGCCCGTCGGGAGCAGGTTCTGCAAAGTCTTCTTGACCCTCTCCAACCCAGACCGACAACGTCGTCCGACCCGCAATCCGCGGCCGGTCCGCCAGCTCGGATATTGACCGAGCCGTACCCGGTCCCTCAACAAGTGCGCCCGAAGCCGCTGATCTCCGCCGGGGCCGGCGCGGCGACGGCATTCCTCGTGGCCGCGTTTATCGTCCTCCTCGTCGCTCGGCGCCGTCTCCGTTCGTGAGCTGAGATGCGAGAGGCGGGGGCAGGGGTTCAGGCACCGACGAGGGCAGTTCGCAGCTCAGCGACGGTGGCGGCCTGGACGCTGGTCAGCCGGGTGACCGGTTGTGGCCGGGTCGTCGTCATCGGCGCTGTGTTCGGACCCACCTTTTTCGCCAACACTTTCGTTGCGACCAACACCGTCCCGAACATCATCTATCTCTCCATCGTGGGCAGCGTGCTCGGCTCTGTGGTCGTGCCAGCAATTATGCGGACCACCGCTAACTGCGGGAACCGCAGTGCTGGCGACCTCCTTGGCCGGCTTGCGGGATTTCTGCTCGTATTGATGGCCCTGGCGTCGCTGGTCCTAGTGCTCGGTTCCCCGTTGATCGCCCGGCTTCTAACCTTTGGCATTGCCGACGCCGCGACCCGCGACCGGGCCGAGGACCTTACTGTTGTGATGCTCCTGTTCGTCGCACCTCAGATCATGTTCTACATAATCGCGGCTCTGGGCGCGGCTGCGCAGCAGGCCAGGGGGCGTTTTGCGCTTGCCGCCGCGGCACCGGCAGTGGAGAACGTGGGGGTGATGGCAACCGTCGTCGCAGTTGGGCTCGTTTACGCGCCCCACGTCGACATGGACAATGCACCGATTGGCCTGCCGATACTGCTCTGTCTGGGCAGCACGTTGTCCGTCGCCCTGCACATGGCGCTGCAGCTAGTTGGGGCAGCCCGGGTGGGCCTTCCGATATGGCCCCGCCTGCGGCGCCGGTGGGACCCGCTCACCCGTGAAATCACTCACCGGGTCCGCCAGTCATTCGTCATCGCGGCGTGCCCGGAGGCCGCCTATTTCACGCTGGTCGCTTCAGCGGCGACGGTCCCTGGCGGGGTGCTAGTTCTGCAGATCGCCTACGCCGTCTACGCGACACTTGTGGCTCTGGGAGCGCGAGCAGTGGCGACGGCCGTGCTGCCCGCGCTGTCAGATGCCGCTTACGGAAGCGACGTATCAGTCTTTGCCGACAAGGTGCGCCAGGGTCTCGCATACGCATTCACCGCGAGCCTGCCGTCATTGTTTCTCATGGTGGCGTTTGCCTGGCCGATCGCCGATGTCCTCGCCAACGGTGAGCTCCGCGTCGGCGAGCTGGTCGGGACGCTCGCCGGGTGCATTGTCGTGCTGGCAGTAGCGCAGCTCGCGGGGGGGCTGTACGAGGTCGGCCGGCAAGCCCTGTTCGCCCGGCTCGACATCCGCGGCCCCCGCATAGCGGCGCTCGTGGGTCTCGGCGTCACGCTGACCGCGGCACTGTTCACCTTGCTCGAGCTCGCCGGGACCGACCGGCTGATCGGTTTGGGGGGTGCTGTGTTAGTTGGCGACGTCGCGGCGGCGGCCACAGTGATCATTTTGCTGCGGCAGGTCGTGCGGCCCGAGGCGCTCGCGGACCGCGGACGGGTGCGGGCGGCGGCGCTCGCGTCAATCGGCATGCTGCCTGTGGTCGCCGGAGGGTGGTTCCTAGTCCACGCGCTCGACGGCAACCGCTTCGGAAACCTTCTCATTGTCGGAATGACGGCGGCGCTCGCCTTGGGATTGTTCGCTTTGACATTGCATGCCGCCACTCGGCATCCCGGGGCGGCGGCATGAGCGTTGACGTCCGGGGTCGCCAACCTCGCCAGCCGGTGGCTCACCCGTCCTTTTCCGGTGCGTTAACGGGTACCGCAATCGCGGCAGCGTTGGTGACCGGCCTCCTCGCCGCGGCCGTCGGACCGGTCGCTGTCGTCATTGCCCTCGGGGTCGGCTTGCTCAGTTTGGTCGCCTGGCGGCCGGTCTTCGCCACCTACCTGTACCTTGCAACGCTGCCCTTCATCGCCGGCATCGAGCGCGGCACGTTGATCCCGCTGTTGCGGCCGAACGAGGCGTTATTAATCCTGCTCATGGCCGCCGCTATGGCCGGGGGTTATGTCCGGGCCCTGAGAGGTGCGCCGCTGCAGCTTCGCCTCCGCCCGTTGGACATACCGCTCGCAACATTCGTCCTCCTCGCCACTCTGTGGCCGATCTGCTCGATGCTGCTGCGGGGCGTGCCTCCCGGTTCCTCGGACGTCATGGCAGTACTCCCAGTGTGCAAGCTGGCAGGGCTTCTCCTGCTCGTTCGCACCACGGTGCGCACCCCCACCCACGTGGTTTGGTGCATCCGGCTGATCATCGGCGGCGCGGTCGGTCTCGCCGCCATCGCCATCCTCCAGACCCTGGGCGTCGGACCGGTCCTCACAGTGCTCCAGAATATCGACCCAGGCGCCGATTTTCTGGACCAGCGTGGCTCGGCGACACTCACGAGCCCGATCGCCACGGGCGACTACATCTTGATCGGCCTGACCCTGCTGATCGCATCGGCGGTCCGTGGCCTGATTCATAGATGGACCCGGTTCGGCGCCGGGCTGGTACTGGCAGCGGGGTTGTTGGCCGCGGGCCAGTTCTCGACCTGGTTGGGGGCGCTTGTGATCGGCGCGCTGATCTTCTGGCGTGTACCGAAGGCGCGGGTATCCGCGGTTCGCCTTGCACCGATGTTTGTTGTTGCGATGCTGCTCGGTTCTCCGGCATTGCGCGGCCGACTCGAGGAGTTCTCCAATGGTGGCTCTCCGCAAAGCTGGCGCGTGAGATGGGACAATTTGAGCCACTTCTACATCCCGGAACTCGTCGAGAATTGTCGGTTCCTCGTAGGAGTGTCACCGAACTCGGTCGTGATCCCACCCGACACTTGGCGCGATGTCGTGTACCTCGAGTCGGGATTTCTCCAGTTGCTATGGATCGGCGGGGTGCCGCTACTCGCCGCCTTCATCGTTCTATCTTGGGCTGTTCTCAGGTGGACCGGTCGGCTCAGTTGGCGGACCGACGGTATCGGTGCATGCGCATCCGCCCTTGCCATTGCGTGGTGGATGATCGTGATCCTTTTGCTGTTAGATCCGCACCTGTTCATGCGGGGGCCGGGTGACCTGCTCTTTACGCTCATCGGGCTCGTCACCGGCCGAGCTCTCGAGGAAAGGAGCAATGATGCGACGTCCTGAGCATCGGACAGCAACATCGGAGCGGGTGGCTCGCCGGGCCGCTGACATCCTCGTCGCCGGGGCTGCGCTGGTCGTGCTGGCACCGGTGATGGCCATAATCGCTGTCGCGATAAAACTGAGCACCCCGGGCCCAGTGCTCTTCACACAGCGACGGGTCGGGCTCGACGGACAGTCGTTTTCGTTCTACAAGTTTCGAACAATGCGAATCGGCGGCGACGACACTGCCCTGCGTGACCTCATCGCCCAGGAGCTGCGCGGTGAAGATACCTCTATTGGAGGAAGCTGGAAGCTCGACGGCGATCCCCGCATCACCCGGTTCGGCTCGTTCCTGCGCCGGACCAGCCTTGACGAGCTGCCGCAGCTGATCAACGTCCTGCGCGGAGACATGACTTTGGTCGGCCCGCGCCCCTGTCTGGAATGGGAGGCGGAGATGTTCCCGAGCGAATTCCGGGAAAGGTTTACTGTTCGCCCTGGCGTGACCGGGCTCTGGCAGGTGAGTGGCCGCAGCACCCTCGGCACCCTGGACATGCTTCGCCTCGACGTCGACTATGTCCAGCACAAGACGTTACGCGGCGACGTCGCAATCCTGGCCCGGACCGTTCCGGTGCTGCTCCGCACGGATGGTGCCCGCTGAGTACCGTGATGGGTTCGGCCACCCAGCCGACGGTAGTCACCGCCGATCCTCGTACCGATCCGCGTTGGCACACGCTCGCGGTTACCGCCGAAGGCAGCCTGTTCACCTCGCCGCCGTGGATCAGGTCGGTGTGCGACACCTATGGGTTTACACCGCAGGCACGCGTCGCCACCGATGCCGCAGGACGTCCAACCGACGGCTTCGCATGGGTGCCGATCAGTGACATCCGCGGTGACCGGCTGGTCAGTCTGCCGTTCTCAGACCGAGCCGAGCCATTCGTGTCTGGTCGGGCGATGTGGTGGTCGTTAGTGCACGACGCGCTGCAAACCGACGCCCCGCTCCAAATCCGCTGCCTCGACGCTGCTGTGCCGACGGTCGACGCCCGGCTCGTGCAAGCGGGCGAGGCCGCTTGGCACGGCACCCCGTTGGATGCGCCCATAACAGACATTTACCGGTCACTCAGCTCCGCAGCCCGGCGGAACATCGCCGCCGCGGAGCGTAACGGCGTGCGCGTCGAAGCGGTGACCGGGATGGACGGCATCCGAATCTATCACCGGCTGCATGTATCACTCCGCAAGTACAAGTATCGGTTGTTGGCCCAGCCGTTCACCCTGTTCGAGCGGATCTGGCAGGAGTTCTCCGTCAATGACGGCATCGTCACCTTACTGGCGCGCGTCAACGGCGAACCGGTTGCGGGCGCCGTCTATCTCGTATGGAACGACGTGCTGTACTACAAGTTCGGTGCATCGCTGGCGGCCACATTGTCGTTACGGCCCAACGATGCGCTGGCGTGGACCGCCCTGCGCTGGGCGTCCGAGCGGGGGTTACGCGGATTGGACTGGGGCTTAAGCGATCTGGATCAACCAGGGCTCGTCGCATACAAGCGCAAGTGGGCCAGCGAGGAGCGGCGGATCGTGACGTTACGATCCGCCGGTGAGGACTCGGATAATGCTCGCGACTCCGGTCGGCTGCTCGGCGAGCTGACGCGCCTGCTTACCGAGGATGCGGTGCCCGACCACATCACCGAGCGGGCCGGATCCCTTATCTACCGCTACTTCACCTGATCGGCACGGCACCGCGCGATCCGCGGCCGATCCGCAGTAGATGGTGCGTCGTCCGTTTAACCATGCGGCGCCCAACCGGCCAGCGTTGGGCGAGGTCGTAGGCAATCCGGATCACCGGCGAGGACATGATCTCGACGGGCGTCGGGTAGCGGAACGGCGTCCCTCCGAACGATGCTTTGAATGCCTCGGCACTCGTCAGCTTCGACGAGTCGGACCGCTCATCTTCAAGTATCGACGCCGCCTTGTCGCTGATCCCGCCGAAGTCCACCCACTGGTAGCCGCTTGCCTTCGCCCACCGAATTGCCTCCCATTCGACGGCGGCCGGGACGCTTAGCTTCGCCGCCTCGGAGTCTCGATCCATGCCGAGCAGCCGTTCCTTGAGTACACCTCCGCAGCTGGTGTACAGGCGGGCGGCCACCGGCTTGCCGTCGATCTCTCCGACGAACAATTCCGCGTGACCGGTCGGGGCCAGCCGCCGGTAGAGGTTCTCCAGGTAGTCGAGGGGAAGTGGCTCGAAGTTCTGATGCAGCGCACTGGCGGCGTGCAGCCGGGCCAGCAGAGCTACATCCTGCTGGGTACCGCGGCGGACCCGCACACCCCGGTTCGGCCAGTTCCGGGTCCATCGTTGGAGGCGCCTCCGCAGCCCCGCGCGCAGCTCGTCCTCGTCTCGGTCCAGATCTAGACGAAGTGAGGCTGTAGGGGCGATGCCGGCCGCAGACGACCGGAAGCCCTGCCGTTGCAGTTCAAGGCTGACGTCATTGCCGCCGAGCGGCGGCTGGACGAAGATCATCCGCAACTCTGTGCGGGCCAGACGCCGCAAGGCTGTAGCGAGCGCGATGGCGACCGGGTCTCGGTCCGCCTCCGGTCGGACCACCGGGCCGTACGGTATGTAGCCGACCTCCCCAATCAGAGGCAGTCTCCGTCCCAACACCAACGCGCCGCCGACCAGTTCGATACCCCGCTGAACAAACACATACAGAGGCTGGAAACCGGCTGCCCGACGCACATCAGCCCACGCGGACAGCTGAGCAACGTCGCTGCCGGGCACGTTCTGCACCAGCTCGTCCCATGCGGCCGTTGTCGACGCATCGGGTTGGCGGGTCAGCGTGACTGACAGTTCGCGGCTTTGGTTGCCTGTGACCGGCGCCGACAAACTGCCGTCAGTCGGCGCCGCGCCATCCCGCAGGGCATGCGGTTGGGCGTTCTTCGCCCGCTTCCCGAATGACATGACCATTTTGAATCCGCTGGCCCTTCTTCACCGTTACTTCGCTTGATCCCAGCCACGACCTCAGGACCCGTGGCCGATCCGCAATAGATGGTTCGCCGTCCGTTTGACCATGCGGCGCCCAGCAGGCCAGCGTTGGGAGAGGTCATAGGCGATCCGGATAGCAGGCGAGATCCGCTCTACGGGCGTCGGGTAGCGGAACGGCGTCCCTCCGAACGATGACTTGAACGCCTCGGCACTCGTCAGCATGGACGAGTCGGCCTGCTCATCTTCAAGTATCGAAACCGCCGTGTCGCTGATCCCGCCGAAATCGAACCAGCGGTAGTCGTTGGCCTTCGCCCACCGGATCGCTTCCCATTCGACGGCGGCCGGGACACTTAGCTTCCCCGCCGCGGGGTCACGTCCCATGCCGGCCAAACGTGCTTTGAGTACACCTCCGCAGCTGGTGTACAAACGGGCGGCCACCGGCCTGCCCTCGATCTCCCCGACGAACAACTCCGCGTGACCGTCCGGGGCCAGCCGCCGGTAGAGGTTCGCGAGGTAACTGTGTGGGATGGGCTCGAAGCCCTGGTACTGCGCGCTCGCGGCGTGCAGCCGGGCCAGGAGTGCTACATCGTCCTGGGTGCCGCGGCGGACGTGCACCCCACGCTTTGGCCAGTTTCGGGTCCATACTGTCAGGCGCTTTCGCAGTCCTGCCCGAAGCTCGTCTTCCCCTCGGGTAAGGTCCAGGCGCAGCGAGGCGACCGGGGCGATGCCGGCGCTAGACGGCCGAAAGCCCTCCTGTTGAAGTTCCCGGCTGATGTCATTGCCGCCGAGCGGTGGTTGGATGAAAAGCATCCTTATCTTTCGTTGGGCGAGACCCCGCAGTGCGGCGGCCAGTGCAGCGATCACGGGGTCTCGGTCCGCCTCCGGTGAGATCAGCGGGCCGTACGGCGCATAGCCGACTTCGCCAACGACAGGCAGTTTCCGCGTCATCACCAGCGCTCCACCCACCAGTTCGGGACCCCGGCGAACAAGCACGTAAAGCGGCTCGAATCCGGCTACCCGGCGCACGTCGGCCCACGCTGACAGCTGTGCGACGTCGCTCCCGGGCACCTTCCGCACCAATTGGTCCCACATGGCGAGCGCCGATGCGCCGGGCTGGCGGGTCAGCGTAACCGCCAGCGATTCGCGGCCGTTGAGGGTTATATTACCGCCAGGTGGTTGCACAAAGCCGCAATCGGATGTTGCTGGCAGATCGAGCAGGGCGTCGACGACTTGCCAGTAGTGTTGGCGTTGTACCGGCCACGAATAAGGCTGTGCGGCCTCTTTTGCCCGATTCGCATAAGCCATGGCCAGCTGTGGATCCTTGTACAGGCGTTCGACAGCGCGGGCCAAGTCGTCCGGGTCGTCGCTGATGAAAGATTCGAAGCAGCCCGGAGGGAAGGTTTCCTGCACCGAACGCGTAATCGATACCACCATGGGGACGCCCATGGTGATGTAGTCGAACATCTTTCCCGCGAGCGTGAGGTCGCGGAATCGGTCCTGCTTCATCGCGACGACGCCGACATCGGCCGTGGCCAGCGTCGCCACCAGCTCGTCGACCGGGATGAATCCGCAACTGAACACCACGCGGTCCGAGACCCCGAGGCGGGACGCCAACGCCTGCAAGGCCGGGCGTTGTGAACCGTCGCCGATGATGCGCAGCTCAAGTGAAGGAATCGTGGCGGCCAGCTGGGCGACCGCCTCGATGACCGTGTCCAGTCCATACTGGGCCTCGATCGTGCCGTGACTGACCAGCACGAACTTGTCGTCGTCGCGCCCGCGTTGGGGGAGTCGGGTGGGGTCGAATACCTCTTCGTCTGATCCGTCCATCACGACGGTGATCTTGTCCGGCGCGGCGCCGCGGGCGATGAACGCCTGTCGCATCGGCTCAGTTGCCGTCACAGCTGCGTCTGCGAACCGGATACTGGCCTGCTCGAGCGCGGTGACCAGCCGCACGACCGGATGTCGTAGCCCGACATGTGTCTTCGCTGCGTAGAACTCCGGTGAGGGTTCCTGCAAATCCAGCAGGATCCGAGCTCCGGTGAGTCGCGGCAGAAGCGCGGCGAATACCAAGACGTCCGGCAAGGAGTTGACCTGTACCAGGTCGAAACGGCGGCGTAGGTGTAGCGCACTGACTCCTAAGCCAGCCAAGAGGAAGAACGCAGCGTACTCGGCGAGACGTCGTGTGGTGCCGGCACCCATTGCATGACGCAACGGTATCCGGGTGATGGTGAGGCAACCGCGGTGTTCATGCAGCGGTTCGCTCCGGTCCCGCAGGCACAGCACGTGCACCTGGTGACCCCGCTCGAGCAGGGCGGCGACCTCGCGCTGGACGCGGGTGTCCCTGAAGTAGTGGCATCGAATGACACACACCCGCGGCACGGCGCCCCCTTGATATCGCCTAATCGCGTACTGACCCTCTGAAGCAAACCGTATCCCTTTGCCAGCGTAAGAGGTGAGATTTGCCGAGACCCATCAAGAGCGCCGAGGTTTCCGGCCTAGGCGTGCAACGGCACACCACCGCACAGGCTGCCACCCAATCATCGTTGGAGCGACTCGGTCAACGGTGGTCCGATGCTCGTCTGAGTGACCGCGCTCCCAGAACAGTTCCTGTTGAACTGACGGACCCGCTCGCAGACATCACTGCTCGGCGCCGCGCGAAACCCGCGGCAGATTCGCAGCAGGCGGGAGGAAGGCAGCGTACACGCCAAGACGTCGTGCGGTGTCGGCGCCCATGAATGGCGCAGCGGTGTCCGGGTGATGGGAGCAGCCGCGGTGTGTTCATGCAGCACGCCGAGCTCTTGCTGTTCGCCCCATCGGGCACCCATCCAGTAAAGCAAACTTTCTTCCGTTCGCCGTCTGTCGGAGTAGTATTCGCTAAGACGTGTCGAGGTCACTCTCTCAGGTCGGCCTGTAACAGTTACGACGCTGGGCCGGGTGGTTCACCGAATCGCCGACGAGGGGCGGATTACAGATGTCAAAGCTGCTTACCCGTAATTGGTTCCCGATCTGGGCTATCGCCAGCACCATTGCCGTCGTGCTCGTTATGGTCCTTATCGTCAGCAATCGGGCCGCACCGGGGATCTCGGCACCTGAGCGAGTGCCCATAGAGAGCGCCGCCGGGACACTACCTGTCGGCTCCCCCCTGCCTTCCGATCAGCATTGCGCGGCGTACGCCCAGCAAGTCGGATCCAATCGCGAAAGCAGGCCCGAGAACACGGCAGCGAACAACTCGGTCCCGAGCGGTCTAGCGCTTCCGCCGTGGCCCGAATTCTGGGATCCATTGGCGAACCAATTGTTCGTTCCGCGTATCAATGGACAGTTCACGGGCACGACCGATCAGATCATCGCGTGGGGTGCCTGCAAATGGGGCTTCAGTACCGATGTGGTTCGCGCGGTAGCGTGGGCAGAGTCATCATGGCGGCAGGCGCACGTCGGAGACGAAGTCAACGATCCGTCACTATGCGTCGGCGGTTACCGGGTGCCGTGCCCGACGAGCTTCGGTCTGCTGCAGCTCAAGTACATCTTCCGGCCAGGTTCGTGGCCGGACTCACAGCTACACACAGCTTTCAACGTCGACTATGGATTGGCCTATATTCGCGGATGCTTCGAGGGTTGGGCAAGCTACCTCCGCAAGGACGGCTACATCCCCGGCGATCTGCCGGGTTGTTTAGGGTGGCACTACTCCGGAGAGTGGAGGGACGGTCCGGCGTTGGATTACATACAGCGCGTACAGCGCCCGTTGGACGAACGGCCCTGGACCCGTTTGTAGGATACTCGGCTATCCAGCGACGGCCTGGCAAAGTTGGCGCGTGCTCAGACTGATTCGGATCTCACCGCCAGCATCGCTGCCCTATGTCAATGCTGTTGGCCTCGTAATCACCAACGCGAAGCGCGTTGCCCGAAAACTTTCCTGGGGAGAGAAAGACATTTGCGGCGAACAAAACAGGTCCGACGCTCTAGCCAACATTGGAGAATCTTCACATGGCCCGTATCGCGGTTTTCGGAACAGGCTACCTAGGTGCTACGCATGCTGCGTGCATGGCCGAATTGGGGCACGTAGTGCTGGGTGTCGACTTGGATACGAATAAGCTGGCGAAACTGCGGGAGGGGAAAGCGCCCTTTTACGAACCAGGCCTTGACGAGCTACTCAAGCGCAATGTTGATAATGGCCGGCTGCGATTCACTGCTTCGTACGAGGAGGCCGCAAAGTTTGCGACCCTGCACTTTATCGCGGTAGCGACTCCACAGAAGCAGGGCGAGTTTGGGGCAGATCTGACGTATGTCAACGCCGTGGTTGAAACGCTGGCACCGCTGTTGACCGAGCCAGCGGTAATGCTCGGGAAGTCGACAGTTCCGGTCGGCACGGCCGCGCAACTAAGAACTCGGGCGCGTTCGTTAGCGCCTGCTGGCGACGCAGTCGACGTGGCATGGAATCCCGAGTTTTTGCGTGAGGGGCACGCGGTCCACGACACTTTGCATCCGGACCGGATTGTGTTGGGTGTGGATAAAGAGCGTCCTGGGCGCGGCGAAGAAGTTGCTCGGGAGATATACGCGAAACTTCTGGAGCAGGGCACAACGTTTTTGGTCACCGATCTGGCAACGTCGGAGTTGGTCAAGACGTCGGCGAACGCCTTCCTGGCGACAAAAATTTCCTTCATCAATGCGATGGCCGAATTATGTGAGGTGTCAGGTGCAGATGTCTCGGTGCTGGCGGATGCAATCGGGTACGACGCCAGGATCGGCCGCAAGTTCCTTGACGCAGGCATCGGTTTCGGAGGCGGGTGCTTGCCGAAAGACATTCGTGCATTTATGGCCCGCGCGGGGGAACTGGGTGCCAACCAAGCATTGACATTCCTACGTGAAGTCGACAGCATCAACATGCGGCGGCGCACCCGCATGATGGAGTCCACCCGAGACATAGTCGGTGGCTCACTGATTGGCGCGCGGGTGGCGGTGCTCGGCGCGGCGTTCAAACCCGACTCTGACGACGTGCGGGATTCGCCGGCTCTAAATATTGCTGGCCAGATTCAACTGCAGGGCGCTTCCGTCGTCGTCTACGACCCGAAGGCAATGAACAATTCGCGGGCACTTTTCCCGACGCTTGAATATGCGCCCGGGATGGTCGAGGCCTGCCACGGAGCGGACGTGACGCTCGTGCTCACAGAGTGGTTGCAGTTCCGGGAATTGGTGCCCGGAGATCTAGAGGGCGTGGTGCGGCAACGAAACATAATTGATGGGCGGAATTGCCTAGATCCGAAAACTTGGCGTGGAGCGGGATGGAAGTATCGCGGCGTAGGAAGAAGTTAGCCGACCGTCGAATAGAGCGCGAGCCGTTGACTGTCAACTGGGTCATCTGCGAGCCGGTCGACGATCTTTGGGACACTTGCCCGCCTCGTGACGTCGCGCAGGGAATCTGCGGCGAAAAACCTGCTCGTGGAAACCCAACATCACTCGTCGAAGTCGCAACCGACGCTTCCTGATGTGAATTCTAGCTTCCGCCTCTTAGGCCCAGTTCCGATACCTACGTGGAGGTGCAAACGGACGGCGCTGGCGCAGCGGTCGCTGCGGGTGTTCGGCCCGCAGAGCCAGTAGTTGACGGTAGAAGTCGACCAGTTTTTGACGCGACACATCCCAAGAGAGTTCTTCTTCAACCCGCCTGCGGCCGAAGTCACCCATCCGGCGGCGTCGCCCTGGATCTTTCAAAAGTGCATCGATTGTTTGCGCGAACTTGTATTCGTCATTGGCGGGAACGTAATCGGCCGCTTCGGCAGCCGATACGCGTGTCTCGGCTAGATCGAACGACACGATCGGCTTCCCTAGTGCCATGTATTCGACGACTTTAATCATGGTGGAAGCGTTGTTGAGCGGGCTCAAGGGATCCGGCGCAAGGCAGACATCGGAGCTCGAAAGACAGCGTTGAATGAACTCATCTTCTACCCACCCGGTGAATTCAACAATATCGCTGATCCCAAGTTCCGCAGCAAGAGCGACTAGCGAGTCGAATTCGTCACCGGAACCCATAAAGATGCAATGTATGTCATCACGCCCGATTTCGTCCTTGAGCAGCCGGATCGCTCGCAATGCGTAGTCGACTCCATCTTGGGAACCCATCACGCCTAAGTACGCGAGCAGGTAGGCTTTGCCTCTCCGCAACGCCGGATCCGGTTCTCGTCGCGTGAAACGCCGTAAATCCGGACCGTTACGAACGACGACCACACGATCGGGAGGCACTTTGCCGCGCTCTATGGCAATACCACGGTAGGTGTCGTTGGTCGAAATTACCGCGTCAGCAGCGATAAACGTGAGTCGTTCGGCGCACTTAGTCAGCCGCTGGAGGAGGGGATGGACGTCGCCGAACCTGGAAATAAACAATTCGGGAACCAAATCGTGATGGTCGAAGACAAAACGCGAGCCACCAAGACGAAGTATCAGTACGACCAGGAAAAGGATGTCCGGAGGATTGCATGCGTGCACGACATCGATACGGTCAGTCCTGCGAATTTTCAACGCCAAGCGCAAGGTGTGCCAGAGCGCGAGCGTGTATTCGCGGACATAGCCGAGCAGTCCACCCGTAGCCGGCCGCAACCGATAGCGCAGTATGCGCACACCGTCGATGATGGCTTCACGTTCCATGTCCCGCTTGTCGCCGGTCGGGCAAATGACACTGACCCTGAATCCGGCCTCGGTCAACGCTCGGCTTTCCTGCCACACCCGGCGATCGGACGGCACCGAGAAGTTTTCGACGACGATCAGGATGTGTCCGCTCCTCAGATGGTGTTGTGAGTCCGGCGCGAAGACACCGTCCTGCGCGGCCTTTTTGGCTATTCCCCAGGGGGCCTTGTACCGCGCACTAGCGAACATGCGCTCGACCATCTTCGGCAACCGCATCTGCTCCCCCTACGATCTGGGCCATCACAAGGACCCGGGCGCCGTTTGCGGAGTTAGCTGACACCCCACGCGGTGCGGATGCGCGTTGCGGTCGGTCGGGTGCCCGTGGGTTGGCCGGCGAGTATGGCCCAACTCTGTGCAGCCCGCCAGCACCGCGGCATCGGTGTCAGCCACCGCACGCCCTCGATTGGCCAGCCGCCCCGCCCGCTGGAACACCGTCAACCCGCCACGACCATCCAGCACGGCCACACCGGCCGAGTCATAACCGCGGTACTCCATATGCCGCAGCGCATCGACCACAGGCCCCGCGCATTACGCGACCCCACGTAGCCGAAGATTCCACACATAACGCCAACGGTACGGCAGCCGTCCAGTGGACGTAGCAAATCCAAGCAGACTTGCACAAACGGACCGGCCCCGAGCCGATGACAACGTGGTCGTTTGGTTAAGTTTGCAGATAACTCGAGGGGTACACGGCTTTGGCACGTGCCCCACACGAACACCTAGCCTGCCCGAGTTCGGTTTGCTGAAGCAGGGAAGTGCTACAAGTTTGAACTCGCGCAGAAGCTCGGTCGTGACGGCAACACGTTCCCATCCGATCTCGAAAACCGCCGCTTCGGCAAGCGTGATGCCGGTGAGCTGCCGGAGCAAGGCGTCGTACTCCGCGATCTGCTCGAAGAGGCCTTCGAGGTGGGCGCCGGCCCGCGCCGCGCGCCGGTATTGCTGAACAGCCGGAGGCCCTCATCGAGTTTGCGCGTGAGGGGCAGGTCCCGTTTGATCCCGTTTCGAATCTCAGCTTGATTGGCTGCTCTGTTCTTGGTTCCAGATTGGACCTAACGGAGAATCCTCCGTTTTGCTGCCAGCGTCATTAGTTCGATGAGCGAATGGGATAACGCTTCGCCACACGCCGCCGGCCGACATGCCGCCTAATCGCAGGAGGTGAGAAGTCCGCGCCGCCAGGCGACCACTAGCCCGCCCGCGCAACGTGAAATCATAGGCGGCCCGGACCACTGCCGGGGAGATCATCTCGACGGGCGTCGGATACCGGAACGGCGTTCCGCCGAAGGAGGCCTTGAACACCTCCGAACTTGTCAATGCAGACAAGTCCGACCGCTCTTCCTGGAGTATTGTCACCGCCGCATCGCGGATCCCGCCGAAGTCAAACCAGCGGTAGCCCTTCGCCTTCGCCCATCGAATTGTTTCCCAACGGACGGCGGCCGGGACCTTTAGCCGACCCGCCGCGGAGTCGCGATCCATGCCAGTCACGCGTCCCTTAAGGACACCGCCGCAGCCGGTGAGCAGGTCGGCGAACACGGGTATGCCGTCCACTTCCCCGATGAACAGTTCTACATGGCCAGTTGGGGCCAGCCGCCGGTAGAGGGTCTCAAGGTAGTTGAGCGGGATGGGCTCGAAACCGTGATGCCGCGCGGTGGCCGCGTGCAGCCGCGCCAAGAGTGGCACATCCTGTTCTGTGCCGCGGTGGACTCGCACCCCACACTCCGGCCATTTCCGGGCACGTCGTCGTGTTTCTTTGGGCAGCGCCGAGAAAAGTTCCCCTTCGTCCTTGGCAAGGTCCAAGCGGAGCGAGGCGACAGGGGCGATGCCTGCGTGCGAGGGCCGGAAGCCCGTTCGTCGGAGTTCGAGGCTGATGTCCGCGCCCTCGAGCGGTGGCTGGACGAACAGCATCCGCAGTTTGCGGCTGGCGAGTCGCCGCATCGCGGCACCCAGTGCGGCGATGACTGGATCGCGCTCCGCGCCGAAGGCGATCACCGGCCCGTACGGCACGTAACCGACCTCGCCGACAAGCGGTAGCCTACGCGTCAGCACCAGTGCTCCGCCGACCAGCTCGGCACCCCGCTGCACAAACAGGTACAGCGGCTCGAAACCGGCTGGCCGACGCACCTCCGCCCAAGGGGATAGCTGAGCGACATCGCTACCGGGGACGTTCTGCACAAGCTCGTCCCACTTCGCGAGCTCACGCGTGTCGGGCCGGCAGCTTAGTCTGACTGAGCAGGTGTCACGGCCATCCTCGGTTTCGTAGTCGACGAGTGGATCTGGCAAATTGCGACCGATCATTTTCGCGTCCAGGAGGGCGTCGAGGGTACCGAGTCGCCGCAGTCATGTAGGGCGGCGACTTCGCTGTGCGATCGAACCACCCGAACCCCCGACACGCCGCGCCCCTTAGTGTCGACTTGATGTCGTCATGTCCTACTGACCCCGCTGGGCAAACTCTATGCCCGGTACCGACGCGGCGGGTCTGGGTCTGCCGAACAGATCGCCGGGTCGAAGGTGTACCTCGTCGCGTGCAAAGAAACAACGCTGCCGACGTTGCACTGAACCGGTGTCGAAACTCAATTGGACAGATGTGGCAATGGGCACACAAGATCGGTTCCGAGCTTCAGACACAACCGGAGGATGGAAGCGCGAGCACCGGGGCCAGTAATGGCCCGATGGCTTCGCCGTGGCCCGACGAACTAAGGCCGTCGCGGCGAATCTGACCGCAGGCGTGGAGTCGTTCGAGCCGAGCGTCACGATGCAGACATCCCCGCCTTGCGGCCTGTGCGCTTGCCATACAGCGTGCGCAGCCGCGGGCCCACTCGATGGCGCAGCGTGCGCGTGAACCCGACTGAATTCACCATCGTGTCGATTCGGTAATACAGCTGTGGCGACACCTTCATCATGAGCGGGTCGCGTCGGGCGCGAAGCAGCGCGCAAAGCGCCGCTGCCGGCAGATCCGCGTACCGCTCGAAGTTCTCGAACCACTGTTGGCTGGACCTCGCTTCCGTTTGTGGACCGATGAGCGCGGCGCGTCGTTCCAGATCGTATCCAGCGAACGCTTCGGCAACGGTCGGCTCGGTCTGCAATTTGCGCGCGAGGCAGGCTGCGTCCTGGAGGGCGAGGCGCATTCCCGACCCAATCGAGAAGTGCGTTGTGTGTGCGGCGTCGCCCATCAGCACGACGTTCTCGCAGTACCACCGTTCGTTTGTGACCGTGGGGAAGTTCATCCACGGCAGCATTGGATCCTCACGTCCAGGGGTGTTCATCAGCGATTCGCCGTCGAGATGGTCCGCGAAGAGCTGCTCGAGGACATGGAGGCTGTCGGATGCCGATGCCTCGTGTAGCCCAAGACCGCGCCACGTGTCTTCGGTGCACTCGACGATGAACGTGCTCGTAGATTCATCGAAGGCGTATGCATAGAACCAAAGCCACCCCGCTTGGCTGCGTACGAAGGCAAAGATGAACGGGTCGAAGACCTTCGTCGTACCGAGCCAGACGAACTTCGCTCTCCCGGGGACGACGTGAGTCCCAAACCGTTGGGCATCGCGTTCGCGCAGAGCACTATTTGCCCCATCGCATGCTACGACGACATCGGCGTCCCTGAACGCGGTGGTGACGTCGGTGTCGAAGCGGATGTCGACACCGAGTGAGGTCGCGCGTTCACTCAGGATGTCGAGCATGGTCGCGCGCGCGATGGCGTAGCAACTGCCTTCGTACTGGACGCGCTCACCTGCTCGATCGACAACGATCCCGTGCCATTCGAATGCCGCCTCGCGGACGCGGGCGGCAGTGACCTCGTCGTTTGACTGCAGCTCGACCATAGAGTCGTCCCATATGGTTACGCCCCAGCCGCCGACGTAGCCGGGCGAACGCCGCTCGCACACCACAACCTCGTGGCTTGGCTCCGCGCGCTTCATCAAGAGCGCGAAGTACAACCCCGCGGGGCCGGCGCCCACGCAAATAATCCTCAAGCCCAACCCTTTCTCTCGTTGGAATCAGCGGCGAAATAAAGTTCCACCGCGACAGCACCTCGACGAAGACCTAGGCCGCTTACCCATCGGCTCAATGTCATCGTGCGACCGATGGCATGAGCAAACGCTACTCCGTTTGCCCAACCACTGAATAGAGTTGACTAATTTGATCGCTGAGCTCTAGCCCTACCGTCTTCCCATGAGACAACCCGATCTCTAGACCACAGCGCCGGCGGCGAATCCCAGCACCCTGCCTTTGCCGGGTAGCGCAACCATGCTATGCCGCCGCCAGTGCGCGATGCCCGTCCCTCGTCTCGAAACTAACCGCACTAAAGAGTTAGCAATGCGCGCCCAAGACACCCTCCGCGGGCCGGACCCGCCTCCAACTTGGCGTGCTCAATGTGCAGCGCAGCGTTTGCTTGTTTCCCCTCGGCGGGGATCGAATCACATTCGTGTGGTACAGAGCAACATAGACATCTGACACTGAAAGCGCGGCAAAACGCATTGCTACCAAGGCGATGTGTCAATCCACCGACATGTAAGCCGGACATACGACAGAAATCGGACCACGACAATTGAAATGCTGAGTGGTCCCTTGCCATGTCAAGGAGCGCATTGTATTTGCTTGCCGAGCTTGCGTGCTGCTTGGCAGCGTCGCGCGGATCGCTGAGTCGAAGGGCCTGGAAAGGCCTTTCCGGCGAGTGGCAGGTGAATTGCCAGAGCGACGTATCGGCTACTTGTCAATTGCGAGCAGAACTCCGACGGGGGTGATTCGCGGTCGGCGACCTACACACTGGTTTCAGACAAGGCCGCGCTCGACGCGGCGCTCAACGACATCGTGCAGGCGTCGACAATGGTCAACTGCCCCGGAAACATTCAGTCACCGGGACCGTGGCGGCGCAACGCGACACCGGACAAGGTCAGTGGCGTACTGTTCTGCGGCGTCCAAGATGGCCGTCCCACGGTGGCATGGACCGACGAGGCCAGGCTAGTGCTCAGCGAGGTATAACCAGGCCTGCAGGGGTCAACTTTCGATGAGTTCCACGCGTGGTGGTCGAGCCACTCCTTAGGTGCCGGCGGCAGAGATGTGGGCGTCGTGTCCGCCGGCGCCGGGGGTTTCATCAACGCCGGCTGCGACGGGCGTGCCCTGGCTGCCAGCAGGAGGGGCGTGCCATGGCTGCGGGCAGGCGGCGTCCACGGTACGTCTGTCCGCTCTTCGCGCGGGCAAGCTATCCGGTTATGCCGCGGATGTGGACTGCCGAGCGCTCGTACAGTCCGGCAAGGCAATCCGACGCAACACCGTCAAGTTGTGCCCACTGCGGGTTATAACCACTCAATTTGAGCAGGTGGGTACTGACACCTTCGGTGTGACTTCGTCCCGGAGTGGCTGAATCGGAACTCGAGCGGCCCCAGGCGCGGTCGGTTCACTGAGCTCGTAACGAATGACGACCGGCTGGTCACGCTGAAGGCCCAGCTGTACTTCGAACGTTGGATGACCGCGTTCCATGCCGCCGAAGACCGACGGCACTTTCATGCCATTGACGAAGACTCCGGTCAGGGTCGCTCCTTTGGTGGCAAGTAATCGAACCGAGGTTGCGTTCGTGGCCCACGGCAGGTCGACCTCCGGCGTCAACTCGCGAAGTCCTCCGGCGCCCGCAATGTATTCGGGCAAAGGGGCGTCGGGGACCTTGTTCGTCAATCGGACGGTGACAGCCGACTTTCGAGTATCCGAATCACATTCTCCAGCTGAGTACTCGATTTCTCGAGTCAGGTAATAATCTAGCTTGTTTCCGCCCAGGTTGTTGATGACCACCGACGCAAACGGTGCCGGGTCGTCGGGCACGACGTGGGCCAGGGGTGTTTCTTCGAGAAGTTTTTGCTCCTCGGGCGAGGCGCTCCACACCGCGATTCGTCCCTCGCTGACCGACTTGCCCAGCGCATCGAGAAGCGCACGAGGCGATTCCAGGTGGCCGGTCATCTTTCGCACGACAGCGGCAGCGACATCTTGAAGGTACTGTTTGCGCGCTTCGTTGTTGTCAGCGAACCGGATATAAGAAGTGTTCTCGGTCATCTCGACAACATTGTCTTTGGTGATCACCTCACCATCCGGCATCGTTACCGGGCCGACTGCGCCCAAGATGTAACTGAGCGCCACTGGGTCGATTGATATCGAACCGTTTACCCGCTGTCCCGATATCTGTTCCCACATGGATTGCCATATGCGGCCGGCGTAGGGAAAATGCGAGCTGTAATTGCTATTTCGAAAATCGGTCGTAGGGTTGTTGAACCCGTACTCCTTCGTAAACTCTTCGCCAAGATCAATCGGTGCGTATTTCCTATCCAGGGCTACGTTTTGTCCCAGTGTGTCCACGCTTGCGGCGCCGTTGTCGAACTGAAGAATGCCGAACCCGCCGACCAACCCACCGGTGCCTCGAGCCTCGGCGTTGGTTTGGAATCCTATGAAGTACGCCCGCGGGCCGTCCGCGCCCATCATCGGCCCTGCGAGTCGACCGGCAAGCGCCGTGTTCGCCAGCAGTCCGGTGATATCTGACGTCTGCGTTTGGAGTGCGGAGCGCGCGTCGCCGATAGCCGAGAGATAAGCAGGGTCAGTGATTGCTTCCGCCTGAGCGTTGAGTCTTTTCGCAGCTTTCGAGATTTCTTCTAGTTTCGGCGCGTTGTCGCTAAGAAGTTGAACGTCGACTCGTCCGTCGCCGCTCAGCAGATGTTCGGGCGACAGGGCTTGCGCGACCCCCACAGAGGGCTTCAAGACGTCCGAGGCCAGGCCCATGACGACGTCGGAAATCTGCTGCCCGCTCTTGAAGGGACTACCCAACCACGGCACAACCGAGGCGATGTTCCACGGCACCGAATGCGTCGCGTCCTGTGCCCGCCGGGCCTCCGACTGTGCGGCGTCCGCCCACTTTGTCGCCTCGCCGACGTTGGCCTTCGAGAGCGCATCCTTCGCGTTCTGCGCGTTGGCGCGTGCCTGCTCGAGGGACGACTTGGCCTGCGTCGCTTGGTACCCGAGCCAGGCCGCGAACGCCACAACGAGAAGGAGCAGGAGCCCTCCGGCGGCCGCGCGTCGCCGACCCCGAGGAAGGGACCGCCATCTGGTGCGCCGCGTCTGCACAGAGTTGCTGACTTCAGATGCGCCTTCGTCCGGTTGCGACCCGTGATCGTCATCTGTTGCGTTTGCCACGTCGACAGTATCCCCCCCGTGTGTGCCGATTCTTTCAGTGTGAAGCAAAATCGGCGGTTACGGGAGATGTTTGCTCAAACCGGTATCGACGCCGTACTGGACAACGACTAATCGACCGCTCGGCACGCCGGGCGGTCGATTAGTCGTTTGCTTACGGAGGTGGTTAGCAGCCGAGTCCGATGCGGACGCTGAACCCGCCGTAAGAACCCCACTGGATGCTGGCGCCACCGAGGCAGAGCTCCTTACCGTTCAGGCCGAGCACGCGCCAGAGCGGATTGAGGATCTGCGAGACCGGACCGAGAATCGGGAAACCCGGGCTGAACAACGTGATCCCCGGCGGCTGCGACGAAGGCGTCGGGCCGAAGAAGAAGAAGCTGAACTCGGGAATGCTGGCGATGCCTGTTCCCTCGACCGCACGGTCAATTACCTGCGTGATCGGCGCGGTAGGCGCCGAGATTTCGGGTGCGGCTTGTGCCGCCACCGGTACTAACGTCGCCGCCGCCGCGACGGCGAGTGCTGCGGTACCAACTTGGAGCTTTGTAGCAATCGTGTTCATGGCTCCCCCTGCCTTTCCTCCGTGGAAGTCCCTGCTAGCTTCGCAGACCCGACAATAGCCTGTCAACCACTAGATTCGTGGATTTTTGGCGTTTGCCAGCAACTGTGTCGGTCGTTCGGATGATGAGATTCGACGACACCGTCAGCGAACTTAGACCGGAAAATTCGACGCGCGCGTCGGGACACTTAACCGTGCGCACGGCACGTCATCGAGATCGCACCGCCGGGATGAGTCAGTTGACCGGAGAATCGCAATGTCAACGGGTTGCCTTCAAATGCGTTGAGCCCAAGTGGCCGCTGACTGTCAGGCCCCAGGAGTTTGCTGCAGTTTGCTTGCGCAAGGACTAGCAGCCTGGCCGACGGCTACGCCGGGATGAGCTCGACGCCGGCCAATGCCACGGCGTCATCGCGCGCCGGCGCGGTGACGACGGCCCGGAAACCATCGCCCGCCTTCCAGACGCTGGCCGTCAGCGTCTCACCGGGAAAGACCACACCCGCGAACCTGGCGCCATAGCTGGCCACCCGCGACGCGTCCCCGTCCAGCAGCGCATCCACCATCGCCTTGCAGGTCATGCCGTAGGTGCACAGGCCGTGCAGGATCGGACGCGGAAACCCGGCCGCGGCGGCGAAGTCCGGATCCGAATGCAGCGGATTGCGGTCACCGCACATCCGATACAGCAGCGCCTGCTGCGGCGACACAGGTATGGAGAGTTCGACGTCTGGTGCGCGTTCTGGGGGTTCGGATGAAGTCGACGGCCCGCGGTTGCCACCGAAGCCGCCCTCGCCGCGCGCGAAGATCGACCGCTTCTGCGTCCACAGCAGCGTGCCGTCCGGCGCCGACACCGTCGTCTCCGACCAGATCACCGCGGCCTTGCCCTTGTCCCAGATGTCGGTGAAGCGCGTCACCGCCACGCCGGTGCCCGACGGCGGGATCGGGGCTGGCGGCGACACCGCCTCGCTGGCGTGCAGCACCTTGGAGAGCTCGATGTCGATGCCGGGGAACTGCACCGTCGGCGGCTTGGTCATGTGAAAGCTCTGCGCGACGTTGCCGAACGTCGGCAACACCTGAGGTGTCTCGTCGGTCAGGTAACGCAGCTCACGCTTGTCCATCGGGTCGGCGCCCGCGCCGAGGCCCAAGTGGTACAACTGGATATCGCTACTGGTCCAAGAGAATTCGGCCGGTTCGAGTTCGGCGCCCAGCGCCTCGTCCAGATTGATCGGCATCAGTTCTTCCCCGAATCGGATGTCGCCGCCTTCGCGGCTGCAGCGATATGTAGCGCCGCGAGGTACCCGAAAGTCATAGCGGGACCGATCGTCCCCCCTGGCCCCGGGTAGGTGTGTCCCATCACCGGCGCGCTGACGTTGCCCGCGGCGTACAGCCCGGCGATGACCGAACCGTCGTCGCGCAGCGCGCGGGCATGGATGTCAGTGCGGATGCCACCCTTGGTGCCGAGGTCGCCGGGCACCATCTTGGCCGCGTAATACGGCGGGTGGATGATCTCCCCGAGGTTCGGGTTGGGCGTGTTGGTCGGGTCGCCGTAGTAGCGGTCGTAAGCGCTTTCGCCGCGGTGAAAGTCCTCGTCGGTGCCTGACCGGGCGAAGCCGTTGAACCGCTCGACCGTCGCCTTCAAGGCGTCGACAGGGACGCCGGCTTTCTGCGCCAACTCTTCCAGGGTGCCGGCCTTGACGATGACACCAGAGTCGAGCCATTTGGTCGGGATGCGTTGTCCGGGTTGCAGTCCGGCAAAGATATAGCGATCGCGGTACTGCTGATCGAAGACCAGCCAGGCGGGAATGTTCTCACCAGGCCCCGGCCCTTGGCCGTACTGTCCGCCGTACATGTGGTGACCGGCCTCGACGTAGGGTAGCGACTCGTTCATGAACCGCTTGCCGGACATGTTGACCATGATCGCGCCGGGTGAGTTCCGTTCCGACAAAGCGATCCACGGCGCACCGACCAACGGGACCGTCGGGATCCACCAGGCGTCTTCCATGATATCCAGTGCGGCGCCGAGCTTTTCGCCCGCGAGAATGCCGTCACCGGTGTTGGCCTCGGCTCCGACCGTCCATTCCGTGCCGATCGGTGCACGTTGGTACTTCACTCGCATCTGCTCGTTGTGATCGAATCCGCCTGACCCGAGAATCACTCCGCGACGGGCTCGGATTAGCTCGGGCTCGGCGGATTCCGGGGCGTTCATGTCGCGGACATAGACGCCACGCACCACGCCGTCTTCGACATAGAGGTCGGTCAACGCGGTGTTCAGCCTGACCAGAACACCCGCCTGCTGCAGGCCGATCCTGAGCGGGGCGATCAGCGCGCGACCCATGCCAACCAAATTCTTGCGCGTCGCATTCGCCCACACCGTGCGGACACCGACCTTCAGGCTGCGCAGGACGCCGCGCGGATGACGCTTGAGCTGGTTCAGACGCACGTAATCCTGCTGCATCACAACCATGTTCAGTGGAACCTTGCCGTATGGCGGCTCCAGGCCGGACTCGTCGGCGCCGAGCTTGCGGGCGTTGAACGGTTTCGGCTCAATCGACCGGCCGCCAGGGCGTCCACCCGGTATCTCGGGGTAGTAGTCCGAGTAGCCGGGCACCCAGCACATCTTCAGCGGCGAGTGCTTCAGCACGAAGGACAGCATCTCGGGACCGCGCTCGAGATAGGTGTCGATGCGCTCGGGTTCGACGACGTCGCCGATGATCGTGTGCAGGTACGTGCGGGCAGCCTCGGGGCTGTCGGTCACGCCGTCGCGCTTGAGGACTTCGTTGTTCGGAATCCATACGCCACCGCCCGACCGCGCAGTGGAACCGCCATAGTGCGGCGCCTTCTCGACGACTAATGTGGATAGTCCCTGGTGGGCCGCGGTGAGGGCGGCGACCATGCCGGCGGCGCCGCTTCCTACCACGACCACGTCGAAAGCGCCGTACTCCTGACCCGTCATGTAGAACACGTTATAGAATTGCCCGGCCGACTCACAACTGCGCCGGTCGAAGAAACGAGTGGACCAAGAGAGGCCATAGCATAAATGCTCAGCGCCCAGGTACGTGAACAGCTCGCAGCCGACCTCGCTCAGGCCGAGCGCAGCCGGGTTCCCATCACTCCGTTGACCGACGGAAATCCCGATATCGACGTCGTCGACGCGTACGAGATTCAACTGATCAACATCCGGCAGCGTGTCGCAGAAGGCGCCCGCGTAGTGGGACACAAGGTTGGCCTCTCGTCGGAGGCCATGCAGAAGATGATGAACGTGGACGAACCCGACTACGGGCACCTGCTCGACGACATGCAGGTCTACGAAGACCGGCCAGTCAGGTCGGCCAAGTACCTGTATCCGCGCGTCGAGGTCGAGGTCGGGTTCGTCCTTGCCGACGACCTCCCCGGCGCAGGTTGCACCGAGGACGACGTGCTGGCCGCGACGGCCGCGTTCGCACCGTCGATCGAACTGATCGACACCCGCATCACCGACTGGAAGATCAAGCTGTGCGACACCATCGCCGACAATGCCTCCTCAGCGGGTTGGGTGCTCGGTGAAGCGAGGGTCTCGCCCAAGGACATCGACATTCGCAACATCGATGCCGTGCTGACCAACAACGGTGAGGTCGTCGCCAAGGGGCGCAGCGACGCGGTGCTCGGCAATCCGGTCACCGCGGTGGCATGGCTGGCCCGGAAGGTGGATGGTTTCGGGGTGCGGTTGAAGGCGGGCGACATCGTGTTGCCCGGCTCGTGCACGCGTGCGATAGATGCACCGCCTGGGAGCAATTTCGTTGCCGACTTCACCGGGTTGGGTTCTGTACGACTGAGTTTCGAATAGTTCTGAATAGCTTCGAATAGCGAGGAGTACCCATGGCTCGCAAGGCCTCTGTCGCGATCGTCGGGTCGGGCAACATCAGCACCGACCTGCTCTACAAGTTGCTGCGGTCGGAGTGGCTGGAGCCGCGCTGGATGATCGGCATCGATCCCGAGTCCGAGGGGCTGGCCCGTGCCCGCAAGCTCGGCCTGGAGACATCGCACGAGGGAGTGGACTGGTTGCTCGCTCAAAGCGACAAACCGGACCTGGTCTTCGAGGCCACCAGCGCATACGTGCACCGGGACGCGGCGCCCAAATATGCCGAAGCCGGCATCCGCGCGATCGACCTGACACCGGCGGCGGTAGGGCCTGGCGTGATTCCGCCCGCGAACCTGCGGCAGTACCTGGACGCCGAGAACGTCAACATGGTGACCTGCGGTGGGCAGGCCACCATTCCGATCGTCTACGCAGTCTCCCGTGTTGTCGACGTCCCCTACGGCGAGATCGTGGCGTCGGTGTCCTCGGCGTCGGCCGGACCCGGCACCCGCGCCAACATCGACGAGTTCACCAAGACCACGAGCGCCGGCGTGCAGAACATCGGTGGCGCCAAGCGGGGCAAGGCGATCATCATCCTCAACCCGGCCGAACCGCCAATGATCATGCGCGACACCATCTTCTGCGCTATTCCCGAGGATGCTGACCACGACGCGATCACGCAGTCGATCAAGGACGTGGTCGCCGAAGTGCAGACCTATGTGCCCGGGTATCGGCTGCTCAACGAACCGCAGTTCGACGAGCCGTCGGTGGTCAACGGCGGCAACCACCTGGTCACGACGTTCATCGAGGTCGAGGGTGCCGGGGACTATCTACCGCCGTACGCAGGCAACCTCGACATCATGACCGCGGCGGCCACCAAGGTCGGCGAGGAAATCGCGAAGGAATCACTCTCTCTGGCGGGAGGTGCACAAGCATGAGCACCGATATTTTCTTCAACCCGGTGTGGGACATCCGCATCACCGACACATCGCTGCGTGACGGCTCCCACCACAAGCGCCACCAGTTCACCAAAGATGAGGTGCACTCGATTGTTTCGGCATTGGACGCCGCCGGTGTGCCGGTCATCGAGGTCACCCACGGCGACGGGCTCGGTGGGTCCAGCTTCAACTATGGATTCTCGAAAACGCCTGAGCAGGAACTGATCAAGCTTGCGGCCGAGACCGCGAAAGAGGCCAAGATCGCGTTTTTGATGCTGCCTGGCGTCGGAACCAAAGAGGACATCAAAGAGGCGCAGAACAACGGCGGCACCATCTGCCGGATCGCCACCCACTGCACCGAGGCCGACGTGTCGATTCAGCACTTCGGGCTGGCACGCGAACTGGGCCTCGAGACCGTCGGGTTCCTGATGATGAGCCACACCATTTCGCCGGAAAAGCTTGCGGCACAGGCACGCATCATGGCCGACGCCGGGTGCCAGTGCGTGTACGTCGTCGACTCGGCGGGCGCGTTGGTGCTCGAGGGTGTGCGAGACCGCGTTGCCGCGCTCGTCGCCGAACTCGGCGACGACGCACAGGTCGGCTTTCACGGCCACGAGAACCTCGGCCTCGGCGTCGCCAACAGCGTCGAAGCAGTCCGCGCGGGGGCCAAGCAGATCGACGGCTCGTGCCGCCGGTTCGGTGCGGGTGCGGGCAACGCGCCGGTGGAGGCCCTCATAGGCGTGTTCGACAAGATCGGTGTGAAGACCGGCATCGACTTCTTCGACATCGCTGACGCCGCCGAGGATGTCGTCAAACCCGCGATGCCGCAGGAGTGCCTCCTCGACCGCAATGCGCTGATCATGGGCTACTCGGGGGTCTACTCGAGCTTCCTCAAGCACGCCATCCGCCAGTCCGAGCGCTACGGCGTACCCGCCCATCAACTGCTGCACCGGGCGGGTCAGCGCAAGCTGATCGGCGGCCAGGAGGACCAGCTCATCGACATCGCGCTCGAGATCAAGCGCGAGCAGGACGCGGCCGCCGCGAAGTAGCGCCGTGCGCGGCTGACACCGCGCTCAGCCTGCGATTTGTTTAGGCACCCCCGGATCCGGGTTAGGCCTTTGGTGCGGCTTTCCGTCGCAAACCAAAGGAGTGATTCGATGCATATGTCCGCAACGACCGTGCGACGCGGCCTTTACGGAATGTTCGCCGGTGGCCTGATGGCCTTCGGATCGGCGGCCATCGTCCTGCCCGTCGCCAATGCTGCGCCCGACGCGTGCAGCCAAAGTGGCATCGCGACCACCGCGAGCTCGGTGTCGGCGAGCACAGCGGCCTATCTGGCCGCGCATCCGCAGACCAACCAGGAACTGACGGATATCGCCAAACAGTCACCTGAGCAGGCCGAGCAGGCCTACCAGGTGTACTTCGACGCGAACCCGCAGATCGCCAACGAGTTGCAGGTCATCAACCAGCCCGCGAACGACCTTCTGGCGCAGTGCGGCGTCACCGTGACCCCGACACCGATCTCGGAGATTCTGCAGACGCTCTAGTCAGGTAACGCGGGCAAGATGGGGCGGTGATCGCCGCCCCTACCGCGCGCCGCAGGCGCGTGGGATCCATGGAGGTCTTGCTCGCTTCGCTCATCGCGCTGGCCTCATCGGCCGGCGCGATGAGTGCATTTGTGGCCCGACACGTCGACGTCAGTGTGGCCGCGACGGTGTTCTGCGGAGTGTTCGTCCAGGCGTTGCCGTTCCTGGTGCTTGGTGTGGTGGTCAGCGGTCTGATCGCGGCCTTCGTGTCAGCCGACCGCATCTCCCGCTGGTTACCCTCGCGTCCCGCGTTGGCGGTCGCCGTCGCGGGCGTCGGGGGCGCAGCTCTGCCGGGCTGTGAATGCGGATCGGTGCCGATAGCACGGCGGCTGTTCGGCGGCGGTGTTTCCGGCGCGGCCGCGCTCACGTTCATGTTGTCGGCGCCCGCGATCAACCCCGTCGTGCTGGTGGCCACCGCGGTGGCGTTCCCTGGCCAGCCCGCGATGGTGGTGGCGCGCTGCGCCGGCTCGCTGATCACCTCGGTGGTGATGGGGTTGCTCTGGCTTCGGTGGGGCCGGTCTGAATGGGTGACTCGGCGCCTGCCGAGCCCGCTTGACACCGGCGCGTCACGCTGGGTGGTGTTCACCGAAGCGGCCCGGCACGACTTCCTGCAGGCCGCCTCCTATCTGGTGCTCGGCGCGGCTGCCGCAGCAGCGTTACGAGTTGCCCTGCCTCCGTGGGTGTTTCAACATCTCGCCGGAAACACCTTCGCGGGCGTGCTGACCATGGCGGTATTGGCCGTCGTGTTGGCCCTGTGTTCGGAGGCCGACGCTTTCGTTGCCGCCAGCCTGACAATGCTGCCGCTGCTGCCGCGACTGGTATTCCTCGTCGTCGGGCCTGCCGTCGACCTCAAGCTTGCGGCCATGCAGGCCGGCATGTTCGGCAGGCCTTTCGCAGTTCGGTTCGGGCCTGCGACGTTTGTAGTGGCCACGCTGGTCGCGACGGCGGTCGGCATGGTTTTCCTCGGCGGTGCGCGATGAGTCGGGGGGCGCAGCACACCGTGGTGCTGCTCGTCGGGTTGAGCGCCCTGTTGATGGTGGTCAAGGGTAACTATCTGCACTTCGTCAAGCCGTCTCTGCTGCCGTGGCTGATCGCCGCGGGCGCCGTCCTGATCGGGCTTGCCGTCGCGTCAATGGTCCGGGATCTGCGCCGCGGCGTGTCTGAAGACGATCACGGTCATCGTCATCGCTCGTGGCTGGTCTGGCTGCTGCTGATGCCAATTGCGCTGACCGCGTTCGTGGTGCCGCCGCCACTGGGTGCGCAAGGTGCTGCTCCAGAAGCCCTCTCCACGACGGCACCGCCCAAGCGTGCGTTCCCTCCGCTTCCAGCAGGACGGGCCCCTGTGGTGTCCATTCCGGACGTGATGATGCGGGCCGCGGCCGATTCCACCAACAGCCTCGACAGGCGCCTCATCACGCTCACCGGATTCACGCTCCACTACCCGGCCGGCACCGACCTCGGCCGCGTCGTCATCGTGTGCTGCGCCGCCGACGCGCAACTGGCCCACGTGCACCTGTCCGGCCCCGCCGCCGGGGTTGCGGCCCTCTACCCGGAGGACACCTGGCTCCGGGTAGAGGGCAGCGTCGTGCCCGGATCGTCCGGGCTATCGACGAATTTCGTTCCCACCATTGCAGTTTCGCGGGTGATTCAGGTCGCCAAACCAGCGAATACCTATGCCTATTGAGTGCGCCTGCCTATTGAACCTGCGGCAGCGGGACGAACCAGTCAGGGTTCACCCAAACGCCCCAACCCGGAAAATCGGGATTGAACCGCACAGGCAATGGCACGGTCACGCCGTCGATGTTCGGCGGCAGCCAGACGGCGGGCATGCCGAACGTCACCGGATCATCCCACTGGCCCGGCGGAACTCCGTAGAACGGACCCGGCTGTTTCATCAGCTGTCCGGGGGGACCCCAGGGATTGTGTCCTGGCGGATCGCCGGGCAGCCACGCGTTATCGCCAGGAATCGGTGGAATCGGAGGCCACGGACCCGGCGGGTCGGCCTGTGCGAGCCCGCTACCGATCGCAGTTGCCCCGATCCCCAGCGCGCCTGCAATTGCGGCGCTGGCAGCGATGTTCTTGATCTTCATGCCGAACTCCTTGTCCAACGTCGACTTGTAGTTCATGTGAAGACCCCCCCGGACATCGGGCTGGCTACCCGTCGTGACGCGATGCCAAACACCCCTAACGAGTGGGCTTGGCACCGCCCAATTGCTTGGTGATCGCGTCGGCTGTTGCCACCACGGCGCGCGCACGCTCGCTTATCTCATTGTCGGACAACGACTTTCCGATATGCATGGACACCACCATCGCCTGGCGTTGGTAGTGGTCGAAGACGGGTGCCGAGATCACGCTGATATCGAAACGAGCGGTGCGCCCGCCCGCATTCTCGTCCCGCAGGTAAACCCGTTCGCCGATATCGGACACCAATTCGCCGAGCAGCGCCCGCAGTTCGTCGGGCAGGTTGCTCGGCACGCCCGCCATCAACGAGTACAGCCGCCGTCCGCCAGGGGTCAGGCGCTCCACGAGGTAACCGTCCGCGCGGCACGCGGTGATCACCCGGTTCAGCCGGTCGCTGTTCGTCCGCAGCGGCAGCGTGGGTTCCTTTGCAAGCCAATCGCGTTCGGCTTCGTCGTCCCACAGCACGAACATCAGCCCGACGGGAGGCGCGAAGGGATAACTCTGCCCCACCTCGACGCCGGGTCTTGCACCGGATGGCGCCACCAAATCCAGGACTGTGATTCTGTCATCGATCACGCCGGAGAGGGCGGCGGTGACACCGAAGCGTGCGGACAGGCGGCGCAGCTCGTCGCGGGCTGCGGGGCTGACGCGCATGGACTCCTGGGCTTTGTGCCCGAGGGTGATCAGTGATGGACCGAGGCGGTAGGTCTTGTCGTTCGGGTCACGCACCAGATAGCCGGCCTCGGTGAGGGAGGTGACGATGCCGAGACAGGTCGGCTTGCTCAGCCCGAGCCTGCGGGCGAGATCGGAGAGCCCGAACCGCTCGTCGGGGCACGTCGCAAGGAAGTCCAGGATGCGCACCACGCGCTCGGTGGGAGGCGACGCACGGCCGGTGGTCTCGGTGGCGGACATTCCTGGAGCGTACCCGTGGCGTTCCATATATGTACCGTTGCGGTCGATATGTTGACTCTCGGTAGAACGCGTTCTAGTTTCAGAAGCGTGTTCACAAAGCCATTTACCGATGCGATCGCCGAAGCCGAGAGGCTGGTCGCGCAGGCCCCGCACATCGAATCCGAGGCCGATCTGCTGGAGGGTCTGCAGTATCTGGCGGGCTGCATCGCGGCGTGCACCCACGTGGCGTTCGACTACGACCGCGACCACCCGTTCCTGCACAGCGGCACGGGTCCGTTCACGAAGATGGGCCTCGACAATCCCGACACCCTCTATTTCGGCACCCGCGTGTTGCCCGGCCACGACTACGTCGTGACTGGCAAGCGCGGCACCACAACCGACGTGAGCTTTCAACTGCTCGGCGGTGAATACACCGACGAAGTGGTGCCCGACAGCGAGACGGCATTCGACGACCGCAAACTCGACATCGGCGCGGACGGCACCTTCGAATGGCGCTTCTCCCCGGACGCCCCGTCGCAGTTGGTGATCAGAGAGGTCTACAACGACTGGTCGGCGCAGCGTGGGTCCTTCGCCATCAAGCGTCTCGACACCGCGGGCACGGCACCGCCGCCGCTGACCCGTCAGCTGATTGAAAAGCGTTACGCCACTGCAGGTAAGCAGTTGGTGCAGCGGGTGAAGACCTGGTTGCAGTTTCCGCAGTGGTTCTACACGAACATTCCGGTCAACACGTTGGTGGCGCCCCGGCTCACCCCCGGTGGGCTGGCCACGCAGTACTCGTCGGTCGGCCACTTCGAACTGACACCGGGGCAGGCCATGGTGATCACGCTTCCCGTGAGCGATGCGCCCTATCTCGGATTCCAGTTGGGCAGCCTGTGGTACATCTCGCTGGACTACATCAACCACCAGACGTCGTTGAACGGCACTCAGGCGCAGGCGGATCCGGATGGACAGATCCGAATCGTGGTCGCCGACCGCAACCCCGGCGTCACCAATTGGGTGGAGACGCTTGGCCACCCCAAGGGTTATCTGCAGTTCCGCTGGCAGCGGGTGTCGCGGGAGCTCACCGCGGCGGACGGGCCGACGGCCGAAGTGGTCGATTTCGACAAAGTTGCCGCGTCGCTGCCCTACTACGAGCAGAACAAGATCTCCGAGCAGGACTGGCGCGCGCGAATCGCACAGCGCCAGGCGCAAATTGGACACAGGATGGTGGGGTAGAAGAATGGCCGGCTTACTGGACAGCAAGGTCGTCGTGATCAGTGGTGTCGGCCCTGCGCTCGGCACCACGCTCGCGCGGCGATGCGCCGAGGAGGGTGCGGATCTGGTGCTCGCGGCCCGCACGGTGGAACGTCTGGAGGACGTGGCGAAGCAGATCACCGACCTGGGCAGGCGCTCGGTGTCGGTCGGCACCGACATCACCGACGAGGATCAGGTGAACAACCTCGTCGAAGAGACGCTGAAGGCCTACGGCAAGGTTGACGTGTTGATCAACAACGCGTTCAAGGTGCCGTCCATGAAGCCCTTCGCCAACACCACGTTCGACCACATCCGAGACACACTGGAGCTCACCGTCCTCGGCGCGTTGCGGCTGATTCAGGGCTTCACGCCCGCATTGACGGAGGCGAAGGGGTCCGTGGTCAACGTCAACTCGATGGTGGTGCGTCACTCCGACCCCAAGCAGGGTGCGTACAAGATGGCCAAGTCCGCGTTGTTGGCCATGTCCCAGTCACTGGCCAGTGAGCTCGGCCCGCACGGCGTTCGGGTGAATTCGGTGTTGCCGGGCTACATTTGGGGCGGCACGCTGAAGGGATACTTCGAGCACCAGGCCGGTAAGTACGGTACGACCGTCGACGAGATCTACAAGGCCGCCGCTGTCAACAGCGATCTGAAGCGCCTGCCGACGGAGGATGAAGTCGCCTCGGCGATCCTCTTCATGGCCAGTGATCTGTCCAGCGGCATCACAGGGCAGACTCTCGACGTCAACTGCGGGGAGTACAAGGCTTAAATGACCGCCCGTACCAACGTAGGCACCGTCGACGAGTTGCACGCGTCCGCCATCAAGGCTTGTGGGCTCGATGATTTCGGGACCGACGACGACAACTACCGCGAAGCGCTCGGGGTGCTACTCGACTCGTACGCGCGCGACGCGAACCTGACGGAGTTCGGCAGCAAGATGCAGCGGTTCTTCGTGCGCAACGCGTTGGTTGCGAGGCTGGTGTCGGAGGCCGCGTTCAAACAGTATCCGCAGCACACAGATGTCGCGATCGAGCGGCCGATCTTCGTCACCGGACTGCCGCGCACCGGCACCACCGCCCTGCATCGGCTGTTGGCGGCCGATCCCCGGCATCAAGGCCTCGAACTGTGGCTTGCGGAATTCCCTCAGCCGCGCCCACCACGCGAAACATGGCCGCAAAACCCGGTTTTCGCTGACCTCGATGCGCGCTTCAAGAAAGCTCACGAGGAGAACCCGGATTACACCGGGCTGCATTACATGACCGCAGACGATGTGGAGGAATGCTGGCAGCTGTTGCGGCAGTCTCTGCACTCGGTGTCCTACGAGACACTCGCCCATATCCCCACCTACTCCGGCTGGCTGGCTCGCCAGGACTGGACGCCGCCGTATCAGCGGCACCGTAAGAATCTTCAGCTCATCGGGTTGAACGAGGCGGACAAGCGGTGGGTGTTGAAGAATCCGAGCCACCTGTTCGCGCTCGACGCGTTGTTCGCGACGTATCCCGACGCGCTGGTGGTCCAGTGTCATCGGCCGCCCGAAACGATCATGGCGTCGATGTGCTCGTTGGCCCAGCACACGACCGAGGGCTGGTCGACGACATTTGTCGGTGAGACGATCGGGGCGGACGCATTGGAGACGTGGTCTCGGGGACTCGAGTTGTTCAATGCCGAACGGGTCAAACATGATTCGTCCCAATTCTACGACATGGACTATTTCGACTTCATCGCTGAACCGGTCCGCGAGCTGGAGAAGATCTATCGGCACTTCGGCATCGATTTCAGCGACGAGGCAAGGACGGCGGCGGAGGATACCCATGCCGAGAGCAAGAAGGGCCCCCGCGCCCCGAAGCACAGTTATTCACTGGCCGATTACGGCCTGACGGGCGAGCAGGTCAAGGACCGCTTCAAGGGGCTCTAGCTTCTAACGCGCGAGAAAGCTCAGGCCGTCGTATTGGCCAGCTCCTCGATGCGTTTCAGCGCGTCGTGAGCCAGTGACAGCACGTCGTATCCGTTGACGGCCGCACACGTCGAGATTCGCACCGCCGCGTTGTGCGCCGCGACGAACGCGTTGTCACACGCCCAGTCGGGCGCCCGAAACGAGTAGAGCACGACGTCCGGTGACCCCGATTCGATGTGCGGCAGCAACCGGAAGTGGTAGTCGCGGCCGCGCATGTCGGTGACAGTGAACGGCACATCGCGGCACGATTCGATGGTGCGTGCGGTCTGCGCGAGCGCGTACTCCGGGTCAAAGTCGGCGTGGTAGACGCCGACGGCCTCGTCGATGACCACGTCGGGGCCGTCCTCGGTCACCCAGTGTCCGCCGTCGGTCGCCGCCGGGTCCAGATCGAAGATCAGCGGCGGGTCCACCTCCCGCGCCAGCCCGGCGCACTGCGGCGGTGTGACGGTGACGAACAGGTTGCCGTCCTTGTCTTGAACCTTGTCGCTCAACAGGTCGTCGACCTGAAGCGCGGTGATCGGTGCCACCGGTCGCTCAGGCCGCGGCGTCGGCGCCTCGGCATCTCGGGTGCAGCCCGCGACGGCGAGGCTGATCAGCAGACTAGCCGTCGCCCGGCGAAGGGGCACTGGACATTTCCTCTAAACACCCCTCGGCCACCGCGTGTCTGATGCTGTCGGCGAGCTTCGGACAGGATTTCGCTCGAGCGGAGTCACCGCCGGATTGCCGGATCTCGCTGAAATATGCACACCGCTGCAAGGCTTCAGTGTTCCACTGCACCGATGTATGGCCGGGGCCGAGTTTCTTGACCTGCACCGCGACGTGGCAGAACCGGCAGTCGACGGACACCAAACCAGATGTCAAGTACCGCTGGCGATCACGCTGCGTGGCTTCGCGCACCGCCGCGGCGCGATCGGGATCCGACGCGAAGTTCGGTGCGCCAGCAGATTTCGGCGCCCCGCCCTCCGCATGGGCACCGTGTCCCTCGTGATCATCGTGTGCGCCGTAGAGCTCCAGCATCGACCGTGCCAGCCGGTCGGCGTCCGGGGCGTCCTTGCGCGCGGTCATTTACGAACCGGCCTTTTCCTTCTCGGCAGCCTGTTGCTTGAGATTCTCTTCGACTTCGACGTGCCACTTCTCGTTGGCCGCAGTGGTGTCGATCTCGATCTCGAACCGGTCGGTCATGTCCGAACTGACGTCGGCGGCGTTGACGTAGAACTGTTGGTACCACCGGCGCATCTGATAGACCGCGCCGTCTTCCTCGACAAGCAGCGGATTCTCGATGCGGGTCTTGTGTTTCCAGATTTCGACGTCCTGCAGGAAGCCCTTACTGACCCCTTCGGTGAACACTGTCGCCAGCTTTTCGGTGGTCTCCTCATCGAGTCCCTTGGGCTTCTCGACGATCACCCCCCACTGCAGCATGAACGAGTTCTGGGTGACCGGATAGTGGCAGTTGATCAGGATCGACTCGGCCTTGAATCCGCCATAACTGTTGTGCAGCCAGTTGATCATGAACGACGGACCGAAGTACGACGCCTCCGAATCCAGATGCGCCTCACCGTAAGTGGTGCCCATGTCGTCGACATCGGGACGGCCCACGTTGTGCAGGTACTGCGACGCGATGTGGCCCTCGAACACGTTCTTGAAGTACGTCGGCAGCCCGAAATGGATGTAGAAGAAGTGCGCCATATCCGTGACGTTGTCGATGATGTCGCGGCAGTTGGAGCCTTCGATCAGGATCGAGTTCCACTTCCAATCGGTCCACTCGTCGCTGGCCGCCTCTGGAATCTCCGGGATGCGCACCTCTGGTTGCGGTGGATTGCCCTCGTGGTCGTGCCAGACGAACAGCAGTCCGCCGCGCACATCGGTCGTCCACGACCTGGTGCGGGCCAATCGCGGGGTGCGCTTGGCGTAGGGCACCAACTTGCACTTGCCGTCGCCGCCCCAGCGCCAGTCGTGGAAGGGGCAGGCGACCTCGTCACCCTTGATGGTGCCCTGCGCCAGGTTGCCGCCCATGTGCCTGCAGTAGCCATCAAGAACTTTGATGTCGCCGTGCGAATCGGCGAAAACCACCAACATGGTCCCGAAAATCTCGATGCCGTGCGGTTTGCCGTCCAAATAGTCCTGCACCGGGCCAAGGCAGTGCCAGCCTCGCGCGTACCTGTCCGGCAGCGTGCCGGCGTCGATTTCGCGGATGCCTGCGGTTTCGGTGGTCACCTCTGGTCTCCCAATCTGTGCTCTCTAACTAGAACACGTTACAGTTTTTGCCCAGCGGGGCGCAATCGACGCGGTTGATCGGCTCTCCCCCTGCCCAGCTTCGCGGGCGGGAGGTGCCCCCACGCGCAACCGCTCGTCGCTGGGTTTACCTGCGGTATATCTAGACGATGCCGTTGTACTCATTCGAGGGCCGATCACCGACGGTCGATCCAGGCGCGTTTGTCGCGCCCACCGCCACGCTGGTTGGCGACGTGCATGTCGAGGCAGGCGCGTCGGTGTGGTTCAACGCGGTCATCCGCGCCGACTTCGCACCGATCATCGTCCGGGAAGGCGCCAACGTACAGGACTGCTGCGTGCTGCACGCGCCGCCGGGCATTCCTGTCGACGTCGGCCCTGGGGCCACCGTCGCGCACGGGTGTGTGGTGCACGGAGTACACATCGGGGCCCAGGCGGTGCTCGCCAACCACTGCACGGTCCTCGACGGCGCTGTCATCGGCGCCCGCAGCCTGATCGCCGCGCATTCGCTGGTGGTCGGTGGCACGAAGATTCCCGACGAGGTGCTGGTGACCGGTGCCCCCGCGAAGGTGCGAGGGCCGGTCGCGGGCACCGGTGCCCAGATGTGGGTCGACACCAACCCCGGGGCGTATCAGGACCTGGCCCGCCGCTACATGACCGGAATGCGACCCGTTTCCGAATAGCGCGCCGTAGCGTGGCGCCATGACCATAGGTCAGGTCGCCGAACTGTGGCGCTATCCCGTCAAGTCGCTGGGCGGCGCTCGAATCGAACATGCCGACGTGGGGCCGAGGGGAGTCCTCGGTGATCGACTGTGGGCGGTTCGCGACGTCGAGAAGGGCGTCACGGCCTCTGCGCGCCAACTCCCAGCACTGCTGACTGCGACCGCTCGATACCTCGACGCTGTTCCGCCGGACGCAGGCCCCGGCAACGTTCCCGAGGTGGCGATCACCTTTCCCGACGGATCGGTGGTGCCCAGCAGCGACAGCGGCGTGAACACCAAACTCTCTGAATTGGCCCACCGTGAGGTCGAGTTGACCGCATTGCCGCCGGTCGACGACACCCGCCTGCACGAACTCTCACGCGCGGAGCGCTCCGAAACCATGTCGGCGGGATGGCTTCGGGCGGCGTTCGGCCTCGCGGACGACGACAAGTTGCCTGATCTGTCGATGATGCGGTTTTCGGACATGGTCAACTTCACCCGCTACTCCACCCCACCGGGGATGTTCGTCGACTTGGCTCCGCTGCATGTGCTGACCAAGACCAGCCTGGCGACCATCGGCGCCGAAGTCGGCAGTGATCTTGATGTGCGCCGGTTTCGGCCCAATGTGCTTCTCGCGGTTGATGATCCAGCCGACGGGCTGCCGGAGTCACATTGGACCGGAGCGCAGCTCGCAGTCGGTGGCACCGTCCTGGAGGTCACGATGCCGACGATCCGCTGCGTCGTTCCCAGCCGGGCGCAACCCGGATTCGAGGTTGATCGCCGAATCACCAAGGTCGTGGCCACGCGTGCGGAGCGCTGCCTCGGCGTCTACTGCTGGGTCGACACCGGCGGCAGGGTGCGGGTCGGCGACGATGTCGCGTTGCGGCCCGCCAACGCATCGCGTCGGTTCCTCGGCGAGGCCGGCCGTCGCGCGAAGCGGATCACATTCGGATTGGTCAACATGGGCATCGACCGGCTGTCGCGTTGACCCCGCTGGCCCAGCAGTAACCGGCAGGTGCGCAGCAATAGCTCACGCTCCTCGTCGGCGCAATCTGCGGCGCGCGCCGTGGAAACCACGTGCACACACCGCTCACGCACCCGGTCGGCGCTCATTCCGAATTCGACGAAGCACTCGTTGTCCGGCGGTCCGCCGTACGGCGCCCAGCTGACCATGAACGACAGCAAGTCGCGGTCGAAGCGATCCAATGGCCGCATACGCGTGCGGTGGCGTCAGAGCCCGGCGGCGACGTGGTGGTACACGTCGTTCCACTTGAGCTCTCGAACAAAACCGCGCACAGTGGTGTCGGCGTCGATCACCAGCAACTCTGTCTCGGTCATCGCGGCGAAGTCCTCGAGCATCTCCGTCCCGACCGCTGTGGTCAGCACGGTGTGGTGCGGTGCGCCCGCCACCAGCCATGTCTCGGCGGCGACGGACCAGTTCGGGCGCGGCTCCCACACCGCGCATGCAACGGGCAGCTTCGGCAGCGGTGCCGGCGGCTCGACTACCCGAACCTCGTTGGCCACCAGTCGGAATCGTGAACCGATATCGCTGATTCCGAGAATCACCGCATCCGCCGGTGCCGCCGTGAACCGCAATCGGACCGGGTCCTCTCGGCTGCCGATCGACAGCGGATGCACTTCCAGCGACGGCACCTCCGCGGCGATGGACGGGCACACCTCGAGCATGTGAGCGCCGAGCACTCGTTCAGCGCCCGCGGTCAGGTCGTAGGTGTAGTCCTCCATGAACGAGGTACCGCCGGGCAGTCCCTCGGCCATCACCTTGACCGCTCGCAGCATCACGGCGGTCTTCCAGTCGCCCTCTGCGCCGAACCCGTAGCCGTCGGCCATCAGCCGCTGCACCGCGAGGCCGGGCAGCTGGCGCAGCCCGCCCAGGTCTTCGAAGTTCGTGGTGAACGCGTGAAAGCTGCCGGTTTCCAGGAACTTCCGCAGCCCAGCCTCGATCTGTGCGCCGTGCCGAAGCGAGGTATGGCGCTCACCTCCTGGGCGCAGTTCTGGCGCCAGCCGGTAGGCGTTCTCGTACTCGCGCACCAGTTTGTCGACCTCCGACGCAGGCACCCGCTCCACCATGTCGACCAGATCGTTGACCGCATAGGTGTTGATCGAGGCGCCGAAATGTGCTTCCGCCTCGACCTTGTCGCCCTCAGTGACGGCGACGTTGCGCATGTTGTCGCCGAACCGCGCGACCCGCAGGGTAGCGAGTTCGGCGGCGGCGAGCGCGGCGCGCGTCCATGCCCCGATGCGTGCGCGGGTGCGTTGATCGCTGACGTGCCCGGCGACGGTTTTGCGCGGCGTCGAGAGCCGCGACTGGATGTAGCCGAACTCCCGGTCGCCGTGCGCGGCCTGGTTGAGGTTCATGAAGTCCATATCGATGCTGCCCCATGGCAACTCGACACCGAACTGGGTGTGCAGATGCAACAGGGGCTTCTGCAGTGCCTTCAGCCCGCGGATCCACATCTTGGCTGGGGAGAAGGTGTGCATCCACGCGATCACGCCGACGCAGTGCGCGCTGTCGTTGGCCTGCCGGATCACCGCCGCGATGTTGTCGGAGGTGACAACTGTCGGTACCCAGATGATCCTGATCGGGATCTCGGCGCTGCCGTCGAGTTGTTCGGCGAGCTGGCGAGACTGGCGCGCCACCTGATCGAGGGTTTCCTCGCCGTACATGGCCTGGCTCCCGGTGACGAACCACACTTCGCCGTCGACCATTCCTGAATCGATCATGGTGTTGAACCTTCCTGCGCAGCTGCCTGCTGGCCGTAGACGTTCTGGTAGCGGTCGAACAGCGCGGTGATGTCGCTGTCGTCGATCTTCTCGAGTGCGCCGAGTTGTCGACCAATGTGCACGGTGCGCGCGACATCCTCGACCATGACGGCCGCCTTGACTGCCGAGCGCGCGTCGGGTCCGACGGTGAACGGCCCGTGGTTGCGCATCAACACGGCGGGAGATCGGCTGTGCCGTAGTGCCTCCACGATGCCGCGGCCGATCGAGTCGTCCCCGATCAACGCGAACGGGCCGACCGGAATGTCGCCGCCGAACTCGTCGGCGATCATCGTCAACACGCACGGGATGGGTTCGCCCCTTGCCGCCCACGCGGTGGCATACGTCGAGTGGGTGTGCACCACACCGCCCACCTCGGGCATGTGCCGGTAGACATAGGCATGTGCTGCGGTGTCCGAGGACGGCGCGAACCGACCGTCCACCAGGTTGCCGTGCAGGTCGCACACCACCATGTCGTCGGGAGCCAACGCGTCGTAATCCACGCCGGACGGTTTGATCACCATCAAGTCGCGCCCGGGCACACGGGCCGAGACGTTGCCCGCGGTCCAGATGACGAGCTGATACTTCGTCAGCTGCGCGTGCAGCGCACAGACTTCCCGGCGCAGATCTTCGACGATGGTCTGGATCTCGGAGGTGACGGTCATCAGCTTCTTTCGGCTCGTGCGTTGGCGGCTATCGTGCGCAGCGTCCGCATCATTGCGTTGCCGCGGCCGAACCAGTCGTGCAGCTTGACGTACTCGGCATACAACGCGTCGTAGCGTGCGGCGTGCTCGCCGATCGGCGTGTACGCGTGGTGCGTACGACCGCCCATCTGCTTCGCTGCGGCCGGCACGGTCTGATAAGCGCCTGCGGTCGCGGCGGCGTGAATGGCCGCGCCAAGCGCGGGCGCCTGCGTCGAATTGACCGTCGAAAGGGGCAGTCCTATGACGTCGGCATAGATCTGCATGAGCAGGCGGTTCTTCAAAAGGCCGCCGCCGATGACGACTTCGGTGACCGGAACCCCGCTGTTGCTGAATGTTTCGACGATCATCCGGGTGCCGAACGCGGTCGCCTCCAGCAGCGCGCGGTACATGTCGGCACAGGTGGTGGCCAGGGTCTGCCCGACCATCACGCCCGACAACTGGTGATCGACCAGCACCGACCGATTGCCGCTGTGCCAATCGAGTGCCACGAGGCCGTGCTGACCGACGCGCTGGTCTGCTGCCTGTTCGGTGAGCAGGTCGTGAACGGACATGTTGCGGGCCCGCGCCTGTTCGTGAACGGCCTGCGGAACGCAGTTGTCGATGAACCACGCGAAGATGTCCCCGACGCCGGACTGACCCGCCTCGTAACCCCAGTAGCCGGCGACGATGCCGCCGTCGACGACGCCGCACATGCCCGGAACTTCCTGCAGCACATCGGAGTTGAGCACGTGGCAGGTTGAGGTGCCCATGATGGCCAGTAGTTGGCCGGGTTCGAGGGAGTCGGCCGCGGCCGCTGTCACATGCGCGTCGACGTTGCCGACCGCGACCGGTATGCCTGCCGCCAGCCCGGTCCACCCGGCCGCTTCCTCGGTCAGTGGTCCGGCGCTCGCGCCGAGCGCGCCGATCGGGTGGTCGAGTTTGGTATCGACGAAATCGGCGAACTCGGGGTGCAGGGCGGTCAGGAATTCGCGGGACGGGTACTGCCCGTCCTGGAGGATGCCCTTGTACCCGGCGCTGCACGCGTTACGCACGTACTTGCCACACAGCTGCCAGACGATCCAGTCGGCGGCTTCCACCCATCTGTCGATGGCGTGATAGACCTCCGCGTCCTCTTCGAGGATCTGCAAGGCCTTCGCGAACTCCCACTCACTGGAGATGAATCCGCCGTATCGCTTGAGCCACAGTTCGTTCCGGTCACTGGCCAGGGAGTTGATCCGATCGGCCTGTACCTGCGCGGAATGGTGTTTCCACAACTTCGCATATGCGTGCGGCCGCTCAGCGAAGGCGGCCGTCTCAGACAGGGGGGTGCCGTTCGAGAGCACGGGAACCATCGTGCAGGCGGTGAAATCAGTGCCGATCCCGATCACATCGCGAGGGTCGACACCGGCCCGCCGGATCGCTTCAGGTACCGCGGTTTTCAGCACCTTCCGGTAATCGTCGGGCACCTGGAGCGCCCATTCCGCGGGCAACCGCACATCGCCGACGGGCAGAGCCTGAGTCAGCACCCCGTGCTCGTAGTCGTGGTCGGCGCTGCCCATTTCCTCGCCGTCGTCGACACGCACGACGACGGCGCGTCCTGAGAGGGTGCCGAAATCAATTCCGACCGTGTACTTCTGACGTGGCATCAATGTCCTCACGTGGTTCCGACTCGGGGGCAGGTACTGGCGCGAACAACGAGTTCGGGAGCGAGCAGCGGGGTGGTGGCGGCGACGCCGTCGAGGACCGCGGTCAGAAGCTCGATCGCCCGCCTGCCGACCGTGTGGAAGTCCTGTCGAACCGTGCTCAGCGCTGGATTGAGGTAGGCGGCCTCGGGAATGTCGTCAAAGCCGATCAGGCTGACGTCCTCGGGCACCCTGATACCCGCTTGCGAAAACGCCTGCAGGATGCCGATTGCCATCTGGTCATTCGCCACGAAGACCGCCGAGAAGTCGTTGCGATCGGCCAGTTCTCGGCCGATCTGGTAGCCCCTGCCTGGGCTCCAGTCGCCTTCGAGATCCGCCAACACTGGCAGCCGCGCCGCTTGCATGACCTCGACATAGCCGGTTCGGCGGGCTCGGGCCTCGGTCCACGTCAGCGGGCCGCTGACGTGGACGATGTCGCGGTGACCGAGGTCGATCAGATGCTGCGTCGCCAGCCGAGCCCCTTCGGCTTGATCAACTCCCACGCTCAGGCCACGTCCGGACAGCTCACCCTCGACGACGATCAGCGGGATGGTGGTGGCCTCCGAGCGGACCACGGCAAGCGCATCCTGCTGGGTGACGATCATGACGATCGCCTCCACCGACTGGCGGCCGAGATAGTCAAGGGCGCCGCGTAATTCGTCGTGTGTGACCGCGGCGAGTGTGACCAGGCTGGTGAAGTAGCCTGCGGCCCGAGCGGCGTCCTGAATCGAGAACTGGATGCTGGTCGGACCGTACAGGGCGGTGTTGCTGCCGATGATCCCGATGATCTTCGACCGCCGCGTGACCAACGCGCGGGCGGCCGTGTTGGGCCGATAGCCGAGATGGGCGATCGCGCGTTCCACCCGCTCCCTGGTGCTGGGCCGGATGCTCGCCGAGCCGTTGATGACCCGCGACACGGTCTGATGCGAGACGCCTGCCAGCTTTGCGACGTCTGCCATGACGGGTCTGCGCGGGGCCGGTTCTGCGGTCATCGGGTGTTCCTGACCAGCACTCGTTGCACCAACACGAATACCAGCAGCAGGACGCCTGTCATGATCCGGGTCCAGTAGGAATCAAGGTTTTCCGCGGTGACGAAGACCTGGATGGTGCCCAGCACCAGGACCCCGATGAGCGAGCCGAGCACGAAACCGACGCCGCCGGAGAGCAATACCCCGCCAATCACTGCGGCAGCGATCGCATCCAGTTCGAGTCCCACTCCGTTGAGGCTGTAGCCCGACAACTTCTGGACGCCCAGCAGCAAGCCGGCAAGTGCGGCGCAGAAGCCACTGACCACATACACCGAGACTTGAGTACGCGCGGCAGCGAGCCCCATCAGCTGAGCCGACTGCCTGCTTCCACCGATCGCGTAAACGGTTCGCCCGAATCGGGTCTCGTGCAGGATGTAGACCGCGACCACAACGACGGTCAGCGCGATGATGACTGTCCAGCGGATGAACTTGTCCTCGTACAGGTACAGATAGTTCAAGCCGAGCGCCCTCAGCAGGGGGTTCTTGATCGGCAGCGTGTCAACGCTTATCACGTAGCACAGTCCGCGAGCCAGGAACATCCCGGCGAGTGTGACGATGAACGGTTGTACGTCGAAGAACTCGATGACCGTACCCATCAGCAACCCGAGCACAGTGCCGACCAGTAGCACGGTCGCGATGGCAACGGGTGCCGGCCAACCCGATTGCAGCGTCTTGGCAAGGATCACGGTGGACAGGGCGACGACCGAGCCGACACTGAGATCGATTCCGCCGGTGAGGATCACGAATGTCATGCCGACGGCCAGCACGATCAGGTGGGCGTTGTCGACGAGCAGGTTCAAAAACACCTGCCCGGGACTGGCGAATCCGTACCGCACGATGACGGTGCCGAACAGCGCGATGAACAGGACGAGGGAGGCGATGGGGGACAGGTACCGTCCTCGCATCCGCTCACCGATCGAGGTGAGGACGACCGGTGGGCGACGCAGGGTCTGGGTGCTCACGATGCCGCCACCTTGTCCGTTTCTCGCGTGGGTTCGGATATGTCGGTACTCGGGATGGCAGGTCGCTTGCCTGCTCCACGGCGTCGTCGAACCAGTCGCCGGAACTTCGGGGCTTGCATCAAACAAACAGCGATGACGACGATCGCCTTGAACACAAGGGTGGTCTCGGGCGTGATACCCGCCGTGTACACGGTGGTGGTCAGGGTCTGGATGATCAAGGCTCCGAGTATGGTTCCGGTCAGGCTGAAGCGCCCGCCAAGCAATGACGTGCCGCCGATCACCACCGCGAGGATGGCGTCCATCTCGATCCACAGGCCTGCGTTGTTGGCGTCTGCCGCGGATATGTTGGAGGCGATCATCAAGCCTGCGACACCGGCGCACATGGCGCTGAATACGTAGACGGCGAAAACGATTGTGCGGTAACGCACGCCGGCCAATCGACTGGCTTCGGGGTTGATACCGATGGCTTCCAACAACATGCCGAGCGCGCTGCGGCGGGTGACCAATCCGACGACGGCGAAGACAGCCAAACTCACCAAGATCGCCACCGGCAGGCCGAGAACGTATCCGGCGCCGAGAACTTTGAACGGATCGCTGGTGACGGTGACGATCTGACCTTTCGTGACCAGCAGGGCGATGCCTCGACCCGCAGTCATCAGCACCAACGTCGCGATGATCGGTTGGATCCCCAGACTGGAGACCAGGATTCCGTTCCAGAGCCCGAGCGCAACGGCGACGCCGAGTGCGATGAGCATGGCGGTCACAACGGTGAGCACACTGCTCCCGTCCGCTGCGGACGCAATGTGTGCGCAGGCGAGCGCGCCGGAGATCGCCATCACCGCGCCGACCGAGAGGTCGATACCCCGGGACGCGATGACGAGCGTCATTCCGAGGGCGACGAGCATGGTGGGCGCGCCATTGCGCAGGATGTCGATCACGCTTCCATAGAGGTGGCCGTCCTCGACACGGATGGTCAAGAAGGACGGTGTCAGAGCGATGTTGAGGCACAGCAGGGCGATCAGCGCCAGCACGGGCCACAGCAGCGGCGAGCTCACCAGCCGGCGCGTCATCGTTGGCTCCCGCTTGCGATGAGCCGGGTGAGCTCCGAAACCGGGCAGCCGCCGTTGATCTGGGCGATGTTGTGTCCGTCGCGCATCAGCGCGATACGGTCGCTGATGCGCGCGACCTCATCGAGTTCGGCCGAGATGAACAACACCGCCATACCGTCGGCGGCCAGCTCCGTGATCAGCTTCTGAATCTGCGCCTTGGCGCCGACATCGATGCCACGGGTGGGCTCATCGAGAATGAGCAGCGTGGGTTGGGTGATCAACCAGCGCGCCAGCAACACCTTCTGCTGATTGCCTCCGCTCAGGTTCTTGATCAGCGCGTTGGGATCTCGCGGTCGGATGTCGAGCATGTCCATATAGCGGCGGACCAACCGGTTCTTGGCCTTCGCCGACAGCGGCCGCGCGAAGCCGCGCCGTGCCTGCAGCGCCAGCACGAGGTTGTCCCGCACGCTGAGCTCGCCGACGATGCCCTCCCCCTTGCGGTTCTCGGAGGTGAAGCCAAATCTGTGACCGATTGCAGCTCGTGGAGATCGCAGTCGGGCTGGCTTTCCGTCGACGTTGATCTGCCCGCTCGTCGGCCTGTCGGCGCCGAACAGCAATCTGGCCAATTCCGTTCGGCCCGAACCGAGCAAGCCGGCCAGGCCGACCACCTCACCGGATGCGATGTCGAGGCTGACCGGATGTACCCGCGGCTCGCGGCCGATGCCCGAGGTGCTGACGATCGGCGGCGCCAGGTCGTTGCGATGCGTCCCCGGCTCGGTGTCGCCGATTTCGTCGAGTAGGTCGAGTTCGCGGCCGAGCATCGCGGTGACCAGCTGGTGGTGGTTGAACACGGCGGTGAGGTACTCGCCGACCCGCTCACCGTTGCGCAGCACCGTCATCCGATCTGAGATCTCGTAAACCTGGTCGAGGAAGTGCGAGACAAAGAGCACCGCCGTGCCGCCGTCGCGTAACCGCCGGATCACCCTGAAGAGCTCGGCGACCTCGTCGGCGTCCAGGCTCGACGTCGGTTCGTCGAGGATCAGCACTCGCGCCGACACTGCAGTGGCCCGTGCAATCGCGACGAGTTGCTGAACCGCGACCGAATGCGTGCCGAGTAACGAACGGGGATCCACGTCGAGCTCGAGCTCTGAAAGCAGCTCGCGGGCACGCCGATTGAGCCCCCGATGATCGATTCGACCGAGTCGGCGCGGTTCACGGCCGAGCAAGATGTTCTCAGCGACGGTCAGATTGGTGCACAGGTTGACTTCCTGATACACCGTGCTGATCCCGGCATCCTGGGCCTGCCGAGGGCCCGAGAACCGGCATGGCACACCGGCGACCGTGATGCTGCCTGCGTCGAGATCGTACACCCCGGTGAGCGCCTTGATGAGCGTGGACTTTCCCGCGCCGTTCTCACCCATCAAGGCGTGCACCTCACCCGGCAGCAGCCGCAACGTGACCCGGTCCAGTGCCTTCACCCCGGGAAAGCTGATGCTGACATCGCGCATCTCCACCACAGGAGCCACGGGCTGCGCGGCGGATGTCGATGACATGGTGCGTGTCTTCCGGTCGGTCAGTACTTGCGGTCCGGCAGGGCCGCGATGGCTTGTTGTTGGTCGAATGTCTTGTCCGGCACGACAACACGGGCCGGCACGCTGTCACCGGCAACCACCTTCTTGGCCAGGTCCATCAGTTGCGGTCCCAGCAGTGGATTGCACTCGACGAGGTAGTTGAACTTGCCGTCGGCCAATGCCTGCATACCGTCATGGGTGGCGTCGACGGCCACGATCTTGACGTCCTGCCCGGGCTTGAGTCCGGCCGCCTCAATCGCCTCCATCGCACCCAGTCCCATGTCGTCGTTCTGGGCGAACACGACATCGATCTTCGGGTGTGCCTTCAGGAAGGCCTCCATCACCTGCTTGCCACCCGACCGGGTGAAATCGCCTGTCTGCGAAGCGATCACCTTCAGGTTCGGATTGGCCGCGATGGCCTCGGAGAAGCCCTTGCTCCGGTCGATGGCGGGGTCGGCGCCAGTGGTGCCCTGCAACTCCACGATGTTCACCGGTTGTGGCGCGGTGGCGTACTGCTTGACCACCCAATCGCCTGCGCGCCGGCCTTCCTCGACGAAGTCGGCGCCGACGAAGGTCTTGTAGACGTCGGTCTCCTGAGTATCGACGGCGCGGTCGGTGAGTATCACAGGAATCTTGGCGTTCTTGGCTTCCAGAAGGACCGCATCCCAGCCCGTGCGGACGACGGGACTGAAAGCGATGACGTCAACGTGCTGCTGAATGAACGAGCGGATCGCGGAGATCTGATTCTCCTGTTTGCCGTTGGCATCGGAGAACTTCAAGTCGACGCCCGCGGCCGCGGCAGCTTCCTGAATGTTCTTCGTGTTCGCGGTGCGCCACCCGCTCTCAGCGCCCACCTGAGCGAAGCCCATCGTGACCTTGCCGTCCGCGTTTCCGCCGGGCGCCGGACCGCTGCCGCACCCCACCATGGTTGCTGCGATCAGCGCACCAAGCGCCGCTGCAACTGTTCTCTTCACCGCGACTCCTTGTTTGTCGGTTCTGTAGAAATCGGTCGCTGCGGGCGAGGTCAGCGCGCATCGCGCCGTCCTGCGGGTGTGACCGGCGTTACAAAGCGAGGATGTTAGCGTTAACAATTACGGCCTGTCAACGGCCGTGTTTTTGGCGCGGCCTTCGCCGTGACGCCGCCTCAGTGCCGGCGAGAAATTTGCCAAGTGCGCAGATCAGTGCACCGTTTCGGGCACCTTGTTGACAAGCCAGTGAGTTGGCTCACATACTATCGCCCGGCATGTTAACGCTCACATTTGGACGCCGGAGCCTGGCCGACCGCGTCCCCCCGAGGAGGAGGCATTCGTGAGGAAGTTGATCTGGCTCGCCGTAATGGCGGTGCTGACGGCGTTGGCTCTCTCGGGTTGCGGTCGGTCCGCCGACACGGCGAGTGGCGGCAGCGTGGAGAAGGGCACGGTGGGCATCGCGATGCCGACCAAGTCGTCAGAGCGTTGGGTCGCCGACGGCAAGAACATGGTGGACCAGTTCCAGGCCCTTGGCTACACCACCGACTTGCAATACGGCGACGACGTCGTGCAGAACCAGGTGTCCCAGATCGAGAACATGATCACCAAGGGCGTCAAGTTATTGGTCGTCGCGCCGATCGACGGTTCGTCGCTGACCACCACGCTGCAACACGCGGCGGACGCCAAGATCCCGGTGATCAGCTATGACCGCCTGATCAAAGGCACACCGAATGTGGACTACTACGCCACCTTCGACAACTTCAAAGTGGGTGTGCTGCAGGGCAATTACATTATCGACAAGCTCGGGCTCGGCCAGGGGAAAGGGCCGTTCAACCTCGAACTGTTCGCCGGCTCACCCGATGACAACAACGCCACCTATTTCTTCGACGGCGCCATGAGCGTGCTCAAGCCCTACCTCGACAGCGGAAAGCTGATCGTCAAGAGCGGCCAGACGTCGTTTGACCAGATCGCGACCCTGCGGTGGGACGGCGGCCTGGCCCAATCCCGGATGGACAACCTGCTGAGTCAGGCCTACACCACGGCCAGGGTCGACGCGGTGCTGTCGCCCTATGACGGAATTTCGCGTGGCGTGCTCTCGGCGCTGAAAAGTGCAGGCTACGGCAACGCCACCAAGCCGCTGCCGATCGTCACAGGGCAGGACGCCGAATTGGCGTCGGTGAAGTCCATCGTCGCGGGGGAGCAGACACAGACGGTGTTCAAGGACACCCGTGAACTCGCAAAGGCCGCCGTTCAGGAGGCCAACGCGGTCCTCACCGGTGGCAAGCCAGAGGTCAACGACACGACCACGTACAACAACGGCGTGAAGGTCGTCCCCTCGTACCTGCTTCAGCCGGTCAGTGTCGACAAGTCGAACTACAAAGCGGTACTTGTCGATTCGGGCTACTACACCGAAGCTCAGGTGCAATGACCTCAACGCTCTTGGAGATGCGGGGCATCACCAAGCGGTTCCCCGGCGTCACGGCGCTCTCGGATGTCGATCTGACGGTGACCGCCGGTGCCGTCCATGCCATCTGCGGCGAGAACGGCGCAGGCAAGTCGACCTTGATGAAGGTGCTCAGCGGGGTGTACCCGCACGGGGACTACGTGGGTGAAATCCTTCTCGACGGGCGTATGTGCGAGTTCAAGGACATTCGGTCCAGCGAGCGCGCCGGGATCGCGATCATCCACCAGGAGCTCGCGCTGGTGCCGTACCTATCGATTGCGGAGAACGTATTCCTCGGCAACGAACAGAGCCGAAGGGGTGTGATCAGTTGGGATCACACGCTTGTCGAGGCACAGGCGCTGCTCGACCGGGTCGGGCTTCGGGAGAGCCCGCAAACCCGGGTCGCCGATATCGGCGTCGGCAAGCAGCAGCTCGTCGAGATCGCGAAGGCGCTGTCGAAGGAGGTTCGCCTGCTGATTCTGGACGAACCGACTGCGGCGCTCAACGATTCCGACAGTCGTCATCTGCTCGACCTCATCCTGGAGCTGCGCAGGCAAGGCATCACTTCGATCATCATCTCGCACAAGCTCAATGAGGTGATGGAAGTGGCGGACAGCATCACCATCCTGCGGGACGGCCACACCATCGAGACGATGTCCGTCGACGATGAGCTCACCGAGGACCGCATTGTCCGCGGCATGGTGGGCCGGGACCTCACCCACCGATTCCCGCCCCGCACCGAACGCGAGATCGGCGACGTCGCATTCGCGGTGACCAATTGGACGGTGCTGCACCCGATCGACCAACACCGCAAGGTGGTCGACGACGTCTCGCTGAACGTGCGTGCCGGCGAAATCGTTGGAATCGCCGGACTGATGGGCGCGGGCCGGACGGAACTCGCACTCAGCGTATTCGGCCGCTCCTACGGAAAGTACCTAGACGGCAAGGTCTTCAAAGGTGATCGGGAGGTCAGCACCCGCACGGTGACCGATGCCATCGCCAATGGGATCGCCTATGCCACCGAGGACCGCAAGCACCTCGGGCTCAACCTGATGGACAGCATTGCCCAGAGCATCACGCTGCCGTCGCTGCGCAAGATCAGCAAGCGGGGGATCGTCGATCAGCATGAGGAGCTAACTGTCGGGGAGCGGTTCCGCGGGTCGATGAGGATCAAGGCTTCCTCGGTATCGGCCGTGACCGGCAAGCTGTCGGGCGGCAACCAACAGAAGGTCGTGCTCAGCAAGTGGCTGTTCACCGATCCCGACGTACTGATCCTGGACGAGCCGACCCGCGGTATCGATGTCGGCGCGAAGTACGAGATCTACACCATCATCAACGAACTCGCCGCGCGCGGTAAGGCCGTGCTGGTCATCTCCTCGGAACTGCCTGAGTTGCTTGGCATTTGCGACCGTATCTACGCCTTGAGCCAGGGCAGGCTGACCGGTGAGGTGGCGCAGGCCGATGCGACGCAGGAAACCTTGATGCGGTACATGTTGGAAGGACGTGCCTAAGGTGACTACCACCGTCGAGAAGGCGTCTGAGAATCCAGAGGCGCAACCACAGTCCGATGGGCCGAACCGACCCGGCCTACGTCAGCGCGTTTCGTCGTTTTTCATGTCGCACGTGCGGCAGTCCGGCATGGTGGTGGCGCTCGCCGCCATCGTCCTGCTGTTTCAGATCTGGACCGGCGGCATCCTGCTCAAGCCGCTCAATGTCACCAACATCATTCAACAAAACGGCTACATCCTGGTGCTGGCGATCGGCATGGTCATCGTCATCATCTCCGGCCACATCGACCTGTCCGTCGGCTCAATCGCCGGTTTCATCGGCGCGGTCTCCGGAGTCCTGATGGTGCGCAACGACATGCCCTGGCTGTTGGCCGTCGGGGTGTGCGTGGGCATCGGCGCGCTGATCGGTGCGTGGCAGGGATTCTGGATCGCCTACGTCGGGATCCCTTCGTTCATCGTCACCCTCGGCGGCATGCTCGTCTTCCGCGGCGCGACACAGTATCTGCTCGAGGGCCAGTCGATCGCCCCGATGCCGCGCGGCCTCGAGCAGGTCAGCAGCGGATTCCTGCCGGAGATCGGGACCGGCGCCGTCTATCACTGGCCGACGGTCATCCTCGGTGCGGTCATCATGGTGGCTACCCTGGTGGCACAGATCCGGCGCAGGCGCTCGCAAATCCGCTACGGACAGCAGGTTTCGGCCATCACGCTGTTCGTGGCCAAGTGCGCGGCGATCGTCGCAGCGCTTGCGGCGTTCACGCTGCTGCTGGCAAGCTACCGCGGCGTGCCCATCGTCGGGATCATCCTGGTGGTACTGACGTTGATCTACGCGTTTGTCATGCGCAACACGGTCCTCGGCCGACGGGTGTACGCGGTCGGCGGAAACTCGGCGGCAGCTCGGCTGTCCGGCATCCGCAATCAGCGGGTGACGCTGTTGGTGTTCGTCAACATGGGCATGCTCGCCGCCGTCGCGGGCCTGTTGTTCGCCGCGCGGCTGAACTCCGCGACGCCACAGGCCGGCATCAACTTCGAGCTCGAGGCCATCGCGGCGGCCTTCATCGGCGGTGCCTCATCCAGTGGCGGTGTCGGCACGGTGTTCGGGGCTATCGTCGGCGGTCTGGTGCTCGGCGTGTTGAACAACGGCATGTCCATCCTCGGCATCGGCAGCGATGTCCAACAGGTGATCAAGGGACTCGTGCTGCTGGTCGCCGTGGGATTCGACGTCTACAACAAGCGCAAGGGCGGCCGTTAACTCCGCCGGGTGCTCTGCCGTACGACGAGTTGAGCGGGCACCAGTGTCGGCTGATCGTCGGCCGATCCGGAATCGGTGCCTTCGATCCGGGCAAGCAGCATTTCCACGCTCGTTCGGCCGACAGTGGTGAAATCCTGACGGACGGTGGTCAGCGGCGGAGAGTAGAACTCGGCCTCCGGCACATCGTCGAAGCCTGCGACCAAAACATCGTCGGGTACCGCCCGGCCCGCCTCGGCGAACGCACGCAAGACGCCAAGTGCCATCTGATCGTTCGCGACGAACACCGCCTCGACGTCGGCCCGTCTTGCCAGTGCGATACCGGCCTGATACCCGGATGCCGGCGACCAGTTGCCGTGCAGCGGTTCGGGAATCGCGCGTGCGGCATCGGTCAGCTCACGATGCCACCCAGCCAGCCGCGCCTCGGTTTCTGTCCAGCCCTCGGCGCCGGTGACATGCCATACGGTCGATGCGCCCTGCTCCAGCAGATGCCTGGTGACCTGTCGGGCACCATCGAACTGGTCGACGCTCACCACCGGCAGGCCGAGTCCACCGGTGGCATCCACGGCCACCACTGGGATGTCTCGGCGCAGCCGCGAGAGCGCGTCGTGGGTTTCGGAAAGCGGCGCGATCACCACGACACCTTCCACCGACTGTTCGGTCAGCCGGTTCAGTGTCCGCGGCAACGTCGTGCTGTCGATGGTGGATTCGCTTGCCACGCTGACGAAGTAGCCGGCTCCCCGCGCGGCGTGTTCGATCGCGTACAGCATGCTCGCCGGGCCGTACAGCGTGCTGTCGAAACAGATCACGCCCAACGTGTTCGACCGGTGTGTGGCGAGCGCCCTGGCCGCGAGATTACGGTGGTAGCCCAATTCGTCGATCGCGGCGTTGACTCGACGACGAGTCGACTCCTTCACCGCGGCCGAGTCGTTGAGCACGCGGGACACGGTCTGATGGGAGACGCCCGCTGCCTTGGCGACGTCGAACATGTTGACCGGTCGGCCCTCGCGACGCCGCCCCGGCCTGTCGACGCCTCCCGCCATCGATGCGACCCCCTCTCGTGCCGACGAAGACACGTTTGCTGTCGCATGGTATCCAAATGTGAACGCTCACCGGGCTTTCCCTGCGCTGATGTTAACGCTAACATTCAGTTATGTCGGCTCTGATGATCGCTGCGCGACTGCACGGTGTGCGCGATATTCGGACCCACACCGAAGCCGTGCCGACCGCCGGTTCCGGCGAGGAACTGGTGCGCATCACGGCGGTCGGGCTATGCGGGTCGGACCTGCACTGGTTCACCGAGGCGGGCATCGGCGACGCCAAGCTCACCCGGCCCTTGGTGCCGGGCCATGAATTCGCTGGTGTGATCGAAGGCGGTCCCCGGCACGGGCTTCGTGTCGCGGTGGACCCGGCCTTGCCCTGTCGACAGTGTGAGGTGTGCATCGGCGGCTACCGCAACCTGTGCCCCGACGTCGTATTCGCCGGGCACGGCGGCCTGGACGGCGGACTACGGCAGTTCCTGAGTTGGCCGTCGTGGGCCCTTCATCGAGTGCCCGCCGACATGCCTGCGGCCGACGGCGCGATGCTCGAGCCGCTCGGCGTCGCATTGCACGCACTGGACCTGGGCCACTTGCGAATTGGGGCGACCGCTGCCGTGATCGGCGCGGGGCCGATCGGTCTTCTGCTGATGCAGGCGGCGCGGCGGGCGGGAGCTGCGCGTGTGGTGGTCGTCGAACCACTCCCACATCGACGGGACGCGGCCAAGCGGCTCGGTGCCGATGAAGTTCTCGACGTGACGGGGGCGAGCGACGAAGTCGGTGCCGACGCGGTGTTCGAGATGGCCGGGACCGACTCGGCAGTTGAGATCGCCATGCGCACGGCGCGGCCGGGTGCCCGGGTGGTGTTGGGTGGTATCCCCGACGGTGATCGCACCTCCTTCCCAGCGTCTCTGGCCCGTCGTAAAGGACTTACGCTGGCGATGGTCCGGCGTATGAATGAGGCCTATCCCCGCGCGATTCGGCTCGTGCAGCAAGGCTTGATCGACGTCTCCTCGATCGTGTCCCACCGGTATCCGATCGAGCGCGCGGCGGACGCATTCGCCGTGGCCGCGGACCGGGCCGGCCTCAAGGTCGTGATCGAACCCTGACGGTGTCGCGATAACGGATCCCCCACGACATCGACCAACGCTCGCCGGGGAGCAGCCACCGCAGTCCTTCGCCGCTGTTGAACGCGTCCGCCGGTGCGGTCATCGGTTCGACGGCGACGGCGGTGATCGAGCCACCGGCGTGCGGGAACTCGCGAGTGATGAAGACCTGCAGATAACCGAATTGATCGTCGGCCCACAGGGATACGGCTCGCCCGTCGGGAGCGCTCAGCCAGTGGATGCTCTTACCCCCGGTCATGGTCACCCCTGACCAGCAGTCGTCGAGGTCGAGGTCGGCCACCGGCCGTCCCCCGCGCAGGTCCCATTTGGTGCCCTCCACGGATGTGACGCCGACCGGGTTGAGCCGGTCATCGACGTCGATGTGGCGGTCCGCCGACACGGTCAAGGTCAGCGCGTCGGTCGGCACGTCGCCGAGAGTGAGGAACGGGTGCGCGCCGACCGCCACTGGGGCACAGTGCAATCCCACGTTTCGAATCGTGTGCGTCACCTGGATGCCGTCGGTGACGAGCGCGTACCGCACGCAGGTGTCCAACCGAAATGGATAGCCGTTCTGCGGGAAGACCTGTGCGCGCAGCGTGATCGAACAACCGCTGCGCTCGACGAGTTGATACGGCGCGTTCTGCAGAAGGCCGTGCAACGCGTTGCCGCGCGCGGGTTCGGTGATGTCGAGTTGCAGCGTTCGCCCGTGCAGTGTCCACCGTCCATCACGCACGCGGTTCGGCCAGGGAACGAGCACGATTCCGCAGCCGAATGGCGGCGGAGCGTCGTCGTCATAACCCGCGGTGAGCTGCACGCCGTCGATCGACAAGTGCCGTATCGCGGCGGCGACTTCAGTGATCACCGCACGCACGGACCGCCCCGCGGCGTCAAGGCTCAGCTGGTATTGCTCGCCGAGCGCCGACCATGGCTGAAAAGACACCCGGCCATGTTAGCGCTAACACCGCTACAGTCTGCGGGCGCTCGCGGTGGCCTTGTCGAGTTCCCAAAAGGCGCGCAGCGCAACGATCTTTCCTTCGCCGTTCACGCGGTAGGTGAACACACCTTCGGTGGTGACCTCGTATCCGGCGGCCCTGATCACGATGTTGCCGACGTTGGCCTCTTCGTTGCCGCACTGATATGTCTTCTCGAAGTTGAACGTGAGCTGGCTCGGGGCGATGGCCATGTCGTAGAACTTCGCGATCGCCTCCTTGCCGCGGTGTCCCTTGCCCTCCGGATCGAAGTGGGATGGACCGATCGGATCTTCGACGACGGCGTCATCGGCGAACACGGCCAGCCACGCCTCTTTGTCGTGCGCCATCGCTGCCTCGCGGGAACGCTTGCCGGCCAGATGAACCGGGCTGTCTGTCACTGTTGCCATCCCGAGTGGATGAAGGTGTCGGCGTAGCGCTTCAGAGAATCCTTCTTCGCCTCGATGGGTGCGTCGAAGCCGTGCCCTTCCAAGATCCATGGAATGACGATGTTGTCGGTCACGCCGGCCTCTTTGAGTTGACGGTGCCCGTCGACGTCGAACTTGTCGATGCACACCGCCTGAAACTCGAAAGGGGCGTCGGCGCGGTCGTATTCGGCCAGCAAGGCCTGCAGCTTGCCGATGATCTCGGCCAGTCGATCGCACGTCAGCATTGCGCTGGTCCAGCCATCGCCGACCCGTGCGGCGCGCTTCAGTGCGACATCGGTGTGGCCGCCGACGTAGAAGGGCACCGGCCGGCTGGGCGCCGGGCTCATCTGCAGCCTGTCGAAATCGTAGAATTCGCCGTGGAATTCGACCATGCCGCCACCAAGCACCAGCTTGATGACGTCGATCATCTCGTCGACGCGCTTACCACGCTTGGCGTAGGGGACCCCGCACCATTCGAATTCTTCTGGTGCCCAGCCTATTCCGACACCAAACCCGAATCGATTGTTTGTCAGGTTCGCCACCGAGCCCACCTGGCGCGCCAGCAGCAGCGGGTTGCGCGAGCCGAGCTTCATCACGTTGGTGTAGAACCGTAGGTTCGACGTTACGGCCCCCATCGCGCCCGCGACGATCAGCGGATCGGCCCACGGGGTGTCCTCGCTCCACATCCGCGAGCCGTCGGCGGTATAGGGGTAATCCGCCGACTGCTTCTCCATGTAGAAGATCGAATCCGGCAGCGCGATCGAATCGAATCCGACTTCCTCTGCCGTCTTGGCTAGCTCGATCAGTTGCTCGATCGGGCTCATCGCCACGCTGAGCGTGTACTTCACGGCTTATCAGCTCCGACGACCCACATCGAGTAGTACTGTGCGCCACCGCCATAAGCGTGCCCCAGCGCCTTGCGGGCGCCCGGCACCTGATGGTCGCCGGCCTTGCCCATCACCTGGATCGCTGACTCGGCGAACCGGATCATGCCGGATGCGCCGATCGGATTCGACGACAGCACACCACCGGAGGCGTTGAGCGGGATCCGTCCGGTGATCTCGGTTTCACCGGCTTCGGTGAGCTTCCAACCCTCGCCCTCCGGGGCGAAGCCCAGGCTCTCCAACCACATCGGCTCATACCAGGAGAACGGCACGTACACCTCGGCGGCGTCGATCTCGTCGATCGGGCTCCTGATCCCGGCGGCCTTCCACAGCGCGGCGGCGGCGTCGCGGCTGGCCTGTGGGTTGACCTGGTCGCGGCCGGCATAAGCGAGCGGCTCAGTCCGCAGCGACGTGGCATGGATCCACGCGACCGGGTGACCGTCGGCCACCCTGGCATCGGCGGCGGCCTCGTCACCGATCACCATCGCGGCCGCGCCGTCCGACGACGGGCAGGTCTCGTCGTAGCGGATCGGATCCCACAGCATCGGCGACTCCATCACCTTCTCGACGGTGATGTCGGGCTGGTGCAGGTGCGCCAACGGGTTCTTGGCGCCGTTGCGTCGATCCTTCACGGCGACCATCGCCCCGATGTGCGTCGGCGCACCCGAACGGCGGATGTACGCCCGCACGTGGGGTGCGAAGTAGCCGCCGGCGCCGGCGCCCACCGGCTTGGTGAACGGCACCGGAATGCTCAACGCCCACATGGCGTTCGACTCCGACTGCTTCTCCCAGGCCATCGTCAGCACGCGGTTGTACTTGCCTGACTGCACGAGGCTGGCCGCAACGATCGCGGTCGAACCGCCAACCGAACCCGCGGTGTGCACGCGAATCAACGGCTTGTTCGTGGCGCCGGTCGCGTCGGCCATGAACAATTCGGGCATCATCACGCCCTCGAAGAAGTCCGGCGCCTTGCCGACCACCACGGCGTCGATGTCGTCGAACGTCGAACCGGAGTCCTCGAGCGCCCGGTCGATGGCCTCGCGAACCAGACCGTTCATCGACACGTCGTGGCGCTTGGCGACGTACTTCGTCTGCCCGGTACCCAGGACCGCGGCAAGCTGACCGGCCACTAGTTCCTCCCTTCCAGCACGGCGACGAGGTTCTGTTGCAGCGCAGGACCGCTGGTGGCGTGCGCGAGCACGCGCTGCGCCGAGCCGTTGAAAATGTGCTGTGCGGCGAAGCCGATGCGCTCCAGGCCCGCCGAGAACATCGGGTTCGCGGCAAGCGCACCGCCCGACGGGTTGACCTCGGTGGACGACGGCAGCCCGATCGCTTCGGTGAGGATCAACTGCTGATGGGTGAACGGCGCATAGATCTCCGCGACCTCGATGGAGCCGGTGTCTCCGCCGGTCGCCGCCTTCGCCGACGCGGCGGTCGACGGCGAGGTGGTCAGATCCCGCGCACCAAGGATCGGCGTCTCGATGCGATGCTCGAAACCCGTGATCCAGGCCGGGTTTTCGCGCAGCTCGCGGGCTTTGTCGCCCGCGGCCAGCACGATCGCGGAGGCGCCGTCGGTGATGGGCGCGATGTCGTGGCGGCGCAGCGGGTCGGCGAAGAACGGCCGCGCGAGCAACTCGTCGATGCTTTTTGCCGGCTTCTCTGAGTCGGTACGGCCCGCAGCCGCAAAGGAATCCAGGGCCACCTGTGCCATGTCCTCGGCCGTCCACTTGCCTGCGTCCAGCCCCATCCTCGCTTGCAGACCGGCCATCGACACCGAATCCGGCCAGAGCGGCGCGACGGTGTACGGGTCGGTCTGCAGCGCGAGCACCCGGCGCAGCGTGCCTGCCGAGGACTTGCCGAACCCGTAGACCAGCGCGGTCTCGACCTGACCGGTCAGCAGCTTGATGTAGGCCTCATACAGCGCCCACGCCGCGTCCATCTCGACGTGCGACTCGTTGATCGGCGGTACGGCCCCGATCGAGTCGATCGCCGAGATGAACGAAAATGCCCGGCCGGCAAGGTAATCCGAAGATCCCGAGCACCAGAAGCCGATGTCGGTCTGCTGCAGGCCGAGTTCGTCGTATAGCTTGTGGAAACACGGCATCAACATCTCGACGCCGTTGGTGGTGCCGTCGGTGCGGCGTACGTGGGGCGCATGCGCGAAGCCCACCACTGCAATATCAGTCATGCCAGTCCTCAGAGGTGATGCTTGTAGGTGTCGTACTCGGCGTCGGGCTCGCCGGTCGGCTTGAAGTAGTCGATGTTGTCGATGCCGAGGCCCCACTGTTCGCGGGGCTTCCACACGGCCTGAACGCGCATGCCCATCCGGACATCTGCCGGGTCGATCTCCGTAACCAGATGCAGGAACGGAATGTCGGCGCCGTCCAGCAGCACGTACGCCGCGACGTAGGGCGGCTTGATCCGTTGCCCGGAGAACGGGATGTTGATGATCGCGAACGTCGTGACCGTGCCCTTGTCGGGCAGCTCGACGAACTGGTCGAGTTCCAGGCCGGTGGCCGGATCGGCCTCCTTGGGAGGGAAGTACACCGGACCCGGTTTATCGGCGCGTCCGCGCCTCGTGCGCGCGCCGAGCAGCTTGCCCTCTTCCAGCGCCTTGAGGAACGTGGTCTCCGGAAGCGATGCCGTGTGCTGGATTTCGATCGACGACGGCGTCACCTGGATCTTGACCGGCTCGCGGTCGTCGGAGGAGGGTTCCGCTGACTCGTCTTCGTCGCCCGGCAGGAAATAGGCGATATCGGTGATCGCCCCGACGGGCTCGTCGATCCAGTGCGCATGCACGCGGGCGCCGGTGCTGATGGCGTCGGAGGACCCCGCATCGACGGCGTGCAGCATCGCGGTGTCTGCACCGTCCAGTTTGATCAGCGCCCACGCGAACGGCCGGTCCAGCGGCTGACCCTCCAGCGGGATCGACTGCCAGGTCCACGACAGCACCGTTCCGACGCCGCTCACCGGTACGATCTCGGTCAATTGTTCATACGTCACCGGGTCGTACTCTGCGGGCGGCACGTGCACACGCCCGTCTGAACCGCGGACACCGACGATGCGCCGCTCGCGCAGCGCGGTGAAGAACTGGCTAAGGAGTGGGCCGACTGAACGGGTGTAGTCGAATGAGAGCTTCAGCGGCGCGGAGAGCGGCCGCTCATGCTTGTCGATCTGCACCGGGCAGCTTTGGCTGGTGGTCACGGATTCGAGTAGAACAGGTTCTAAGAATGGTTTCAAGCCATCGTGAGAATGCTAGAGAGGCGGGCTAATGAAGCTGGGATTGCAGCTGGGATATTGGGGCGCACAGCCGCCGGACAACCACGCTGAACTGGTGGCCGCGGCCGAGGACGCCGGCTTCGACACCGTGTTCACCGCCGAAGCCTGGGGTTCGGACGCCTATACGCCGTTGGCCTGGTGGGGCCGCGAGACGAAACGGATGCGGCTCGGCACGTCCGTCATTCAGCTGTCCGCCAGAACCCCGACGGCCTGCGCGATGGCCGCGCTGACACTCGACCATCTGTCCGGCGGACGGCACATCCTCGGACTCGGGGTGTCGGGGCCGCAGGTCGTCGAGGGCTGGTACGGCGCGAAGTTCCCGAAACCGCTGGCCCGCACCCGCGAGTACATCGACATCCTGCGCCAGGTCTGGGCCCGCGAGGCTCCTGTGCACAGCGACGGCCCGCACTATCCACTGCCGCTGTCCGGACAAGGCACGACCGGCCTCGGCAAGAACCTCAAGCCGATCACGCATCCGCTACGGGCGGACATCCCGGTCATGCTCGGTGCCGAGGGCCCGAAGAACGTAGCGCTTGCCGCCGAGATCTGTGACGGCTGGCTGCCGATCTTCTACTCGCCGCGGATCGCCTCCATGTACAACGAGTGGCTCGACGAGGGCTTCGCACGACCGGGCGCCCGCCGGACCAGGGAGACGTTCGAGATCTGCGCGACCGCGCAAGTGGTGGTGACCGACGACCGCCCGGCGGTAATGGGATTGATGAAGCCGCACCTGGCGCTCTACGTGGGCGGAATGGGTGCGGAGGACACCAACTTCCACGCCGATGTCTACCGCCGGATGGGCTACGCGGAGGTGGTCGACGACGTCACTCGGCTTTTCCGCTCGGACCGCAAAGACGAGGCGGCCAAGATCATTCCCGACGAGCTCGTCGACGACTCCGCGATCGTCGGGGACCTTCCCTATGTGCAGCAGCAGATCAAGGCATGGGAAGCGGCGGGCGTGACGATGATGGTTGTCGGCGCTCGGTCACCCGAACAGATCCGCGACCTCGCGGGACTGGTGTAGACACTTCTTGCTAGTTGTCTAGAACGCGTTCTAGATTGGCCGGATGACTGAATCAGGGTCTTCGCAGCACACCATCGCGGGCACCGTGCTTTCCATGCCGGTGAAGATCCGTAAGGCCAGTCAGCACAACGCCATGTTCGCCGTCGATGCGGACGCGGCACAGCGGTTGATCGAGTGCAGCGGTCTTCAGGTGTACCGGCCCGTTCCCGGTCGTGCGATCGCGACGCTCATTCTGACGCACTTCGTCGATGGTGACCTCGGTCCGTACTACGAGTACAGCACGTGTGTGATGGTCAAGCCGCCCGGCGGCGATGCGCCCGCGCTGCAATCGGCGTTCGTGGCCCACATGTTCGTCGACCAGGCGTTCACATTGGAGGCGGGAAGGACTATCTGGGGCTTCCCGAAGGTGATGGCCGACTTCACCATTCGCGATGGCAAGCAATTCGGCTTCGACGCCAGCATCGACGGCCAGTTCGTGCTCGGCATGGAATTCAGCCAGGGACTCGCTGTGCCGTCGGCGCTCACGCCGGCGTCGCAAGAATTGCGCGCCTACTCCTGCCTGGACGGTTTGACACGCCAAAGCCCCTATCAGGTTTCTTTCCAGGGCGTACGTTACCGACCCGGCGGCGCGCAGGTGCGGCTCGGCGACCACCCCTACGCGAAAGAGCTTGCCTCGCTGGGCTTCCCGAAACGTGCGCTGGTCTCCAGTTCGGCAAGCAATGTGGAGATGTCGTTCGCCGATGCGCAGGAGGTTCGGCGGTGACGACGATGACAAGGCCCGACGTTGATCTCGCCGACGGTGCCTTTTACGCCGACCGACCGGCCTCCCGTGACGCGTACCGCTGGATGCGGGCCAACGAGCCGGTGTTCCGCGATCGCAACGGGCTGGCCGGGGCGACGACTTACCAGGCGGTGATCGACGCCGAGCGCAACCCCGAGTTGTTCTCGAACGCCGGTGGCATCCGCCCCGATCAGGATCCCTTGCCGATGATGATCGACATGGACGATCCGGCACATCTGCTGCGCCGCAAGCTCGTCAACGCCGGCTTCACCCGCAAGCGGTTGAAGGTCCAGAGCGAATCCATCGGCATGCTGTGCGACTGGCTGATCGACGCCGTGTGCGAACGGGGCAAATGCGATTTCGTCCGAGACATCGCCGCACCGCTGCCCATGGCGGTGATCGGCGACATGCTCGGCGTGCTTCCCGACGAGCGAGAGATGTTCCTGAAGTGGTCCGACGAGATGATGGTCGGACTGAGCTCCACAGTGTCCGAGGCCGATATGCAGGTCACCTTGGACGCTTTCATCGCCTACAACGACTACACCCGCAACAAGATCGAGCAGCGTCGCGCCGAGCCGACCGACGACCTGATCAGTGTGCTGGTGCACGCGGAGGTCGACGGCGATCGACTCTCCGACGACGACATCCTGCAGGAGAGCCTGCTGATCCTGGTCGGCGGCGATGAAACGACACGTCACACGATTTCCGGTGGAACCGAGCAGCTGATCCGCCATCCCGACCAGTGGGCTCTGCTGCAAGGCAACCCCGACCTCGTTCCCGGCGCAATCGAAGAGATGCTGCGTTGGACCTCGCCGTTGAAGAACATGTGTCGGACGCTGACGGCCGATACCGAGTTCCACGGTACGAAGCTGCAGCAGGGCGAGAAGATGATGCTGATGTTCGAGTCGGCGAACTTCGACGAAACCGTCTTCGAGGACCCCGACAGCTTCAATATCCAGCGAGACCCGAATAGCCACTTGGCATTCGGGTTCGGCACACATTTCTGCCTAGGCAACCAGTTGGCCCGAATCGAGCTCGTCAACATGACGCGACGGGTGCTCAAGCGGCTGCCGGATCTGCAACTCGCCGACGGCGCCGAGCTTCCACTGCGACCAGCGAACTTCGTCAGCGGCCTCGAGTCCATGCCGGTCACCTTCACGCCCACCAAGCCGGTGCTCACCAGCTAGCGAGGTCCGTCACAGGCAGCGGCCACTGGTCGTCGCCGTGCCTAGACTGCGGTCATGACCGGGCTGCTCCAGATCGACGACTGCCTCGACGCCGACGGCGGCGTCGTGCTGCCACCCGGTGTCACCCTGATCTCGCTCATCGACCGCAATATCGCCAATGTCGGCGATTCGGTGGCCTACCGCTACCTCGACTTCACTCGGTCGGAGGCGGGTCAGCTCAGTGAGATCACCTGGACTCAACTCGGAGTCCGGTTGCGGGCCATTGGAGCGTGCATCCAACAGGTCACCGCCCGCGGCGATCGGGTGGCGATTCTGGCGCCGCAGGGGTTGGAATACATCGCGGGCTTCTTCGCGGCGGTGAAGGCGGGCACCATTGCGGTGCCACTGTTCGCACCGGAGTTACCCGGTCACGCCGAACGACTCGAAATTGCGCTCAACGACGCTGAGCCGGCTGTGGTGCTCACGACCGCGATGGCCAGAGCGTCGGTGGAACAATTCTTGGCGCACATTCCGGCCGCCCGTCGGCCTGCCGTTGTCGCCATCGACGACATACCCGATTCCGCGGCGGAGTCGTTCATCCCGGTAGCGCTCGACGTCGAGGACGTCTCGCATCTGCAGTACACCGGCGGCGCGACGCGGCCTCCCGTCGGGGTCGAAGTCACCCACCGGGCAGTCGGCACCAACCTGATCCAGATGATTCTGTCCATCGACCTGTTGGACCGAAATACCCACGGCGTCAGCTGGTTACCGCTCTACCACGACATGGGCCTATCCATGATCGGCTTCCCAGCGGTGTACGGCGGGCACTCGACACTGATGGCACCGACAGCGTTCCTCCGCAGGCCGCAGCGGTGGATCAGGGCGTTGTCCGCGGGCTCCCGGGACGGTCGTGTGGTGACCGCCGCACCCAACTTCGCCTACGAGTGGGCTGCCCAGCGGGGCGTACCGGAAGCCGGTGACGATGTCGACTTGAGCAATGTCGTGTTGATCATCGGGTCCGAACCGGTGAGCATCGACGCTATCCGAGCGTTCGATAACGCCTTTGCGCCCTTCGGTTTACCGCGATCTGCCTTCAAGCCGTCCTACGGGATCGCCGAGGCGACGTTGTTCGTTTCGACGATCGAGCCCTGCGCGGAACCGACGGTCAGCTACTTCGACCGGGAGCAGTTGGCGCACGGCAGGGCGGTGCACAGGAGTGCCGGCAGTGCCGATGCGATGGCTCACGTCGCATGCGGTCAGGTGGCCCGCAGCCAGTCGGCGTTGATCGTCGACCCCGACGTCGGCGCTGAGGTGCCCGACGGCCATGTAGGCGAAATCTGGCTGCAGGGCGACAATGTCTGCCGGGGTTACTGGGGCAGGCGCGATGAAAGCCGCCGGACGTTTGAGGCGAAACTACTCTCCCGGCAGGGTAATTGGCTACGCACCGGCGATCTCGGCGTGTATCTGGATGGTGAGCTGTATGTCACCGGCCGAATCGCGGACCTCATCACCATCGATCGCGCTCACCATTATCCGCAGGACATCGAGGCCACGACGGCAGAGGCGTCACCGATGGTGCGGCGGGGATACGTGGCGGCATTCACGGTGTCTGGCGGCGACTTGGTGATCGTCGCCGAACGGGCGGCCGGCACCGCACGAGACGATCCCGCTCCTGCGATCGAAGCAATCCGAAAATTGGTGTCGCAGAAGCATGGTCTGTCGGTGTCCGACATTCGCTTCGTGCCCGCCGGTGCCATCCCGCGCACCACCAGTGGCAAGCTCGCCCGGTGGGCTTGCCGCTCTCGTTATCTGGAGCGGTGATTGACCGGAACTCTCAGTGACGCAGCGCAATCGGTCCGGAGACGGTCGCGTTCATTCGCGGGCGCAGAATGAGGCTCATCGCCAGCGAGACCGCGCCGATGCCGATGCAGATCCACAGCGACAACCCGAAACTCGACGCGGTGCCCGAACCGACCACCGGACCGGCCCAGGCGAATCCGAATGAGGAACCGATACCGTAGGCCGCGTTGCTGATACCGGGCAGCGAGCCGGGCTCGTCCTCGGGCGCCTGCACCACGCCCAGGATTCCCATCGCGGTCATCGCCATGCCGAAGTACGTGATGCCCAACAACGCCACGAAGATCACGAGCAGCGCCAAGCTGTGCGCGAAGACAGCCAGCAGCACCGTGACGGTCAGTGCACTGACCAGACCGGCGCGCAGCAGCATGACGAACCCGATGCGCACCGCGGTGCGCCCGGCCAATGGCGAGACGATCAGCTGGATCAGGGCAGCGGGTGTGATGAACAGCAGCGCGGTCATCACACCGCTGAGGCCGAATCCGGAGTCCTTGTCCTCGGCGATGTACGGCACGATGAAGCCGAGTATCACCAGGAACGAACCCATGTTGAGGATGGTCAACACGATCAGCGGCCAGGCCTCGCGCGACCGCAGCTGGTCGATGTTCACCAGCGGATGCGGCAGCCGCTTCTCGACGATGACAAGTGCCGGCTACCCCGCCCGACATTGCGGTGACCAACCCACTGGAAAAGCCAAAAGTCTTGATGTCCAGGCGTTCCCGCATGATCAGGAATGCCAGACCGAACGTCACGTTGCTGACGCCCTGCAGGAACCGGCCGATCAACACGATCGGCAGTGACGCGCTGATGATGCACAGCAGGGTGCCGACACACAGCACGACCAGCACACCGAGCATCATCCGCTTGCGCCCGACGAAGTCGCTCCACCTGACAAGCACCACGTTGCCGACCGCACCAGCCAGATAGAAGTACGTCGACATTGCCGCGAACGCGCCGTCGCCGAGTTCGGTCTCGATGTCCCGGATCGCGGGAGCGAGCATGGTCGCGTTGATTTGAAACGACATCACCGCAACGAGCAGCGCGCCGACCATGAACACGACTCGTTTGCCCGAAAGGTGGGTCATCGGGCATCACTGTAGTGGCGCTGGGCCTACTTCATCTTGAAGTTCGGCGCCCGCTTCTCTTTGAACGCCAGCGGGCCTTCTTTGGCGTCGTCGGAAAGGAACACCTCGATACCGATCTTGGTGTCGATCTTGAACGCCTCGTTCTCGTGCAGACCCTCGGTTTCGCGGATGGTCCGCAGGATTGCCTGCACGGCGAGCGGGCCGTTGTTGTTGATCACTTCGGCGATCTCGAGGGCCTTCTCCAGTGCGGAGCCGTCGGGTACCACATGGCCGATCAAGCCCATCTCCTTGGCCTCGACGGCGGTGATGTGCCTGCCCGTCAGCAACAGATCACACGCGACGGTGTACGGAATCTGGCGGACCAGTCGAACTGCTGAGCCGCCCATCGGGTACAGGCTCCATTTGGCCTCGGAGATGCCGAACTTGGCGCTTTCGCCGGCGATCCGGATGTCGGTGCCCTGCAGGATCTCGGTGCCGCCTGCGATCGCCGGGCCTTCGACCGCGGCGATCAGCGGCTTGGTCAGCCGTCGGCCCTTGAGCAGAGCGTCGATACGCGAAGGGTCGTAGCTGCCGTCCTTGAACGAGTCGCCGGGCGGCTTGGCCGTCGCCGCCTTGAGGTCCATGCCCGCGCAGAAGTAGCCGCCGGCGCCGGTCAGGATGCAGCTGCGGATCTCCGGATCGTTGTCGACGCGGTCCCAGGCCTCGACCATGATCGAGAGCATCTCGGTGGAGAGGGCGTTGCGCGCCTCCGGTCGGTTCAGCGTCAGGACCAACGTGTGTCCACGCTGCTCAATGAGGGCGTCGGGGCCCTTTTCGGGCTGGCTCACGGGTGTCCGCCTTTCTGCGTGGTACCACAGACTTGAATGAAAATGTAACACGTTCTAGTTTAGGTCTCGTGGCCCTGAACATTGCCGACCTCGCCGAGCACGCCATCGACGCTGTGCCTGACCGTGTCGCCCTGATCTGCGGTGACGAGCAGATCACTTACGCGCAGCTGGAGGAGAAAGCCAACCGGCTGGCGCACTACCTCATCGACCGGGGTGTGCAGAAGGACGACAAGGTCGGCCTCTATTGCCGCAACCGCATCGAGATCGTGATCGCGATGCTCGGCATCGTCAAGGCGGGCGCCATCCTGGTCAATGTCAACTTCCGCTACGTCGAGGGCGAACTCAAGTACCTGTTCGAGAACTCCGACATGGTTGCGGTGGTGCACGAGCGCCGATACGCCGATCGGGTCGCCAACGTGCTGCCCGAGACGCCGAACGTGAAGACCGTCCTGGTGGTTGAGGACGGCTCCGACGACGACTTCGAGCGCTACGGCGGCGTGGAGTTCGACTCCGCGTTGGCTCAGGGTTCGCCCGACCGCGACTTCGGCCAGCGCAGCGCCGACGACATCTATCTGCTGTACACCGGCGGCACCACCGGCTTCCCGAAGGGTGTCATGTGGCGCCACGAGGACATCTACCGAGTACTGTTCGGCGGCACCGACTTCGCCACCGGTGAGTTCGTCAAGGACGAACACGACCTCGCCAAGGCCGCCGCTCAGAACCCGCCGATGATCCGCTACCCGATCCCGCCGATGATCCACGGCGCCACCCAGTCGGCGACATGGATGTCGCTGTTCTCCGGTCAAACCACGGTGCTGGCGCCGGAATTCGACGCCGATGAAGTGTGGCGGACCATCGAGAGGCACAAGGTCAATCTGTTGTTCTTCACCGGCGACGCGATGGCGCGACCGTTGCTCGACGCGTTGACGAAGCTGCACGACGCAGGCCGCGAACCCGACCTGTCGAGCCTGTTCCTGCTCGCCAGCACCGCAGCGCTGTTCTCGACGAGCATCAAGGAGAAATTCCTCGAACTGCTGCCCAACCGCGTCATCACCGACTCGATCGGTTCCTCGGAGACCGGCTTCGGTGGAACCAGCATCGTGGCAAAAGGCCAGTCGCACACCGGTGGTCCCCGTGTCACGATCGACCACCGAACCGTCGTGCTCGACGAGGACGGCAATGAGGTCAAGCCCGGTTCGGGGATCCGAGGCGTCATCGCCAAGAAGGGCAACATCCCGGTCGGGTACTACAAGGACGAGAAGAAAACCGCCGAAACGTTCAAGACGTTCAACGGTATCCGGTACGCGATTCCCGGCGACTATGCCGAAGTCGAGGCGGACGGCACCGTCACGATGCTTGGCCGCGGATCGGTGTCCATCAACAGCGGCGGTGAGAAGATCTATCCCGAAGAGGTCGAGGCCGCGCTCAAGGGACATCCCGATGTGTTCGACGCTCTCGTTGTCGGCGTGCCCGACGAGCGTTACGGCCAGTGCGTGGCCGCCGTCGTGCATCGCCGTCCCGGCACCAACCCGACGCTGGCCGAACTCGACTCGTTCGTCCGTCAGGACATCGCGGGATACAAGGTGCCACGCAAGGTTTGGTGGGTGGAAGAGATCCACCGCACGCCTGCGGGCAAGCCCGATTATCGATGGGCGAAGGACACCACCGAGGAACGTCCGGCCGATGATGCGCACGCCAACCACGTGGGGTCAAGCACCTGATGCGTACCGCGCTGTGTGACCGCTTCGGCATCGACCATCCGATCTTTGTCTTCACGCCCTCGGAGAAGGTGGCCGCCGCAGTCAGCAAGGCCGGCGGCCTGGGGATGCTCGGGTGCGTGCGGTTCAACGACGCCGCCGATCTGGAGAACGTGCTCTGCTGGATGGACGAGAACACCGACGGTAAGCCGTACGGCGTCGACGTCGTCATGCCCGCAAAGGTGCCGCAGGAGGGTTCTGCGGTCGACATCGACAAGCTGATCCCGCAGAGCCATCGCGACTTCGTCGCCAAAACCCTTGCCGATCTCGGTGTTCCGCCACTTCCCGACGACGGCTCGCGCAACGAGGGTGTGCTGGGCTGGCTGCACTCGGTGGCGCGCTCGCACGTCGAAGTGGCGCTCAAGCATCCGATCAAACTGATCGCCAACGCGCTTGGCTCGCCGCCGCGCGACGTCATCGACCAGGCGCACGAGGCGGGCGTTCCGGTGGCCGCATTGGCGGGCAGCGCCAAACACGCACAGCGCCACGTCGACAACGGTGTCGACATCGTTGTCGCACAGGGCCACGAGGCAGGGGGACACACGGGCGAAATCGGGTCGATGGTGCTGTGGCCGGAGATCGTCGATGCACTCGACGGTAGGGCGCCGGTGCTTGCGGCCGGAGGCATCGGCACCGGCAGGCAGGTCGCCGCGGCGTTGGCGCTTGGCGCACAAGGCGTCTGGATGGGCTCGGCGTTTTTGACCTCGGCGGAATACGATCTCGGTCACCGCAAGGCCAGCGGGGTGTCGACGATCCAGGAGGCGCTGTTGGCCGCCACCTCCAGCGACACAGTGCGGCGCCGCATATACACCGGTAAGCCGGCGCGGCTGCTCAAGTCCCGATGGACCGACGCGTGGGATGCCGTTGGCGCGCCTGAGCCGTTGCCGATGCCGTTGCAGAACATCCTCGTCAGCGAGGCGCATCAGCGGATGAACGAGCCGGACAACCCCGAAACCGTGGCGATGCCCGTCGGTCAGATCGTCGGCCGGATGAACGAGATTCGTCCGGTGGCCGACATCATCGCCGAGTTGGTCGCCGGCTTCGACGAGGCCACTCGAAGCCTCGACGAAATCCGCGAGGGTTAGCTCGCGTCCCCCCTTGGGGAGGACTGGAAATGGTGACGTTCGGTTTGGTGCACGGCGCTTGGCACGGGGCGTGGTGCTGGGAGCGGCTGACACCCGAATTGGAAGCGCTTGGCCATCGCGTGATCGCAATGAATCTGCCGTGCGATGACAGCTCGGCAACGTTCGATGATTACGCCGATGTGGTATGCGTCGCGGTGACCGACGTCGGCGAGGATCTCGTTCTCCTCGGGCATTCGTTGGCCGTGCAGACGATTCCGCTCGTAGCGGTGCGCAGGCCGTTGCGTCGGTTGGTGTATCTGGGTGCCATTCCCGGGAATCCCGGCCAGTTCCTTCACCAGCAGTTGACCGACCCGGACATGCTGAACCCTGACTACGTAGCCGGCCTGAGTGCGCCGGACTCGCATGGCCGAACCACATGGGTTGACCACCACCTATTGCGACACCTCGTTTTTGTTGTGGAGTTCGCAGCCAGTCACTCGCCATTCCTGTCTCGGCCGAGGGATTTGGCGAACGTTCTCGACCGGTTGCGATGACCGCAACGCGCCGCGGTCACGCCTTGATCTTGGTGTCCGAGTCGACGATATCGGTTGCTGCCCTGATGATTTCCTTCTCGGCCACCACGCCGTCGGCATTGAGTTGGAGAACGTAGAGGCCGCCCTTGCCGGGGACCACGACGGTCTTCTGCGCAACGACCTTCGTCTCGCCGTCCTGCGTCCAGGTCCCGCTAAGTTGAAACGCCGGGTAGTTGCCCAGGGTGCTCCGCTGCCCGGTATCGGTTGGTGTCCAGCCCGGTAGGTTCTCGAGCTCACCGGGCGCCAGGTCGATGATCTTCTGGGTGTCCACATTGCCGGTCAGCTTGGACATCACCGCGGTGATGCTCGGTGTGTGGTCACCAGTGTTGGGGCCTTTGTAAACCAATGCGCCATAAGCCCAATCGGGGGTATCGGAACCCCCGTCCTGCCAGCCGGGCGGAGGCGTCAGATCGATGGTGGGGGAGCCGGAGTCACCGCGCTTGACGGGGGTCTCTTGAATGCTGTTCTCTGCGATGTAGCTTGCGATCGTCGGGTGCGGGCCCTTGGCGCTCGTCGACGAGCCGGCCGACGGCTTCGGGGACATCGACACGACGGGTTCGGTCTTGGCGGCGGAGCCGCAACCGGACAGCGCGATCGCCATTGCCGCGGCAGTAGCAGTGATTGCTGTGCGCTTCACTCATGAACTCCTGTCAATCTCATGTCGACGGCCGTCGACATCGCACACTCGCTCTGGGGGTATGCGGTAGCGAGGCTAACCGGCTGTCCTGAAAGTCGGCTTGTCCGATTTGTTCATGACAGGCCCGGCCGCCGACCTAGCGTGCTCCCCATGGACAGTCAGCTCACATCGGCAGTGTTTAGGCGTTCGCCAGTGACGTCACCCGGTCGGCGGGAGATCCGATTGGCCGACGGCGCAGCGCTCTCGGGTGTGACGATGCAGACGGTGCTGACCGGTTCGGGGGAACCTGGTCCGGTTCGTGACGGCCAACGTCATCCACTCGTCGCGGTGCACGAGGCACCCGCGGAAGATCGATGGGATTTCGCTGTCGGAGTCTGTACCGCACTGGGCGTGTTCGCGATCAAACGCCGGATGATAGGCAGGGTCACGTGCGCAGCCAGCGTCAATGAAGCTTCCTCTTGCGGCGAGAGTGCGGTCAGCAGTTCATCGAGCCCGTCGCGGCGGTCCAAGCGCCGGTCTTGCATGAGCGCCCGCCCGGCGTCGGTGATGCCAACCAGAGCGGCGCGCCCGTCTTCGGGGTCGTTGAACCGAGTTACCAGCCCCTGCCGCTGGAGTCGATGAACCAATTCGGTCATCGACGGTTGGCTGATGCCGACCGCCGAGGCGAGCGCAGTCAGCCGGACCGGGCCTTCACCGAGTGTGGTCAGTGTCGTGGCCCCGGTCAGGCTTAACGCTCCGCGGCTGCCGAACTGCCGCGTCATCAGAATCGCGGCCTGCTCGAGCGCCTCAAGGATGCAATCGCGTCCCTTCCCTCGCTCCTCCACCCCTCATTCATACCATAGAAGAATCGGTATCCGATATTTATGACCTACGCACTTCTGGGGATAGCGCCGCGGCGGCTGGGATCACCGGGGCCGTCGTGTCTACCTAGCCATCAACGAAGCTGGTGTGTTCGACTGCTGGAGGTGTATCAGATCTTCGGCACGTTTAGTGTTGCCAAGCAAGATTATTCAGGTTGTGGAGTTAAGGGATCCCGCAGCCGGTGCGGCGTCCTCGGCAGCCCGGCGGTGACGTTCGGTGAGCATAACCGCGAGTGACTTGTCTCATAATTCCTTGCACCCTCGGCGATGGACAACTAGCCCTATACATAGGCACCCGATAAAAATACAGATTGGAGTTCCCATGTCGACCGACGCTGATCAGGAGCGGCTCGCGCGCCGCTTATCCGATTTGTATGCCACTGACCAGCAGTTCGCCGACGCTCGGCCAAGCTCGGCGATCATCGCGGCGATCAACCAGCCCGGTGTGCGGCTCCCGCAGATCGTTCAAACCGTGATGGAGGGCTACTCGGATCGGCCCGCGCTGGGGGAACGTGCGGTGCGATTCGAGACCGACCCGGAGACCGGCCGGACCTCAGTCGATCTGCTGCCGCGATTCGTCACCATCAGCTACCGCGAGCTCTGGGCCCGCATCCGCGCGGTATCGAGAGCCCTGAGCCACGGCAACGTCCATACGGTGCGCCCTGGTGATCGCATCTGCCTGATGGGTTTCAACAGCGTCGATTACACCACCGTCGACCTGGCCGCGGTGCTTATGGGCGCGGTGTCTGTGCCGCTGCAAACCGGTGCTCCGACCAGTCAGTTGCGACCGATCGTGGCGGAGGCCGAGCCGACCGTTATCGCATCGAGCGTGGACGATCTTGCCGAAGCCGTCGACCTGGTGCAGAACACTCGGACTGTTAAGCGGTTGGTGGTGTTCGACTACCGACCGGAGGTTGACGATGCCCGGGAGGCCTTGCAGGAGGCCAAAACTCGTCTGGCACAGGCCGGCGCCTCGGTGATCGTCGAAGATCTCTCCGAGGTGCTTGCCCGCGGCATGGCCCTGCCGACCCCGCCGGTGTTCGTCTCCGCTGAACCGGATCCGCTCACGCTGCTGATCTACACCTCAGGGAGCACCGGCGCTCCGAAGGGTGCGATGCAATCGGAGCGCCTGGTCGCCAACCACTGGCAGAAGTTCAGCAGGCCCTGGCGTGGATCAGAGATCGTGCCGTCGATCACGCTCAACTTCATGCCAATGAGCCACCTCATGGGCCGCGCGGTCCTCTACGGGACGCTCGGCGCAGGCGGCACAGCCTACTTCGCAGCCAAGAGCGATCTGTCCACACTGCTGGAAGACCTCGCTCTGGTGCGACCGACCCGGTTGGATTTCGTGCCACGCATCTGGGAAATTCTGTTCCAGGAATTTCAGAGCGAGGTCGACCGGCGGTCGTGCGGCGACGTCGATCGTGCCGCGCTGGAGTCAGAGGTCATCGCCGAGCAGCGTCAGAACCTGTTGGGCGGACGGTTTGTGGCGGCAATGACGGGCTCCGCGCCGACATCGGCCGAGACCAGAGCGTTCGTCGAGTCCATCCTCGATCTGCATCTGGCCGAAGTCTATGGTTCGACAGAAGTCGGGCCGGTCTGCATCGACGGTCAGGTGCAGCGTCCAACGGTGATCGACTACAAGCTGGCCGACGTGCCCGAATTGGGCTACTTCAACACCGATCAGCCATATCCGCGCGGCGAGCTTCTGGTCAAGTCAAAGGACTTGTTTCCCGGCTACTACAAACGCCCGGAGGTCACTGCCGACGTCATCGACGAGAACGGCTATTACCACACCGGCGACATCATGGCCGAGGTCGGCGCCGACCGGTTGGCTTACCTCGACCGACGCAACAACGTGCTCAAGCTTTCGCAAGGCGAGTTCGTCACCGTGTCCAAACTGGAGGCGGTGTTCACGACCAGCCCGCTGGTGCGCCAGATCTATATCTACGGCAACAGCGCACGCTCATACCTGCTGGCCGTTGTCGTTCCCACGGAGGATGCGCTGTCGCGAAGCGCGGGTGACGTGCAGTCGCTCAAGCCACTGATCCAGGACTCGTTGCAGCACGCCGCCAAAGCTGTGGGGCTGCAGGCCTATGAGGTCCCACGAGACTTCCTGGTCGAGACCACGCCGTTTTCGCTGGCGAACGGGTTACTCACCGGCATCCGCAAGCTGGCGCGACCCAAACTCAAAGAGCACTACGGACAACGGCTCGAACAGCTCTACGAGAAGCTAGCCGACAGCCAGACCGCCGAACTACGTGCTCTGCGCCAAGGCAGTGCCGATCGACCGGTGCTGGAAACCCTCAGCCGGGCCGCGGGTGCGCTGGTGAGCGCCCCGGCAACCGATCTGCGACCCGACTCCCACTTCACCGATTTGGGCGGTGATTCCCTGTCGGCCTTGACCTTCGCCAATCTGTTACGCGAGATCTTCGACGTCGATGTGCCGGTGGGGCTGATCGTCAGCCCAGCGACCGACCTACAGGGCATCGCCGACTACATCGAGGCCGAGCGGGCATCGGGTACGACGCGGCCATCGTTCACCGCAGTGCACGGCAGCGATGCCACCGCGGTCTACGCCCGAGATCTCACCCTCGACAAGTTTCTCGACACCAACACACTGGCCGCGGCCCAGACCTTGCCGCGGCCGGGCACCGAGGTGCGCACCGTACTGCTGACCGGCGCGACGGGATTCCTTGGCCGGTACCTCGCCCTGGAGTGGCTGCAACGGCTGGACCTGGTCGGAGGCAAGCTGATCTGTCTCGTGCGCGCGAAGGACAACACCGCCGCCCGCGCACGGCTGGATAACACTTTCGACAGCGGCGATCCCGAATTGCTCGAGAGTTACCGGCATTTGGCGACCGATCGGTTGGAGGTCCTCGCCGGCGACAAGGGCGAACAGAACCTGGGCTTGGATGCGCAGACCTGGCAACGGCTGGCCGACACGGTGGACCTGATCATCGACCCCGCGGCATTGGTCAACCATGTGCTGCCCTACAGCGAGCTATTTCGCCCGAATGTGTTGGGCACCGCGGAGCTCATCCGAATTGCGCTCACCGCCAAACTCAAACCGTTCATCTATGTGTCAACCATCGGCGTGGGGGACCAGGTGGAAGCGTCGGCGTTCGTCGAGGACGCCGATATCCGTGTCATCAGCGCGACACGCAACATCGACGATGGCTACGCCAATGGCTATTCGAATAGCAAGTGGGCCGGCGAAGTTCTACTGCGTGAGGCCTACGACCTGTGCGGTCTCCCGGCGGCGGTCTTTCGCTGTGACATGATCCTGGCCGACACCAGCTATGCCGGCCAGCTCAACCTGCCAGACGTGTTCACCCGGCTGCTGTTAAGTCTGGTGGCCACCGGCATCGCGCCCGGCTCGTTCTACGAACTCGGTCCCGACGGCCAGCGGCAACGCGCCCACTACGACGGGCTGCCCGTCGAGTTCATCGCCGAAGCCATCTCCACCCTTGGCACCCGGATAGGCAACGCGTGCGCGACCTATCACGTGCTCAACCCCCACGACGACGGAATCGGCCTCGACGAATTCGTCGACTGGCTGAACGACGCGAGCTATCCGATCGAGCGCATCGGCGACTATGGCCTCTGGTTGCAACGGTTCGAAACGGCGATTCGCGCGCTGCCCGAACGTCAACGCCACAGCTCGGTGTTGCCGCTGTTGCACAATTTTCAGCGGCCTCAGAAGCCGACTTGCGGAGCGCTGGCACCCACCGGGCGATTCCGGTCCGCAGTGCAGTTGGCGAAAATCGGTCCAGATAAGGATATCCCGCATCACAAGGCCGATCATCGTCAAATACATCACCGACCTGCAATTGCTTGGCCTGCTGTGACGGGGGCTTGAGGATGACCTCGTCCGCGCGTGTCGTCAGCCCTTGTGCGGGCCAGGTCGTTGTAGGTGCTCGGACCTATTCGCGCCGAGGCGAACGGCAAGACAAGATGTTCGTGGTCCTTGGGCCGGACCCGCATACCCGAACGAATTTGACGTCGGGAACTGCATACACGAGCCAGATTCACGTTCGTCCCTAGCGAGCCTGCGAACGAGATCCTCGGCTGGTCTGTCCCACGGTCAGGGAACGTGTTGCCAGCGCAGTTCATCAAGCCGAACGTCTGAGGTGATACCTGTGACGAGATGCATCTTTCAGCAACGGGATCGGATTGGCCCACATTGGGGTTGTCGGTGATATGACGATTCTCGATTTCGATGCGGAACAGTCCGCGTTGATCGACGCGATGTACGCGACGCCCGATGTCGTGGCCCAGCGCCAGTTTGCGCTCGGGCTTTTGGACCTTCAGCCGGGTGAGCGTGTTCTGGATATCGGATCCGGGCCCGGCTACATGATTTCCGAGATGGGTGCGGCGGTCGGCCGCGACGGTGCGGTGCGCGGTGTGGATGCCAGCGTCGCCATGAACACGATCGCCGCACGCCGCTGCGCCGACATACCCTGGGTGCAGGTTGACGAGGGTGATGTGCTCGAGCTTCCTTACGCCGATCGCGCCTTTGATGCCGCGGTCTCGACACAGGTCTACGAATACGTAGCTGATCTACCGCGGGCACTGCAGGAACTGCACCGGGTGTTACGCCCGGGCGGGCGTGCTCTGATCCTCGACACCGACTGGGACTCGCTGGTGTGGCACACCAGTGACCGCGAATTGCATCAACGCATCAAAGCGGCGTGGAATGACCACCTGGTGCATCCGCACCTGCCCAGAGTGCTCGCCAGACTGATGCGGACCGCCGGCTTCACCGTGACCGCGCAGCGGGTGCACGTGTTGTTCAACACCGAGCTGACTGAGAATTCGTTCAGTGCGTTCGACATGCGCGCGGTCGCGCAATACGTGCCCGGCCATCACGGCCTGACCGAGGCGGATGCCGCCGCCTGGGTGGCCGACCTGCAAGCCCGAAGCGACGCGGGCGAGTTCTTCTACAGCCTGAACCGCTACATTGTGGTCGCGACCGCATAGCTACCGTCGGCGCAATGTCGCCGTCCATCCGAACGACGGGTCTGGCTGCAGACAGCGATGAGGCACATGAGGTGCCAACACCGATCGGGAGAGCGACCGCCGCTGCGGCGCGCTGCCAATCCCGCGTCAGCGCGGTATCGGATACACCGGATCGGTGCAATCCGCGCCCTCTGCTTGTAGCTGCCGTTTGATCACCTTGAACGTCTCGGTGCGCGGCAACTCCGTGCCAACACGAACCAACGACGGCCATTGCTTGGGCCCCAGATCGGGCTGCTCGGCGAGGAAAGCCCTGAACTTGTCGGCGTCGAACTCCGTGCCCTCCGTGAGAACCACCGCGGCCATCACCTGATCGCCGATATCCGAGGCGGGCACGCCGTACACCGCCACCTCGACCACATCGGGATGGCGCAGCAGCACCCGCTCGATCGGGGCGGCGCCCAAGTTCTCGCCGTCCACCCTCATCCAATCGCCGAGCCTGCCCGCGAAGTATGCGTAGCCGTTCTCATCGCGGTAGGCGAGGTCGCCGCTGTGATACATGCCGCCACGCATCCGCTCGGCCTCGGCATCGGGATCGTTGTAGTAGCCCTCGAAACGCCCCGCGTCCGAAATGTTCACCAGTTCGCCGGTCACGCCGACAGGGCACGGCTCTCCGGTGTTCACGTCGATGATCTCGGTGCCCGGCGGCAGCGGGCCGAGCGCGCCCGGCGGTGTGTCAGGTGTGCGGCCGATCGCGATACCGCCCTCCGTCGAGCCGAACCCGTCCATCACCACGGTGTCGAATCGCTGGGCGAACCGCTCCACGTCAGCGGGTGCGCCCTCGTTGCCGTACACGGCCCGCAGCGGATTGTCCGCATCGTCAGGACGCTCGGCAGTGGCCAGCACGTAGGACAGTGGCTTGCCGACGTAGTTCGCGTATGTCGCGCCGTAGCGACGCACGTCAGGGATGAACTGCGATGCGGAGAACTTGCGCCGCAACGCAAGTGAGCCCCTGCAGGCGATCGCCACTGACCAGCCGACCAGCACCGCGTTGGAATGGAACAACGGCATCGACACATAACAGACGTCGTCGGGCCCGAGCGAGAAGCGCTGCGTCATCGTTGTGCCCGCGACCGCGACCTTGCCCTGGCTGCACTTAACGGCCTTGGGCTCCCCGCTGGTGCCCGATGTGTAGATGAGCATGAACAAGTCGTCGGGCTGCGCGTTGTACGGCTCTACCGGGCTGTGAACGAAGGCAGCGACCTCGTCAGCCCACTCCCGCGAGTCGACATCGATGTAATCGATGTCCAGGCCGCGGCCGGACGCCGAATCGGCAAGCACCACTTGGCAATCGGCATGCGTTACGTCGCGGGCCAAAGCCGCGCCGCGCCGCACCGGGTTCAAACCCACCGGCACGATACCGGTCAGGGCCGCCGCGACGAGCACCGCGGAGAAGAACGGCGTGTTCTGCAGCAGAACACCGACGTGCGGCGGGCCGTCCTGGTCCAGCCGGGCTCGCAGTGCGGCAGCGATTGTGGTGCCCTGCTTGATGTGGTCACGCCAACTGGTGAACGACTCCTCGAACAGGACGCCCCGGTCGTCGACCTCGGCGAGCGGGGCCAGCAGTCCGGTGACGGTCGGCAGGGCCTCAGTCACCGGATCAAGCTGGGGTATCGGCCAACTCGCGGCCGATGCGCAGCAGTTGGCCGGTGGCGCTGCCGACCGCGAACTCGGTCTGCTTGGCAGCCAGGAAATACCGGTGGACGGGGTGGTCGAGGTCGATGCCGACGCCGCCGTGCACGTGCACAGTGGTGTGCGCGACGCGGTGACCGGCCTCGGCCGCCCAGAACGCCGCGGTACTGACGTCGACATCGGCGGGCAGGTCCTCGGACAACCGCCACGCCGCCTGGGTGACGGTCAGGCGCAGCGCTTTGATCGCGATGTAGTCATCGGCCAGCCGTGACGAGACCGCTTGAAAGCTGCCGATCGGCCGGTCGAACTGTTCACGCTCGCGGGCATAGGACGCAGTCAGTTCCAGCGCCCGGTCGAGCACCCCGAGCTGATAGGCGCTGCGGCCCAGCGCACCGCGAGTCGTCAGCCACCCGACGACCTCCCCGCCGCCGACGACCCGATCGGTCTCCACGCCCTGAAGGTCGAGGTGGCCGACGCTGCCGAGGCCAGTGGTGTCCAGGCTCGTCACTGTGATGCCGGCGTCGTCCTTGGCGACCAGGAAAACCTTTGTACCTGTTTCGGTTTCAGCCGGCACCAGAAAAGCGTCGGCGACGGGTCCGAAGGCGACCTGGGTGCGTGTGCCGGTCAACTTGAAGCCTGAGCCACTCGCTGCCGCCTGCACCGGACCCTCGCCCATCTCGCCGTCGAGCGCGACAGCAATGATTTTGTCGCCACCGACCGCGTGCGTTGCCCACTCGTGCTGCAGGGCGTCGGGACCGAACTTCGCCAGCGCGCCGGCGCCAAGCACCACCGACTCCAGGTACGGCACCGCCGCCAGCTGACGACCAAGCGCTGCGAGCACCGCGACCTGCTCGAGTACGCCGAAACCTCCACCGCCCAACGACTCTGGCGCGGCGGCCGACAGAATGTCGGCCGCGATCAGCTTGCGCCACAGGTCGCGGTCGAAGCGTTGGTCGAGCTTGTCCAGCTCGCGCTGGTGTTCATTGGTGCAGATCGAATCGGTGATGGTACGGGCCAGCCCGCCGAGATCGTCAGCTGCTTCCGTCGTCTTGAAATCCATGGTATTCCTTACCGATTGACCCGGGGCAGTCCAAGTGCCACCATCCCGATGATGTCACGCTGAATTTCGTTCGTACCGCCGCCGAACGTGAGGATCAGGCAGCTGCGATGCATGCGCTCGACGCGCCCGCGAAGCAGTGCGCCGGGGGAGTCGGTGCGCAGCGTGCCCGCCGTGCCAAGCACCTCCATCAGCAGCCGGTACGCCTCGGTGGCGAGTTCGGTGCCGTACACCTTGGCCGCCGACGCGTCCGCGGGTGACGGCGCGGCCGCGTCGGACGACGCGAGTTCCCAGTTGATCAGCTTGAGCACCTCGGCCTTCGCGTGCACCCGGGCCAGGTTCAGTTGCACCCACTCGGAGTCGATGACCCGGTTGCCGTGGACGTCCTTGGTGTTCTGGGCCCACTCGCGAACGCCGTTGAGCGCCAGGAAGATCGGTTGTGCCGACACCAGCGCGACGCGTTCATGGTTGAGCTGATTGGTGACCAGTTTCCAGCCGGCGTTCTCCTCGCCGACGAGGTTGCTGGTCGGCACCCGGACGTCCTGGTAATAAGTGGCGCTGGTGTCGACACCGGCCATGGTGTGCACTGGCGTCCATGAGAAGCCTTCGGCGCTGGTCGGCACGATGAGCATCGAGATGCCGCGGTGCTTCTTGGCCTCTGGGTTGGTGCGCACGGCCAGCCACACGTAGTCGGCGTAGGCGATCAGGCTGGTCCACATCTTCTGGCCGTTGATGACGTAATCGTCGCCGTCGCGCACGGCGGTGGTGCGCAGCGCGGCGAGGTCGGTGCCGGCGCCCGGTTCGGAGTAACCGATCGAGAAGTGCAGTTCGCCCGCGGCGATCTTGGGCAAAAAGAACGTCTTCTGCTCCTCGCTGCCGAAATGCATGATCGTCGGGGCGACGCTGTTGATGGTCAGGAACGGCACCGGAACGTTCGCGATGGCCGCTTCGTCGTTGAAGATCAGGCTGTCCATCGGTGTGCGCTCTTGGCCGCCGTACTCCTTGGGCCAGTTCAGCGTGAGCCAACCGTCCTTACCCATCTGCGCAACCGTTTCGCGATAGACGTTGCCGCGGCCCATTTCGCCTGCGTCGCCCGCGGTCAGCGCCTCGGCACGCTCAGGCGTCATCAGGTTGGCGAAGTAGGACCGCAGTTCGCGGCGCAACTCCTCCTGCTCCGGTGTGTAGCCGATCCGCATCGCCATGTCCTATCACTTCGTGGGTGTTGCTGGGGTATAACGAACCCGTCGTGTGGCCCGCGTTCACCCCCGGTTGTAACACGTTCTAGTCTTGGGGTCCAGGTTGGTGCCACACTGGCGCATAAAGCAGCAGGGGCCCTGTGGCCCCGAAAGGAGACTGTCATGCGAGTGGACGTGGACCGCGACCGCTGTGAGGGCAATGCCGTTTGCGTCGGAATCGCCCCCGACCTGTTCGAACTCGATGACGATGATTACGCCGTCGTGAAGGCCGACCCGGTGCCGGCCGACCAGGAGGACGTGGCGGAGCAGGCGATCGCCGAGTGCCCGCGAGCTGCCCTGACCCGCAGAGACTAGAGGTATTCATAAAGTGAATGTTCCGAACGACGCGACCGATCTCTCCGGACTGGTCGCGGTGGTCACCGGCGCGGCCGCGGGGCTTGGCCGCGCGGAAGCCATCGGACTTGCCCGCGCGGGCGCGACGGTCGTCGTCAACGACATCGCAGGTGCGCTGGACCGCTCCGACGTCATCGACGAGATCACGTCCGCGGGCGCCAAGGCGGTCGCCGTCGCCGGCGACATCAGCGAGCGGTCCACCGCCGATGAGTTGGTGCAGACCGCGGACGGATTGGGCGGCCTCGGCATCGTCGTCAACAACGCGGGCATCACTCGCGACCGGATGCTGTTCAACATGTCCGACGAGGACTGGGACACGGTGATGGCCGTACACCTGCGCGGCCACTTCCTGCTGACCCGCAACGCCGCCACGTATTGGCGCGCCAAGGCCAAAGAGGGCGGAGGCAGCCAAGAGGGTCAGGTGTACGGCCGAATCATCAACACGTCGTCAGAGGCGGGGCTGGCAGGCCCGGTCGGGCAGGCCAATTACGGTGCGGCGAAGGCCGGAATCACCGCGCTGACGCTGTCCGCGGCCCGCGCGCTGGAGCGCTATGGGGTGCGGGCGAACGCGATCGCCCCCCGCGCACGCACGGCGATGACCGCCGACGTCTTCGGTGATGCGCCGGAACTGGGCGAGGGGCAGATCGACCCGCTTTCCCCTGAGCACGTCGTCAACCTGGTGCGATTCCTGGCATCGCCTGCAGCGCGCGACGTCAACGGGCAACTGTTCATCGTCTATGGTCCGACGGTGACCCTTGTTGCGGCGCCGACGGCCGAGCATCGGTTCAGTGCGGAATCCGATGCATGGGACCCGGCGGAACTGTCGACAACGCTCCAGAATTACTTTGCTGGACGCGATATTGCGCGTAATTTCTCGGCAACGGCACTGATGTCCCAGGAAGACTGACGTTCTTTGTTCGTTGTCCCGTGAGCGAACTAGAACGTGTTCCAGAATGATCCTCGTCACAGTGGCTGTGACCTGCGCAAAGGTCACAAATAGGACTAGATTTACCGTTCTTTGACACTGCGAACGTGTTCTAGTTAGTATGATCCGGCTCACTGAGAGCCACGCTTAACTTATGGGTGGGAGAACCGTCGCGCCGAGGGGTCAGAAACTCTTCGCCGTGGCGCACGTTCGAAACCCGCCACACCGAGAACGGAGCCGAGGTTGATCGACCAGCTTGCGGCACCGGCTCGAGCCGTGGGCGGGTTCGTCGAAATGTCTTTGGACACCTTCGTCAAAATCTTCCGCCGGCCATTTCAATTTCGGGAATTCCTCGAACAGACCTGGATGATCGCCAGGGTGTCGCTCATCCCGACGCTGCTCGTCGCGATCCCGTTCACCGTGCTGGTGGCCTTCACGCTCAACATCCTGCTTCGTGAGATCGGCGCCGCCGACCTGTCCGGGGCGGGCACGGCCTTCGGCACCATCACTCAGCTGGGGCCGGTGGTGACCGTGCTCGTCGTGGCCGGCGCCGGCGCCACCGCGATCTGCGCGGACCTCGGCGCCCGCACCATCCGCGAAGAGATCGACGCGATGCGTGTGCTCGGCATCGATCCGATCCAGCGCCTGGTGGTCCCGCGCGTGCTGGCGTCGACGTTCGTCGCGCTGCTCCTCAACGGCCTTGTCTGCCTGATCGGTCTGGCTGGCGGCTACGTCTTCTCTGTGTTTCTGCAAGGGGTCAACCCCGGTGCGTTCATCAACGGCCTCACCGTGCTGACCGGCCTCGGCGAGTTGGTGCTCGCCGAGTTCAAGGCTTTGCTGTTCGGCGTGGTCGCCGGACTGGTCGGCTGTTACCGCGGGCTGACAGTGCAGGGCGGCCCCAAGGGCGTGGGGACGGCGGTCAACGAGACCGTGGTCTACGCCTTCATCTGCCTGTTCGTGATCAACGTGATCATGACGGCGATCGGCGTCCGGGTGTTGGTGCGATGAACGCCTGCACGAAGTGGGGCCTCGCATGAGCTACGACCTCACTGTCCGCTTCCGCCGTGCATTCCGTGGTGTGCCGAAGGCCGTCGACTCGATCGGTGAGCAGGCGTTGTTCTACGGCGAGACGATCCGCTACATCCCCAACGCGCTGACGCGCTACCGCAGGGAGACGATCCGCAACATCGCCGAGATGACCATGGGCACGGGCGCGTTGGTGATGATCGGCGGCACGGTCGGTGTGGCCGCCTTCCTGACCCTGGCTTCCGGCGGCGTGATCGCCGTACAGGGTTACTCCTCGCTGGGCAACATCGGCATCGAGGCGCTGACCGGCTTCCTTTCGGCCTTCCTGAACGTGCGCATCGTCGCGCCGGTCATCGCGGGCATCGCGCTGGCCGCCACCATCGGGGCAGGCACCACGGCGCAACTGGGCGCGATGCGGGTGGCCGAGGAGATCGATGCCGTCGAATCGATGGCCGTGCACTCGGTGTCGTACCTGGTCTCCACCCGATTGATGGCGGGCATGATCGCGATCATCCCGTTGTACTCGCTGTCGGTGCTGGCCGCTTTCTTCGCCGCCAGGTTCACCACGGTGTTCATCAACAATCAGTCCGCGGGCCTCTACGACCACTACTTCAACACGTTCCTGGTACCCACCGATCTGCTCTGGTCTTTCCTGCAAGCAATCGTGATGGCGATCGCCGTGATGCTCGTGCACACCTACTACGGCTACAACGCTTCCGGCGGCCCTGTGGGTGTCGGTATCGCCGTCGGCCAGGCGGTGCGCACCTCACTGATCGTCGTGGTCACCATCACGCTGTTCATCTCACTCGCCGTCTATGGCGCGTCCGGCAACTTCAATCTCTCCGGGTAGGCGGCGAAGATGCCAGACATCGAACCCAAGCGCAGCCACGTCAGGATGGCGGCCGCGATTCTTGCCGCCATCCTGGTGGCCGCCACCGTGTTCACCTACCTGGCATACACCGCGGCCTTCACCGACACCGAGACCGTCACCGTGACGTCGCCGCGAGCCGGCCTGGTGATGGAGCGCGACGCCAAGGTGAAGTACCGCGGCATCCAGATCGGCGAGGTGAAGAACATTGATTACGCCGGCAATCAAGCCAAACTGACGCTGTCGATCAGGAGCAGCGAGCTGCCCTACGTTCCGGCCAATGCACTGGTCCGCATCGGTGGCACAACGGTTTTCGGTGCCAAATCCGTCGAGTTCCTTCCGCCCGAGCAGCCGAGCGGGCAACTACGCCCGGGCGCCAACGTCGAGGCGAAAGACGTTCAACTGGAAGTCAACACGCTGTTCCAGACGCTGACCGACGTGCTGCACAAGGTCGACCCCATCAACCTGAACGCCACGCTGTCGGCACTCGCGGAGGGCTTGCGCGGCAACGGCGACGATCTTGGCGCCACCCTTTCCGGGCTGAACTACTATCTGCAGCAACTCAATCCGAAGTTGCCGGCGTTGCAAGATGACATTCGAAAGACCGGCATCGTCGCCAACGTCTACGGCGACGCGGGACCGGACCTGGCCCGCATCTTCGACAACGCGCCCACCATCAGCAACACCATCGTGGACCAGAAGGACAACCTGAACGCGACCCTTTTGGCTGCCACCGGGCTGGCCAACAACGGCACCGCGACGCTCGAGCCTGCCGAGAACGACTACATCGCGGCGATCCAGCGGTTGCGTGCCCCGCTGAAGGTGGCGGCCGACTATTCACCGGAGTTCGGCTGCCTGTTCCAAGGGGTCCGGAAGGCCATCGACACCTTCGCTCCGATCATCGGCGGCATCAGACCAGGCCTGTTCGTCGCCTCGAACTTCCTCCCCGGCTCGCCGGCCTACACGTATCCGGAAAGCCTTCCTTACGTGAATGCCTCCGGCGGCCCTAACTGCCGCGGCCTTCCGAACGTGCCGTCCAAGCAATATGGCGGCTCGTGGTATCACACGCCTTTCCTGGTGACCGACAACGCTTACGTGCCGTATCAGCCGAACACCGAATTGCAGTTCGACGCGCCATCCACGGTTCAGTTCCTCTTCAACGGCGCCTTCGCCGAAAGGGATGAGTACTGATGCGGCCGGACCGGACGCTGCTCAAGGTCGCCGTCTTCACGGTGGTGATGCTGCTGGTGGCCGCCTTCCTGGTCATCGTGTTCGGCGAGTTCCGATTCGCATCGGATAAGTCGTATCACGCCACCTTCACCGACGCCGGGCGCCTGAAGGCGGGGCAGGACGTGCGGATCGCCGGTGTGCCGGTCGGGAGCGTCAACGAGGTGAAGCTGAACCCGGACAACACCGTGGACGTCGCGTTCAACATCAACAAGCGCTACCAGCTGTACACGTCTACCAGGGCCGTGGTCCGATACGAAAACCTGGTCGGTGACCGGTATCTGGAGATCACATCCGGACCTGGCGAGCTGCGTAAGCTGCCCCCGGGTTCCACCATCGGAAAACAGAACACCCAGCCGGCACTGGATCTCGACGCACTGCTCGGCGGCCTGCGGCCGGTGCTCAAGGGCCTCGACGGCGCCAAGATCAACGAGGTCAGCAACGCCGTCATCGAACTCCTGCAGGGGCAGGGTGGTGCACTGTCGAATCTGCTGTCGAGCACCAGCGCCTTCAGTTCGGACCTGGCCGCCCGTGACCAGCTCATCGGCGATGTGATCAACAATCTGAACACGGTGTTGGGCACCATCGACGAAAAAGGCGCACAGTTCAACACCAGTATCGACCAGTTGCAGCAGCTGATCACCGGCCTCGCAGAGGGTCGCGATCCGATCGCAGGCGCAATCGGCCCACTTGCGTCAGCCGAGAACGATCTCACCGACATGCTGACCAAATCACGCAGGCCACTGCAGGGCGTGCTCGAGAACGTCCGGCCGTTTGCGCAGCGGGTCGACGAGAAGAAGGCTGACGTCAACAAGGTCATTGAACCGCTGGCGGAGAACTATTTGCGGCTCAACGCCCTTGGCGCGTATGGCTCGTTCTTCAATATCTACTACTGCTCGGTCCGGATGAAGATCAATGGGCCTGCAGGCAGTGACATCCTGATTCCGGCAGGCGGCCCGCCGGACCCGTCGAAGGGGAGGTGTTCGGAGAATGGCTAGGCCTGACAGCAGTAATCCGCTGCGCACCGGAATCTTCGGCATCGCCCTGGTGGGCTGCCTGGTGCTGGTTTCGTTCGGCTACACCCAACTGCCGTTCTGGCCGCAGGGCAAGCCGTATCAGGCTTATTTCACCGATGCGGGTGGCATCTCGCCGGGTAACGACGTCAACGTCTCGGGCATTCGGGTCGGCAAGGTCAGTAACATCGAATTGGCCGGAAACGCAGCCAAAGTGACGTTCACCGTCGACCGCAATGTCAAGGTCGGCGACCAGTCGCTGGTCGCGATCAAGACCGACACCGTGCTGGGCGAGAAGTCGCTGGCCGTCACACCAAAGGGCTCCGGCAGCGCCACCGTCATCCCGTTGGGCCGCACCACGACCCCGTACACGCTCAACACCGCGTTGCAGGACCTCGGTCAAAATGCCAGCGAACTGGACAAACCGAAATTCGAACAAGCGCTGCAGACGCTCACCGATACCCTGCGCGATGCGACTCCGCAGCTGCGCGGCGCGCTCGACGGCATCGCGGACCTGTCGCGCACGCTCAACAAGCGCGACGAAGCGCTCGAACAGCTTCTCGCGCACGCCAAGAACGTCACCGACACACTCGCTCAGCGCGCGGGCCAGGTGAACCAGTTGATCACCGACGGCAACATGTTGTTCGCCGCGTTGGATGAGCGCCGCCGGGCACTGAGCAATCTGATAGCCGGCATCGACGACGTCTCGCGCCAGCTGTCCGGCTTCGTCGCCGATAACAAGCGTGAGTTCAAGCCGGCGTTGGACGCCCTGAATGCGGTGGTGGACAACCTTCTTGAACGCAAGGAACACATCGGTGAGGCGCTGCGCCGGCTGCCGCCGTACGCCACGGCACTCGGTGAGGTGGTCGGTTCAGGCCCGGGCTTCCAGATCAACCTGTACGGCCTTCCGCCGCCAAGCATCGCCGAGGCGATGATGGACTTCTACTTCCAGCCGGGCAAGCTGCCCGACAGCCTGGCCGACGTGCTGCGCGGTTACATCTCCGAGCGGCTGATCGTGAGGCCGAAGTCGCCATGACGCAACCGAATTCGAACGGGATGCGCAGCCGCTGGGTGCGCGTATCCCTTGCCGTCGCGCTGGTGGCTCTGCTGGTCGTTGGTGTGTACATGGTGTGGCCGTCGCGCGCCGGGCACAAGGTGGTCGGCTACTTCACCTCCGCCGTCGGCCTGTATCCGGGCGACGACGTGCGGATCGTCGGCGTGCCCGTTGGCAAGATCGAATCGATCGAGCCCAGGGCATCTGACGTCAAGATCACCATGTCGGTGAAGGACGGCGTCAAGGTCCCCGCCGATGCCAAGGCACTCATCATCGCCCCGAACCTGGTGTCTGCCCGCTTCATTCAGCTGACGCCGGCGTACACGGGCGGTGCGACGCTGGCGGACGGCGCGCAGATCGAACTCGACCGGACCGCGGTGCCTGTGGAGTGGGACGAGGTCAAGGAGCAGCTGACGGCCCTTTCCAGTCAGCTTGGACCTCAACCGGGATCGTTGCAGGGTCCGCTCTCGACCGTCGTGAACCAGGCCGCCGACACATTCGACGGCAACGGTGACTCATTCCGTCAAGCGCTGCGCGAACTCTCGCAGACCGCAGGCCGGTTGGGCGATTCGCGCACCGATCTGTTCGGCACGATTCGCAATCTGCAGGTGTTGGTCAATGCGCTGTCCAACAGCAACGAGCAGATCGTCCAGTTCTCCAGTCATGTTGCGTCGGTCTCACAGGTGCTCGCCGACAGCTCAGTGGGTCTTGACCAGACTCTGGCGACCCTGAACCAGGCGCTCTCCGACGTCAAAGGCTTCCTCAACGAGAACAACGACGCTCTCATCAAGCAGGTGTCGAAGCTGTCGGAGTTCACCCAGATCTTGACCGACCACAGTGACGACATCGAACAGATCCTGCACGTAACGCCGAACGGGTTGGCCAACTTCTACAACATCTACAACCCGGCGCAAGGCACCGTCGGTGGTCTTCTGACGTTGCCGAACTTCGCCAACCCCGTTCAATTCATCTGCGGCACATTCGATGCCGGTGCTTCGCCGGACAACTACAAGCGCGCCGACATCTGCCGACAACGGATGGGACCGGTGTTCAAGCGCATCACCATGAACTACCCGCCGCTGATGTTCCACCCGATCAACAGCATCACGGCCTACAAGGGCCAGATCATCTACGACACTCCAGAGACGGAGGCGAAGGCGGAGACGCCGGTGCCGTATCTGCAGTGGCAGAACGCGCCGGGTGTGACCCCGCCCAAGATGCCGCCGGATGCCGATCTCACCTCTCTTCTGGTGCCCCCGGCCCCGGAGGGCGCAGCGGCGACGTCGCATGCGGGCGGCCCTGCGGCCCCGCCCGCCACTGCCGCACCCGCGAACCCGGACGCGCCGGCGCCAGGGGCGCCGCTTCCCGCGGAGGGAGCAGGCGGATGATGCGCACGGCTCGCAAGATGTGGGTCATCACCTCGAGTGCCGTGGTGTTGACTGGCTGCTCGTTCGGCGGGTTGAACTCGCTGAACATGCCGGGCACCGCGGGTCACGGCAGCGGCTCGTACAAGATCACCGTCGAATTGCCGGATGTGGCTACGCTGCCGCAGAACTCGCCGGTGATGGTCGACGATGTCACGGTGGGCAGCGTGTCGGGCATCGACGCGGTCCAGCGTCCGGACGGGACGTTCTACGCCGCGGTGCAACTGTCGCTGGATCAGAACGTCAACCTGCCTGCCAACTCGACCGCGAAGGTCGCTCAAACCTCGTTACTGGGGTCGCAGCACATCGAGTTGGCGCCGCCGGTGGGGGAGCCAGGAACGGGAAGGCTGGCCAACGGCGCCAATATCCCGATGGACCGCACAGGTCGGTATCCGACGACGGAAGAGGTCCTGTCGTCGCTTGGCGTGGTGGTCAACAAGGGCAATCTCGGTGCGCTGCAAGACATCACCGACGAGACTTTCAACTCTGTCGCGGGACGCGAAGGCACCTTCGCCGACCTGATACCGCGCCTCGCCGAGCTGACCAGCTCGCTGCAGCAGCAGACCGACGACATCATCAGATCCGCGGAGGGGCTCGACCGCTTCGCGGGGATCTTGGCCCGAAGCAAGGACAGCATCGGTCGCACGCTGGACTCGCTGCCCGAGGCGTTGAAGGTCCTCAACGACAATCGGGCGAACATCGTCGACGCGTTCGGTGCGCTTCGCAGTTTCGCCACCGTAGCGTCGCGCATCCTGGCGCAGACGAAGGATGACTTCGCAGCCGACATGAAGGACCTCTACCCGGTCATCAAGGCGTTCAACGACAATGCCGACGACATCATCAAGGACCTCGAGCTGTTGCCGACGTTCCCGTTCCACTACAAGTACCTGCGCAACGCGGTGCGCGGCGATTATCTGAACGTGTACACCACATTCGACCTGACGCTGCGGCGCACCGGTGAATCGCTGTTCACGACGTCGCTGGGCCTTGATCCGAACATGAAGCACCTCGCAGAGGTGGTCAATCCACCGGACTTCCTGACCGGCGCGATGGCGAACCTCTCCGGACAGGCTGCCGATCCGTTCAAGATCCCGCCGGGCACCGCCACCCAGCATGGAGGGAAGCCGTAATGCTGGACAGGCTCACCCGCGTGCAACTGACGATCTTCGCGATCGTCACAGTCCTCACCGTCGGCGCGATCTCGATCTTCTACCTGCATGTGCCGTCCGCACTGGGCATCGGCTCGTACAGCGTGAAGGCGAATTTCGTTGCAGGCGGCGGTCTTTACCAGAACGCGAACGTCACCTACCGCGGTGTCACGATCGGCCGCGTCGAGTCAGTCGGGCTGACCAACGACGGTGTCGTGGCGGACATGCGCCTGAACAGTGCCACCCCGGTGCCCGACAACGTGACCGCGACCGTGAAGAGCGTGTCAGCGGTCGGTGAGCAGTACATCGACCTGGTGCCACCCGATCAGCCCTCGCATGCAAAGCTGCGCAACGGTGCGGCGATCGACCAGGCGCACACTCGAATCGGGCAGGACATCGCCGGGTTACTGACCGAAGCGGACAACCTGGTCAACAGCCTCGGCAACAGCCGGATCCAGGATCTGCTCCGAGAAACGTTCAAGGCGTTCAACGGTTCCGGGCCGGAACTGGCGCGGCTGATTCAGTCCTCGCGGCTGTTGGTCGACGAAGCCAATTCCAACTATGCGCAGGTCGACCAGTTGATCGATCAGGCGGGGCCGTTCCTGGACTCGCAGATCCGAAGTGGCGATGACATCAGGTCGCTGGCCGACGGCCTGGCCCGCTTCACCGGCGAGGTGGCCGGTGCCGATTCGCAGGTGCGCTCGGTGTTGCAGAACGTGCCTGGCACCACCGAGGCAGCCAACACCACGTTCGAGGGCATTCGGCCGACGTTCCCGGTGCTGGCGGCAAACCTCGCCAATTTCGGTCGGATCGGGGTGATCTACCGGAAGTCGATCGAACAGGCGCTGGTGATCTTCCCCGCCTTGATGGCTGCGCTCATCACGGTAGGCGGTGGCCTGCCCGCCGACGAGGGTGGCAAGTTGGATTTCAAGATCCATCTGCAGGATCCGCCGCCGTGTTCGACGGGATTCATCCCGCCGACGGAGATCCGGTCGCCCGCCGACACCACCCTGCGCGACCTACCAACCGACTTGTACTGCAAGACAGCGCCGAACGACCCAGCCGTCGTGCGCGGCGCGCGCAACTATCCGTGCCAGGAGTTCCCCGGCAAGCGGGCGCCCACAGTTCAGCTTTGCCGCGACCCCAAGGGCTACGTGCCGGTGGGCACCAACCCGTGGCGCGGGCCGCCGGTGCCGTACGGGACGCCGGTCGAGGATCCGCGGATGACGCTGCCGATGAACAAGTTCCCGTTCATCCCGCCACAGGTTGACCCCGATCCCGGACCGCCTGTGGTGCAGTTGCCGCCGGGGGTTGAGCCGGGGCCCGGGCCCGCGCCGCACGCGCCGTTCCCGTTGCCGGTGCCGCCAAACGACAACGGTCCACCGCCGCCGCTGCCGTTCTACGCGCCGCCAGACCAGGTGGTGCCGCCGTACGGAAGGCCGGCGCCGGAGCCCGCACCCGCACCTGTGCCGCCCGCCGATGGCGCGCCGCCGCTGCCCGCGGAGGCGCCTCAGGCGGCGGGGCCGGCGATGGCCACCTACGACCAGAACGGTAAATTCGTCGACCCGGCAGGGGGAACTGGCGTGTTCGCCGCAGGTACTGACAAACTGGCGCCTGCAGAGAACTGGGTTGATTTGATGTTGGCTCCAAGGCAGGCGTGATGACACAAGACACGGTTTCGACGGCCTCGTCGGCGTCGAAGCCAGGGCGGCGGCGTGCGTCCCGGGCAGCGGGCCCGGCGAACGGCGCGGCGCCCTCTGGCGTCAGCGTTGATGCGCCGAAACCCGTCATGGTGCGGATGACCAAACCGGCGCCGCCGCGACGGAGACAACCGCACCGCACCTTGGTGGCGGTCGTGGCGCTGAGCACTGTCGTGGTCGCCGTGGCCGTTCTCGGCGTCTTCGCCTGGCTGACGTTTGACTCGAACCGGCAGATGGAGCGCGCCGCCGACCGCCAGCAGCGCTTCGTCGACACCGCCTCGCAGGCCGTCGTGAACATGTTCAGCTACAACCAGAACAACATCGACGAGAGTGTGAACCGGTTCGTCAACGGCACCAGCGGACCGTTGCGAGCCATGATGAGCCAACCGGGCAACGTGGACAACCTGAAGGCGTTGTTCCGGGACACCAACGCCAGTTCTGAGGCCGTCATCAACGGTGCCGCGATGGAGGGCGACATCGACGAGGTCGCCAAGAACGCGAAGGTGTTGGTGTCGGTGCGGGTGACGGTGACCGACCTCGATGGCGTGAACGCGCCCTCGAAGCCGTACCGGCTGCGGGTGATCGTGCACGAGGACGACGACGGGCACATGACTGCGTACGACTTGAAGTACCCAGACGGCGGCAACTGATGCGTAATTGGGTTGCTCGATCGCTCGCCGCGGTGACGGTTCTGATCGGCGTCGGTTTTGTCGCGACCGCGGGCGTCGGCGGGTGGTTGTATTGGCACCGAGTCGAGCTCAAGACCGAACAAGGGGCCCGTGACCAGCTGGGTTCCCTTGCGGCTGAGCAGATCCCGAAGGTATTCGGGTATGACTACCAAACCGTCGAGCGCAGCCTCAACGAGGTGTATCCAATGCTGACGCCGGACTATCGACACGAGTTCCAGGACCGCGCAACCAGGGACATCATCCCGCAGGCGCGGGACCGTCAGCTGGTCAGTCAGGCCAACGTGGTCGGCGTAGGAGTTCTTGACGCCGAACGTGATTCGGCGTCGGTAATGGTGTACATGAACCGGACAGTAACCGATAAGTCGAAGGAACCGGTCTACGACGGCAGTCGGCTACGCGTTGATTATCAGAGGGTCGGCGGCAAATGGCTCATCCAGTACATCACGCCGATCTGATCCGATGCCGCCGCGCAAGCGCGCCGCCCATGCGGGTAGGCCGCGGGACACGTCGATCGACGACCGGGTCCTCGCAGCCACTCGCGAGTTGCTGGTCGAACTCGGCTGGGATGGGCTGAGTATCAGGCTCGTCGCCGCGCGGGCCGGCGTCAGCCGCTCCAGCCTGAACCGTCGGTGGCAGTCGAAGGCGGAACTGGTCCTGCACGCGATCCTTGGCGCATCACCGGACTTGTCGCCGTTCGAGGGCACTGACCGCCACGGCTGGATTTCCTGGGTGGTCCGAGGCAGTTCGGAACTGTTCAGCAGGCCGGATATGAAGGCGGCCGTCCCGGGGTTGATGCGAGCGCTCAAGGAAAACGGTCAACTTCGGCGCCAGATGTGGGCGGATTTCACCGGACCGGCGGTGCGGCTGTTCGCGGTGGACTCCGAGGCGACCGAGACAGAAGCCGCGGATGCCGAACTCGAGGCGCGTGCGCTGCTCGCGATGGCAGCGGGCGCGGCACTGTTCCTGACAACTGTTGCCGACGACGACGATTCAGCAGAGATATTGCACCGGGTCGAGTCCATGTTGACTTCCGTCGCAGGCACTCAACGCTGAACGGACGCCATGATCGCTTGTTGCGGTGACCGCCACGTCATCTCGAGCTCTTCCAAGGTGATGGAGTCGTCGGTCGGGGTCGCGGCAGTGAGCAACATGGCCGCCTCGAGGCTGAAGCCGTCTCCCAGTGGTATCACGCCGCCGACCGCGTCGGCCACACGACCCAGAGCCAGAAAAGCGTTCGGGCCAACGGGGATTCGCCGGATTCGCCGGCCCAACCCCAGCTCGAGTGTGTCGATCATTTCGTTGAAGGTGATCATCACACCGCCACAGACATAGCGACGTGGACCCCGGCCCTTGACCATCGCGCGAGCATGCACTTCGGCGACATCGCGCACATCGATCATCTGCATGCCGCCGCTCAGACGCGGCGCCACCGCCCATCGGGTGATTGGTGCCCACCCTCGTTCGGTGACTCCCGGTGCGGTGTTGAAGGGCGGCCCGACCACGCTGGAGGGATACGTGACGACGACCGGCGCGCCGTCGCGTTGCAGTCGCCTTGCGGCCGCGTCGGCGTATGCCTTGGTCTTGGCATATGCGCTACGGCCAACCGCCGTCGGGGTGTTCGGGCCGATGATGCCGTCGGGAGCCGGGAACAACGCGCTGTAACTGCTGATGGAAACGACGGGGTCCAGACCGTTGTGGACCGCCTGCTGCAGCACCGCCTCAGTGGCGTATGCGTTGATCTCCCACATTAACTTCTCCCGGCGCTCGTCAGTGCCGACCACCCCTGCGCCGTGCAGCAACGCATCGCAACCCTTCAACAGGGTGTCGACACAACGACGATCGCGGATGTCGCCCCGCACGAGTTCCACGTCACCCAATCGGGCGAGGTGGTGTGCCGCCGCTTCGTCGGCAGGGCTCGGATTGAGCAGAAGCCGAACCGTGTGCCCGGCAGTCAGCAGGGCCTTCGTCGAATGGGCACCGACGTAGCCCGTGCCGCCGGTGATGGCAATCCGCATGCAGGCATATTAGCGGGCCACTGGTATCGAAATTTGCGGAGTCTACTCCGAGGCGGCGTCGTCCTCTGTTGAGGCCAGTGCGTCCAGGAACGACCGAGCCCAGCGGTCGACATCGTGCACGAGCACTTGCCTGCGCAAGGCCCGCATTCGCCGCCTGCCTTCTTCGGGCGTCTGAGTCAGGGCCGCTTCGATGGCGTCCTTGACGCCCTCGAGGTGATGCGGGTTGGCCAAATACGCCTGGCGTAATTCTGCAGCGGCGCCGGTGAATTCGCTGAGCACCAACGCGCCGCCAAGGTCGCTGCGGCACGCCACGTATTCCTTGGCCACCAGATTCATGCCGTCGCGCAGCGGCGTGACCAGCATGACGTCGGCGGCCACAAAGAACGCGATCAATTCCTCGCGCGGAACCGGCCGATGAATGTAATGCACGAGCGGGTGGCCGATCTCGCCGTACTCGCCGTTGATGTGCCCGACCTGACGTTCGATGTCCTCGCGCATCTCGATATAGCTTTCGACGCGCTCTCGGCTTGGTGTCGCGAGTTGCACCAGAACCGTGTCGTCGCGCTTGGCGCGACCTTCGGCCAGCAACTCCGAAAAGGCCCGCAGACGTACGTCGATGCCCTTGGTGTAGTCCAGGCGGTCGACGCCCAACAGGATCTTGCGCGGATTGCCCAGTTCGTTGCGGATGGCCCTGGCCCGTTGCCGGATCGCGCGCGTGCGCGCCTGCTGGTCCAAAGCGGTGGAGTCGATCGAGATCGGGAAGGCGCCCACCTTGACGGTGCGGAAGCCGACGTTGACCTCACCGAATTTGGACCGCACGCCGACCGATCCACGCGACGTGTTCGCACCCACCAGCCGACGGGCCAGAATCATGAAGTTCTGCGCCCCACCCGGCAGATGGAACCCGACGAGGTCGGCACCGAGCAGACCCTCGGTGATCTCGGTCCGCCACGGCATCTGCATGAACAGCTCGACCGGTGGGAACGGGATGTGCAGGAAGAAGCCGATGGTGAGATCGGGCCGCAGCGTCCGCAGCATCTTGGGCACCAGCTGCAGCTGATAATCCTGCACCCACACCGTCGCGCCCTCTGCTGCCACCTTCGCGGTGGCTTCCGCGAACCGGCGGTTGACCGCAACGTAGGCGTCCCACCATTCGCGGTGATAGATCGGCTTGACGATGACGTCGTGATACAGCGGCCACAGCGTGGCGTTGGAGAAGCCCTCGTAGTACTCGGCGACGTCCTCGGCGGACAACCGGACCGGGCACAGGTACATGTCGTCCTGCTCGATCGGATCCGCGTCCACGTCGGGGATGCCGGGCCAACCGATCCACGCGCCTCGCCGCTGACGGAGCAGCGGTTCCAGGGCGGTCACCAGACCGCCGGGGCTCCGCTTCCACGTGGTGCTGCCGTCCGGCAGGCGCTCCATGTCGATGGGCAGCCGATTGGCCACCACCACGAAGTCCGCGTCCCCGGGGCCGTGCCCTTGGCTGCGCCCCGAAGTCACTTACACCTCGAGCTTTGCCGGTCCAATGCCGAGCATGGAGAGGAAGATCCGGCACTCGTCGGCGTCATTGGCGTATGCAGCGACGACGCGCCTGGCCTGGCGTGCAGTGCTGTCGGCAAGAGGCTCGACGTCGCCGATCTCAGCGGGGTCAGATTTCGCAGGCATGGTCACAACCTTACCGACCCGTTCGTCGCGGGGCCGATGCCGTCCGCTACGGGCTCGAACTGACGGTCGAACGCGGCTCCGGTTGCGGCCCCATTGCCTCCGATTCCTCAGCGAGTCCGATGCACTGGCCCGAGTTGTGGCCGGTGCACGGAATGCCGTCGACGGCGGGCAGCGAGGGATTACCCGGGATGCTGCTGAACGCCGCGCCGGAGTTCGGCACGGTGTGGGGCACGCAGGCGCCGGTGTAGAGGTCTTCTTCTTCGCCGGCGGGGCACTGGGCAACCGGCGCCGCCGAGGCGCTTCCAACGGTGACGACGGCGATTGCAGGCGCAGCGGCGACCGCAACCGCAAAGCCGCCGGCAAGAATCAATCGTCGTACTGATAGCTCAAGGGTCGCCATGTCACGCCTTCTGTAGTTATTGACCATCTCGTCGGGATTCTAAGGAAGCTGGCAGAAATCTGCACAAGTTCTACGAGTTCCCTGCGAGTGGCGACCCGGGGCTTGCAAATCGGCCGCCGTTATGGGCTGGCTTCGATGGTCGAGCGCGGCACTGGCTGCGGTCCCGCCGCCGCCTCGTCCTCGGCCAGGCCGATGCAGGCGCCCGAACTACGCCCGCCAAGGCAGGGCACTCCTGCGATCTCGGGGATGTCGGGATTGGCCGCCGTCGAGGTGAAACCCTCCGGCGAATTCGGCACAAGGAACGGGGTGCACGAAGCGGTGAAGACGTCCTCCTCCTCACCGTCCGAACAGGCGGCAACCGGCTTCAAATCTGTTGTCTGCGTGGGGTGTGCGATTGCTACGACGGCCGGGGTGACGGCTATCGCGACAGCGAAGCCGCCGGTAAGGAGCAGGCGTCGGGTGGGCGTCAGGTCTGTCGTCATGTGCGCTGCCTTCTCTTGTCGGTGGCCAACTCGCTGAGTGGATTCTACGAATGCTTATTGGTATCTGCAGAGATTCTCGGTGTTCGCTGGGAATCTGTCTGGGGCGCACATGAAAAGGCCGGGACGCCGTATTGCGCCCCGGCCTTTTCTCGAATTGGTTACGGGCTCGAGCTGATCGTCGAGTGCGGCACCGGCTGTGGGCCCGCGGCCTGCTCTTCCTCCGACAGGCCGATGCATTGGCCGGAATTGGCTCCGGTGCACGGAATGTTGTTCACCTCAGGCAGCCCGCCGGGCGAGGTCTGGCCGACCTCGGGCGAATTGGGCACCAGATCCGGTGTGCATTCACCGGTGAAGGTGTCCTCGGATTCACCACCGGGACATGCCGCAATGGTGGGTGCCGAATGAATGGGTGCGACGACCAAAGCGGCCGCTGGAGCGGCCGCAATCGCGACCGCAAATCCACCGGCGAGGAGCAGTCGTCGTGCTGGAAGCTTCAAGGTCGCCATCATCACGCTTTCTGTAGTTTTGCTGTTCGTTTGTCGCCCGAAGTTGTGGCGGCAGAGGGGATCTGCTAGCGGAGAGATTACGCTGACTACCCGGGAAACGCCGCGCCAACGTCAATGAAATCGGTGCGCCGGTCCCAATTCTGGGAGGTTGCTGTCAAATGACTGTGGCACTGCTTCGCTGCCGCTTGTTCCGGCACCGTAATGTGCAGTCCGTCAAAGGTCTCTCAAGCGAACGAGGTGGTGCGCTGTGGCAAGCCCCGACCTGACCAGTGGCGTCCCGGCGGGCGGCGGGACGCCGCAGCAGGTGACGTACGAGACCCTTGATGAAGGCCGCATCGCGCGGATCTGGCTGAACCGGCCCGAAGCCCAGAACGCCCAGTCGCGAACGCTGTTGGTACAGCTCGACGAGGCCTTCGGCCGCGCCGAAGCCGACGACGAGGTGCGGGTGGTGATCTTGGCCGCCCGCGGCAAGAACTTCTCGGCGGGACATGATCTGGGCTCGGAGGAAGCGTTGGCCGAGCGCAAGCCGGGTCCGGGACAGCACCCCACGTTCCAGGTCAATGGCGCGACTCGGTCGGCAGTCGCAGAGAAGACGTATCTGCAGGAATGGCACTACTTCTTCGAGAACACCCGGCGCTGGCGCGACCTGCGCAAGATCACCATCGCGCAGGTCCAGGGCAACGCGATTTCCGCTGCGCTGATGCTGATCTGGGCTTGCGATCTGATCGTCGCCGCCGACGATGCCAAGTTCAGTGACGTAGTCGCCGTGCGAATGGGCATGCCCGGTGTCGAGTATTACGCGCACCCTTGGGAGTTCGGCCCGCGTAAGGCCAAAGAGCTTCTGCTCACCGGAGATTCGATCGATGCCGAGGAGGCCTACCGGCTCGGCATGGTGTCCAAGGTGTTCGGTCGCGCGGATCTCGAGGACAAGACGCTCGAGTTCGCGAGACGGATCGCCGAACGGCCGACCATGGCGGCGCTGCTGGTGAAGGATTCCGTCAACGCGGCGGCCGATGCCATGGGCTTCACCGAGGCGTTGCGGCACGCATTCCACATCCACGAACTCGGCCATGCCCACTGGGCGGCGGCCAATGAAAATCGCTATCCCGTCGGCTTGCCGCCGGACGTGCCGGATTGGCGCACGCTGGGCGCCCCCAAGCTCGCCCGCCGCGACGAGCCATAACGTATAACTAGAACCTGTTCTAGGAACCTGGTGGAGGGCGCAGCGGTGCAGCTGTCATTGGCGAAGCGAACGGTGCTGGTCACCGGCGGTGGTAGCGGGATCGGCAAGGGCACGGCCGCCGCCGTGGTGGCCGCCGGCGGCAACGCGATGCTGGTCGGGCGCAATGCCGACAAGCTGTCGGCCGCGGCCGATGAAATCTCTGCCCTTGGCGGCGAGGGCTCGGTGCTGTACGAGCCCGCGGATGTCACCAACGAGGACGAGGTGGCGCGTGTCGTGGAGGCGGCCACTGCGTGGACCGGCCGGCTGTGGGGCGTCGTGCACTGCGCAGGTGGCAGCGAGACCATCGGCCCGATCACCCAGATCGACTCCGAAGCGTGGCGGCGCACGGTCGACCTGAACATCAACGGCACCATGTACGTGCTCAAGCATTCCGCGCGTGAGATGGTTCGCGGCGGTGGCGGATCGTTCATTGGCATCTCGTCGATCGCGGCGAGCAATACGCATCGGTGGTTTGGCGCGTACGGAGTCTCGAAGGCGGGCATCGACCATCTGATGCAATTGGCCGCTGACGAACTCGGTGCGTCCTGGGTGCGCGTCAACTGCATCCGGCCCGGTCTAATTCGCACCGAACTCGTTGCCCCCGTTCTTGATTCGCCCGAACTGAGCGCTGACTACGCGACCATCACACCGTTGCCGCGGCCGGGCGAGGTCGAGGACATCGCCAATGCGGCGGTGTTTCTGCTCAGCGACGCCTCGAGCTATATCACCGGCCAGGTGATCAATGTCGACGGCGGTGTCCTGGTGCGTCGCGGTCCGGATTACTCCTCGATGCTCGAACCACTCTTCGGCGCCGACGGCTTGCGCGGAGTCGTCTCCGACTAGCGACAGTTGTCCCCAATCGCGTGTTCATCACAGGTTGTTTGAGTGTGCAAGGTGAATCGGGCGTCGTGTCTGACCGGGTGGTGAGGATGGGGTCATGTCTTCGACCGCGGCGCCGTCGGTGGTGAGCAGTACCAGTGATCGTCTTGAGGTGTTGTTCGCCGAGTTGGCGGAGTTGGCGGGGCAGCGCAACGCCATCGGCGGGCGCATCGTGCAGATCGCCGCGCAGATCGACCGTGACCAGTTGTGGGGTGTGACCCGGGCCCGGTCTTTGGCGGCGTAGATGGGCTGGCGGCTGGGGTTGTCGACGGGCACCGCGCACAGCACGGTCGCGGCGGGCGTTGGAGCATCGCCACCGCACCTGCGCGGTGCCCGGGTGTAGCGCGACGCGGGGTTTGCACGCCCATCACCTCATTCATTGGGAAGACGGCGGGCGCACCGAGTTGGACAACCTGGTGCTGCTGTGTCCATATCACCACCGCATGCACCACCGCGGCGGGCATCACCCTCACCGGCCCCGCCGATCAGCTCATCGTCACCGACAGCGACGGCCACCCACAGACCTCCGCCTCACTGGCCCGTCCACCCACCGGACCCCCACCAGATGTCGCGCCATGGACCGGGCCGATCGGGGAACGCGCCGACTGGTGGTGGTACGACCACTACGAGCCCGAACTGCCAGGCGCTGACTAACAGGCCGTAACCGAAACACGTTCGTGGGCAGCGCAGCTCGTTCACGAGACCGCTAGCACGCAGCGACTGCGTCGGCGACCTCAACGCGCATGTTGATGTGCCCAGCTTGCAGCGACAAAGTCGGCCGCAGCGACAAAGTCGTCGGCAGCGACATTGTCGCTCCAAGCTGGGCACTGCGAAGACCTCTACTGCGCCATGGGCTTTCACCCACCGTTTTGACGTCCGCGTCGAAACTGCCTGCGTCATAGGCATTTTGCGGTCACGCGTAGAGCCGGCGTGCGACCATTTCTGCATGAGTTGGGCGACGAGAACCGCGGTAGGCATAGCACTCATCGCGTTGGCCATGGCGCTTGCGGTCGTGCCGGCGAACGCCGACGATCAACCCACCGGCCCAGACGACCCTGCATGTATGACGGACCCGACGGACGCGGTGTGCATGGGCGGTCCGTGGGGTGTGCCCACCTCGCCCTCGAGCATCGGTTGCGCGATCAATCCGGGCCAGGGCATCTGTCAGGGCGGACCGTATGACCCGGCGCCGCCACCGCCGCCACCGCCACCTCCGCCAATGGGTCCCTTCGGCGGTATGACCGGGGGAATGGGCGTCGGCACGGGCATTCACCCGGGCTTGGACGCGATGCATCCTGACATCGGCGCCATGCATCCCGGCATCGGCGTGCACCCGGGTGGCATGGCAATGGGCGGCGCAGGGCACATCTAGCTAGCGCTTCTCGCCTGCCTCCCACGCCGCCACCTTGGCGAGCGCCGACCAGTCCAGGTCCGCGCCGCCGTTGGCCAGCAGCGCCAGAAACCGATCCCGCAGCAGGCTGGCGATCGGCAGCGGCGCCTGCAATGCCTCGCCCGCGGCGAGCACCAAGCGCACATCCTTCGCGCCGAGCTCCGCGGCGAAGCCTGCGGGCGTAAATTCTTCCCGCGCGATGAGTCCGCCGTACGTCTTGTACACCGGCGCGCCGAAGAGCGTTGAGGTGAGCATCTCGAGGTAGTCATTCTTGTCCACGCCGGCTTTGGCGACCAAAGCCATTGCCTCGCTGAGCGATTCAATGACCGCTGCAATCAGGAAGTTTCCGCTCAGTTTCACCAGGTTGGCAGTCTTCGGCTCGTCCGAAACGACGAATGTCCGTTGGCCGACCGCATCAAACAACGACGAAACCTGCTGCAAGGCAGCGTCAGACCCAGCCGCGGCCACGAAAAGCTTTGCTGCAGCTGCGGCCTCGGGCCGTCCGAACACCGGTGCCGCCACGAATTCCTGGCCGGCCTCGGCGTGCGCGGTCGTCAACCGCTCCGAGAGCTCGACGCTGATCGTGCTCGACGACACGTGCGCGGCACCCGGACGCAGCGTCGCCACAATTCCGCCATCACCGAAGGTGACCGCCGAGACCGCCTCGTCGTTGGCCAGCATCGTGAACACGACGTCACCGTCGCACGCCTCCGCGATTGACTTGGCGGGCTTCGCTCCCTGCTCGGCCAATGCCGCCACCTTGCTCTGTGACCGGTTGTACGCAGTCACCTCGTGGCCGGCCTTCAGCAGATTCGCCGCCATGCCCGCGCCCATGTTTCCCAGTCCGATGAACCCAATTTTCATGGGCTCCACGATGCCGGTTATTCCTGGCCGCCGCTGAGCGGCGGGGTCAGTGGCCGGTACCTGAGGGCAGTTTGTCCTTGCAGTACGCGTAGACCGCCAGGCCGCCGAAGTCCGCGGACTTCTGGATCGACCACTTGGTCTTCTTCGACAGCATGCTCAGGGCGTCGTTGACGGTGCCGCCGTGCTCGAGGATGTCGCACGTCGAATGCGCCAAACTCAGCGCCTGGTCCGGCGAACTGACCGAGACGCCCTTCTGCTGCAGGCCCTTGAGGAACGCCTGGTCCAACTGATCGTCGGCGGAGGCCGGCGCCGCGAGCGCCGTGGCTGTGCCAATCACGACCGCGATCACCGCCAGCAGGTGCTTCGTTCTCATCTGTCTCCCCAGTAATGTCCCCGGCCAACGGGCAGCGTACGCCAGCAAAAGAAACTCTGCCTAGGGGTCAGTTAGTCAGGCTTGCATTTCCGCAGCGCGGTGAACTGCTTTCACGATGCCCTGGTAGCCCGTGCACCGGCAGAAGTTGCCGGACAAGCCCTCACGGATCTCCTCATCCGTCGGCGCCGGGTTATCACGCAGCAGCGCGGTGATCGACATGACGAACCCCGGCGTGCAGAACCCGCATTGAAGGCCGTGGCACTCGCGCATCGCGGCTTGCACGGGGGACAGTTCGCCATCATCGGACGCGATGCCCTCCACCGTGGTCACCTCGCATCCGTCGGCCTGCACCGCGAACATCAGGCAGGACCGCGTCGCCTGTCCGTCGACCAGCACGGTGCATGCGCCGCAGGCACCGTGTTCGCAGCCCAGATGGGTCCCGGTGAGCCCACACCGCTCACGCAGATAGTCGGCCAGCGTCAGCCGCGGCTCCAGGGTCGCCTCGGTCGGCTGTCCGTTCACGGTCATCTCCACCGGCCACTCATGCATCGCTTGCCTCCGCGGTCGCTTTCTCCCATGCGCGGGCCACCATGGTCGCCCCCACCTTGGCCCGATAGCCGGCCGAGCCCTGCAGATCCGCCGGGATGTCCCGCAGTGCACTGATCGCCAGCCGCCCCACCTCGTCCGGGGTGACGTCGTCGACCGGCCGTCCGAGCACTGCTTCTTCTGCGGGCGAACCGCATAGCGGCGTCGAACCGAGGCCCAAAAGCCCTATACCGCAGCGACTGACCCGCAAGTCATCGTCGAGTTCAACGGCGACCGCCGCGCCCGCAATCGCGAAATCGCCGTGCCTGCGCGCGAATTCCTCCACCGCGAAGCCCGACCGCGCACCCCACACCGGGAACCGTACAGCCGTGAGGATTTCATCGGACGCCATCGAGTTCTCCCACAGCCCGGTGAAGAACGATGTGGCCGCAATCTCACGCTTCCCCCGCGGCGATACCGTTTCCATCCGCGCATCCAGCGCCAGCGCCACCGCGGCGTACTCCGCGGCGGGATCGGCATGCGCGATGGCACCGCCGAGCGTGCCACGATTCCGGATCTGAAAGTGGCCGATATACGGCGTCGCGAGCGTCAACAACGGGACCGAGTCCGCGACCTCGTCGTCCATCCCGACGAACACGTGAGGTGTCGCGGCCCCGATCCGGATTTCGCTGTCCTGCAACTGGATTCCGACAAGATCGTCGATCCGCGAAATGTCGATCAAGTTGTCGAAATGCGTCAGACGCATCGCGAGCATCGGCACCAGGCTCTGGCCGCCGGCCAAAATCTTCGCGTCGTCGCCGTATTCGGCGAGTAGATCGACAGCCTCGTCGACTGCGCTGGGCCGGTGATAGGCGAACGCGGCAGCCTTCACCGTCGCCACCTACCCAAGAGGAAGCCGATGGCACCGCCCGCCGCCAGCGCCGCGATGACCGGTGCGAACCGCTTGGCCATCGGCAGCGCGACCACCTTCAACAGGTCGACGGAATCGCCCGCGGCGGGTTGACTTGCGGCGGTGACAGTTTCCGCCGTTGGCGCGCTGGTGACCGGCACCGCTCCGCCGAGGATGTCGGCCTCCAGCGCCTTGGCGAACTGCGCGATCAGGTTTCCCGCGACCTCGCCGAGCACGCCGCGGCCGAACTGTGCCGCCTTACCTGAGATGGTGAGGTCGGTGGTGATCACCACGCTGGTGGCGTCGCCTTCGTCCTTGAGTTGGGCCGTGACGACCGCGGCCGCGTTGCCGTTGCCCCTCGTCTCCTTGCCGTTGGCCTTGAGCACCACACGCTGCGCTGCGGCGTCCTTCTCGAGGAACGCCGCTTGCCCCTTGTACGACACGGTGATCGGGCCGACCTTCACCTTGACCGCGCCGGTGAACTGATCTCCGTCGACCGACAGCAGGGTCGCGCCGGGAAGGCACGGCGCGACGCGCTCGACATCGGTCAGCACCTCCCACGTCTGCGCCGCGGGTACCCCGACCCGAAATTCGTTGTTCAGCTCCACTTTTGAGACTCCTCGATGAGCGAGACGATGGCTGACGGACTAGCGGGAAGGCGGGTCAGCGTCACACCGAGGGGGGCCAATGCGTCGTTGATCGCGTTGATCACCGCAGGCGTCGCCCCGATGGCTCCGCCCTCGCCGACGCCCTTGTAGCCGCCAACGCCGGGGCCCGGAATCTCGATGTGCCCGAACTCGATTGGTGGCACCTCGGTGGCCGTCGGCACGAGGTAGTCGACAAACGTCGAGGACAACGGGTTTCCGTCTGCGTCGTAAACCATGTCTTCCAGCAGCGCGCCGCCGATGCCCTGCACGGTTCCGCCCGCGATCTGGCCCTCGACCACGTTGGGGTTGATCATCGCCCCGACATCCTCGCTGACGATGTAGCGCGTCAGCGTGACGTGCCCGGTCTCGATGTCCACTTCGCAGGTGCAGGCGTGGGTGGCGTTGGCCCAGTGGATCGGCGCCTGGGAGGTGAAGCGCGCGGTTGCCTCCAGCGTCGCCGACATCCCCGCTGGCAGCTGTTGCGGTTCGTAATACGCGCGGTACGCCAGCTCACCGAAGGTCACGCTTTGCGAGTCATCGTCGCGCACGGATGCGCGCGACCCGCCGAGTTCGATTGCGTCCTCGTCGACCCCGAGCCTGGCCGCGGCCATCGCGACGATCTGCTTGCGCAGAATTGTGCCCGCCTCGTTGATGGCGCCCGCCGTCATCGGGCCCGACCGGCTGCCCTGGGTGCCCGCACCGTACGGCGTCACCGCGGTGTCGCCCTGGATGGTGGACAGGTCGTCGATCTCGGCGCCGAGAGCGTCGGCGGTCAATTGCACGACGGTGGTCTCGATGCTGTTCCCGGTCGAGCCGCCGTTCACGTAGACGTTGATCTTGCCCGTCGGTTCCATCCGGATGGTCGCGCCCTCGGTGGCGAGATGCCCGGTGGCCGCGCCGGTGGGTTCGATGTACGCCGAGAAACCAAGCCCGATGTAGCGGCCCTGCGCCAGTGCCTCCTGTTGCTCGCGGCGGAACCCTTCGTGGTCAAGGATTTTCACCGCCTGCTCGAAGGTGTCGGCCGGCGCGACATGGTCGTATGGCATGCCGTTCGGATTGAAGTACGGCATCTCGTCGCCGCGCAGGATGTTGCGCCGCCTCAACTCGACCGGATCCATCTCCATCTTGCGCGCGGCGATGTCGAGAAGGATCTCGCGGGTCAGTGTCTCGTACTGCCACGGCCCGCGATACGCCGCGAGGCCCGCGGTGTTGGAGAACACCGTCTTGTAGTTGAAGCTGGCCTTCGGCACCCGGTACGGGCCGGGAAAGAACATGCCGACCGCGGCGGTGGTCAGCACCGGATACGGCGTCGGATACGCACCGATGTCGTAGGTGAAGTCGATGTCGGCGGCCAGGATCTTGCCCTCGTCGTCAAAAGCCATGCGCGCCTTGCCGTCGACGTGGCGAGCCTGACCGGCCGACATCAAGTTCTCACGCCGGTCTTCGATCCACTTCAGCGCGAACGGCACCTTGCGGGCGGCCAGCAGGATGCACATGTCCTCGCGCATCGGCACGACCTTTTGGCCGAAGCCCCCGCCGGTGTCGCGCATGATCACCCGCACGCGCTGGGCCGGGATGCCGAGCAACCGCGCGGCGAACGCCCGCAACTCGTGTGGCGTCTGGGTGGACGCCCACACCGTCAGTTCCTCCGACGACGCTTCCCACTCGACGACCATGCCGCGGGTCTCCATCGGCACCGGCGCGTAAATCTGTTGATAGACATTGGCTTCCGCGACGTGTGCGGCCGAGGTGAACGTCTCCTCGTCCGGCGGCGCCCCGCCGAGCCCGCCCGCCACGTTGTCGGGATAGGCCTCATGCACGACGACATCGGAGCCAACGGCCCGCGTGAAGTCGGCGATCGCGGGCAGTGGTTCGTAGTCGACCTCCACCAGTTCGACGGCGTCCTCGGCGATATAGCGGCTCTCCGCCACCACCAGGGCCACCGGGTCGCCGACGAACTTCGCTTCGCCTTCGGCCAGCGGCGGCCTCGGCGTATCCGCGATGTCCTTGCCCGCGACGGCGTGCCACGCCTCTTTGACCTCCGGATTGAGGTCCTCGGCCGTGAAGACCGCGCGTACGCCGGGCAGCGCCAGCGCCGCGGAGGCGTCGATGCCGTTGAGTTTCGCGCGAGCGAAGGGGCTGCGCACGAAACAGGCGTGCAGCATGCCGGGCCTGCTGATGTCGTCGACGAACGTTCCGCGGCCGGTCAACAGGCGGTTGTCTTCAACGCGGGGAACTCGGGCGCCTGCGTAGCGGGGGGCAACCGTTTCCGTCACGGAATCACGTTATCGTATTTGAGAGCGACATTTCCACCCTCGTTGTCTCATCTAATCAATCGTGATGGATACGGCCGCCGACCTCGGTCAATGGCTTGCCGCCGCCGCCCCAGCGGCGGGCGATGATCTCCGCGGCGATCGACACCGCGGTCTCCTCGGGGGTTCGCGCGCCCAGGTCGAGGCCGATCGGGCTGGACAACCGGCTGAGTTCGCTGTCGGTCAGCCCGACCTCGCGCAGTCGGGCCATCCGATCCTGATGGGTCCGGCGCGAACCCATCACGCCGATGTAGTCGACCTCGGGCAGTTGCACCGCCACCTGCAGCACGGGCACGTCGAACTTGGGGTCGTGGGTCAGCACGCAGATCGCGGTCCTGGCGTCGATTGCGCCCTGCTCGGCTTGCCCGCGCAGGTAGCGGTCCGGCCAGTCGACGACCACCTCGTGGGCGTGCGGGAAGCGGGCAGGGGTCGCGAACACCGGTCTGGCGTCGCACACGGTGACGCGATAGCCGAGGAAGGCGCCCTGGCGCGCGAGCGCCGACGCGAAGTCGATGGCACCGAAGATCAGCATCCGCGGTGACGGCGCGTGGCTGGCGACGAACACCTCCATGCCCGCCTCCTGGCGCTGGCCATCGGGCCCGTAGGACAACACCGCGGTGCGGCCGGCGGCGAGCAGGCCCCTGGCGTCGTCGGCCACGGCGTCGTCAGCGCGTTCAGAGCCCAGCGATCCCTCGACGGCGTCCGATCCGATCACCAGTCGTCGCCCCAGCCAGCTGGGGTCCGGGTGGGCGATCACGGTGGCGACGGCCGTCGGGCGGCGGGCTCCGATGTCGTCAGCGATCGTCTGGAGCTGTGGAAAAGTGTTGCGGGACACCGGCTCTGCAAAGATGTCGATGATCCCGCCGCATGTCAGCCCGACCGCGAACGCGTCGTCGTCGGAGATGCCGTAGCGATGCAGTTCGGGTCTGCCGGTGGCCACCACCTCGTTGGCGAGTTCGTAGACGGCGGCCTCGACGCACCCGCCGGACACCGAACCCGTGACCGCGCCGTCGGGAGCGACGACCATGGTGGCACCAGGCGGGCGCGGCGCGGATTTGATCGTCCGGACGACCGTCGCGACACCCGCCGTGCCGCCGGCACGCCACACCGTCAGCAGTTCGTCGAGTACGTCTCGCACGCTGGAAAGTCTATGCCGGAAACCCGGCTTCACTGTGCGAGTGCTCAGCGATGCGTCAGGCCGCGTCGAATGCGACAGGAAGCGACGCCGGTCCGGTGATGCCCACCATCGGCTTCCACGGCGCCGGTCCGCTGCGACGCATATTGCGCATGCGCCGCGACAGCACCCGCAGCGCTTCGGCCACCTCGCGCCTGGCCAGGTTCGCGCCAAGGCAGTAGTGCGCACCTGCTCCGAAAGACTGCATCGGGGCAGCCCCCTCACGGGTGATGTCGAGACGATCCGGATCGTCGTAGATGTTGGGGTCGCGGTTCGCGGCGGCGGTGTTGACCAGGAGGAAAGTGTTCGCCGGGATCGTCACGCCTTCGTACTCGACGTCTTCGATGGTCATCCGCATGACCCCGATCGTCACGGGGTAGAAGCGCATCAGCTCCTCGACCGCCTGCATCGCGATCTCGGGATGGTCGGCGAGCAGCTGCCACTGCTCCGGGTGATCACACAGGACGTCGACGGCGGCGGCCACCTGGTTCCGGGTGGTGTCGGTGCCTGCCATGAGCAGACCGCCCGCCAGCATCCGCAGTTCGGCCATGCTCAGCCGGTCGCCGTCGTCCTCGGCCCGGATCAGTTCCGAGATCAGGTCGTCCGTGGGCGACCCGCGGCGCTGGGCGACCATGTCGTCGACGTAATCGTCGAGCTCGCCCCACGCCTTCAGGATGTCGGGCTGGTGCTCGGCCGCCCTGAAGGTGAACGTCTTGAAGAATTCGTCCGCCCACACGGAGAACAGCTGCCAGTCCTGCTTTGGCGCGCCGAGTAGCTCACAGATGACCGGAATCGGGTACGGCCGTGCGACATCCGCGACGACATCGCAACGGCCTTCTGCGATCAGCGGGTCGGTCAGCTGCGTGATGATGTCGACGATCGTCGTATCAAGCCGTGCCACCGCACGCGGACTGAACGCCTTACACATCAGTCGTCGCATGCGGGCGTGGTCGTCACCGTTGACGCTCAGCAGTGTCGCGGTGACCCGGTCCCACAATGGGCCTGAGGTGATGCCTTGGGCTTCCAGACCCAGCCCCGGCGGTGGCGCCAGTCGGTGATCGCGAAGCGCGGTATGCGCCAGTTCATAGCTCAAGATCTCGGGCCCATGGGCGCCCATCGCGATGGGGAACTGTTCGCGCGCCTCCTTGAGGGCGGCGTGCACGGCGCTGGGAGTCGACGCGTCCTCGTAGGAAACGGTCGGTAGGTCTGCTTCGAAAACGGTTGGGCAGGTGACGCTGACGACGCTCACGGTGGCCTCCTCGTCGGGATGCCTTCATGGTCTGGCCGTGCCGAAGGGACCGATAGCGTAGGTACCTACCTGCTTTTGGGAGGAGTCCGCATTGCGCGTACGTGGTTTGGTTCTGCTGGCAATCACCGGCGCCATCGGGGCTGTTCCCGGGCTCGCGGCGGCGGCGCCGGTGCCGGCGGTTTCGGACGCCGCGCAGGCCGCAGGGCTGGTCGACGTCCATTCGATCGTGCCCGACGCGATCGTCGATCTCCGGTATGCGACGCCCGACAACTTCGTCGGTGTGCCGTTGTACCCCGGGGACGCGCGATGCCTGGTGCACGAGTCGATGGCGCAGGGGCTGGCCGCCGCCGCCGCAGTGCTGCGACCCGCAGGTGAAGTGCTGCACTTCTGGGACTGCTATCGGCCGCATGACGTTCAGGTGCGGATGTTCGAGGCGGTGCCCGATCCGAACTGGGTCGCCCGACCAGGCCCGTATTCGCAAAGCCACGAAACCGGCCGGTCTATAGATGTGACGATCGCAAACTCGACAGGCCCGGTGGACATGGGTACCGATTTCGACGATTTCACGCCGCGAGCACTCGCCTACGCGACCGACGGCGTGAGCGCCGCCGCACAGGCCAACCGCGCACGCTTGCGCGACGCGATGCAGGCGGGTGGGCTGACGGTCTACAAGGGTGAGTGGTGGCATTTCGACACCAGCGGGGCGTACGAGAAGCGCCCAATTCTCAATGTGCCGGTCGATTAGGTGATTCGATCGAGCTCATTCGCGGACCAGCGTCCACAAGCAGTACCCGCTCATCTCGATCGAGTAGAGCTGGGGCAGCATGTGAAACGAAAGTGTCTGCCCGGGTTGACTTTCCGTGACCTGCGGGGCACCGACGACTCCGGCTTGCACAACCGCTCGCTGCTCGGCGCGGCATCGGGTGGATGCGTCGAGCGGGGTTGCTGTCCAAGCGCCCGACCTGACGCTCGGGTCGCGCAGGCCTTGACCGTGCAGGGTCATCGCGGGCCCGAAACTCAACCACCGGTCATTGGGCGGCGGGGGAGATGTCACGGTCTGCCATCGACCGTCGGCGCACACCAGCGGCGTCTGGTCGTCCGACGGCCAGGTCATCACGCTCGTCAAGTCCGACCCACACGGCGCACTGTCTTGCGGCTCGGCCGGATCCGCCGCTGCGACCGGCGCCACGGGAGCCGAGACCATCGACACTGACACCACGGCCGCGGCGATTACTGTCCTTCGCACTGGACCGAACCCGTTCCATCGCCGACGGTGACCACGGATGCATCATAGGTGGGTAGATGCCACCATTGTGGTTGGTTGAGAATCCGCCATGACCTCCAGCTTCATCGTGTTTGCCAGAGGCCACCAACTGGGTACTGGAGATCTGCAATGACCAGTCACCGAATCGTTCATCCGTTTCATGCCCTTCGCGCTGCCGTCGTAGCGATCACGGCGGCGGCGGCCGTGCTGAGCGGGCCCGCCCCCGGCGCTTCTGCCGAGCCATGTCCCGATGTCGAGGCGGTATTCGCGAGAGGGACCAGTGAGCCGCCTGGTGTCGGCGGCGTCGGTCAGGCATTCGTCGACGCACTGCGTGCCCGGGTCGGCGACCGATCGCTGGCGGTGTACCCGGTCAACTACCCGGCCAGCAGCGATTTCAACGCCGGCGTCGAGTTCGCCGCGACGGTGGTCGAAGGCATCAGGGACGCCGCCAACCACGTCGAAGCGACGGCGGCCAACTGCCCGAACACCAGAATCGTGCTCGGCGGGTTCTCGCAGGGCGCGGCGGTGGCGGGCTTCACCACCTCCGCCGTCGTCCCCGAGGGTGTACCTGCCGCGTTCGTCCCGCCTCCGATGCCGCCTGAGGTGGCCAACCACGTCGCCGCGGTGGTCTTGTTCGGCAAGCCCTCGGATCAATGGCTTCGCGACGCGGGCGCGCCGACCGTCGTCATCGGCCCGCTGTATGTGCCCAAGACCATCGACCTGTGCGCGGACGGGGACACCATCTGCAACGGCGCACCGCTGGGCGGACCTACCGTGGCGCACGCGTCGTACGGCTTCAACGGCATGGTCAACCAGGCCGCGGACTTCGCCGCGAATCGGCTGTAGGTCAGCCGGATCAATCGATGACGCAGCCTTCCTCGAGTGCCTGCTCGGCTTCCTCGAGGACGACGGCCTGTGCCTTTTCGTAGATCCGCCAGGCGTCTTCGGGGCTGTCGCCCACCGCCGTCAGGCCGACGCGACCGCATTCGGTCAGGCAGCTGATCATGTGGAACACCACGCCTGTTCGGCGGGCCTGATCGAAATGCAGGCCGTGTCGGACCACGACGTCGAACAGTTCGCGCACCGTCAGTGCCTTGAGGCGGTCGTCCTCGAAGTGGTCCGTGGCGACCAGATACTTGCTGCTGCCGCTCGGGGTGAGAAAGACGCCACGCTCGCCGTCATAGCTACCGTCGGTGAGGAACTGCAGCGTGAGGAACGGATGTGTGGTGCCGCCCTTACGAAGATTCAGCTCGATCGCATACGGCGTCCATGCGCCGGTGTTGTCCTGCACGACAACGAAATCCACCGCGAACCTGCCGAGGGCGCCGAGCTCTGCGAGGCGTCTGCCGATGACCATGGCAGGCTCGGCGATGGCCGCGGCGTAGTCCGGATTCGCGGGGAACACGCAGCCGAGGTACTTCTGGCCGCTGGCGCCGCCGAGCAGCTGATCGTGGGTGGACAACAATTCGACGCTGCCGTCGGGCAGTGCCCGCATCTGAACACTGGGGCTGGTCAGCGCCTCTCCGGTGATGCGTTCCTCGACGATGCCGCCGTGCTTCTCGAAGGCGGCCAAATACACCTCGACGGCCAGGCCTTCGGCTTCTGGCTGCATGTGCAACAGACGGTCGCGGATGGTGGCGGCCTCGTCAGGTGAGTCGGGGGCGGGCAGGTCGCTCAGATCCACCATCGCGTTGCCCGCACCCGAAACGCCCTCGTTGAGCTTCACGATCGCCTGGTGCAGCGACGGGCGACGGGCGCGCATACTCTGCACACCGGCGACGATGTCGTCGACCGTGTGAAGGTCTTCCGCCCCGACCGGGCACCGCACGCCCAGTTCCTCGAACATCCTGCGGCAGCCGGTCTTGCTGCCGAGGTCCTCCAACCGCGGATCAGCGCCATACATCGGTATCCGAAGGCTCAGTGTCACGTCCCGTTCGAGCGCAGTCGTGTTGTACGGGATGAGATGACTGCGGGCAGGGTTGGGTATCAGCGCCCGGATCTCGCGCAGAAGCCGCGGTCTTGCAAGCAATTTCGAACTCAGCGGACTTGGTGAGGCGTCGCCGACCGGGACCAGTGTGAGCCGGGAGCGGGCATGGCTGGGAATCACGCCGGGCAGCAGACCGAGGTAGTACTCGATGATCGACTCCGAAATGGGCTGCGAGGTCACGTAGATCATCTGCAACCGCGGCTGGCGAAGCAGCAGCAACAGGAACAGCGCGCGTTCCTCCATCGCCTGCATCACGGTGCCGCTGCCCGGGGTCGTGCGTTCGATGCTGATCGACGGGACAACGACCACCGATTCGTTCTCCATGTCCAGCCGCATGGACTCCCAGACAGCGGGCATCGACCGCTGCAATTCTTCGAAGCGGCGATAGCGCTCCTGCTCATCGAGCTGTGACAGCCGTCGACCTGCCCGCGCCGGCGCGTCCAGTTGTGTCATGGTTCCCCCTGTTGTTTGAGCGCACTGATGTTGTGTACGCGCACCGAGCGACTGAAGCCCTTGGGCTGGATGTCGCCGACCATCTCCGCGACGGCGACGTGTTCGGTGGCCGCCAGCACCCGGTCGGTGACCCGCACCTGCCAGGGAAGGGCGTCCGAGCACAGCCGGGCAGCCAGGTTGGTGACGCTGCCGATGGCCGCGTAGTCGAACCGGCCTTCGAATCCGATCTTGCCGAGTGTCGCAAAGCCTTGTGCAATACCGATTCCCAGCGACAAGTCGAAGCCGTACCGGCGCCAGCGGGCGGCGTGGTCGTGGATGGAGTCGCGGATCTCGAGTGCCATTCGGACCGCGCGCTCCGCGGAGTCGTCGTAGGAGATCGGATCGTTGAAGAACACCATCACGCCGTCGCCGGTGAATCGTTCGAGCGTGCCACCGTACGCATGCACCCTTTCTCCGATCGCGTGGTGATATTCGGCGAGCGCACCCATCACTTCCTCGGGTTCGCTGGTCTCGGCGAACGGGGTGAAATTCCTCAGATCGGTGAACAGCACCACGATTTCGCGGCGGTGGCTGGCCAACAGCGTCTCGTCGCCGACGACGAGGTCGGCGAGTTGCGGGGACAGGAAGCGGCGCAACCGATTGGTCCGCTCCAGCTCGTGGACCTGTTGTGCGACACGGGATTCCAGTTCGGCATTCCATTCGGCGAGTTCGGCGCGCTGGCGCCGGATGGTGTCGTGGTACCGCTTGATGCGAGCCAGCGACGCCACCCGGGCGAGCAGTTCGCTCTTGTCGAATGGTTTGGTGACGAAGTCGTCGGCACCCGCCTCCAGCGCCGCCAACCGTTGCTCGCTGCCGCTGGCGGTGATCATCACCACGGGCAGGAATTCCGTTGCAGGCGTTGCCCGGACACGGCGGCAGACTTCGTAGCCGTCCATCTCCGGCATCAGGATGTCGAGCAGCACGACGTCGATGTCTTCGGTCTCGAGCAGCGCCAGTGCCTTGGCACCGGACTGTGCGGTCAGCACCCGGTGCCCGCGTGGGGTGAGCACCGCGTCGAGGAGTTTGAGGTTGGTGGGTTGGTCGTCGACAGCCAACACGGTCGCGGCGAGGTCCATCAGTCCGCCCGCCCACGGAGGAAGGCTTCGATTTGGCCGGGCAGCGCGCGCACGCTGATGGGCTTCTCGACGTACCCGTCGAAGCCTGCTTGTGCTGCGCGCTCCTTGTCTTCTGTCATCGCCAGTGCTGTCACGGCGACGACCGGAACGTGTGGGGCGAGCGTGTCCCGCCGCAGCCTGCGCAGTGTCTCGGTGCCGTCGATGCCTGGCAGTTGTAGATCCATCAACACCAGATCGGGGGGAGTTTCCCTGGCGATACGCAGCCCCTCCTCGCCCGATTGCGCCTCGACGACGTCGAAACCGGCAAAACTCAGCACATCGCGAACCAGCTTGAGGTTCAGCGGATTGTCCTCGACGACGAGGATGCGCCGCGGCGTCACAGCGCACCCACCTTGGTGAGGGCCGCCATCAGTTCCTCACGGCCAATCGGCTTGCGTAGGTACACATCTGCGCCCAGCGCCAGACCACGAGTTCGATCGTCGACGTCCGTGGCGATCACCACCGGGATGCCCGCGGTGGCGGGATCCTCCTTGAGTTCGGTGAGCACTTGCCAGCCGTCGCGGCGCGGCAGTCCGATCTCGAGCACGACGGCCGCAGGCAGTTCCTCGCGCGCCATCGCGAGCGCCTCGATACCGTCCCTGGCCCGCAGCACCCTCGTCAGCGACCCGTCGAGGTAGGCCGAACTCAAGTCGAGTGAGGCGCGGTCGTCGTCGACGAGCAGGATGGCGGGCAGGTGTTCTGGCGCGGGCGCGCCACGATGCAACACACGCGGCATCGAAAACCCGAACGTGGCGCCCTCGCCGGGGGTGCTTTCCAGCCACATGCGTCCGCCCCACAGCCAGACGAACCGCCGGGACAGCGTCAAGCCCAAACCCGTGCCCTCCTCCTTCGGTGACCCCGTGCGGCCCTGCTGGAACGACTCGAAAATTCGCTCCTGGTCCTCGACCGGTACGCCGATGCCGGTATCGGTCACCGTGACCTCGAGGTCGTCTTGTTCGCGGTAGGCGCGTAGCGACACACATCCGCCGTCGGGGGTGAACTTGACGGCGTTGCTCAGCAGGTTGAGCACCACCTGCTTGAACTTTCGCTCGTCGGCATCGATGGTGCTGATCTCGTCGGCCATATCGACCTTGATGGTGATGGCGTGTTGGGCCGCGCGTTCACGGACCATCGCCAAGCAGTAGTCCACCGCGGTGCTCACGCTGAATGTGCTTGGCTCAAGCACCATTTGACCGGCCTCGACCTTGGACAGGTCGAGTATCTCGTTCAGGAGTTCCAGTAGGTGCTTGCCCGAGTTCCAGATGTCGCGTAGGTATTCGTCCTGGCGCTCGTTGAGCTCACCGAACATGCGGTCCAGCAACACCTCCGAGAAACCGATGACCGCGTTGAGTGGAGTGCGCAGTTCGTGCGACATGCTGGCCAGGAATTCCGATTTGTGATGGCTGGCGACTTCCAGTTCTCTGGTCTTGGTTTGCAGCTCGCCGAACAGCCGCGCGTTGACGATGGCCAGTGCCGACTGCCCGGCGAATGTCTCGAGCAGTTCGACGTGAGTGCCGAACGACCCCACGCTGCGCCGCCGGATCACCAGTACGCCAAGAATGCGGTCGCCGCGCGCGATAGGAACCGCGAGCACCGACCGCCAGCCGTCGCCGAACAACGCCTCGAGGTGCGGATCGCGTTCGACGACCGCCAGATCCGGCACCTCGAGCGTTCGGTGGGCGGTGGCGGCGCGCCCGACCAGCGTCGAATCGCGGTCGATTGTCATGGCCCGCAACTTGTTCAACAGCTCCGGGCCGGTGCCCGCGGTGGCACGAACGTGGAAGGTGTTGCTCGATTCGTCGTATTCCATGATCGAGCCACCGTCGGTTCCGGTCAGCCGCACCGCGTTGCTGACGATCCGATCGAGCACCTCGTCGAGATCGAGGCTGGAGCCGACGGCGTCACCGACGTCGCGCAGCGCCTCGAGTTGCGCGACCTTGCTGCCGAGCTCGCGCAGCAGCGCCACCTGTCGCATCACGATGGCGCCCTGGACAGCGAACTCCTCGAGCAGTTCACACTCGCGGGGGTCGAACGGCTGGGCGCTCGTGCGCCACATCGAGAGCACCCCGACGACGTCGTTCTCCAGGATCATCGGGGTGGACAGCAGCGTGCGGTAGCCCGCCAGCTGCTGCAGATCGGGGCGGCCGTAGCTGGCGTCGCTGAGCACGTCGGCGATCTGCACCGTGCGCTTCTCCACGGCCGCACGACCGACCGTGGACGAACTGTTCCTGGCCAGCGGATGGTCCGCGAGGTACCTGCGGAACTCCTCGGGGATCTTGCCCGACGCGCGCGACAGCCGGAACACCTCGCCTTCGGGGATGTACAGGTTGGCGGCCTGGGCGCGGCAGAGGCTCTCGGCGCGCTCGAGGATCGTGTCGAGGATGGCCCCTGGGTCGGCGCCGGCCCGGCCGAGCGCGGCGAGGATCTGGCGACTGGCCGCGGACTGTTCGCGGGCATCGCGCAACGCCTGGTTCAGCTCCGTCGAAGCCCGCGACACGCGCGTGGTGCGTTCGCTGCGTTCGGCCACCGATTCCTCCCCCGGATCGTCCCAGTGTGGCCCTCCGCGGCCCGCTTAACAGCGGAATCGGCGTGACAGTTATGTCAGCTGTCGGCTACGGCCCGGGACCGGTCGGCTCGGAGGTGTGCTCGCGATGCGCGATCGTCAGTTGAACCCGGGATTTCACATCGAGTTTCCGGAACACCGCCCGTAGGTGGGTGTTGACGGTGTTCGGCGACACCCCGAGTTCAGCGGCGGCGGAGCGGTTGGTGTGCCCCGAACTGATCAGCTCGACGACCCTGCGTTCGGTCGGCGTCAGCGCCGCCCAGCCGGTTGGCGGCCGGGGCACCGGCGGGTTGATCCGGACTCCGCGAATGCCATGGCTGCGAAGAAGTTTCGCCACTGTGTGGCTGCCTGCTTCGGCGCCGATGCGTTGGTAGATCTCGGCCGCCTCCACCAGCGCATCGACAGCCTCGCGGGCACGGTCGCGCGCCAGCAGGGTCGATCCGAGGTCTCTGAGCGCGTCGGCCAGTAGCAGCGGGCGCGGTGATTCGCGCAATATCCCTACCGCGTTGGCCAGCAGGGCAGCATCGTCTGACAAGAAACCGTGGATGTGCGAAGCGGTGCCTTCCAGCGTGGGGACACCGGGATTGCGTTGTGCGGCAAGGTCGGCGATGTGGGCCGCCTTGCGTGCGAACTCCGGATCCCCACCGTCAAGACCGATACGCGCCAGCACCCGCATCCACGGCGGTGACCACGGCCACGGATCGCGGAACTCTTCGATACCGTCGAGCAACGGGCCCAGGATGACGAGGCCGGCCTGGTAATCACCCGCACTCGCCTTCAGCCAGCCCTGCATCAGACGCAGCCGCGGCACCGTCTCATCGGCGGACACGGGTATCAAAAACTCGGTCGCCCTTGCGAATTCACCTCGATAGCTGGCGACGGCGGCGAGCACCATCCGCGCGTTGAGCCGGAACCCGTAGTTTCCCGTCTCGTCGGAAAGCCGCAACAGCGTGCGAGCACCCGCTTCGGCGGCATCCAACCGGCCCAAGTTGTGGTCCTGCCACATCTGCGCGTACAACATCGCAGGCGCTTGGCTGTCGGCGTCCTGATGGGCCTCGCGGATCTTCGCGAGCATGGCCTCGGCGTCGTCGTAGCGGTCGAGGTGCTGAAGGGTCCGGATCTCTTCGGCTTCGTATGCCGAATCCGACAGCCTTCTCAGGTCGGAGAATCGATCGAGGGCGAGTCGATGCCTGCCCTCGTTGCGCGCGGTCTCGATCAGTGCCACGACGGCAAGCCGCTGAGAATAGGTGTCGCTGAGGCGATGTCCCTCCGCGAGCGCCGCCTGCGCCATCGTCTCGGCGCGCGCGGCCGACTGCGTGCGCGACGCGGCCAGCGCCTGCGCCGCGGACAACTGAGCCCGGGCAACCGCCGACACACTGGCGATCGCCAGAGCGGCACTGGCCCTGCGTTCCATCTGCGCACACTCGCCGGCCAACCACAGCGCGCGGCATGCCTGCAGTTCGATGTGGGCGATGGTTTCGGCCTCGTCTGTGGCGGCGAGCAGCCGATCCGCGACGGCCAGCGCCTCGCCGTCGCGCTGCACATTGACCAGCGTCTCAACCGTCCGTTCGCCTGCGAGCAGCCAGAGCGGATGCCCTTCTGTGGTCAGCGCGAAAGCCTGCTTGGCCAGTTCGGCGGCCTGATCGGGCATCGACACCATGCATTCGCGGGCTGCTTCCTCCAAGGCGAGCACGGCCTCCTCGTCGTCCCGGGTGGCGCACGCACTGAAATGGTGGGCCGCCGCCAGCGCCGATCGGCCGTCGCCGACGATGAAGCGGGCACACGCGCGGTGAAGCGCTCGACGGTCACCCGGCGGGATGTCTGCGTACACGGCTTCACGGACCAGGTCGTGAGGGAAGAACACTTCGCCGTCGACGCTGCCAAGCAATCCGTTGTCGACCCCCTCGCGTGCCAGCAGCGCCAGCTGGGCTTCCGACAAGCTCCCGAGCAGATGTCCCGCATCGGCGAGAGTGATCGCGCGACCCCACACGGCGGCCAGCCTGATCAGCGCCGCCGCGGGCCCGGACAAGCCGGCGACGCGTGCCCGGACGCCGACCGACAATTCGGTGTGGAGGTCACCCGCGTCTTGGCCGCGTTGGTGCCTGCGCGCCAGACCCTCGATCACCTGAACGGCCCAGAACGGGTTGCCTCCGACGCCGCCGAGAAGCTTCCTGGTCTGCTCGGACGGTTCAGTACCCAGCAGGTCGGCCGCGATGCCGTCGATATCCGCCAGCGCCAGCGGCCCCAATTCGATACGGGTGATGGTGGCGGCATCGTCGATGCCTGCGATCAACTCGTCGAGCGGGTCACGGGGCAGCCACCGACTCGTGACCGCCCACACCACGGGCGATCCGGCCAGCCGCGCGGGAAGTACGCGCAGCGCGAACCTGGTGAGGCGGTCGGCCCATTGCACATCGTCGATCGCGATCAGCACCGGCCCGTGCACGGCCAACTCCTCCAGCAATGCACTGATGCGGTCGACCAGCCACAGCGGCTGGTCGTAGAGCGGCGCCAGGCTGGCGAACGCGTCGCCGGGCAGCAGGGGAGTCGGGCCCGAGCGAAGCGACACCAGCAGCGGTGCGCCCGGCGCGATCTGGTCGTTTTGTTCGGCCTTGCCGCTGCCGACCTTGAACCCGGCCCGCGACGCTTGTTCGACGACGGAGCGCAGGACCGCCGACTTACCGATACCCGGCTCGCCGCTGATCACCACCAAGGCGCCCTGCCCGGTGCGCGCCGCTCGGTCCAACGCGGTGAGCGCCTTTGCCATCGCAACGCTGCGCCCTCTGAGCGCTACCCGTGCCATCAGTCATTCATCCCGTCGCGCCCCATATCGGTACTTCTGAGGCCGCGCACCCCCGACGGGCCGAACTGAGTTACTTAGTGACTAACGCCGCTTCGCCGGAATGATTCCGTTGGATCATCGGGGCGGGGTAACCCGTATCCACGATATTGACGGTGACGACCCTTGTTGCCGCTCGGACATCCGGCCCGAAGGGCTCGTGCGAACGCGTGATCGCGGGCTTCTCGGCCGCCAATTCGACGCCTGCAGATGCCGCGGAGCGATGGTCAACGCTGCGCCGCTACGCTGTCGGAGCGGGAAAAAGATTCCGCTTCCATCGCTTTGGGCAAACATCTAACCACTGGCTCCCAAAAGATCGTCAATTCGTGCGATGGGCATGCGATCGCGTTGGTGATTAAGTCATCGCTGCTTGCGACATTACTAGCAAGTAAGTTTCGCCTGTGCCGGCGATCTCCAGCCAAGGGGTTTCTCAATGCAAGTTGCCAGCCGTCCTTACGCCACAGCGGGCATCGCTCTGGTAGGGGCCAGCGTGATAGCCGTATCTCCCATTGCGCCGCCCCTGCCCGATATCCACCTGCCGACCCCGGCGCACGTGGCCAGGGCCGTCGAGCTTGCTGCGGAGGAGTTGGCCGCCACTCCGCTCAGCTACCCGCAGGTGTTCCAGGAGGCCGTTACCAACCTGCAGGCCATCATCAAGACGGTCGCGGCGAATCCGACACCGATTCTGAGTCAGGTTCTTTCGAACCAACTCGCCACGGTCAAGGCTCTTGCGGCGGTGCTTCCGACAACCTCCCCGCTCGGCACGATCGCGGCGCTGCCAAACGCCGCTACCAGTCTCTTGTCCGGGCTTGCTGCCAACGAGCCTGCCGCGGTTGCCGGCCTTCTGACCGCGATTCAATCGGCTCTCGGCCAAATTTCCACGGCGGTGACGTCGGCAGCGCCGCCACTGCTGCAAGCCGCCCTCGGCGACCTCACAAAGGGCAACGTCGAGGATGCGATCAACAACGTGCTCAGCGCCGCCATCGGGACGGTGTTCCCGGTGCAGGGCGTCATCCAGCCGCTGCTGGCCGCCACGGTCACCACGCCGTTGCAGGCAGTGGTGGACGCGATCAACAGCGTCGGGCCGCTCGGGACGATCATCTCGAACCCTCTGCAAAATATGGTGAACGTGATCAACGCTGTTCAGGACGGTGGCGTTCTGTCGCCCTTGTCTCAAGCCGTCACTGGCCTTCTCGGGCCGGCGATCAGCGGTGTAGGCGCGTTCGGTGCCGCGGTCGACGACGTCGGCAGCGCCATCGCTGCGGGTAACCCGGCGGCCGCTCTCGCGGCCATCATCAACGGCCCGGCAACGGTTTTGGGAGGCGTGCTGAACGGCGGGTTCGGTCCCAACCTGGCAGCGCTGGCGGGCTTCCCGCCGGATGCGGTCAACGTTGTCGCCGGCGGCCTTTTGAGCGGGGGGCTGAACATCATATCGATCAGCCCGAAGCTGACCGTCCAACTCGCAGGCACCATCAACTCACTGCAGGCGCTGGTGCAGGCGATCGCCAAGGCGATGGTTCCGCCGACGGTCACGCCCGCTGTGAAGAGTTCGACGTTGGCCGCGGCTGCCGAGCTACCGGCTGCGCCTTCGACGACGGTGACCCTGAAGACCGCCAGCAGCGCGGCGAGTATCCCCGCCAAGTCTGACACTTCCGCTGAGGCGACCACGCCCGCCGCGGAGAAGCCTGCGCAGAAGCCGGAAAGCACGACCGCTTCGACGGGGACCGAATCCACCAGCGAGACAAAGGATTCGACCACCAAGCCGCAGTCGACGGAGGCGGCCGGTGACACCAAGTCTGCGGACAAGGGCGCCGACGTCACGACCGGCAACAAGGTCGACCCGAAGCCGGCGGCCGGATCGGACTCCACCAAGTCGGGTAGCGACGCGAAGGGTTCCACCTCGACGACCACGCACGAGGCGACCACTGGCACGTCGGAGACGTCGGGTGCGTCGGCGTCGACCGGTGCGGACAAGGGCTCGGCGAAGAGCACCGCTGGCCCGAAGCACGCCAAGAGCGGCCCGAAGCACGCCAAGAGCGGCAAGTAGCACCTTCTACAGGCAGGCCTCCCCCATCGAACACGATGGGGGAGGCCTGCTTTCGTATCCGCCCCGGGGAGCAGGTTTCGTCACCGCTCGATCGGGCCACCCTGCGATCAGCATGAGACGACACGAGGGCACGCCCAGCACACCGAAGGACGCCACGAAGGCAACGGAGGACCAACGCGAGCTGCAACGAGAGCTCGATCACCGCGACGGCGACGCGGACGCTCCGGCACGGCACCAAAATCGCCACGACCTGGCTGACGAGTCGGGGCGGTGACGCCGACTCACGATGGTCGGTGCACGTAGGTCACGATGGCATTGGTCAGGCCGCGTCGTGCGAGATCGAGGTCGTAGTACGAACCGAGTTGGCGTTCGGAGGCCAGCCCCCGCATCGCTCCCGGGATGAACGAAGCCACCTCGCGGACCCGTTCGGGATCGACGTCGACGTCGCGGAACGCCTCCTGACACGATTCGATCCAACTCCGTCCCCACGACTGCAGTTCGGCGGCAGTCTGCGGATAGAGCCGTTCCAACTCGCCGCCGTCGCGGGGGAGAGCGGCGCGCAGCGTCTCGATCGCCCGCGAATCCGGTGCGGACAACCCATCGAAGAGCAGGTCGATGATCGCTGCCACCCGCTCGCGAAGCGGCGCGTCGGGGTTCGCCCGCGAGGGCAGTCGGCCGCGCCGCTCCGCGGTGCGCCGCAACACCGCCGCCCACAGTCCGTCGATGTCGCCGAACTGGTATTTGACCGCGCCCCATGTTGCGCCGGCATCCTTCGCGATCCGATTGGCTGAGGCCGCGGCGACATCCCCCGTCGCAAGGGCGCGCAATGCCGCGTCGAGCATGGCGTCGCGGGTGGCTTGACCACGGCGGTTGCTCCGGCGGGTGATCGGCTCAGGCACTTGACGAATAATAGAACCTTCTGTGATTCTCGTCGATATGGCCAAGCCGCCGCTGTCCATGAAGCCGACTGGCTGGTTCCAGGTCGCCTGGTCGGACGAGGTCGGCATTGGTGACGTACATGCGATGAAGTACTTCGGCGAGGAATTGATCGCGTGGCGGTCCGAGTCTGGCCGGCTCACGGTCATGAACGCCTACTGCGAGCATCTCGGCGCGCACCTCGGATTCGGCGGCCACGTCGTCGGCGAAGTGATTCAGTGCCCCTTCCACGGCTGGCAGTGGAATCACGACGGCCGCAACGTGTGCATCCCGTACGAGAGCAGGCCGAACCGTGGCCGGCGGATCAAGACCTATCCGGTGGTCGAGCGCAACGAGTCGATCTACGTCTGGCAGGACATCTGCGACCGCAAGCCGTACTTCGACGCACCTGACGTGTTCGCGAGCTTCCTGGACGGCAGCAGTGCCGCCGATTACTACCCCCAGCAGCGGCTGTTCGAACGCGGTCACGAGTTACACCCGCAGTACGTGCTCGAGAACGGGGTGGACTTCGCTCACTTCAAATATGTGCATCAGACGCCCATCAACCCGATCTTCACCCGCCACGATTTCGCCGAACCGGTGTCGTATGTCGACTTCACCATCACATTCGAGGGCGACGATCAGCAGTCCATCGACGATGTCCGCAGTGGAGTCGAGGCGATCAACGGCGGACTCGGCATCGCGGTGACCAAGAGCTGGGGGATGGTCGACAACCGCACCATCTCCGCGATCACACCTGTCGACGAGTACACCTCCGATGTCCGGTTCACGGCCTATATCGGCCGGACGCCCGGCAAGGACACCGAGCGGGCGGCGCAACGGGCCGCCGAGTTCGGCGAAGAGATCATCCGGCAATTCCGCCAGGACATCCACATCTGGTCACATCAGCGCTATTCCGATCCGCCCGCGCTGGCAAGCTCGGAGTATGAGGGATTCACGGCGATCCGCAAATGGGCGATGCAGTTCTATCCCGACGGCCGCGGTGGCAGTGCCGCGCACCTCGCGTCGACCGATCAGAAGGGTTGATCCTCTTGTCGAACAAGCCGATTCGCGTGTTTCAGGTCGCCACTGGCAACGTGGGCTCCGAGATGATCAAGCGTTATGGCGCGCAGTCCGACCTCCAGCTGGTCGGCGTGCACTGCTATTCGCAGGAGAAGATCGGCAAGGATGCCGGCGAGCTCGCTGGTATCGAGCCGAACGGGGTGATCGCCACAGGCACGATCGATGAGATCATCGCCGCGGCGCCCGATGTGCTGACGTTCCACGGGGTCTTTCCCGACGAGGACCTCTACATCAAGGTGCTGGAGGCCGGCATCAACATCGTCACAACCGCCGACTGGATCACCGGCTGGCACCGCGACACCAACCATCCGCATCCGTCGGGCAAGCCGGTCAGCCAGTTGCTGGCCGAGGCGTGCGAAACAGGCTCGTCGTCGTTCTACGGCACCGGCATGAACCCCGGACTCAACCAGATCCTCGGCGTGCTCTGCTCGGCCGACGTCGCCGAGATCGAAAACGTCACGACCATCGAATCCGTCGACGTGTCCTGCCACCACAGCAAGGACACCTGGATCGAGGTGGGCTACGGCCTGCCCGTCGACGATCCGAGCATCCCCGCCAAGCTCGAGAAGTACACCAGGGTGTTCGCCGACAGCGTGCTGATGATGGCCGACTGCTTCGGCCTGGAACTCGACGAGGTCGAGTTCAGCTATGAGTTGGGCGCGTGCACCGAGGACGTCGACCTGGGTTGGTATGTGTTGCCGAAAGGCTCGCTCGGCGGCAACTACATCAAGTATCAGGGCATGGTCGACGGGGTGCCGCGGGTCGAGACCCACCTCGAGTGGCAGATGACCCCGCACACCGATCCCAGTTGGGATATCAAGGGCTGCTATATCACTCAGATCAAGGGTGATCCCTGTATCTACAACAAGCACATGATCTTCCCGAAGCCGGGAGTGGACCTGTCGAACCCGGACAATTTCGCCTCGATCGGCATGACGGTGACCGGGATGCCCGCCCTGCATGCGATCAGGTCGGTGGTCGCGGCGCCTCCGGGATTGCTCACCAGCGCCGACCTTCCACTGCGCGGGTTCGCCGGCCGATTCAAGGACTAGCTGGCAGAACAGGTTTCGTCAATCCGCGGCATTCGGATGACGCGTGCGAATAACCTGAGGGCGTGTCGGAGGGGCGGCCGACGTGGGCATGCGTCAGAAGGTTAGCGGGCTGTTGCTTGATGGCAGGAGCATTGGCCGCGGCCTTCATGTTTCCTGTCGTGGGCGGCATCGGACTGATGTCCAACCGTGCGGCCGATGTCGTCGCCAACGGCTCCTCGCAACTGATCGCCGGCGATGTACCGCAGGTGTCGACGGTGGTCGACGTAGCAGGACAGCCGATCGCGTGGCTCTACACGCAGCGTCGATTCGAGGTGCCGACCGATCGAATCTCGAATGCCATGAAGCTGGCGATCGTCTCGATCGAGGACAAGCGGTTCGCCGAGCACAACGGAGTGGATTGGCCAGGCACGCTGACCGGGCTGTCCGGATACCTCGCAGGCAACCCGGACACTCGGGGCGGTTCGACGATCGAACAGCAGTACGTGAAGAACTATCAACTGTTGGTGACCGCGCAGACCGACGCGCAGCGGCGCGCCGCCGTCGCGTTGACACCGGCACGCAAGATGCGCGAGATCCGGATGGCGCTGGCGCTGGACAAGGCGATCAGCAAGGCTGAGATCCTGACCCGTTATCTGAACCTGGTGTACTTCGGCAATGGTGCATTCGGCGTGCAGGACGCCGCGCAGACCTACTTCGGGATCAACGCCTCGGACCTGAACTGGCCGCAGGCCGCGCTGCTGGCCGGGCTGGTGCAGTCGACCAGTCAGCACGATCCGTACACCAATCCCGATAGTGCGCTCAGTCGGCGAAACCTCGTGCTGGACACCATGATCGAGAACCTGCCGCAGCGCGCCGAAGAGCTGCGCGCAGCAAAGGCCCAGCCGCTGGGTGTGTTGCCCCAACCGAACGGACTGCCGAATGGCTGCATCGCCGCTGGCGATCGCGGGTTCTTCTGCGACTACGTGCTCGACTACCTGGCGCGGGCCGGGATCAGTAAAGAACAGGTGGCCCGCGGCGGCTATCTGATCCGCACCTCGCTCGACCCGAAGGTGCAGGGGTCGGTGAAGTCCGCGGTCGACAAGATCGCCAGTCCCGACCTCGACAGCGTCGCCAGCGTGATGAGCGTGATAAGGCCGGGCAAGGACGCGCACCGACTGATGGCGATGGCGAGTAACCGAAGGTACGGGCTGAACGACGACGCCCACGAGACGATGCAACCGCTGCCGTTCTCGCTCGTCGGCGACGGGGCCGGGTCGATATTCAAGATCTTCACCACGGCGGCCGCGCTCGACATGGGCATGGGTATCGACTTCCAGTTGGATGTGCCCGGTTCGTTCCAGGCGCGAGGGCTTGGCAGCAGCGATACGCCGGGTTGCCCGAAGGAGACGTGGTGTGTGCGCAACGCCGGGAACTACCGCGGCTCCCTCAAGGTCACCGATGCGCTGGCCGTCTCGCCGAACACCGCCTTCGCCAAGCTGATCCAGCAGGTCGGCGTTCCCAGGACAGTCGACATGTCGGTGCGGCTGGGGCTTCGGTCGTACGCTCTGCCAGGGACGGCGCGCGCGTACGACCCCGGAAGCAACGAGAGCCTCGCTGATTTCATCAAGAGGCAGAACATCGGCTCGTTCACGCTGGGGCCGTTCCAGCTCAACGCGCTCGAGTTGGCCAACGTGGCGGCAACGCTGGCGTCGGGCGGCACCTGGTGCCCGCCGGACCCGATCGTCAAGATCGTCGACCGGCACGGCAACGACGTGCCGATCCAGACTCAACCATGCGAACAGGCGGTGCCCGAGGGTCTGGCCAACACGCTCGCCAACGCGCTGAGCAAGGACGCCGTCAGCCCGGGCACCGCCGCGGGCGCTGCATCGTCGGTTGGTTGGGATCTGCCGGTGTCGGGCAAGACCGGCACCACCGAAGCGCATCGGTCGGCGGGCTTCGTCGGGTTCACGAATCAATATGCGGCCGCCAACTACATCTTCGACGACTCGAGCAATCCGTCAGGAATCTGTTCGTATCCGCTACGTGAGTGCGGCAGCGGCGACCTGTTCGGCGGCAGCGAGCCGGCCCGCACGTGGTTCGAGGCGATGAAGCCGATCGCCAACGATTTCGGCGAGGTGCGAATGCCGCCGACCGATCTGCGTTACGTCGATGGCACGTCGGGTAGCCAGGTGCCCAATGTGTCCGGTATGAAACTGGACGCCGCGCGAGAGCGGTTGCGCAACGCGGGCTTTCAGGTCGCCGAAAAGGCGACATCGGTGAACAGTTCCGCGTCGTATGGCGCCGTCGTCGGGACCTCACCGAGCGGTAAGACGATCCCGGGGTCGATCATCACGATCAACATCAGCAACGGCATCCCGCCCGCGCCGCCGCCACCGCCGCCGCCACCGCGGGACGAGCCACCACCTCCCGCGGTCCCCCCGGAGGGCATGACCGTCGTGGAGATTCCGGGTCTGCCGCCGATCACCGTGCCGCTGCTGGGACCGCCGCCGGGTGCACCGCCGCCGCCCCCGTTCGCGCCACCGCCCCCGCCACCGCCGTTCGAGCCGCCGCCTCCGCCGCCGGTCGAACCACCGCCCCCGCCTCCGTGAAGTCAGTAATCCCACACGGCGGGCACGCAGCGAAACGCGTCGCCTGCGGCTGCCACATGGCATACCGACGGGAAGGGCAGGTGAGTGGCCACCAGCGCCTCGCCGGTGGCCGCCAATTCGCGCAGCAGTCGGACCCGGACGCGGGCCGCCTCCTCTGGGTCATGTTCGAAGCCGTTGAACCAGTCGGGTTGGTCGAATCCGACCTGGAACACAGCGTCGCCCGCGAACGTCAGCCGGTCGGCACCGGATGCCAGGCGCACGACACTGTGCCCCGGAGTGTGTCCACCCGTCCTGGTGACAAGCACTCCTGGCGCCACCTCGTACTCGGTCTCGAATGGCCGCAACCGGCTGCGGTACTCCTCCAAGAATCGTGAGGCGGCCGACCGGAGAGCATCCGGTACCGGGGCAGGCATGTGGGTGCGGGAGAAGTCGGGTGCCTCCCAGAACTCTGCTTCCGCCGCCGCCACGTGCACCCGCAGGTCGGAACTCAGCCGCTGCTGGAGACCGTCGCCGAGCAACCCACCGACGTGGTCCATGTGCATATGGGTGAGCACCACGTCGGTCACCGAGGCAGGATCGATGCCTGCCGCCTGCAGTCGCAGGGCCAGCTGCCCGGCCCGAGGGAAGTCGGGGAACTCGGCGCCCAAGCCGGCGTCGATGAGTATGGTCTGGCTGCCGCTGCGCACCACGGCCACGTTCAGCGGCCAGTCGAGCACGTCCGGCGGCAGGAACATGTCGTCCAGCCAGCCCGCCAACTCGGTCGAGTCGGCGTTGTACGCCATCGTCGCGGCGGGAATGGGCAACATGCCGTCGCTGATCACCAGCACCTCGAGGCCGCCGACCTGTAGCGCGTAGCGCGACGGCACCAATTCGTCGAGTGCCTGCGTGTTGGGGCGTGAAATGTTGTCCACACTCATGACTGCTCCTCCGTGTCCGTGACAGCTTCCTGTCGCCCGGAACGGACGGGGCTTCACCGATTCATCCCGATTGCTTGATCGACTCCAGCGTGAAGGTTCGGACCTGGCCAGAAACCTGCGCATGACACTGCGACAACAGCGGCTCGGACATCTCCTCGTTGAGGTAGACCTCGATCGGTCCTTGCTCATTGCCGAGCACCACCCGGATTGTGCCCTCGCCCCGCTCGACGTCGATGGGCGGAAAACTCGCGATGCGATCGTCGCCGGTGGCCTCGCGGGCGAAGTACTGCGCGGCTTGGACGGCATGCGGCAGGGAGGCGCGGCCGCGCAGGAACGCGTTGTCCAGCCGGCCCTCGAGGTACAGCCGCACCAGCTCCGCCGAATCGGTCGAGTCGACCCGCCCGTAGCACAGCCCTTCCGGTAGCACGAGCATGGTGGCGGCGAACCGATCGCCGCCCAAATGCGAGCATTCCCACGTGAAGTCGGGGTACGCCGTCGCGATCGACTTACATGCGCTGCGGCCACGAACCGCGCAGCACTGGTCGTGCTTGCCGTGCGCACAGACCGCCACGAGCGGGTCGGTCCGCGCGGTGCCGTCGGAGCCGTCGAGTGCGATGTCCAGATACTCCCGGGGATCATTGACCTCGCCGCCGTACAGCACCTCACTGCCGACGTCGGCGTGCGCAATGAACCAGCGCCACCTTGGCGGGCTGGAGCGGCGGCCATGCTTTCGGATCGCCGCGATGCGCATCTTCGCCGTCTCCACGCGCCGGACAATGGCGCGTCCGAGCTCGGGATCGATGACCGCGGGAGACCGCAGGAACGCCGAATGCCCCCAGCCGCCAGGCAATTCGAGCAATACCCAGGACGAACCCGCCGAAGCCGTGCCGTACATCGGATCGCCGCGGGCCAGCGACTGGTCGCTGCAGGGCGCTCTTCTGGCGACGGTCATCCGTTGTCCGGTAGAACCATGGCCTCTTCAACCACGATGTCTTGAACCACGGCCTCTCGAAGCAGCCGACGGATCAACACTGTCGCGTCGGCACGGTCGAGACCAGGCATCGTTCCCGCGTCGACCGCAATCCCTTGGTGAAGCGCCGCAATGGCCTCCGCACACGACATCGGAAACGTCATCACCTTGTCGGGAAGTCGCAGGGCGACGCGTCCATCGGTGCATTCCATCGTGGCGACCAACCCGCGGCGCCAACAGACGCGCGTCGTGGCCGCCGATTGCGAAGCGTCGAACGCGGCCAGCGGACGAACGGCGACAGGGCGCGTCTGTTTGGCGTGCCCTTGTATCAGCTGTGCCGCGGCACCCCCGCTGACCGTGGCCGCCTCATCGCGCAACGCGTCGACCATTTCCGCCATCACCTTGGTCACCGTCGTGATGATGTCATCCTGATCGGTGCAATCACGCCCCAGCAGCAGCGACCGGCGAAACTCTTCCATCGTCGCCAGTTGATCGACGACCGCGCGCGCGACATCCACACCGGTGACCGCGGATACCCCAACGGTCAGGTGGATGGACGTGGTGTCCAACGCCTGCGCTGAATGCACCCAGCCGCGGGGCAGATACAGCGCGTCGCCCTGCGACAGCACGGTGTCGATCACCGGATCGTTTTTTACCCGCGCTGCGATCGCCGACCGATGTTGCGTCCACGGTTGCGAGGGCAGCGGATGGGTGTGCACGGGTTCGTGCACGATCCAGCGCTTCTGCCCGGCCACCTGAAGGACGAACACGTCGTGGACGTCGTAATGGGGATCGAAGCCGCGGTTGCTTGGCGGCGTGATGTAGGCGTTGACCTGGACCGGATGGCCCACGTCGTCGACGGCCTGCCGGACGAAGTCGATCAGCGGCGGCCACAGCCGATGCAGGCCCTGGAGCACAATCGTTGCGCCGGAAGAGAATTGGGCAAGGACCTTGGCGGAGTCGACCTGATCGGGCATCTCCGCGCCGAATCCGGCGGGCCCCAGATAGCAGTCCTTGGCCAGGACGTCGCCTTCCTTGGCCATCCGGATGAACGGCGCACGCACCCCGCGCTCGGCGATCAGTTCGTCGACCGTTTCCGGCGAGAGCAGATCGCTGAAATCGCGGGGGAGTTTGGTGGACGGACTGAGCAGCGGCCTACGACCCCAGAACTCGGTGGCGAAGGTTCCGGGGTCGATCGCGATGAAGCGACTCAGCGCCGCGAAGCCGTCATGCGGTTCCGTCGGCACCGCCGTCGTGGCCTTCGGGGTTCGAGCCGCCGTCGGCCGGGCCTTCGCCGCCCGCCGCGCCGTCGGCCCCGCCGTCCTGACCCTGCGGATTCGAGCCCCCGTCGGCTGGGCCCTCGCCGCCCGCCGTGCCGTCCGCTCCGCCGTCGTGGCCTTCCGGGTTCGACCCGCCGTCGGCGGTGCCCTCGCCGCCGCCTGATGTGGTGATGTCGTCGTCGTCCAGTGGCATGGTGATCCTTTCCCGCGATGCGTGCGCGCAGAGTTACCCGGGACCGCCTTCGCGAAACGCTCAGTACGACTGGCCGTCGGCATAGCGCTTCCTGCGGTAGTGACGGCCCTTGCCGCGATTGCGGCTCTTGTACGTCGGCAGCTGTGAGTCGCAGTTCGGACAGACCAGCCGCAGGTTCTCCCGTCGATTGTTCATCGGGTCGCCGTCGATGTGGTCCAACACCAACGCCAGGGGGAGGCCGAGCCACGTGGTGGCCCCGCCACAGATCGCGCAACAGCCGGATTGTGCAGCGGCGAGATACTCCCGGATGTAATGGCCCTGGTGTCCGCCGATGCGTGCTTCTCCGGATTCGAGCCAAAGTCGTGTATTCGACTTGCGCCGGCTCGAAGCCTGACACCTGTTGCCGCAGTAAATCTTCTGGCTGCGCTTCGAAAGTGGCGAACCGCAGCCGCGGCACTGTCTCATGGGCCGACGCTACGACCGGCTACCGACAAGTGAGTGGAGCCCCCTGTCAGGATCGAACTGACGGCCTACTCTTTACAAGAGAGTCGCTCTACCACTGAGCTAAGGGGGCCTGCGGGCCAAGAGTTTATCGGGTCAGTCCTCGGCGTCGATAATCCGCTGCGATGTCACGGTTCGCGACGATGACCGAGCCCTCGGCCGCCTGCCCGGCAGCGGAATCCGGTCGGCGATACTGCTCAACGGGTTGACCACCTGTGCCAGCGTCACGACGGCCTCGTGAAGCGCATCGATCGTCGGCGTCAGCGCCTCCAGACCGGGAGCCAACCGGTTCAGCGTGTCCGCGACATCGGCGAGTTTGAGTAGCGGGCCGTTCTCGGCGGTCAAGGTGTCGAGCAGGCCGCCCTCGGCCAGTAGCCGGTCGGCCACCCCGTCTTCGCGCAGCACCCGCTCGATCAGGCCGTCGTTGGCGAGCAGTTGGTCGGCCAGTCCGCCGGGTGCGATCACCCGCGACAGCGCTCCGTCGTCGGTGGTCATCCGGTCCATCAGCCCGCCCTCTGCGGTCAGCTGATCGACCAGCCCGCCGGGGGCAAGGGCCCGCGACACCGCGCCGTTCTCCGCTGTCAACCGGTCCAGCAGGCCGCCCTCGGCGGTCAGCTGATCCACGATCCCTCCGGGTTGCAGCAACCGGTCGACGGGGCCGTTGGGCCGCAGCGCCCTGCCGAGCGGGGCATCGTCGTCCATCAGCTTGGCCAGCCGGTTCGCCCGCTCGACGGCGTCGTCGATGCCAAGGATGTGCGCGACGGAACCAGACCCCGACTGGGTCTGCCCCAGCGCGGTCTTTGCGATATCGAGGCCCGTCTCGGCAACCGCGATGCCGACGCGTACCGGTGCGGTGGCGAGGTCGGTCAGGGCTTTGCCGAGATTCATGTGTCCAGTCTATGGGTGTAACCTCGGCGCACCCGGCGCTTGGCCGTACCGCCTGGAAACCAAACTCACAGGAAGTTGACAGGCATCCCGCAGCATAATTGCCAGTGAAATCCTGGACATTAGCGGAATGGCGATGGCTGCACTACCCGAGAATCTGCCCGAGGCCCGCGTCCTCGTAGTCGACGATGAGACCAACATCGTCGAACTACTCTCAGTGAGCCTGAAGTTCCAGGGCTTCGAAGTCCATACCGCGTCGAACGGGCCCGCAGCCCTGGACAAGGCCCGCGAAGTGCGGCCGGACGCGGTGATCCTCGACGTGATGATGCCCGGCATGGACGGCTTCGGGCTGCTGCGCCGGTTGCGCGCCGACGGCATCGATGCGCCCGCACTGTTCCTCACCGCCCGCGACACGCTGCAGGACAAGATCGCGGGTCTCACCCTGGGCGGCGACGACTACGTCACCAAACCATTTTCGCTGGAAGAGGTGGTCGCGCGGTTGCGGGTGATCCTGCGCCGGTCGGGCCGCGGTGTCGAGGAACCCCGCAATGCCCGACTGACCTTCGCCGACATCGAACTCGACGAGGACACCCACGAAGTGTGGAAGGCCGGTGAGCCGGTTTCGCTGTCGCCGACCGAGTTCACGTTGCTGCGCTACTTCATCATCAACGCAGGCACGGTGTTGTCGAAGCCCAAGATCCTCGACCACGTCTGGCGCTACGACTTCGGCGGAGACGTCAACGTCGTGGAGTCCTACGTGTCGTATCTGCGGCGCAAGATCGACACGGGCGAGAAGCGTCTGCTTCACACGTTGCGGGGCGTCGGGTACGTCCTGCGTGAACCGCGATGAGTCGCTGGCGCGGTGATGAGCCGTTAGGCGAAGAGTCATCGGCCAAGAGCCGAGAACACAGCTGATCTTTCGCGACAATAGGGGCATGGCGGTACTGCGCGGACGAGGCATACCCCTGAGGGTTGGCCTGGTCGCCGCCACCCTTGTGCTGGTGGCAGGCGGCCTGTTGGCGTCGGGCATCGCCGTCACGACGATCCTGCGCCATGACCTGACCAACAGGGTCGACCAGACGCTGCTCGACGCGTCGCGCAGTTGGGCGCAGGCCCCGCGCAGGATGCCACCGACTCCGATCGAAGGCCCGAACCCGGCCCGCCCACCGTCCAACTTCTATGTGCGCGGGGTCGACCCCGACGGCCGCATCTGGATGGCGGTCAACGACCGCGCGGCCGAACCCGCGCTGCCAGCCGACAACGATGTGGGACCGGTGCCCGTCACGGTCGGCTCCGTCGATCACTCGAACGTGAAGTGGCGCGCGATGAGTGTGCGCGGCTTGCGCGGTGAACTGACCACCGTCGCGATCGACCTGTCCGACGTTCAGACCACGGTGCGCGCGCTGATCTACGCGCAACTCGGCATCGGCGCCGCGGTGCTGCTGGTGCTCGGCGTGGTGGGCTACTGGGTGGTGCACCGCAGCCTTCGCCCGCTGGTCGAGGTGGAGCAGACGGCGGCGGCGATCGCGGCAGGGCAACTCGACCGTCGTGTTCCCGAACGCGACCCCCGCACCGAAGTCGGCCGACTTTCGTTGGCGCTCAACGGAATGCTCGCGCAGATTCAGCGAGCGGTGGCGTCGTCGGATTCGTCGGCCGAGGCGGCCCGCACCTCGGAGGAACGGATGCGTCGGTTCATCACCGACGCCAGCCACGAACTGCGCACACCGTTGACCACGATCCGCGGTTTCGCCGAGTTGTACCGCCAGGGTGCCGCCAAGGACGTCGAGATGCTGATGAGCCGTATCGAGAGCGAATCCCGCAGGATGGGACTGCTCGTGGAGGACCTGCTGCTATTGGCCCGGCTCGATCAGCAGCGGCCGCTGGATCGGCACCGCGTCGATCTGCTCGCCATCGCCAGCGACGCCGTGCACGACGCGAAGTCGATCGCCCCGCCCGCGCGCAAGATCACCATGGAGGTGTTCGACGGCCCGGGCACCCCGGAGGTACTCGGGGACGAGCCACGGCTGCGGCAGGTGTTGGGCAATCTGGTCGCCAACGCGCTGCAGCACACTCCCGACACCGCCCGCATCACGGTGCGGGTCGGCACCGACGACGGCCACGCTGTCCTCGAGGTCTGCGACGAGGGCCCGGGCATGAGCAAGGAGGACGCACACCGGGTGTTCGAGCGGTTCTATCGCGCCGACTCGTCACGGGCGCGCGCCAGCGGCGGTACCGGGCTCGGCCTGTCGATCGTCGATTCGCTGGTGCATGCGCACGGCGGCGCCGTCAGCGTCACCACCGCGCCGGGGGAGGGCTGCCGCTTCAAGGTGAACCTGCCGCGGATCGCGGACGTGCCGGCTCAAGTCAGTTGAGGCTCAACTCAATTCACTGAGGGCGGCTTTGATTTTCGCCTGGGCCTCGTCGAGTGATTCCGGCGACGGATTCTGGTCGACGTTGGCGAAGCCGAAGTCGCTCAGATTGCGGGCCGGGAAGACGTGCACGTGCAGGTGCGGCACCTCGAGTCCGGCGATGATGACCCCGGCACGCTCGACGTCGAACGCCTTGCACACCGCCTTGCCGATCAACTGCGAGACCTCCATGACGCGTCCGAACACCGCGGGTTCGACGTCTTGCCACTGGTCGATCTCGGCCCGCGGCACCACGAGCGTGTGGCCCTGCGTCATCGGCGCGATGGTCAGGAAGGCCACAATGTCGTCGTCCTGGTAGACAAACCGGCCCGGTATTTCGCCGTTGATGATCTTGGTGAAGACGGTCGCCATGGGCATGAGCATTCCAGCAAGCTCCCAGTCTCGCCGCAGTGGGGTGGCAGCCTGTTTCGAGACGCTCGACTCGTGACTGACCTGGCGGCTCCCCGCACGGCCGACGTGGCCGCACGCCCGACACGCAGCTACGTCCTCGACATCGTGATCCCGGTCTACAACGAGGAACGCGACCTTCCAGGCAGCGTCCGCCGGTTGCACGAGTATCTGGCCGCCGAGGTGCCGTACCCGTCGCGGATCACCATCGCCGACAACGCAAGCACCGACAGCACCCTTGCCACGGCCGAGTCGTTGGCGCGGGAGTTGCCCGACGTCGACGTCATCCATCTCGATCAGAAGGGCCGTGGCGGCGCGCTGTACACGGCGTGGATGGCATCGGATGCCGACGTGGTCGCCTACATGGACGTCGATCTGTCGACCGATCTGTCGGCGTTGATGCCCCTTGTGGCTCCGCTGATTTCGGGTCACTCCGACGTCGCGATCGGGTCTCGGCTGGCGGCTTCGTCTCGAGTGGTACGCGGACCGAAGCGCGAATTCGTCTCTCGCAGTTACAACTTGATATTGCGTGGGGTACTCGGTGCCCGGTTTTCCGATGCGCAGTGCGGGTTCAAGGCGGTGCGCGCCGACGTGGCGCGCCAACTGCTCCCCCATGTCGCCGACACCGGGTGGTTCTTCGATACCGAACTGCTGGTGATCGCCGAACGCGCCGGGCTGCGCATCCACGAGGTCCCCGTCGATTGGGTCGACGACCCCGACTCCCGTGTCGACATCGTCGGCACCGCGATCAACGACCTGAAGGGTTGCTGGCGGGTCGGCCGCGCGCTTGCGACCGGCGCACTGCCGCTGCGGGAACTGCAGCGTAGCCTCGGCCGAGAACCGCTGGTTCCCGGGGTTCCCCGCGGCATGGTCGGTCAGATGGTCCGCTTCGGCATCGTCGGGGTCGCAAGCACACTGGCCTACGCGCTGCTGTATCTGCTGCTGCATCCGGTGATGGGCGCGCAGGCGGCGAACTTGACCGCGTTGTTGCTGACGGCGATCGCCAACACGGCCGCCAACCGGGCGTTCACGTTCGGGATCCGCGGGCGCACCGGCGTCGCGCGACACCAATTGAACGGGCTGGTGGTGTTCGCGTTCTGTTTGGCGATCACCAGTGGGTCGCTGTTCGCGCTGCACCGCTATGACCCGACGGTCGGCAAGGCGGTGGAGCTGTCGGTGTTGGTCGGGGCGAACCTGGTGGCGACGCTGGTCCGGTTCGTCGCGCTGCGACGGGTGTTCAGCGCGTAACGGCTGCGTGGATCTCCTCGATGGTCCACGGCGGTGAGTCGGCATGGCCGCGGTACGCCAGGATCGAAGGAGATTGGCGGTCGAAGCGGCCGACGAAATTGCCTGCGGCGATGAGGATCTGGCCGGTGACATCCTTTGCGAGATCGCTGGCGAGGTAGGCGTACGTCGGCGCGGCGTATTCGGGCGCAGGTGCGTCGAGCGCCGCTTGCATGCTCACGTCGTCCAACAGGCCGCGCCGATTCAACGCCGCGATGTGGTCTTCGTAGTCCCTCCCGGTCGACAGCCGCGTCTTGGCGCCCGGGCAGATCACGTTCGCGCGCACGCCGTGCTCACGCAGTTCGGCGGCGATGGCCATCGTCAGGCCGTTGACGCCGCCCTTGCCCGCCGGATACCCGGTACCGCCGTAGTCGCCGAGGAACGCGAAGGAACTGGTGTTGATGATCGACCCGCGGCCCTGCTCAACCATTCTGGGTGCAGCGGCGCGGCAGGTCTCGAAGGTGGTTCCGAGGTGCGCATCGACCAGGTCGCGGAACTGCGCGCTGGTGACCCGCAGGATCGATTCGCCGGCCAGCCCGGCGGTGCCCGCGCAGTTGACCAGGGTGTCGATCCGGCCGAATTCGCGCACGCAGGTGTCGATCAACGCGTCGGCGACGGCGGGGTCCGCCGCGGAGCTCGGCAATGCGACCGCCCGTGGAATGCGTTGTGCCGCTTGAACTGCGGCACTCGGGTCACGGCCGTTGACGACGACGCCTGCGCCAAGGGTCGCCAGCAGTTCGGCGACGGCGAGACCGATGCCGCGGGTGCCGCCGACGACCACCGCACCGCGGCCGTCGAACGGACCGCTAATTCTTCGCGTCCGGCTCGGTGAACTGCATCGCGTCCATGTTCCAGTAGCCGCGCAGATTCGTGATCAGGCCGGCGTCGTTGGTCTTGTAGGTGAACACACCGCGCACGGTGGCCACGAAGCCGTTCGGAAACTCGGTGCGCAGCACCAGGATGTAGGCGATCTCGTTCGGCGAACTCGACGGGAACGTCGCCTCCCGGGTGACCGTCAACTGGTTCGGGCCGATGTTGGTGTCGAAGAACGCGCCCACCGCCTCTTTGCCGCGCACGCCGGTGCCGCCGGGGTTGGTGACCGCATCGCCGATCGGATCCTCGATGACGATGTCGTCGGCCATCAGGGCCAACCAACCGTCTTTGTCGCCGGCCTGCACGCAGCGCCACGACGCCTCGGATGCGGCGACGACAGGCGTCTTCTCCACCGTCTCCTGGGACATCCCGTTACCGATCGTCGTCGGTGTAGCGGATCACGCCGCGAATGTTCTTGCCCTCCAGCATGTCGGAGTAGCCCTCGTTGATCTGCTCCAGCTTGTACTGCCGGGTGATCATGTCGTCGAGGTTGAGCTTGCCCGCCTTGTACATCGACAGCAGCTGCGGGATGTCATAGTGCGGGTTGCCGCCGCCGAAGATGGTGCCCTGCAGGTTCTTCTGCATCAGGGTGAGCATCGCCAGGTTCAGCGTGACTTGGGTGTCCAGCAGACTGCCGATCGCGGTTGCCACGCAGGTGCCGCCCTTGGCGGTGATCATCAGATAGTTGTCGATGTCCTCGCCCTTGAGCTCGCCGACGGTGAGGATGACCTTGTGTGCCATGAACCCGTAGGTGACCTCGGCGATGCCCATCAATGCGGTGGTGATGTCGGGATATACATGGGTGGCGCCGAATTTCAGCGCGGCGTCGCGCTTCCACTCGACCGGTTCGATCACGAAGATGTGCCGCGCGCCCGCATTCACCGCGCCCTGCAGGGCGGACATCCCGACGCCGCCGACACCGACGATTGCGACGTCCTGGCCGGGCCGGATGTCGGCGGTGCGTACCGCCGAACCGTAACCCGTGGTCACGCCGCAGCCCACCAAGCAGGCCACCTCGAACGGGATCGACGGGTCGATCTTCACCACGGAACTCTTGTGCACGACCATGTACGGCGAGAACGTGCCGAGCAGCGTCATCGGGTACACGTTCTGACCCTTGGCCTGGATCCGGAAGGTGCCGTCCGAGACAGCCGCACCGTTCAGCAGGCCGGCGCCCAGGTCGCACAGGTTGCGCAGGCCGGCCTGACACGACGGGCAGTGCCCGCAGGACGGGATGAACGACAACACCACGTGGTCGCCTGGCGCGAGTTCCTCGACGCCGGGGCCGACCTCGGTGACGATGCCCGCGCCTTCATGGCCGCCGAGCACGGGGAAGCCGCCCATCGGGATGCCGCCGGTCACCAGGTGGTGATCGGAGTGGCACATCCCCGACGCCTCCATCTGGATCTTCACCTCGTCCTTGACGGGGTCACCGATCTCGATCTCCTCGATCGACCACGGCTGGTTGAACTCCCAGATGAGAGCGCCTTTTGTCTTCATCGAAACCTGCTCCTCTCGAGTGTCCACACATTAGACCGAGTTATCTAAGTCACACGTGTGATTGCTGTCTACCAGATGGCGACCGGTGCCTCGCCGAGTGGGTAGTAGCCAGGCAACTTCTCTCCGGCGAGACTGCGCTCGATCCGCTTCTGCATGCCGGCGCTGAGGTCGCCCGACTCGATCAACCGCATGTACATCCTGGACACGTGGCCGAAGTCGAAGAAGTCGCGCTGCCACTCGATCTTCAGGTTGGCGTTCAGCCGGAACCAGCTGCCGCCGATGCCGTAGATCTCGTCGGTGGTGCCGTCGGCCTTGTTGACTTTCTGCTTCCAGAAGCCGACGATCTCGCCCAGCCTCTCGTCGACGAGCACCTTTTGGTACTCGTAGTTCCAGTCCTCCAGGCCCTCCATCTCCAATCCCAGTGCGACGTCACGAATTTCGTCTAAGCCGACGCACATCACGTCTTCCTTCGGCCCGATGTTCCAGCCGTAGGTGGCGTCGTCGGTGTAGAAGTCAGCCAGTGGCTTCCAGTCACCGGCACTTTCGCAGTCTCGGTTGGCCTGAAGCCAATCCTCGACCCACTTGTCGAGGTCTTCGCGGGGCAACGACGGCATCAGTCTTCCTCTCTTATGGACAAGGCCTGGGTGGGGCAGGCCCACACGGCTTGTTCGATCTGGGCCCGATCCTCTTCCGGCGGTTCGGCATCCAGGATCTGCACCTGGCCGCGCTTGGGCACCTTGAAGTAGTCGGGCGCCTCGAGTTCACACATGGCATGGCCCTGGCAGAGGTCCAAGTCGACTTCGACCCGAAAGCCCATGGTCGCCTCCTCCCTACTTGGTGCGCCTGAAGTATCGGGCTTTCGCTGGACGCTCGAGTTGCACCACCATCTTGGAGTGGTCATTGCGATAGGAGTCGGCAGGTTGGGCCATCTCGAACTCGTACTCGCGCAACAGAACCGAGAAGATGGCCTTGATCTGCATCTGCGCGAACGCGGCGCCGACACAGCGGTGTCGTCCAGCGCCGAACGGGATCCAGGTCCAACGGTTGACGATGTCGGCCTGTTCGGGTTTGTCGTACCGGTCCGGTTTGAACGCGTCGGGGTCGGGGAAGTCCTCGGCGATCCGATTGGAAACGGCGGGGGAGGCCGCGACGAAATCGCCCTTGTGGATTGGAAAGCCGGCCACCTCGAACTCGCCCTGCGCGACCCGCATCAAGATGATCAGCGGCGGGTGCAGCCGAAGCGTCTCCTTGACGACGTTGTCCAGCTTCGGGATCTGGCGCAGCGCATGGAAACTCACCTCCTGGCCGTCGGCGTACAGCTCGTCGAGTTCGGCCTGGACCTCGGCGTAGATGTCGGGGTGGCGGATCAACTCGATCAGCGTCCACGCCGACGTGCCCGAGCTGGTGTGGTGACCGGCGAACATCAGTGAGATGAACATGCCGGTGACCTCGTCGGCCGAGAACCGGGGATTGCCGTCATCGTCGCGGATCGACACCAACACGTCGAGCATGTCACGGTCGGCCTTGTCCTTCGGCGGGTTGGCCAATCGCTGGTCCATGATCTCCTGAACCAGCGCAACGAGTTTCACGCGTGCCTCGTCGCGGCGCTTGAAGCTCTCGATCGGCAGGTAGGGATCGACATAGCACAGCGGATCGGTGCCGCGTTCGAGGTCGTGGTAGTACTCGGCGAACCGGTGGTCGAGCTGTTCGCGGAATTTCAGCCCGATCAGGCACGCCGTCGAGGTGTAGATGGTCAACTCGGCGAAGAAGTCGAGCAATTCGATTTCGCCTTCGTCGCCCCAGTCGGCGATCATCTTCTTGACTTCGCCTTCGATGGTGGTCGCGTGGCCCTTCATCTGCTCGCCGCGCAGCGCCGAATTGTGCAGCATCTCCTTGCGCCGCTCGGGGCTGGCGTCGAAGACCACGCCCTCGCCGAAGATCGGCGTCATGAACGGGTACGCCTCGGCCTGATCGAGATCCTCGTCGGCCGAACGGAAGAAGAACTCGTTGGCCTCGGCGCCGGACACCAGGATGACATGCTTGTCGACCAACTGGAACCAGCCGACATCGCCGCATTCCTCGCGAAGGCGTTTCATCAAACCGATTGGGTCGATGCGGAATTCCTCGAGATGGCCGTGCTCTTCTTCGCCGCCTGAGACACGGGGCACGATGGCGGTGGTCGCCGTAGTTGAATCAGCCATGTCCTGGCATCCCTTCCTCGCCGAGAGCGAGCTTCTGGCGGGTGGTGTTGTCTGCCAATGGAGCTTCGGGCTGGAGCTCCATGCTCGCGATGAATCCGCCGCGTGGGGTCTCGGCCACGAACGTGATGGCGCGCGCGAGGTCCGCCGCTCGCAGGAAGTAGTCGTGGCGGGCCTGCCCCCACTTGGCCCAGTCCTCGAGCGCGGGCCCGATCAGCTCGGCGGGCAGACTCCAGCCCATGTTGGTCTTCGTCGGGCCGGGGTGCACGATCGATGCCCGCACGCCCGTGCCTTCGAGCTCCATCTGGAAGTTCGTCACCATCGCGACCAGCGCGGCCTTTGCTGCGCCGTAGGCGCCCATGTGCGGGCGCTGACGCAGGGCGACATCGGAGCCGACGAAGATCAAATCGCCACGCCGGCGTTCGATCATTGCCGGCAGCACCGCGGTGGCCAACCGGTTGGCGCCGACCAGGTGGATCTGCAGCTGCGACTCGAATTCGTCGGTGCTGATGTCGGCCAGCTTGCCGAAGTAAGTGTCGCCGGCGCCCGCCACCAGCACCTCGATCTCGCCGAGCGCCTCGACGGATTGGCCGACAAACGATTTCACCGAGCCGGGATCGGTGACGTCGAGGTGGAACCCGACGGCCTCGCCGCCGTCAGCGCGGATCTTGTCGACGATCTCCTGGAGCTTCTCGACGCGGCGGGCGCCGAGTGCGACGGGAAAGCCATGCGCGGCAAGCGCAATCGCGGTGGCTTCACCGATCCCCGACGACGCGCCCGCCACGATCGCAGGCCTGCGCTTGGGAAGTGGGTCGAACCGGGGCATTTAACGGACCTCCACGGTGATGGGAAGGTGAGCGAATCCGCGGACATTGCTGGAGTGAACGCGGACGGCGGTGGCCTCGTCGACCTGGTATCCGCGGATTCGCTTGAACAATTCGGCGAGCGCCACCCTGGCCTCCATCCTGGCCAGGTGCGCACCGAGGCAGAAGTGCGCGCCACTGCCGAAACTCATGAGCTTGGAGCCGATCTCGCGGCCGATCAAATACTCGTCCGGATTCTCGAACACCCGCTCGTCGCGGTGTGCAGAACCGGGGAGCAGCAACAGCACATCGCCATCGGGGATGGTGGTGTCATACAGCGTGAGTTCCCCGGACACGGTTCGCGCCAGGATCTGGCTGGAGGTGTCGTAGCGTAGCGTCTCCTCCACCCACAGCGGCACGCGGTCCAGGTCGGAGTAGACAGGCGCCAGCTGATCGGGGTTCTTGTGGCCCCAAAACGCGGCGTTGGCAAGAAGTTTGGTGGTGGTTTCGTTGCCGGCGATCACCATCAGGAACATGAATCCGAGGATCTCGTCGTCGGTGAGCCGGTCGCCGTCGATCTCTGCTTCCAGAAGCGCGGTCGTGAGGTCGTCGGTCGGCTGCTTGCGCCGCTCGGCCACCATCTGTTGGTAGTAGACGATCAAGTTGATGGACGCCTCGACCGCCGCAGGCGGCACGTCGGTCACCCCGTCGTCGCGGTGCATGACGCCGTCGGCCCACGCCCGCACTTGCGCACGGTCGGGTTGAGGGACTCCCATGAGTTCCGAGATGACGTCCATCGGCAGCTTGCCCGCGAAGTCGTCGACGAAGTCGAAAGTGTCTGACTGCAAAGCGGTGTCGAGGTGCTGGACCGCGATCTCGGTGACCCGCGGCTCCAGCTCACGAATGCGTCGCGGCGTGAAACCCTTGGACACGAGAGTCCGCAGCCTCAGATGCGCGGGATCGTCCATCGCCAGAAACGACATCGTCTTGCTCGCGTGCGGCCCCCGCGACGCCGGGTCCAGCGATACGCCGAACTTGTTCGACAGCGTCGTGCTGTTGCGGAACCCCTGCAGCACATCGTTGTGCCGCGACAGTGCCCAGAAACCCAACTCGTCATTGCGGTACAGCGGCGCCTCGTCGCGCAGCCGCAGGTAGTACGGATACGGGTCTTCGTGGAAGTCGTAGTCGTAGGGGTCGAAAACCAGATCCGCGGCCTCGACGGTCATGAATCCTCCCCCAGGATGAGGCCGACCACATAGGTCAGCCGGTCGGCGATCTGGTGGTACGTGACGACGCCGCTGCCCGCGTGCACCAGTGCGCCGAAGTACGTCATCTCCAGCGCCGAGACGGTGCGCGGGTCGGCCTCCGGTCCGACCGCCGACCGGATCCGGCGGTGGATCTCGGCGCCGATGCGCTCGCGGACCGCGCGCACCGCCTGGTCGTTGTTCGACAGCAGCGCCGTCGTGCAGGCCGCCGCGACCTCCGGCTCGTCGGCGATCATCAGCGTCAGCGCGCGCAGGGCCTGTTCGACCCGGCTTGCCCGGCTGTCGTTGACGTCGGTGAAGTACGGCACCTGGCGGACCAGGTCGAGGTAGACCTCGGCGATCAGATGGTTCTTCGACGAGAAGTAGGTGTAGGCGGTGGCAGGGGCGACTTTCGCCCGGGCGGCCACCGCCCGCACGGTCAGGTCGGCGTACGACGACTCACGCAGCATCTCGACACCCGCGGCGAGCACCTTGCGGAAGGTCTCCTCCTGGCGCCGGTTACGTGGCTGTTCCGTGACCGCCGCCACGGCATCGCTGGACACATGTCCAAGTTATCGGACCCCATGGGACGCAGGCAAGCATGCAGGTAGGTCATGCCACGCTTGCCACCCCGAGACAACCCGGACTATCGTTCGGGTAATCCAAGTCGGACAGTTGTCCAGCAATGAAGCGGAGAATCTGTATGGGCCTGCTCAGCGATCGCCAGAGCCAACTGTTCATCGACGGCAAGCTGGTGGCAGGCGGCGGCGGCACGTTCCAGACGATCAACCCGGCGACCGAAGAGGTGCTCGGCGTCGCCGCGGACGCCACCGTCGACGACATGGGACAGGCCGTCGAGGCGGCACGCCGCGCGTTCGATGACTCCGACTGGTCGACCAACGTCGAGTTCCGGGTGCGGTGTGTGCGCCAGTTGCAGGATGTCCTGACCGAACGCACCGAAGAACTGCGGGAGTTGACCATCTCCGAAGTCGGCGCGCCGCGGATGCTCACCTCGATGGCTCAGCTGGAGGGGCCGATCGCCGATCTCAGTTTCGCCGCCGACACCGCGGAGACGTACCAGTGGACCACCGACTTCGGCATCGCCGAGCCGATGGGCATCAAGACGCACCGCTCTGTCGTCCGTGAGGCAGTCGGGGTCGTCGGCGCGATCACCCCCTGGAACTTTCCCCACCAGATCAACCTCGCCAAACTCGGCCCCGCGCTGGCCGCGGGCAACACTGTGGTGCTCAAGCCCGCACCCGACACGCCGTGGTGTGCGGCCATCCTCGGCGAACTCGTCGCCGAGCACACCGACATCCCGCCCGGCGTGCTGAACATCGTCACCTCCAGCGACCACGGTGTCGGCGCTCTGCTGTCCAAAGACCCACGGGTGGACATGGTTTCGTTCACCGGGTCGACGGCGACCGGACGCGCGGTGATGTCTGACGGTGCCGCCACGCTGAAGAAGGTGTTCCTCGAACTGGGTGGCAAGTCGGCGTTTGTGGTGCTTGACGACGCCGATCTGGCGGGTGCCTGCTCGATGTCCGCGTTCACCGCATCGATGCATGCGGGACAGGGTTGTGCGATCACCACCCGACTTGTGGTGCCGCGGGCGCGTTACGACGAAGCGGTCGAGGCGGCCGCGGCAACGATGGGCTCGCTGAAGCCAGGCGACCCTGCGGACCCGGGAACCATCTGCGGTCCGCTGATCTCCGCGCGGCAGCGGGACCGCGTTCAGGGCTACCTGGATTCGGCCACCGACCAGGGCGGCGAGTTCGCCTGCGGCGGCGGCCGTCCCGCCGGCCGTGACACCGGGTTCTTCATCGAGCCGACTGTCATTGCGGGCCTCGACAACAACGCCAAGGTCGCGCGTGAGGAAGTCTTCGGCCCGGTGCTGACGGTGATCGCGCACGACGGCGACGACGACGCGGTCCGCATCGCCAACGACTCGCCCTACGGATTGTCGGGCACGGTGTTTTCCGCCGATCCGCAACGCGCCGCACGTATCGCCGCGCGGATGCGGGTCGGCACCGTCAACGTCAACGGCGGCGTCTGGTACTCCGCCGACATGCCGTTCGGCGGCTACAAGCAGTCCGGCATCGGTCGCGAGATGGGGCTCGCCGGGTTCGAGGAATACCTCGAGATCAAAGCCATCGCCACCGCGGTTTAGCACCGAGTGGCCAGTTGGGACACGAAATTTCGGTCGAATCGTGCATTAACTGGCCACTCGACAGGAAGGAAAACATGCAGTTCGAGGAGAAGGTCGCGATCGTCACCGGCGCAGGCGGCGGCATCGGCCAGGCCTACGCGGAGGCCCTGGCGCGAGAGGGGGCCGCGGTGGTGGTGGCCGACATCAACACCGAAGGCGCGCAGAAGGTCGCCGACGCCATCAAGGGCGAGGGCGGTAACGCGTTGGCGGTCCACGTGGACGTGTCCGATCCGGAATCCGCGAAACAGATGGCCGCGCTGACCCTTTCCGAGTTCGGCGGCATCGATTACCTGGTCAACAACGCGGCGATCTTCGGCGGCATGAAGCTGGACTTCTTGATCACCGTGGACTGGGATTACTACAAGAAGTTCATGAGCGTGAACATGGACGGCGCGCTGGTGTGCACCCGCGCGGTGTACCGCAAGATGGCCAAACGCGGTGGCGGCGCCATTGTCAACCAGTCGTCGACGGCGGCGTGGCTGTATTCGAACTTCTACGGGCTCGCCAAGGTCGGCATCAACGGCCTGACCCAGCAACTGGCCACCGAACTGGGCGGCCAGAACATCCGCGTCAACGCGATCGCGCCGGGTCCGATCGACACCGAGGCGAACCGGACCACCACACCGCAGGAGATGGTGGCCGACATCGTCAAGGGAATCCCGTTGTCCCGCATGGGCCAACCGGAGGACCTGGTTCCCATGTGCATGTTCCTGCTGTCGGATCAGGCCAAGTGGATCACCGGCCAGATCTTCAACGTGGACGGAGGGCAGATCATCCGATGACCGACCTGAAGCTTGGTTACATCGGGCTGGGCAATCAGGGTGCGCCGATGGCCAAGCGACTCGTCGACTGGCCAGGCGGCCTGATCGTTTTCGACGTCCGCACAGACGCGATGACACCACTGGCCGAACTCGGCGCCAACATTGCAGACGACGTTGCCGACGTGGCGTCCGCCGACATCATCAGCGTGACGGTACTCAACGACGAGCAAGTCCGCGACGTGGTCGGTCGACTGTCCGAACATGCCAAACCGGGCACCGTCATCGCGATCCACTCGACGATCGAACCGGACACGGCCCGCCAACTTGCTGAAGAACTGCGGCCCAGGGAAATTCACATCGTCGATGCGCCGGTCAGCGGTGGTGCGGGCGCAGCGGACAAGGGTGAGCTCGCGGTGATGGTCGGCGCCGACGACGAGGTGTACGCCAAAGTCAAGCCGGTGTTCAAGAAGTGGGCGTCGCTGGTGGTCCGTGCAGGCGAGCCAGGGGCAGGCACCCGAATGAAGCTGGCCCGCAACATGTTGACGTTCACCGGCTTCGCGGCGGCCTGCGAGGCGCAGAAACTCGCCGAGGCGGCGGGCATCGACCTGCAGAAGCTCGGTCGGGTGGTGCGGCACAGCGATGCGCAGAGCGGCGGTCCCGGTGCGATCATGTATCGCGACGACACGAAGCCATTGACGCCCGACCACTTTCTGCACGACATGTTCATCCACACGCGGGGACTGGCGGAAAAGGACCTGCGCCTTGCGCTCGGTCTCGGTGAAGCGACGGGCGTCGACTTGCCGCTGGCCGAAGTCGCCTTGCGAGACCTGGCCGCCGGGCTCGGCGTGCCGCACACAGAGGAGTAGTCGCTATGGATGAACTGCGCCGCAAGGGCCTTGAGAAGATGAAAGAGGTCTACGCCTGGGACATGCCCGATATGCCGGGCCGGTTCTTCGCGCTTACCGTCGACCACCTGTTCGGCACCATCTGGACGCGCGAGGGTCTGTCAATGCGCGACCGCCGGTTGATGTTGCTCGCCGTCCTGACCGCGCAGAACCAGGAAGCCCTGTTGGAGGTCCAACTCAACGCGATCCTCTCCAACGAGGAGCTGACCGTCGACGAGCTCAAGGAGATATCGATCTTCCTCACCCACTATGTCGGATTCCCGCTCGGCTCGAAACTGGACGGAGCGATCCATCGCGTGGTGCAGAAGCGGAAGAAGGCCGAGGAAGCCGGTGCGGCCAAGGACGCGAAGGACAATGTCAACGAAGCCGTGCAGATGTACGCGCACAAGGACCTTCATGACAAGTAGGTACGCTGGTCTGTCGCGCGAGCAGCTTGCCACGCTCGTGCCCGAGCTGCTGCTGATCGGACAGATGATCGATCGGTCCGGAATGGCTTGGTGCATCAGCAATTTCGGGCGCGAGGAGATGCTGCAGATCGCGATCGAGGAGTGGATGGGCGCAAGCCCGATCTACACAAGGCGGATGCAGCGCGCCCTGAAGTACGAGGGCGACGACGTGATCACGATCTTCAAGGGTCTGCAGCTCGACATCGGTGCGCCGCCGCAGTTCATGGATTTCCGCTACACCGTGCACGACCGCTGGCACGGCGAGTTCCATCTCGATCACTGCGGGGCGCTGCTGGACGTCGAGCCGATGGGTGAGGATTACGTCCGCGGTATGTGCCACGACATCGAGGACCCGACGTTCGACGCCACCGCGGTGGCCACCAATCGTCGCGCCCAGATCAGGCCGATCCACCGGCCGCCGCGGGTGCCAGCCGACCGCCACCCGCACTGCGCGTGGACCGTGATCATCGACGAGTCCTACCCCGAGGTAGACGACCACCCCGCATTGGATGTCATCGGGCGAACCCACGCCGCTACCACCGAACTCGCACCCATCGACACCGGAGCCGAGGGGCGAAGCGATTACTCCGGTGACCTGGTGTCGGACTTCGACTTCACCGCCTACTCGCAGCCGGCTCTGGTGCGGATGGCCGACGAAGTGGCGCTGCAGATGCACCTGCTGAACCTGTCGTTCGTGCTCGCGGTCGGCAAGCGCGCGGGAACGAATACCGAACTGGCGACCGAGATCTGCACCAAGCAACTGATCGGGCTGGCGGGCCTCGCCGCCGAGCGCATCCACCACGCTCTCGGTCTGGCCGCCGACGTCGAGGGTGCAACGCGGATGCTCGAACTGCACCCGATCTTCAACCCACCCGCCTACGTGTCGGCCGAGTTCGGCAAGGACGCGGTGCATGTCCGGCGCTCACCGGCGCACGACGACGGCGCCTGGGTGTCGCTGATCAATCCCGGCGAAACCCGTCCGCTGCAGGCGGCGGTGACGGCGGTCGACCGCCACTTGGATGTCGAGGTTGCAGGAACCGACGCCGAGTGGACTGCTCGCGTGATCGAAACCGGCACTGCGGCAGAGGAACTACCGGAGGTGTCTATCGCGAAGGTCAGTGGCGGCGCGACGTTCGTGTTCGAGCCACGGAAGTCGCTGCCGCTGAGGGTCGTATAGCCTCGCCGACCCAGCGCTTCAGATAAGCCCGCAGTTCGTCCCCCGTCCGAGGCGGGCGGCCGGGGTCGATCACGAACGACTGGATGATCCGCAGCAGGTGCTCGGCGAGTTCGTCGAGGTCGGCGTCGGTGAACCCAAGGCCGATCCAGTCCACGTCGAAGCGGCGCACCATCGAATGCGCGAAGTCCAGCGCGACGTCGGACGTCACCCCCTCGGTATGCGGGTTCGGCCGACCGGGACCGATGAGCAGGCCCAGATGTTTGTCCTGCGGTAACCATTCGAGTGCGGTCGCGACGGCTTCGGTGACCGCGTCGGGCGGATCCGAAAACCCGTGCACGTGCGCGGCCAACCTGTCTAGGAACCCGCCTGCGGCATGGACGGCCGCCGCCACCAACAACGCGTCGGTGCTCGGAAAATACCGGTAGACGGTCTGCCGGGTGACGCCGAGTGTGCGGGCGACATCGGCGATGGAGAAGTCGGCACCCTTGGCGTCGATGGCCTTGCCTGCGGCATCGAGGATGCGGGCAATGGCCTCCTCGTCAGTTGCGGGGGCCGAGCCGGACCAGCCGTGGGTGCGCACGCGCCCGATGCTATCCGCGGTAGGAGACTTGCAGCTCCTTGACCCCGTTGATCCACCCGGATCGAAGCCGTTGCGGCTCGGCCAGTTTGGTGATGTCCGGCACCTGATTGGCGAGCTCGTTGAAGATCAGCTTGATCTCCATTCGGGCCAGGTTGGCGCCGATGCAGTAGTGCGCGCCGTTTCCGCCGAAGCCAAGGTGGGGGTTCGGGTCGCGCCGGATGTTGAACTCGAACGGCCGGTCGAACACCGCATCGTCGTAGTTGGCCGAGCTGTAGAACAGACCGACACGCTGGCCCTCGCGGATGGCGACTCCGTCGATTTCGGTGTCCGTCAGCGCCGTTCGCTGAAAACAGTGCACGGGCGTGGCCCAGCGGACGATCTCGTCGGCCGTCGTCTCCGGTCGTTCGCGCTTGAACAACTCCCACTGGTCGGGGTTCTCGAAGAACGCGTTCATGCCGTGCGTCATCGCGTTCCGGGTGGTCTCGTTGCCCGCGACGGCCAACAGGATGACGAAGAATGCGAACTCGACGTCCTCGATGGCCTCTCCATCTATGTTGGCCTGGACCAGCTTGGTGACGATGTCGTCGGCCGGACAGCGGCGCCGTTCGTCGGCCATGTTGTAGGCGTAGCCCATCAACTCGGCGTTGGCGGCGATCACGTCGGCCGCGAAGTCGGGGTCGTCGGTGTTCATGATCAGGTTGGTCCAGTGGAACAACTTCTCGCGGTCCGCCTCGGGTACCCCGAGCAGATCGGCGATGGCCAGCAGCGGCAGACCCATCGCGATATCGTCGACGAAGTTGCCTGACTGCTTTTTCCTTGCGGCGCTGACGATTTCACGTGCGGCCCCGGCCAGCTTCTGTTCGAGTGTGGCGACCGCGCGTGGCGTGAAGAGCCGGGACACGATCTTGCGCAGCCGGGTGTGTTCCGGGGCGTCGTGGTTGATCAGCAGCGCCTTGGTCAGCTCGAGTTGCTCGGGCGTGCAGCCCTCGGGCATGCGCATGACCACACCCTTGCGGTTGGTGGACCACAGATCGCCGTTGCGGGAGATCTCCTTGATGTCGGCATGACGACTGATCACCCAGTAGCCGCCGTCTTCGAAGATCGATTCCGTCTGCTCGTTCCACCACACCGGCGCGGTCTTGCGCAGCTGTGCGAACTCGGCGACCGGGATGCCTTTGACGAGGACGTCGGGGTCGGTGAAGTCATACCCGGGGCCGAACGGGCATGTGGTCTGCGTCATAGTTTCGACCATACACTGCAGAGTCAAGTGTATGGCCGAGCTCGGCCGTACGATCGGACCTGTGCACGCCAAGCAGGCCCTGGTACGACGGCCCGGTCCCCGACTGGCCGAAGGTCTGTTGACCCACCTCGAGCGGTCACCCGTCGACGTGGATGTCGCGATGAAGCAGTGGGACGGCTACGTCCGGGCGTTCGTCGATGCCGGTTGGCGGCTGACCGAAGTCGAACCCGCGCCGGACTCTCCGGACAGCGTGTTCGTCGAGGACACCGTCGTCGTGTACGGGGACCTCGCCGTCGTCGCTCGCTCGGGCGCCGTCGAACGGCGCTCGGAAACCGAGGGCACCGAGAAGGTGGTGGCCGAATTGGGTTACCGCATCGCGCACATCGAGGCTCCTGGCGTGCTCGACGGCGGAGACGTTCTCAAGCACGGTGGCACCGTTTACGTCGGGCTGTCCGGTCGCACCAACGCCGAGGGGATCCGGCAGTTGGCTGAACACCTGGCCCCGTACGGCGCGACGGTGATCACTGTGCCGTTGACCAAGGCGCTGCACCTCAAGTCGGCGGTGACTGCGCTGCCCGACGGCACGATCATCGGCTACGAGCCGGTGGTCGACGATCCGTCGGTCTTCCCGGCGTTCTTCGCTGTGCCGGAGGAGCCGGGCGCGCATGTCGTGCTGCTCGGCGACGGAAAGCTGCTCATGTCCTCGGCCGCACCGCAGACCGCCGAGCTGCTGCGGGCGCGCGGGTACGAACCGGTGCTGGTCGACATCGGCGAGTTCGAAAAGCTCGAGGGTTGCGTCACGTGCCTCTCGGTTCGGCTGCGCGCATCTAGTTAGGGTGAGCCTGTGCGCGTCCTCGTGATCGGATCCGGAGCCCGTGAACATGCGTTGCTGCTGGCGCTGCGCCGAGACCCCGAAGTGGTGGACCTGGCGGTCGCGCCGGGCAACGCCGGCACCGCGAACATCGCCGATCAATACGACGTCGATGTCAGCTCCGGTGAGGCCGTCGTGCAACTGGCCCGGCGTATCGGCGCCGACCTTGTGGTGATCGGACCCGAGGTGCCGCTGGTCCTCGGCGTCGCCGACGCGGTGCGCGCCGCGGGCATCGCGTGCTTCGGGCCCACGAAGGACGCCGCGCGCATCGAGGGATCGAAGGCATTCGCAAAGGACGTGATGACGGCCGCGGGCGTGCGGACGGCGACGAGCGAGATCGTCGACAACCCCGCGCACCTCGATGCGGCGCTGGACCGGTTCGGCCCGTCGGCAGGCGACCAGGCGTGGGTGGTCAAGGACGACGGGCTGGCCGCGGGCAAGGGCGTGGTGGTGACCGCCGACCGCGATGTTGCCCGCGCGCACGCCGCAAGCCTGCTCGACGCTGGACATCCGGTGCTGCTCGAATCGTTTCTCGACGGCCCGGAGGTGTCGCTGTTCAGCGTCGTCGACGGGGAGACCGTGGTGCCGTTGGTCCCTGCACAGGACTTCAAGCGGGTGGGCGACAACGACACCGGTCCCAACACCGGGGGTATGGGCGCGTACGCGCCGTTGCCGTGGCTGCCCGCCGACGTGGTCACGCAGATCGTCGACGAAATCGTGAAACCCGTTGCGGCGGAGATGGTCCGGCTCGGCAGCCCGTTCTCCGGACTGCTGTACACCGGGTTGGCGATCACGTCGAAGGGGCCTGCGGTGGTCGAATTCAACTGCCGTTTCGGCGATCCCGAGACGCAGTCGGTGCTGGCGTTGCTGGAAACCCCCGTCGGTCAGCTGTTGCGTGCGGCGGCGACGGGACAGCTTTCCGAACAGCCGCCATTGCGGTGGCATGACGGCTATGCGGTCACGGTCGTGGTGGCGGCCGAGAACTACCCGGGCCGCGCCCGTGTCGGCGATGTCATCCAGGGCGCGGAGGCCGATGGAGTGCTGCACGCGGGCACCGCGCGGCGCGACGACGGCGCGATCGTTTCTTCGGGCGGCCGCGTGCTCTCCGTTGTCGGAACGGGGGCCGATCTGGCCGCCGCACGCGACGCCGCCTACGCGCTGACCAAATCGATTCGCCTGCCAGGCAGCCACTTTCGCAACGACATCGGGCTGGCGGCGGCGGAAGGAAAAGTCTCGGTCTAAGCGATCAGCAGCGGAGCCATCCAGGCGATTTCGGCCGGCAGCTGCGAACTCCAGAACGCCCCGTCGTGTCCGCCAGGCGAGAAGCCACCCGACGGTGGGCTCGGCAACTGCGCGATGAACTGCTTGGTGGCCGAGTAGAACGGATCGCTGTTGCCGCAGTCGATTCGGATCGGGATCTGGCCCAGCTGCGGCAGACCCCACACGCTGTTGGCCGCGTAGTCGTCGGCGCCGTCGAACGCGCCGGGGGCCGTAGCGCCCGACGACGTCCACAGCGCCGGGCTCACCGCGCAGATCGCGGCGGTGCGGGCAGGCCCGAGTCGGGCGCCGAGCAGCAGCGCGCCGTAGCCGCCCATCGACCAGCCGAGGAATCCGACGCGCGACGTGTCGAGGCCCTGCTGCCCGAGCATCGGGATCAGTTCGTTCAACACCATGGCACCGGAGTCCTCGCCGGATGCCCGCTTGTGCCAGTAGCTTCCGCCGCCGTCGACCGCGACGACCGCGAACGGCGGAATGCCCGCCGCGACCGCCTGGGCGAGACCGTGTTCCACCCCGCCGGCCATCACGCCCGCGGCGTCCTGTCCCTTGCCGTGCAGCGCGATCACCGGACGTAGCGGCGCGGTCTGCCCCGGCGGGCGGGCGATCGCCCAATTCGTCGCGACGCCGCCGCGCGCGGCGGAGACGAACGAGCCGTCGACGTACGTGGGTTGCACCGCCGCGGGTGCGGGGTCGAGCGGGGGTGGCGGAGCCAGCGGCGCGCCTGCACCCGTCATCGACACCGACGGTCCCGCGGTGCTTGGTCCGTGCAGTGCGGAGCCCACCGCGTAGGCGCCCGCTGCACCCGCCGCGGCGCCGACACCGAGGCGCAGAATCGCGCGGCGACTCATGGCTGGCATGCGCGCCATCATGCCAAAGGCGTTTCCGCGATCGCGGTGAACATCGCCTCCAGCACGTTGACCAGCTGATCGGCGTCGGCTTCGTTGAGGGCGCGGGTGTGCATCACCCGGCGCATCAACAGGATGCCAGCGATCGCGGACAACATGGCCTCGGTGCGCACGCCGCGACCGGGCTCGGGCAGTTGGCCGGCCAGTCGGCGTCCGACATGGCGTTCGATCGCATCGCGCACGATTTCGACGGCGCGCGGGTTGGACACCGATCGCAGCATGATCAGGAATGGGTCGAGTGGTTCGGCGTCGGGGTTGGTGCGTGCGACGAGCGTGGTGGCGGCCTCGTGCGCGAGCGTCTTCGGGTCGGTGCCGATCACTGCCGCGGGCGCGAACGACACCTCAACGGCCTCGGCGAAGAGTTGCTCCTTCGATCCGAAGTACCTGTTCACCATCATGGCCGTGACGCCCGCTTCGCCTGCGATATCGCGGACTCCGACGCCGTCGTACCCGGCGCGGGCGAAACTGCGGATCGCGGATTCCAGGATCGCCTCACGGGTGGCGGCCGCGTTGCGCGGTCGGTGTTGTGTCACATCTCGACGGTAAGGGAATGAATCCGGATAAGTCTACGTCTGTATACATATGTCTGAAGCATCCAAAGTGTGGTTCATCACTGGTAGTTCCCGAGGTTTCGGGGCGGAGTTGGTGCGCGCCGTGCTGGCGCACGGCGACCGCGTCGTCGCGACCGCGCGGCAACCGGATCAGTTGCGCACCCTCGTCGAGGGTCACGAAGACCGGGCGCGTGTGTTCGCGCTTGATGTCACCGACGCCGACGCGGCTTGCGCCGCAGTGGAATTCGCCGTCAGCGAGTTCGGCCGCATCGACGTCGTCGTCAACAACGCCGGCTACGCGAACAGCGCACCGATCGAAGAGTCCGACCCCGCCGACTTCCGTGCCCAGATCGAGGCCAACCTCTTCGGCGTCGTCAATGTGAGCCGCGCGGCGCTGCCCGTGTTGCGGGCGCAGCGATCCGGTGTGTTCGTTCAGTTTTCGTCGATCGGCGGACGAGTCGGCGGCACGCCGGGCCTCGGCGCATACCAGACCGCGAAGTTCGGCGTCGAGGGTTTCTCCGAAGTGCTCGCCAACGAGGTGAGCGCGTTCGGCATCAAGGTGATCATCGTCGAACCCGGGGCGTTCCGCACCGACTGGATGGGGTCGTCGATGACGATGCACGAACCCGGTGCCGACTACCGCGACACGATTGCATTCATCCACGAATTGCGAAGGACCGCCAACGGAAGTCAACCCGGTGACCCGGCCCGCGCCGCGCGAATCATCATCGATGTCGTCGAGTCACCCGAACCGCCGCGTCGGCTGCTGCTCGGTAGCGATGCCGTCGAACTCGCATTGGCCAATGGCTCACAACGTAATGAGGAAGCGCGGAACTGGGCGGCGGTGAGCCGCAGCGCCGACTTCCCTGAATAAAGGCTGATGATTAGCCGAAAGCGCTATGCCGCCACCGCGTGGCTGGCAGCATGCTAGAGGTGACGGCAGCAGTCACTCCAAAAGGAGAACGTCGGCGGTACGCGCTGGTCAGCGCGGCCGCTGATCTGCTGTGCGAAGGTGGGTTCGACGCGGTTCGGCACCGCGCGGTGGCCCGCCGAGCGGGGTTGCCGTTGGCGTCGACGACGTACTACTTTTCCTCGCTCGAAGACTTGATCACCAAGGCGGTCGAGCACGCCGGGACGCGTGAGGCCGAACAATTGCGCGCCCGGGTGTCCGCGTTGTCTCGGCGGCGGCGTGGCGCCGAGTCGACGGCTGATGTGTTGGTGGACCTGTTGGTCGGTGAGGCCAACGGGCTACGCGTCACCGAGCAGTTGATCTCCCGATACGAGCGCTACATCGCGTGCGCGCGTCAACCCGGATTGCGGGAAATCGAGCGGCGCATCCTGCAGCAGCGCACAGATGCGGTGGTCGAGGTGGTCGAGCGGTCCGGTCGGGCGGTGCGCGCTGAACTGCTCACGGCATTGGTGTGCGCTGTCGACGGTGCGGTGGTGGCCGCGCTGGTCGGCGATGGTGACGGTCCGCGTGCGACGGCGCGCGCGACCCTGATCGATGTGATCGACGTGCTCGCGCCGATCGACGAAAGAGTGGCACCAGTCTGATCGGAGGACAGGGCAATGACCGCGCCGGAGACCATTGAGGAGCAACCACAGCTGCGGCGAGTCATGGGTCCGGGGCTGCTGCTGCTGTTCGTCGTCGGTGACATCCTGGGCACTGGGGTGTACGCATTGACCGGTGATGTCGCCGCGGAAGTCGGTGGAGCGGCGTGGGTTCCGTTTCTCGTCGCGTTCGTGATCGCCACCATCACCGCGTTCAGTTATCTGGAACTGGTCACCAAATATCCGCAGGCGGCGGGTGCCGCGCTGTACGCGCACAAGGCTTTTGGTGTGCAGTTCGTGACATTCCTGGTGGCGTTCGTGGTGATGTGTTCTGGAATCACTTCGGCGTCGACCGCATCGCGGTTCTTCGCGGCGAACTTCGAGACGGCGTTCGATCTCGACTGGGGCAAGGTCGGGATCGTCGTAGTGGCCCTGCTCTTCATGGCCACGCTCGCGATCGTCAACCTGCGCGGGGTCGGGGAGAGCGTGAAACTCAATGTGGTACTGACCATCATCGAGATCACCGGCCTGCTGCTGGTGATCTTCGTCGGGTTGTGGGCGTTCACGTCGAGCGGCGACGTCGACTTCTCCCGCGTCGTCGCGTTCGAAACGGCATCGGACAAGAACACCTTCCTCGCCGTCACCACAGCGACGTCGCTGGCGTTTTTCGCCATGGTCGGATTCGAGGACTCGGTGAATATGGCTGAGGAGACCAAGGATCCGGTTCGCGTCTTCCCGAAGGTGTTGTTGTCGGGCCTCTCCATCGCGGGCGTCGTCTATGTGATCGTGGCGATCGTCGCGGTCGCGCTGGTGCCGGTCGGCGTGCTGGAGGCCAGCGACACACCGTTGGTCGAGGTGGTCAAGGCCGGCGCGCCGGGAATGCCGATCGAGGACATCCTGCCGTTCATATCGATGTTCGCGGTGTCCAATACGGCGCTGATCAACATGTTGATGGCCAGCAGGCTGATTTACGGCATGGCCCGCCAGCACGTGTTGCCGCCGGTGCTGGGGACAGTCCACCCTCGACGGCTCACCCCGTGGGTGGCCATCGCGTTCACCACGCTGATCGCGTTCGGGTTGATCTTCTATGTGACGGCGTTCGCGAACAGCGATGCCATCGCGGTGCTCGGCGGAACCACCTCGCTGCTGTTGCTTGCGGTGTTCGCGATGGTCAATGTCGCGGTGCTGGTGTTGCGGCGCGACGTTCGGGAAGCCGGCGGGCATTTCAAGACCCCTACCGCGCTGCCCGTCATCGGCTGTATCGCTTCGCTGTATCTGGTGACGCCGCTGTCGGGCAGGCCGGCCCAGCAGTACGTGCTGGCCTTGGTGCTCGTCGGCATCGGCATCCTGTTGTTCTTGGTGACGATGGCGATCAACCGTCACCTCGGCATCCGCGATGCTGGGATAACCGACCCGACGCATCTCGGAGCAGCACCGGACTAGCGCAAAGCCTCACGGATCGCGGCGAGTTCCTTCTGCGCATCGCCGAGTAATTCCATCGCACGGATCAACCTATTCTCCAGCGAGGAGCGACTGCTGCGGCGGTCGGGGGTCGGCCTCGCTGGGGCCGACATCGTCGGCGTGACGATGTAGCCCGTCTCGTAGTCGCCGTAGATGGTGACGTCCTCGGGTCGGTGATACCAGTACGACGCGACATACGCGGCGATGACCGCGTCGACGGCGTCCTCGTCCCTGTCGAGTTGGCTCGGCTTGGTGGCGGCCTCCACCCGCCTGCGCAGTTCGACCCATGCGACGCTGCGGTTGGCGCGAAGTCTCGGAGTCTCGTTGTCGAGTCCCTCGATCAGCGTCATCAGCTTCAGCAACTCGCGCCTGCGGTCGTCGAACGACCCTTTCTTGTACTTCAGCGTCTTGTCCAACCCGAACAACACGACAGTCGCCGGATGCGGGTACACCTCGATGGCCCGCCTGGTCGCGTTCGACGCGGGATCCATGTCGAGCCCGAGAGCCGTTGCCAGCACCGCCGCACGCGGTGGGTTGAACAGCGGGTTGGTGGTGTTCGCCGGATACGCGCCCGCGTCGAACTTCTGGAAGTCGCGGTTGTATGCGGTCTCGGCCGGCCGGTATCCGGTGGCGTTGTTGACGATCAGCGGTGCGTCGATGCCGACCAGGCAGTCCTCGCCGGTGAAGGGGGCGACGGCGTCGATGATGCTGGCGTCGTCCTGCGCGATGCCGACGTGCAGCAGGCGGCCGCCGGCGTCGATGGCGGCTACGCCCGTCTGCTTCTTTTCACCCCACGCGAGATCCAGCCCAACGAAGTGCATACGCATAGCCTGCCTTACCCGGGTCGTAAGCTGTGTGTCTGTGACGATCCCTGATGTGCTGGCCAACCGGTATGCCAGCGATGAGATGGTGGCGATCTGGTCACCGGAGGCCAAGGTGGTCGCCGAGCGCAGGTTGTGGCTGGCGGTGCTGCGAGCGCAGGCCGCCCTCGGCGTTGACGTGCCAGCCGGCGTGGTTGAGGACTACGAGCGGGTGCTCGAGGACGTCGACCTGTCGTCGATCGCGGCGCGGGAGCGGGTGCTGCGCCACGACGTCAAGGCGCGCATCGAGGAATTCAATGCGTTGGCCGGTCACGAACACGTGCACAAGGGCATGACGTCGCGGGATCTCACCGAGAACGTCGAGCAGTTGCAGATCCGGCGTTCTCTCGACCTAGTGTTCGCCCACGGTGTCGCGGTGGTGGCGCGACTGGCCGAGCGGGCGATCAGTTACCGCGACCTGGTTATGGCGGGCCGTAGCCACAACGTCGCCGCGCAGGCCACCACGCTTGGCAAGCGGTTCGCGTCGGCCGCCGAGGAGATGCTGCTCGCGCTTGCGCGGTTACGGACGCTGATCGACCGGTATCCGTTGCGCGGCATCAAGGGTCCGATGGGCACCGCGCAGGACATGCTGGACCTGTTCGGCGGCGACACCGCGCGGTTGGCCGAGCTCGAGCGCCGAGTCGCCGAATTCCTGGGCTTCACAGACATTTTCACCAGCGTGGGGCAGGTATATCCGCGCTCGCTGGACCACGACGTGGTGTCGGCCCTGGTGCAGTTGGGGGCGGGACCGTCGTCGCTGGCGCACACCATCAGGCTGATGGCGGGCCACGAACTGGTGACCGAAGGCTTTGCGCCTGGACAGGTCGGCTCGTCGGCCATGCCGCACAAGATGAACACCCGATCCTGCGAGCGGGTGAACGGTCTGCAGGTGGTGCTGCGCGGCTACGCGTCCATGGCAGCGGAGTTGGCGGGTGCGCAGTGGAACGAAGGCGACGTGTTCTGCTCGGTGGTGCGCCGCGTCGCGCTGCCCGACGCGTTCTTCGCGATCGACGGTCAGATCGAGACGTTTCTGACGGTGCTCGACGAGTTCGGCGCGTATCCCGCGGTGATTCAGCGCGAACTCGACCGCTACCTACCGTTCCTCGCGACCACGCGGATCCTGATCGCGGCGGTGCGTGCGGGCATGGGCAGGGAGGCCGCGCACGAAGTGATCAAGGAGCATGCGGTCGCCGTGGCGCTGGCGATGCGCGAAAAGGGCTCGGAGCCCAATCTTTTGGACCGGCTGGCCGCCGACCCTCGGCTGCCGTTGGACCGGGTGGCACTCGACGCGGCATTGGCGGACAAGCAGGCGTTCACCGGTGCGGCGGGCGATCAGGTCGACAGGGTGGTGGATGCGGTCGACGATCTGGTGGGCCGTTATCCCGAGGCGGCGAAGTACACCTCGGGCGCGATCCTGTGACTTCTGAGTTGTCGCAGATCGACTTCACCGATCTCGGCAACTTCGCATCCGGGTTTCCGCATGCGCTGTTCGAGGTGCATCGGCGCGAGGCGCCGGTGTACTGGCACGCGCCTTCGGAGCACACGCCGGACGGTGAGGGGTTCTGGTCGGTGGCCACGCATGCGGAAACACTTGCCGTGCTTCGTGATCCGGAGACGTACTCGTCGGTGAAAGGCGGCATGCGGCCGTACGGTGGCACGCTGCTGCAGGATCTGTCGATCGCGGGCCAGGTCCTGAACATGATGGACGATCCGCGGCATTCGCAGATTCGTCGGCTGGTCAGTTCGGGACTGACGCCGCGAATGATCACCCGAGTAAAGGACGATCTTCGGGCCAGGGCGCGTCGCTTGCTGGACGCAGTGGCACCTGGCGAGCCATTCGACTTCGTCGTCGAAATCGCTGCCGAACTGCCGATGCAGATGATCTGCATACTGCTCGGAGTGCCCGAATCCGAACGACATTGGTTGTTCGAGGCCATCGAGCCACAGTTCGACTTCGGTGACTCACGCACGGCATCCGTTGGGCAGTTGACGCCCGAGGAGGCCGGGTCTCGCATGTACGCCTATGGTCAGGAGTTGATCGCGGCCAAGCGCGCGCAGCCCACGGACGACATGCTGTCCGCGGTCGCCAACACCGATGGATTGTCCGATCTGGAGCTGTACCTGTTCTTCAGCTTGCTGTTCAGTGCGGGCGCGGAGACGACGCGCAACGCGGTGGCGGGCGGACTGCTGGCGCTGGCGGAGCATCCCACCCAACTGGCCTTGCTGCGTTCGGATTGGGGCCTGCTGGCTTCCGCCATCGAGGAGATGGTGCGGTGGACGTCGCCGTCACCGTCGAAGCGGCGCACGGCCACCCGGGACGTCGAGTTGGGCGACTGCGTCATCGAGGCGGGGCAGAAGGTCCAGGTCTGGGAGGGCTCGGCCAACCGCGATTCGTTGGTTTTCGCCAATGCGGACAGGTTCGACATCGCGCGCAAGCCGAATCCGCACCTGGGCTTCGGCCATGGCGTGCACTACTGCCTCGGCGCCAACCTGGCGCGGCTCGAGTTGCGGGTGTTGTTCGAAGAGTTGCTCGACCGGTTTTCGTCGGTGCAGGTGGTCAAGCCGGTGGAGTGGACGCGCAGTAACCGTCACACCGGTATTCGGCATCTGGTCGTTGAACTTCAGCCGTGAGACCGGATACCTTCGCGGCGGTCATGGCGACCGGGATTGTGTCGATCGCGGCTTCCGATCACGGCTTCGGCGTCATCAGTGACGTGTTGATCGTATTGGCCGCCGTCGCGCTGCCGGTGCTGATGGTGGCGGCCGGGTTTGCATGGCGGCGCGAGTCGTGGCCGGTGACGAATCTCGATGTGGCGCTGCCGCTGTGCACGTACATCGCCGCGTGCGCGGTGGTCGCCGCACGGCTGGCCGACCACCGTGTCGTACTGTGGGTGCTCGCGGCAATGGCGTTGCAGGGCTGGCTTTCGTTGGCGCCGATGGTGGTGCGGCGGATGTGGCGCGACCGGTCCGGCTTGCGCGACCGTGCGCACGGCGCGTGGGAACTGGCCAGCGTCGCGACATCCGGATTGGCCATTCTGATGGCAGATCTGAAGATCGTGTTTCTCGCCGTGTTGTTCTGGGTTGTCGCGATCGTCGGGTATCTGGTGATGACCAGTCTGATCGTGCGGCGGGCGGTGCATGAGCCGTCGGCGCAGGCGCTGCTGCAGCCGCACATCTGGATTCTGATGGGCGGGGCGGCGATCGCGACGCTTGCGGGCGATCACATCCACAACGCCGGGCTCACCGCGGTATGGCCGTTGACGGTCGTGACATGGATGGTGGCGACCGCGTGGATCCCCGTGCTCTTGTACGTTAGTGTTCGGCATCGCGTCGGCCTGGCGTGGGCGGCGGTGTTCCCCCTCGGGATGTACTCGTCGGCGACATACGCCACGGCGGTCGAAACAGGTTGGCGATGGCTGACAGCCGTGTCGATGGCGTTCTTCTGGATCGCGTTGGCGGCGTGGATCATCGTCGTGATCGACGTGCTGCTTGGATTTCGGCGAGCACGCGTTGTGGATACTCCGTCAGATCCAGCCACGTGAAGCGCAACACCAACCAACCCAACAGCATCAGTCTGTTCTGCCGCTCGCGGTCGACTTGGAAGTCTTCTCGGCTGTTGTGGAAGGCCCAGCCGTCGGTCTCGACGTCGACTCTCTCTCGTGGGAATGCGACATCGAGCTTGTATCCACCGGCTGGGTAGTTGGCCTTCCAACCCGTGATGTTGTTGTCTCGCAACAGCTTGAGCAGAAGACGCTCGGCCTCGGAGCGAGCACCGTCGGCCGCTGCCATGAGCAGCCGGCGTGCCGCCGGCGAGCCGTGACGACCCTTGTTGCGCAGGTGCGCTCTCCAGAGTTGGGGAAGTTCGACATGACGCTGCAATGCGGAGTCCATCAGCTTGGCACCGCCGCCGCGTCTGGCGGCGGCTTCGACGACCGTCAAAGGCAGCGCCGTGACGCGAAGACCGTTGCGCTCGACGATGTCGTGCGGATCCAGATCCCGCCGCCGCAGTCTTGTGCCGAGTTTTGCTTGCAGACGGGCATCACGGGGAACGGTGACTTCGACGGTTTCGGGTGGGAATCGCGTGAGCTTGTGCCACCAGGCTGCTGCCAACCCGCTCGCGAGCGCATCTCGGCCGCAGCCCCATACCGCCACACGGACACGTGCTTCGTCGGTAAACGGTCTGTCGTCCACGAAGTAGAGACCGCGGGAGCACCGCAGCCACCGGCCGGACCTCACCAGCCGGTCGACGGCGTCTTGACTCAGGCCCGCTCGTAGCGCCTGAGCGTGAGTCAGCACGCCGTCCTGTCGGCGCAAGAACTCATCGAGCACCTTGGATGGACGCACTTGAGCCGACCATCGGTTCCCCACACAGCGATTTGTGGAGTTTGAACCGCGCTCACCGCGGCTGCGGCTCCACAAATCGCAAGTCAGCGGGGAAGGCGGCGGACGCGGACGCCTGCCGCGCGGAGTTCCAGAGCCGCCAGCCCGCGGATCGCGATGGGGTCGAGATTCCGCCAGGCGCCGACCGGGTCGGGAGTGATCGCCGCGAGCTTGGCCAGCGGTCGGTTGGCCAGCGCGCGAAGCGCCAGCAGCTGTTCGCCGGCCGCTGTCGAGGACAGTGTGATGGCCGTCCATTTGCGACGGAAGAACCGGATCCGCAGATACAGCCACGGCAGTCCGACGAACAGGATCGGCGGGGCGGCCACCGCCAGCGCCAGCACCCAGGCCAACCACGACGCCGTGGTGTCCAGGCTGTGTCCGGCGCCAGCGATGTCCAGCGCGGCCTCGCTGGCCGCTCGTAGCGGCTTGGCAAGCGCATCACCGATGAGTGGGAACTCGTCTGTGCGGTCTCCTGCGGAGTTGAGGTTGTCGGCGACGCCGTTGGCGCCGGTCTGCACCTGGCGACCGACCTCCGCGATCATCGAGATCGCGGAGTGCACCGCCATCCCGACCAGCACCCACACGGTCGTCCAGCCGATCACGACCACGTCGCTGATCACCTGCCTGAGTAGTCGCGACGGTGTGGTGGCATACGGCACGTAACGGGACGTCATGGGGTTGATCCCAGCAGATAGGCTGGCCCGATGCGCCCGTCTCTGTCGGACTACGAACATCTGGCCAGCGGCAAGGTTCGCGAGCTGTACCGCGTCGACGACCAGACGCTGCTGTTCGTGGCCACCGACCGGATCTCCGCGTACGACTACATCTTGGACTCCGAGATACCCGACAAGGGCCGCATCCTGACGGCGATGAGCGTCTTTTTCTTCGACCTGGTCTCGGCGCCCAACCACCTGGCGGGCCCGCCCGATGACGAGCGCATCCCGCAGGACGTCCTCGGTCGGGCACTGGTGGTGCAGGAACTCGACATGCTGCCGGTCGAGGCGGTGGCCCGTGGCTACCTGACCGGTTCTGGCCTGATCGACTACCAGAAGAGCGGCACGGTGTGTGGCATCGCGCTGCCGCCGGGGCTCAGCGAGGCCAGCAAGTTCGCCCAGCCGCTGTTCACTCCGGCTACCAAAGCGGAACTGGGACAACATGATGAGAACATCTCGTTCGCGGACGTGATCGAGTTGATCGGCACGGTGCGGGCCAATCAGTTGCGGGAGAGAACGTTGCAGACCTACGTCCAGGGCGCGGATCATGCACTGAAGAAGGGCATCATCGTCGCCGACACCAAATTCGAGTTCGGCGTCGACAAGCACGGCAATCTCCGGCTGGCCGACGAGGTCTTCACTCCGGACTCGAGCAGATACTGGCGCGCAGACGAATACCAGGAGGGCGTCGTCCAGGAGAGTTTCGACAAACAGTTCGTGCGCAATTGGCTCACCGGTCCGGACTCCGGCTGGGACCGTAGTGGCGACAAGTCGCCACCCCCGCTGCCGCCCGACATCGTCGATGCCACCCGCGCCCGTTACATCGAGGCCTACGAACGTATTTCGGGCCGCAAATTCAGCGACTGGATCAAACCGTGAAGCCACCCGTAGCCAAGCGCATCGACCACCACCGCGAGTATCACGGCGACGTGTTCGTCGACCCTTACGAGTGGTTGCGCGACAAGGACAACCCGGAAGTTCTGGAGTATCTCCGGGCCGAGAACGAGTACACCGAACAGGTTACGGACGCACTGGCGCCGCTGCGGCAGAAGATCTTCGACGAGATCAAGGCGCGGACCAAGGAGACCGATCTTTCCGTGCCGACCCGCCGCGGCGAGTGGTGGTACTACGGCCGCAGCTTTGAAGGCAAGCAATACAGCGTGCAATGCCGCTGTCCCGTCGCGGATCCCGACGACTGGGTGCCGCCTGAGTTCGACGAGAACACCGAGGTTCCCGGCGAACAGATACTGCTCGACGAGAATGTCGAAGCCGAAGGACACGACTACTTCGCGCTCGGTGCCGCGTCGGTGAGCCTTGACGGCAACATCCTGGCCTATTCGGTGGACGTCAAGGGTGACGAGCGATACACGCTGCGGTTCAAAGACTTGCGCACCGGTGCGTTGTACGACGACGAGATCGTCGGCATCGGCGCCGGAGCCACATGGGCGGCGGACAACCACACCGTCTACTACGTCACGGTCGACGAGGCGTGGCGCCCGGACACCGTGTGGCGGCACCGACTCGGCTCAGGCCTGCCCGCCGAGAAGGTCTACCACGAACCCGATGAGAAGTTCTGGCTCGCCGTCGGCAGGACCCGTAGCGACAGATACATCATCATCGCCGCGGGCAGTGCCGTCACCACCGAGATGCGCTACGGCGACGCCACCGACGGTGCAGCCGAGTTCACCACCATCTGGCCGCGCCGCGAACTGGTCGAGTACTCCGTCGAACATGCGATCGTCGGCGGCGAGGACCGGTTCCTGATCCTGCACAATGACGGCGCCGAGAACTTCACCCTCGTCGAGGCTCCGGTCAGCAACCCGACCTCTTTTCGCACACTGATCGAGCACCGCGACGATGTCCGACTGGATTCGGTCGATGCGTTCGCGGGACATCTGGTGGTCAGCTACCGCAGCGAGGCGCTGCCACGCATTCAGCTGTGGCCGATCGTCGATAGGGGAGCCGACAGTGATTACGGCCAGCCGGAGGACATCACATTCGACTCCGAGTTGATGTCGGCGGGTATCTCGGCGAACCCGAATTGGAGTTCGCCCAAGCTGCGGATCGGCGCGACATCGTTCGTGATTCCGGTGCGCATCTACGACATCGACCTGGCCACCGGCGAGCGCACGCTGCTGCGCGAACAACCGGTGCTCGGCGATTACCACGCCGACGAGTACGTCGAGCGACGCGATTGGGCCGTCGCTCCAGACGGTGCGCGAGTACCGATTTCCATCATCCACCGCATCGGCGTGCCCTACCCGGCGCCGACACTGCTGTACGGCTATGGCGCGTACGAATCCTGCGAAGATCCGCGGTTCTCCATCGCACGGCTGTCGCTGCTGGACCGCGGCATGGTTTTCGCGGTCGCCCATGTGCGCGGCGGCGGTGAGCTCGGCAGGCCGTGGTACGAACATGGCAAGCTGCTGGAGAAGAAGAACACCTTCACCGATTTCATCGTTGTCGCAAGGCATCTCATCCAGATGGACGTGACCCGGCCGGAGAACCTGGTGGCCCTTGGCGGTAGCGCGGGCGGGTTGCTCGTTGGCGCCGTCGCGAACATGGCACCAGAACTGTTCGCAGGCATCCTGGCCGCCGTGCCGTTCGTCGACGCATTGACCACCATCCTCGACCCGTCGCTGCCACTCACCGTGACCGAGTGGGACGAGTGGGGGAATCCGTTGGAGAACAAGGACGTCTACCACTACATGAAGTCCTACTCGCCGTACGAGAACATCGAGGCGAAGGACTATCCGCCCATCCTCGCGATGACGTCGCTGAACGACACCCGGGTTTTCTATGTGGAGCCAGCGAAATGGGTTGCGGCGCTTAGGCACACCAAGACCGACGATCACCCGGTGCTGCTGAAGACCGAGATGAACGCGGGCCATGGCGGGATCAGCGGACGCTATGAACGATGGAAGGAGGCCGCGTTCCAGTACGCATGGCTACTGGATGCTGCCAAGGCCAACCACGACGGCGGCGGCTAAGTACACGATCTCTTCGCCGGTTCGGATGTCCAGCCGTGACGTCATCGACTTCGGTGGGTTGGGCATCCGCGCGGCGTAGATGTTGGCCGGGAACATCACCAGCATCAATGCGAACAGGCACACCGCGGCCGCCGGCCTGGTCGGTGGGTACAGCAGCCCCGCCGCGCCCGCCAGTTCCAGCACGCCGGTGACGGTGACGAGCAACCCAGGAGCGGGCAATCGCAGCGGCACGATTGCGATCAAGTCGCGGCGGAGCGGGTTGACGAAATGTGCGACGCCGGTCATCACGAACATGGCCGCCAGCCCGACGGCCGCGGCCTGTGGCCAACTGTCCACGTACTCGACACCGAGCCAGCCGACAAGGCGGGCGCCGAGCGTGCCCAAGACGAGCGTGACGGCGACGGCCATCGCAGCCTCCTATCTAGACAGTGTCAAGATAGACGATATCCGAGTGATCTAGGCAATGTCAAGATCTCGGGGCTAGGATGCTGTCATGAGCAGGGACACCTACCACCATGGCGATTTGAAGGCCGTCATTCTGGCCAAGGCCGCCGCCCTGGTGGCCGAGCGGGGCGCGGATGGCATCTCGCTGCGCGAACTCGCTCGCGAGGCCGGGGTGTCCCACGCTGCACCCGCGCACCACTTCACCGACCGCCGCGGCCTGTTCACCGCGCTGGCCGCCGAGGGGTGGTACCTGTTGGCCGAGGCGCTGAAGGGGGCCCGCCCCGACTTCATCGATGCGGCGCTTGCCTATGTTCGGTTTGCGCTGGACCATCCCGGCCACTACGCGGTGATGTTCGACCGCTCGCTCATCAACACCGAGGACCAGGAGTTGATCGCGGCGGTCGGCGCGGCAGGAACCGAGCTTGCACAGGGTGTCGCGACCCTCGGCGATTCGGAGGCCAAGGGCGATCCGCAGGCCGCCGCGCTGGCGGCTTGGTCTCTGGTACACGGCTTTTCGCTGTTGTGGCTCAACAAGGCGATCGACAACAACACCGATCCGATCGCGCTGGTGCACCGGGTCGCGTCGATGCTCTTCAAGAGCGGTTAATGTGCCGGTATGACTTCCCTTTCTGATATCGCGCTGACGACGCTGGATGGACGCCCGACCACGCTGGCCCAGTTGGCCGACGGTGCGGCCCTGGTGGTGAACGTGGCGTCGAAGTGCGGGCTCACCCCGCAATACACCGCGCTGCAGCGGCTGGCGGAGGTCTACGGCGATCGCGGCCTGACCGTGATCGGGGTGCCGTGCAATCAGTTCATGGGCCAGGAGCCGGGCACCGCCGAGGAGATCCAGACGTTCTGCGCCACGAATTACGGTGTGACCTTTCCGCTGCTGGCCAAGACCGACGTCAACGGCGCGGACCGCCATCCGCTGTACGCCGCACTGACCAAGACGCCGGATGACACCGGCGATGCCGGCGACGTCCAATGGAACTTCGAGAAGTTCCTCCTCGCGCCCGGCGGCACGGTGGTCAACCGGTTCCGGCCGCGTACGGCGCCGGACGCGCCCGAGGTGCTCGCGGCGATCGAGGCTGTGTTGCCGCGATAGATGTCAACTGCCGACCACGTGTTGTAAACCGTTGGGACATCTGACGTTGCCACACTGAACGCGTGGTGGGACAACTGATCGTCTCGGTTTCCGGGATCAGCGACCGCACTCTGGCCGACGTCGATGCGTTCTGCGGCCTGCTCGACGCCCGCGGCGTGCCTACCTCGTTCCTGGTGGCGCCCAGGATCAAGGGTGGCTATCGCCTCGACGCGGACGCGCCGACGGTCGATTGGCTTGCCGATCGGCGGGGCCACGGCGACGCCATCGTGCTGCACGGCTTCGACGAGGCGGCTACCAGCAAGCGGCGTGGCGAGTTCGCCACCTTGCAAGCACACGAAGCCAATCTGCGCCTGATGGGCGCGGACCGAGTGCTCGAGCATCTGGGCCTGCGCACCCGGCTGTTCGCCGCACCGGGGTGGACGGTGTCACAAGAGGCGGTAAAAGCATTGCCGCGCAACGGGTTTCGGTTACTCGCCGGACTGAGCGGTATCACCGACCTGGTTCGTCGGACGACGGTGCGTGGCCGGGTGCTCGGCATCGGCGAGGGGTTCTTGAGCGAGCCCTGGTGGTGTCGCACGGTTGTGCTGTCCGCCGAACGATCGGCGCGACGTGAGGGGGTCGTGCGCGTTGCGGTCGCCGCGCGGCACCTGCGCAAGCCGGGCCCTCGACAGGCGATGCTGGATGCGGTGGACCTCGCGCTGATGCACGGGTGCGTGCCCTCCGTCTACCGCTGGGATCCATATCCCGCTCTGACAGACGCCGCATAGCCGACGCCGCTAACGTGGCGGCGTGGCAGAAGCTGATGTGATCGTGGTGGGTGCCGGCCTGGCCGGCCTGGTGGCCGCATGTGAGCTGGTCGAGCGCGGGCGCAGCGTGCTGATCGTCGACCAGGAGAACGCCAACAACCTCGGCGGTCAGGCGTTCTGGTCCTTCGGCGGCCTGTTCTTCGTGGACAGTCCCGAACAGCGCCGGCTTGGCATCCGGGACAGCTACGAGTTGGCGCTGCAGGACTGGCTCGGCACCGCGGGGTTCGACCGACCGGAGGATCACTGGCCACGGCAGTGGGCGCACGCCTACGTCGACTTCGCCGCGGGCGAGAAGCGCAGTTGGTTGCGCGAGCGCGGACTGCAGACCTTCCCCCTGGTGGGCTGGGCGGAGCGAGGCGGTTACGACGCGCGTGGCCACGGGAACTCGGTGCCCCGTTTTCACATCACCTGGGGGACAGGCCCGGCGATCGTCGAGGTCTTCGCGCGTCGGCTGCTGGGCAACGCGAAGGTACGGTTCGCGTACCGGCACCGGGTCGACGAGCTCGTCGTGGAGGAGGGCGCCGTCACGGGGGTACGGGGTGCGGTGCTGGAGCCGACCACCGCGGCACGCGGCGTCGAGACATCACGAAATACCGTCGGCGACTTCGAGTTTCGCGCGCAGGCGGTGATCGTGGCAAGCGGTGGTATCGGCGGAAACCACGACCTGGTGCGGCAGAACTGGCCCAAGCGAATGGGGCGGGTGCCCGAGCAACTGCTCAGCGGGGTGCCCGCGCACGTCGACGGCAGAATGATCGGCATCGCCGAATCCGCGGGCGCGCGCGTGATCAACGGCGACCGGATGTGGCATTACACCGAGGGCATCACCAACTACGACCCGATCTGGCCGCTGCACGGCATCCGGATCATCCCGGGGCCGTCGTCGTTGTGGCTGGATGCCAACGGCAAACGGCTGCCGGCTCCGCTGTATCCCGGCTTCGACACGCTCGGCACGCTGGAATACATCTCGCAGACCGGACAGGACTACACCTGGTATCTCCTCAACGCGCGGATCATCAGCAAGGAGTTCGGACTGTCGGGACAGGAGCAGAACCCCGATCTCACCGGCCGCAGCGTGCGTGAGGTGCTCTCAAGGGGACGGGGAGGCGCGCCGGCGCCGGTGCAGGCGTTCATCGACAAGGGGGTCGATTTCGTCAGCGCGAACTCATTGCGGGATTTGGTGTCCGCGATGAACGCCGTCCCGAACGTGGTTCCGCTCGACTACTCTGCCGTCGAGGCGGAGGTTTCCGCGCGCGACCGCGAGGTGGCCAATCGGTTCACGAAAGACACTCAGATCGCCTGGATCCGGTTGGCTCGCAACTATCTTGGCGACAGGGTCGCCCGCGTCGTCGCACCGCACCGGCTCACCGACCCCAAGGCGGGCCCTCTGATCGCCGTCAAGCTGCACATCCTGACGCGTAAGTCGTTGGGCGGCTTGGAAACCGACCTCGATTCACGAGTCCTGAAGTCGGACGGTACCGCGTTCGATGGGCTGTACGCGGCGGGTGAAGCTGCCGGTTTCGGTGGCGGCGGTGTGCACGGCTACCGCTCGCTGGAGGGCACGTTCCTCGGCGGATGTGTGTTCTCCGGCAGAGCGGCGGGCCGGGCGGCCGCGCGGGCGACGGCTTAGAACTCCGCGGCGGAGCCGCGAATCAGAACGCTGTGCTGTTTTCCGGTTCCAGCACCTGGAAGTCGGTGTCTGTCATCTCGGTCAGCCGCCCGTAGTAGATGCCGCGGGCATCGGGCTCGATGATCGCCTGATGGATGGGTACCGCGCGGGCCGGTGCGACGGCCCGTAGGTAGTCGATGGCCTCCGACACCTTCATCCACGGGGCTGCCGCGGGAGCCGCCAGTACATCGACCGGCTCGCCTGGGGCGAACAGCGCGTCACCGGGGTGCATGAACCGCGCGGCGTGCGAGCCATCGCCGATCAGGTACGAGATGTTGTCGATGACAGGAATTTCCGGGTGAATCACGGCATGTCGCCCGCCGACGCCGCGCACGGTCAAGTGACCGACACTGAACTCGTCGCCGACGTGAACGGCCTTCCACGGCCCGCCCAGTTGCGCGGCGGTTTGGGGATCGGCGTACAGCGCTGCCTGCGGGTTGGCATCGACGAGCGCAGGCAACCGCGCCGTGTCGGCATGGTCGGGATGCTGATGCGTGATCAGGATGGCCGTCAGGCCGGTGATGCCCTCGAATCCGTGCGAGAAGTTGCCTGGGTCGAACAGCACGGTGGTGTCCTGTCCGTCGCCCTTGAAATTCGCGAGTAGGCATGAATGGCCGAAATGCGTCAGTTGCATGCCTATATTGTGGCGCGGAAGGCAGTACCAGGGGGACTTCAAAGGGAAGCTGCGGAGTGCGATTGCTGCTGGCGGTGGCCGTGGCAACCTTCGGGTTGGCCATCGCGCCGAGTGCTGACTGGGTTGCGCGCGGGGTTCCAGGCGTCTGCCCGCCGTTTTGCGACGCGATACCCGACGCGGCGTGGATCGCACCGGCGTCCGTGCCGCTGTATTCCGTGTACCGCTGGCCCGGCCTGGCCGGCTTGGCGGTGACGGCGCCGTCGCCACGGTTCGGTTTCGAGGCGATGTGCAGCAGCGCGCCCGTTGCCGACGATCCGCGCGCGTACGCCGTCGCTTCGCGGTCGGTGGTGCTACACCCCGAGGGGCAGTGGAATCTGCTGGTCCAGGTGATCCACTGGCGTGGCCCCACCGCGACCGGCGGCCCGACAGCGACGTCGACGCTGGAAACCGCCCGGTCACGGCTGCAGGAGTGCCAGTCGACGGTGGCCGCCGCGTCGCCGTCGGTCACCACCGACGACGGCACGCGTGTCGTCGCGGTGATCAGTGACGCGGGTCACCGGGTCATGCACGAGTACCTGCTGGTTGACCCGAGCAGCAGCACCGTCGTGGAACTGGCCATGTGGTCGTCGCTGCCGGCGAAGGTCGACTGGCCGCCGGTAGCGGACGCGCAGGTGCTGGATGCGATGGCGGCCCCGTTGTGCAGCGCGTACCTCGGTTCGTGCCGGTGAGGCGGCGGCGGCGTTGCCGCCGGTAGAGTGTTCGCCGTGGCAAGGGTGGTTGTGCACGTGATGCCCAAGGCGGAGATCCTCGACCCGCAGGGGCAGGCGATCGTTGGCGCGTTGGGACGTCTGGGCTTCGACGGTGTCTCAGATGTGCGGCAGGGCAAGCGGTTTGAGCTCGAGGTGGACGACAGCATCAATGACGACACCCTCGCCGAGATTGCCGAATCGCTGTTGGCGAACACGGTGATCGAGGACTTCAGTGTCAGCAGGGAGCAATCATGACCGCACGTGTGGGCGTGATCACATTTCCGGGCACGCTGGACGACGTCGACGCGGCCAGGGCGGTCAAGTTGGCCGGTGCCGAGGCGATCAGCCTGTGGCATGCCGACACCGACCTCAAAGGCGTTGACGCAGTGGTGGTGCCCGGCGGGTTCTCCTACGGCGACTACCTGCGGTGCGGGGCGATCGCGAAGTTCGCGCCGGTGATGGGTGAGGTGGTCCGTGCCGCCGAGCAGGGCTTGCCAGTGTTGGGCATCTGCAACGGGTTCCAAGTTCTTTGCGAGGCGGGCCTGCTGCCCGGTGCGTTGACCCGCAACGCCGGTCTGCACTTCGTGTGCCGCGATCTGTGGCTGGAAGTCGTGTCGAATTCGACGGCGTGGACATCGCGCTACGACGTCGGCGCAGACATCCTGGTGCCACTGAAATCCGGCGAGGGCCGCTATGTGGCCAGCGAGAAGGTGCTCGACGAACTCGAGGGCGAGGGCCGGGTGGTGTTCCGCTACCGCGACAACCCCAACGGCTCGATGCGCGACATCGCGGGCATCAGTTCGGCCAACGGCCGCGTCGTCGGTCTGATGCCGCATCCTGAGCACGCCACCGAGGCGCTGACCGGCCCCTCCGACGACGGGCTTGGCTTGTTCTACTCGGCGCTGGATCAGGTGCTGGCGGCCTGACGCCTTCCGCCGAGGGTGCGTGTCTGTACGCGACACGCCGCGGAAGTGTGGCATTTGGCGGCCGCTCGCGAGCGTCGAGCGTGCGGAAATTGGTGCGCTGAGGGGTGTCTGAGAGCCGTTAAGGTCGAGACGACTCATTGCGTACTGAAATTTCGGGAGGCTCGTTGCTAGTCGATCCAGAGGTGTTGCGCGCCTTTGCCGCACAGGTTGATTCCGCCGCGGCCTCGATCAGCGGCCTCGATATCAGCGGCGCCGCAACCAACGCGGCTGACGGACTGCCTGGCTCAACGACGCAGTGGGCCGCACAGCAAGTCGGACATCACCTGGGACTGGCGGCCAAGGACATCGTCAAAGACATCACCGCCATGGGCCAAGCGGTTCGCGGAGCAGGCGACCGGTATGAGGTCGACGACGCCGCTCTCGCGGGCACCTTCAAACAGCTGTTCTGATTGTGCTGCCCTCACGTTCACGGTTGCAGAGCTGGAATCCGGACTCGCTGTTGTCGGCCGCATCGACAATCAGGGCTGGCGGCGCCAATTTCTATCAAGCTGTTCGGGTCCTGGACGATCGGATCGATCGAATGCCGGAATCACGGGCGTGGTCCGGCGAGGCCCAAGTTCAGGCAGCGAAGATGTTCGGCCGCGCGACGGACCGGTCTTCAGCGTTCAAGACATACGCCGAGGCGTTCGCAGGCGCACTGGAGTGTGGCAGCGCGTGGATTGGTAACGCGCTTAGCGATTTGTTATCGAAGGCAGACGAAATCGACAGCGGTCCGCTGAATGTCACCGATCAGTGGGTCGTGTTGATAGATCCGGCGGGGATGTCGGCGGAGAAAGCGGCCCAACTCCAGAAGGAGGCTGAGCGCGCCCAGGTTGAAGTCAACAGGCTGTTGAATGCGGTCGGCGAAGCCGACGATTCCACCTCGCTCCGGCTACTCGCGGCCAGGGCCCGCGACGGCCTGGTCTTCCAGAATCTCGAATTTGGACCGCCTGGCCCGGTGGCCGCGTCACCGGGTAACGACGTTGCCGACCCAAATACAGAGGAGGGGAAGCGGTTTCAAGAGATCGCCCGCGCGCAGGACATGGCGTCAACCGTCCGAGATGTCAGCCACTCTGTCGATAAGGACGGCAACCAGATCACCACGTTCACGATGCTCGACGGCAGCACGCAGGTCACCACCGAATACATTCACCAGAGCTTGCCCAGCGAGCAGGTCTACCCGGCAGGCACGGTAACAGTCCTTCACACCGATAAGGCCGGTAGGACGGTCTCGCTGACGTCGACCATTCCTCGCGAGGACGGCGGCAAGTCGACCGAGGTTTGGTACGGCGATGGAACACATGTCGTGATGTCGGAGACCGCGGATGGAGTCCGCACGGGTAGCTGCACGACGCCAGACGGTCGCCGTAGCGTGCTGCCTGACTCGTTCTTCAACGACCCAATTCCCACTTTGGCCGGCGGTGCGCTTTCAGGCCTGGAAACTAAAGCCAACAAGGGCATTCCGGGTCTGTCGATGTCGGAACTCGAGAAAGTCAAAGCCGGCGCAAAGTGGGGCGGGCCGGCGTTGGGCATCGCGACTATGGCTTACAACATGGTCAAGGCGGACACGCTGCATGATCGCTGCGTCGCCGCGTGGTCGGGAGGTGTGGGGTTGGTTGGCGGTCTCGCGACGTCAGTCGCGGTAGGAGCCATACCGGGAGTCGGTCCGATCGCGGCAATGGGAGCCAACACCGCGGGTGGATTCGTCTTCGGATACGTCGGGGAATTGGTCGGCAACGTAATGTGCCCGCCGTGAGGTCGGCGTTCGCCACGGTGTTCCTGTGAATCCTGCTCGGCCCCTTCGGGGTGTTCTGCCTGGTTCGGGCCTGCATCTACGCGGCGCGTGGAGAGTTTCCGTCTGCCGTCGTGGCACTGGGGTTCGCCGTATTCAGCCTTGGGTTCGTCTCGATGCTGGCGGTCGTCGCGTCACGCAAAGTAAAGCCACGCGTCCAGCTAGAGGATGGTGGAATCACGGCGCGGCCGGACCGACGAGTTGACAACCTTCTTATGGCTTCAACTTTCGGGGCATTCGGTGCGATGGCCTGCTATGCCATGTTCGCGCCTCTGGACATGGTCGTCATACGAATGCCGCGCGATGACGAGAGGTACTTCGTATTCGCCTGTGCTGCCGGGGCATTGGTCGGCATCTTCAGCGTGCAACAGATAGTCAGGCGACGCGGAACCAGTTATGTCCGCCTGACTGTCGATGGGCTCGAGTTGGGTAACACAGTCACAACAGTCGAGCGGTCGTGGGATGAAGTGACAGATGTCGCGGACCGAGCCCGCAACGCGCATCAGGCCAGCGGAGCCACCTACGTCACGACAGCAGACGGACGAACGCGACTGCTTCCTTCTGATTGGTACACGCCGGGTGGCCACGCTCTGCGGGAATTGGTGCGCTTCTATTGGCAGCATCCCGAAAGCCGTGAGGAGCTCGCGGACGGCCGGGCGGCGCAACGACTCGAGAGTTGAGAAGCGGGATGATATCGAGAAGATCATGGCTGTTCGTGGTCGTCGCGCTCATATTGGCCAGCTGTGGCGGGAACACGACAGCAGGCCGGCCACAAGCTCCCGCGGCCTTGCCGAATCTGCCCCAACAGACCCTGTTGTCGTCGTCGATGCGTCAGCAGCCGGTACCTGGATGGACTACGACGGTCAAGGATCTCGGACTTCCGGCCGGCACAGTCGTGCGACCGGTGGGCAACGTCGGCGATCGCGGCATTTTTCTTGGCATCACGGGAGAAGGTTGGTGGCTGCTCGGCATAGACGTCACCAACGGTCAGCGGCTCTTCGGGCCGCTGCGGCTCGGAGCAGCCGGGGAGGCAACCGATTTCAACTGTTACGTCAACAGTCCTCCCAATGTTCTGTGCGTGCGCCAAGGACCCGACTTGACAACGCCGTCTACTGGGTGGGTGGTCGATACGTCGTCGGGCAAGCTGAGCTTCGACGGTCCCACTGATCTCCGGGTAGCGAGAACACAAGATAAGCCGAGCCTGGAACAGATCGGGAACTACGCGATTGCCACCGTCTCCAACAAGGGTGTGTATGGCGTTGGATCTCGCGGCGAGACAACCTGGTTCGTGCCCGGTGACGGCGAGCTGACATCTCAGTTCACCAGGATGGCTCGCGACACCACCCCTTCGATTTTCGCAGTCCAAGGCAGCGGCAGGGTCACCGAAGTAGTGTTCTCTGTCGTCGACGGCAGAGTTGTGAAACCCGAAGTGCCACAGGATGTCTTGCTCGGGCACGCCATGGTGTATCCGGGTGGCTTCGGTTACGAGTACAGCAAGGCAAGTGACTACGCGACTGAACGCGTGGTCTTCTTCGATGACACCGGTCGGAAGCTCGGTGAGCCGGAACGAGGTGGCCGACTCCTGGCTCGCTCGCTGGACTTCCCCGCGATCACCTCCAAATTCAACAACCGCATCTTCACACTGGAAGGTCGCAAGCTCCTAGAGCTACCGCCGTCGGGTCCGTCGCCCTATGCGCGCCTGATCGGCTCGCGGTTCTACGTTGCCGCCGATGCTGACCACAGAATGTGGCAGCAGTTCGATCTGACGACCGGTAAGTCTGGAAAGACCTGCGTGGGCGAAACCCTGGGCGCCTACTACATCGGTTCCGACGGTGAGGTGGCTGTGGCCCTCGGCGAAGGGACGGCGCAGGGCGTCGACCTGACGACCTGCGACACCCTCTGGTCGATACCAGGCCCGGCCCCGCACGAAGCGACAGAGTTGTGGAAGGTGAACACCACGCTCGTCCAACGCACCGACGACAAATTGTTCAATTTGGTCGCGCCGCGCTGAGGGCCACCTGGCATAACAGAACGCCTGCGGATCTCGGCACAGGCGACGAGTATCAGCTAGGTGGCGGACGAAGCCTCCTACCCGGGTGTCTACATCGACGAGTCCTCGGCTGGACACTCGATCGCAGGTGTTGCGACGTCGATTACGGCGTTCCTCGGCCGGGCGGCGAAGGGCCCCACGGATCAGCCGGTCAGCGTCTTCGATCTCGCCGACTTCATCGATCACTACGGTGCGCTGGACCTGAACTATCCGATGGGATTCGCGGTCCGAGATTTCTTCGCCAACGGCGGGTCGCATGCCGTGATCGGTCGACTCTACAAGGACCCGCCGGCCGGGAATGCGGCCGCTGCGCTCAACGCGGGGAGTGTCGACGCCGTCGCGTTGGTCGCTTCATCGCCGGGGGATTGGGCCAACAACCTTGAAGCGCAGGTCAAACACGACGGCGACCAAGCCGTGGCGACTGGCCTCGGCCTGGCACCGGACGACCTGTTCAGCTTGCGAGTCAGGGCCCAGCCGGGCGGACCGCTGGAGAAGTTCCTCAACCTGACGGTCAAGGACAGTCCGCGACGCATCGATCGAGTGTTGGCCCGGGAGTCGGCGTTGGCGCGGATCGCGGACGCCGGTGCACTGCTCGTGCGCCCTGGCGAATCGGTCGACAGCGCAGGCAACGCGATATGGGATCGGGTGCAGCCGAGCGACATCGGCCACGCCGGCGCCCCGCTCGACATTGCGGACTACGCAGGCGATCGAGCGGCGCGCACCGGCAAGTACTTGCTCGAGCACGCCGACCTCGTCAACGTCATGTGCGTGTCGGCGAATGCTCTCAACGATTCAGTGCCGCCGTCGGTGTATGCAGACATCCTCGGCTATTGCGTCGAACGTCGCGCGTTCCTCCTCGTCGACCCGCCTTCGGACTGGACCCGCGACAGCTTCGCGAACCGGCTCGCCGAATTCCCATTCCCGGGCACGGCCGCGCGTAATGCGGCGATCTTCTATCCCAGGCCAATGCAGGCTAATCCATTGCGTGGCAATCAGATAGAGCCTTTCGCGGTCTGCGGCGCCGTCGCAGGCGTCATCGCGCGCACTGACGCCACATGGGGGGTCTGGAAAGCTCCGGCGGGTACCCACGCGTCGCTCGCAGGTGTGGCGGGGATGGCGGAAGACCTTTCCGACGCGCAGTCGGGGCCCTTGAATCAGAACGGCATCAACGTGATTCGGAACTTCACTGGCATCGGGCCGGTGCTGTGGGGAGCACGCACGATGCGTGGGGGCGACGCCTACGCCGATGAATACAAGTACATCCCCGTGCGGCGCACCGCTCTGTTCATAGAAGAAAGTCTGCAACGCGGATTGCAATGGGTGGTGCTCGAACCGAACGATGAAACACTGTGGGCGCAAATCCGGCTCACAGCCGGCGCATTCCTGAACGGCCTATTCCGGAAGGGCGCCTTCCAAGGGCAGACGCCCAGGGACGCCAATTTCGTCAAATGCGACAGCGAAACCACGACAACCGGGGATATCGCCAACGGCGTGGTGAACCTCGTCGTCGGCTTTGCCCCTCTCAAACCCGCCGAATTTGTCATCCTGCAGTTGCACCTGACCGCTGGGCAGAAGGGGCCGCCATGATCATCCTGACCGACACCGTGAACACGTGGGGCTACTCGGCCACTGTCCACTACTCACACGCCGCGCACACGGTTGTCGCTCAGTCGACGCTGGCACTGCATACGGAGTTCAACGCCAACATCGGACCGAACCCGATATTCCGGAGCTACGCGCTGCTGCGGCGTGCGGTTGTCGGCGGGGCGACCGTGACCGTGAACGGGCCGTCCCTCGTGGCAACGGGCATGACCGAAATGCATGCCGAGCTCATCTCCGACAACGGAGCAGCGGTCGCGGTGGTCAACCAGTTCGACACCACCGGCGCCTGGAACGGCCCGCCCCAACGGCCCGACAGTGTGCGAACGGTCTCCTTTCACCGTCCTTCGAACGGAACCACCGCGTACGCCCACACCACGAAGGTCTATGCCGGTGGCCGCGACATCCCCGAGCAAGAAGCGGTCGACACGGCGATCGCCGGTTTGCGGGCGCTCGGCTTGGATCCGGCGAATCTGGTCATGAAGGTCACAACGGACACCGACCGAGCGACTCGCCCGCAGCGGCTCGATCTGCAGACGAACGAACTGGTCGACGAAGCCGACGCACGCTCGTAGCCCCGCGACCGTGCGCGAAATGCGCACGGAACGCGGCGTGTCGGCGGACAGACACGCACGCTCGCGGTAGTTGTCGCGGTAGTTAGGGCGTCAGCGCGACCGAGGCTTCGGCCGTGTAGCAGACAAACGTCATCGTCTCTTCCAGGTACAGCTCGACGTTGTCGGCGTCGTGCGAGGAGTAGCCGATCGACACGTCGGTGCCCAGCTGCAGATCGAAATCGCCGCCGCGTGTCGACAGCACGAACGCGCCGTCGATCGCGGGCGCCCAGATGATTTCGCCGTCGACCAGCCGGTTGAGATGCTCGCGGATCGGATAGCCGTGTTCGGTCGTCTCGCTGACCTTCGTGTACACATCGGCCGACAGCAGCACCGAATACGGACCGTCGACGCCCGCCAACCGCAACTCCGACAGCGCCTGTGCGATCGCGTCAGGAATCTCGTTGGCGTCCTGCGGAAGCGCCAGCGCGGTGTTCGAGCTGCAGGCCCGGATGCCGTCGATGGACGCCGCCGCATACCCTTCGAAAATCGCCCGATCCTCGACGAAGGCCAGCTTCTTGGCGGCGTCCTTGACCGGATCCCAATCCGAGTCCTGCGAGCCCCGCTCGACATCGTCGATCGCGGTGCGCGACACCGTGAACGGCACCCGCAGTCGCACCAGCGGCTTGGCCTCCCGCAGATGCGCCACCACGCCGTCGCCCGGCGACGCAACGTCCAGCAGGTGACCGGTGCTGATGCCCGCGGTCACCGGGCCGCCCGGCTCGCTGACGTCGACCACCCGTCGACCGGCGATGTGCCGCTTGAACGTTCGCGTGGCCTCCTCTTCGATCTGCTCCCACGCACCATCGGTGATCGGAGCCAGCTCGCGATACAGGTTGTTCATTGACGGGTTCCTTTCAGGCTGCCGATCGCCAGCGACCCGTTGGTGGCGACGGGCACAACAGTGATTTCTGGTTGCTTTTCTGGCTCCGAATCCGGAAGCGGTGGTGGGTCATTGAGAAAATCAACGATCGGCGTGAAGAACTTGCCGCCCGTGACGGCGGTCGAGAACTCGAGGATGTGGTCGGTGTTTCCCGGCGGATCGCCGATGAACATGTTGCGCAACATCCGTTCGGTCACCGCGGCGGTACGCGAATAGCCGATGAAGTAGGTGCCGTACTCAACCTTGCCGATCTCGCCGAACGGCATGTTGTGCCTGACGATCTTGAGTTCGTTGCCGTCCTCGTCCTCGATCACGTTCAGCGCGATGTGCGAGTTGACGGGCTTCACATCGTCGTCCATCTCGATGTCCTCGAGCTTGCTGCGGCCGATCACCAATTCCTGCTCGGTGACCGACAGCGCATCCCACGCCGACATGTCGTGCAGGTACTTCTGCACGTGGACGTAGCAGCCGCCCGCGAAGTCGGCATCCTCGTCGCCAATCTCGGTGGCCGACACTGCAAGTGGGCCGTCCGGGTTTTCGGTCCCGTCGACGAAGCCGAGCAGATCGCGGTTGTCGAAGAAGCGGAAACCGTGCGTCTCGTCGACGACCGTAACCGCGCCCAGTGCCTTGACAATCCGGCCCGCCAACTCGAAGCACATGTCCATCGAGTTCGCCCTGATGTGGAACAACAGATCACCGGGCGTGGCAGGAGCCTTGTGGCGTCCACCATCGAGTTCGATGAACCGGGTCAGCTCGGCGGGCCGCGGTCCAGAGAACAACCGGTCCCACGCGTCAGATCCGATGGAGGTCACCACCGACAACTTCTTGTCCGGGTCGCGGAAGCCGACGGCGCGCACCAGCCCGGCGATGTCGGGCAGCGCGTCGTGCACGGCGGCCTCGCCGCCTTCGTCAATGGTGACCACCAGAAAGATGGCGGCCGGTGTCAACGGCGCCGTTACCGGTTGCGGTAGTGGGTCGGGCACCGTCTGACCTTATCGTCAAGATCGTCGGCCATGATGGTTAACCATGTCGGCAAGTGCACCGGGGCTGTGTGAGTTCATCGACGCGTCACCCTCGCCATTCCATGTCTGTGCGACGGCTTCGCGGCGACTGGCGGACGCCGGGTTCACCGAGTTGTCCGAAGCCGACGCATGGCCCGCCTCGGGGCGCTTCTTCACCGTGCGGGCAGGCTCGCTGGTCGCCTGGAAAGCCGGCCACGGCGCGAGCACCCCGTTCCGGATCGTCGGGGCCCACACCGACAGCCCCAACCTCCGGGTCAAACAGCATCCCGACCGGTTCGTCTCGGGCTGGCAGGTGGTCGCGTTGCAGCCCTACGGCGGGGCCTGGCTGAACTCGTGGCTGGACCGCGACCTCGGCGTCAGCGGCAAGCTGTCCATCCGGGTCGGCGACACCATCGACAACTGGCTGGTCCGCATCGACGAACCGGTCCTACGCGTCCCTCAGCTGGCCATTCATCTGGCCGAGGACCGCAAATCGCTGTCTTTGGACCCGCAGCGCCACGTCAACGCGGTATGGGGCGTCGGCAGCGGCACCCGCTCATTTCTGCGTTACGTCGCCGAGCATGCGGGCGTCTCGGAGGCCGACGTGCTGGGCTACGACCTGATGACCCACGACCTCAACCCGTCGCGGCTGGCGGGCGCCAATCAGGAACTGGTGAGCGCGCCGCGGCTGGACAACCAGGCCACCTGCTACGCGGGGCTGGAAGCATTCCTGGCCGCGGCGCCGAACGAGCATCTTCCGGTGCTCGCCCTCTTCGACCACGAAGAGGTGGGCTCGCAGTCCGACCACGGCGCACAGTCCGAACTGCTCCCGACGGTGTTGGAGCGCATCACCCTGGCCGCCGGCGGTGGCCGGGAGGACTACCTGCGCAGGCTCTCGACGTCGGTGGTGGCCTCCGGCGATATGGCGCACGCCACGCATCCGAACTACCCCGAACGCCACGAACCCGGTCACCCGATCGAGGTGAACCGCGGACCGGTGCTCAAGGTGCAACCAAACCTGCGCTACGCCACCGACGGCCGCACCGCGGCGGCGTTCGCGTTGGCGTGTGCACAGGCGGGCGTTCCGCTGCAGCGCTACGAGCATCGCGCCGATCTGCCGTGCGGGTCCACGATCGGGCCCATGACCGCGGCGCGCACCGGCATTCCCACCGTCGACGTCGGCGCGCCGCAGTTGGCCATGCATTCGGCGCGGGAGTTGATGGGAGCCGACGACGTCGTGGCCTACGCCGCCGCGCTCGGGGCGTTTTTGTCACCGGGCTGATCTAAGGTCGGCGCGCCATGGCACTCTCCGTGGAATCCATCACGTTCGACACCACCGACCCCGATACGGCGGCCCAATGGTGGGCAGAGGCCGCCGGCGGGCAGTTGACGCCTTATGTCCCTGGCGAATACGTCGCCGTCGAACGTCAACCGGGACCCAAATTGCTGTTTCAGAAGGTCGCGGATCCGACCCCCGGAAAGAACAAGATCCATCTCGACTTCACCGCGGCCGATGTGGAGGCGGAGGTGAAGCGGTTGGTGGATCTCGGGGCACGGGAGACCGGACGGCACAGCCTTGGCCCCGTCGCATGGGTGGTGCTGGCGGACCCGGAGGGTAATGCGTTCTGCGTGATCTCCGGAGCCGATTAGGCGACCGGCCGCTGGCAGTCGCGCTCGGCGGCGGCGAGGTGGTTCTGCAGTCGCAGCAGGCACTGTTCGGCGTACCACAGCGCGTTGTAGTTCGCGTCCCTGAATTCAGTGACGTCGCAGGGTTCGCCGGTGTCGCTCACGCGCGAGAACTACCCGCCGTTCGCCGAGCGCAAACGCCCTATTACTTGATGCGCTGCGCCAGGAGGCGTTTGCCCTCCTCGGCGCCCTTCTTGCTGTCGGCCTGAGCCTTGCGGAACAACTCGACCACCTCGTTGTCACCCTCGCGCTCGGCGTCGCCGATGTAGGTCTCGAGCCTCAGCGCGTTCTCCAGGCACTGCTCGGTGTACCAAAGCAGGTTGTAGTTCTTGTCCTTGGTGCCGGTCACTTGGCCGGTTTCGCTTGTGGTGCTCATACGTCACCTTCCTTCGCGTCAAATTGGCGTATTGCACGCCTACCCGCCCCTTTTCGACGACAAACCGACACGCGTGACCAGTTCGGCGGCTTTGTTCTTCGCGAGCTCGCCGACCGCATGCCAGCCGTTTGGATCGCCCTTGAGGATGGCTTCGGCCATCGACTTCATCTCGTCGTAGGTGGCATGCGGCGGGATGGGGGGCACCTCCGGGTCCGTTCGCACATCGAGCACCACGGGCTCGCTGGCGGACAGTGCCTGGTCCCACGCGGCGCCCAGCGCCTCAGGGTCGTCGACGGCGATCGCCGACAACCCCATCGCGCGGGCCACGTCGGCATACGACACCTCTGGCAGTGTCTGTGACTCCTCGAATTTCGGTGCGCCGCCCATCGCCCGCAGCTCCCACGTCACGTGCGACAAGTCGTTGTTGTGGAACACGCAGACCACCAGCCGCGGATCCGCCCATTGCCGCCAGTATCGGCGCACGGTGAGCAGTTCGGCCAGCCCGTTCATTTGCATTGCCCCGTCGCCCACCAATGCGACGACCGGGCGGTGCGGGTGGGCGTACTTGGCGCCGATGGCGTACGGCACCGCCGGGCCCATGGTGGCCAGCGTTCCCGACAGCGACCCCCGCGTTGCGGGGCCGAACCGCAGACAGCGGGCGTACCAGTTGGTCGACGAGCCGGAATCGCCCGTGACGATCGCGTCGGCGGGTAGCCGGTTGGACAGCTCCCACACCACCCGCATCGGGTTCACCGGTTCGGCGGACAACATCACTTGCCGCTCAACGGTCTGCCACCACCGCGCGACGTTGCTCTCGACAGTATCCCGCCACGACCGCTCGGTCTTGCGGTTCAGCAGCGGAACTAGTTCCGCCAGAGCGATTTTCGCGTCCGCGACGATGTTGACCTCGGTGGGATAACGCATGCCGATGTTCGCGCCGTCAATATCGATCTGCACCGCGCGGGCCTTACCATAGTCGGGCAGGAACTGGCTGTAGGGAAAGTTGGAGCCGACGATCAGCAGAGTGTCGCAGTCGCGCATCAGTTCGTAGCTGGCTCTGGTGCCAAGCAGGCCGATGGCCCCAGTGACGTAGGGCAGGTCATCGGACAGCACGTCCTTGCCCAGTAACGCCTTGGCCACACCCGCGCCGGTGCGCTCGGCGATCTCGTGGATCTCAGTGGCCGCCCCGCGAGCGCCCTGCCCGACCAGGATCGCGACCCTGGACCCGGCATTGAGGATGTCGGCGGCCAGTGAGATCGCGACAGGATCGGCGGCGGCCAGCGGCTCGACGTCGTGCGGCCCGCTCGACGGCACCTGTTTGAAGGCGTGACCCGGCGGCTCGTAGGGCTCCTCCTGCAGGTCCGACGGGATCACCACCGCGGTGGGTGCGCGGCGGGCGCGCGCGGTCCGGATCGCCCTGTCGATCGCGTTGGGTAGTTGGCTGGCGACGTTGACCTCGACCAGGTAGTCGCTGGCCACATCCTTGAACAGGGTCTGCAGGTCGACCTCCTGTTGGTAACTGCCGCCCATCGCGCTGCGCGCCGTCTGCCCGACGATCGCCACCACCGGCGTGTGGTCGAGCTTGGCGTCGTAAAGCCCGTTGAGCAGGTGAATCGCCCCGGGCCCGGACGTGGCGAGGCAGACACCGACGTCGCCAGAGAACTTGGCGTAGCCCGTGGCCGCGAAGGCCGCCATCTCCTCGTGGCGCGCCTGCACGAACCGCGGCTTGTTGTCCGCCTTGCCGAATGCCGCGACGATTCCGTTGATCCCGTCGCCGGGGTAACCGAAGACCTGCTCGACACCCCATTCGCGCAGGCGGGCAAGGAGGAAATCAGCAACGGTTTGACCCATGAGCGTCGCGATACCCGCCATGATCGGCGCCAAACTAGACTGGCCCTGTGACGTCGGAGCTCACCCAGGCCTCGGAAACTGTAGACACTGTCGACCGCGCCGCCGCCACTCCCGAGCACCCGCAGCCGTTCCGCGAACTCGGCCTCAAGGACGACGAGTACCAGCGGATACGCGATATTCTCGGCCGCAGGCCCACCGACGCCGAGCTGGCCATGTACTCGGTGATGTGGAGCGAGCACTGTTCGTACAAGTCGTCGAAGGTGCATCTGCGCTACTTCGGCGAAACCACCACGGAGAAGATGCGTGAGGCGATGCTGGCCGGCATCGGCGAGAACGCCGGGGTGGTCGACATCGGCGACGGGTGGGCGGCCACCTTCAAGGTGGAGTCGCACAACCACCCCTCGTACATCGAGCCGTACCAGGGCGCGGCCACCGGCGTCGGCGGCATCGTCCGCGACATCATGGCCATGGGAGCGCGACCGGTGGCGGTGATGGACCAGTTGCGGTTCGGCGCCGCGGACGCGCCCGACACCCGCCGGGTGGTCGACGGGGTGGTGCGGGGCATCGGCGGCTACGGCAACTCTCTTGGGCTGCCGAACATCGGCGGCGAGACGGTGTTCGACGCCTGCTACGCGGGCAACCCGTTGGTCAACGCGCTGTGCGTCGGCGTGCTGCGTAGGGAAGACCTTCACCTGGCGTTCGCATCGGGCACCGGCAACAAGATCATCCTGTTCGGTGCGCGCACCGGCCTCGATGGCATCGGCGGCGTTTCGGTGTTGGCATCCGAGACCTTCGGTGGCGACGAGAGTGGGGCGCCGGGCCGCAAGAAGCTGCCGAGCGTTCAGGTCGGCGACCCGTTCATGGAGAAGGTGCTCATCGAGTGCTGCCTCGAGTTGTACGCCAACGACCTGGTCGTGGGTATCCAGGACCTCGGTGGCGCCGGGTTGTCTTGTGCCACATCCGAACTCGCGTCGGCCGGTGACGGTGGCATGCGGATCGAGCTGGACAGTGTTCCGCTGCGGGCCGCCAACATGACGCCCGCCGAGATCCTGTCCAGCGAGTCGCAGGAGCGAATGTGTGCGGTCGTCACCCCCGAGAACGTCGAGGCGTTCATGGCGGTGTGCCGAAAGTGGGACGTGCTGGCCACCGTGATCGGCGAGGTGACCGACGGCGACCGACTGGAGATCACCTGGCACGGCGAGACCGTCGTCGACGTGCCGCCACGCACGGTCGCCCACGAAGGCCCCGTCTACGAGCGGCCGGTGCAGCGTCCTGGCACGCAGGACGCGCTGAACGCGAACACCTCCGCCGATCTGCCGAGGCCGAAGACCGGCGAGGAGCTGAAAGCGACTTTGCTTGCGCTGCTTGGTAGTCCGCACCTGTGCAGCCGGGCGTTCATCACCGAACAGTATGACCGCTACGTGCGCGGCAACACCGTGCTCGCCGAACACGCCGACGGCGGCGTGCTGCGCGTCGACGAGGCCACCGGCCGCGGCATCGCGGTGTCCACCGACGCGTCCGGTCGCTACACGCAACTCGACCCGTACACCGGCGCGCAACTGGCGCTGGCCGAGGCGTACCGCAACGTCGCCGTCACCGGCGCCAAGCCGGTGGCCGTCACCAACTGCCTCAACTTCGGCTCGCCGGAAGACCCCGCGGTGATGTGGCAGTTCAGCCAGGCCGTCAGGGGATTGGCGGACGGTTGTGCCACCCTTGGCATTCCGGTTACCGGTGGCAACGTCAGCTTCTACAACCAAACCGGCAACACGCCGATCCTGCCGACGCCGGTGGTGGGGGTGCTCGGCGTGATCGATGACGTCAAGCGGCGCATCCCGACGGGGCTTGGCACCGAACCGGGTGAAACCCTGATCCTGCTCGGCGACACCCGCGACGAATTCGACGGCTCGATCTGGGCGCAGGTCACCGCCGACCATCTCGGCGGACTGCCACCGAAGGTGGACCTTGCCCGCGAGAAGCTTCTCGCCGAAGTGCTTGCCGCCGCGTCTCGCGACGGGCTGGTATCCGCCGCACACGATTTGTCCGAGGGCGGGCTGATGCAGGCCGTCGTCGAAGCCGCGCTTGCCGGCGAAACCGGTTGCCGCATTGTGGTTCCCGAAGGCTTTGAATCGGGCACAGGCGCGTTCACGTTCTTATTCTCCGAGTCGGCAGGCCGGGTACTGGTCGCGGTGCCGCGCACCGAGGAGAGCCGGTTGCGCGCGATGTGCGAAGCCCGCGGACTGCCCGCGACGCGTATCGGCGTCGTGGACGAGGGCAGCGATTCGATCGAAGTTCAAGGCTTGTTCACGGTTTCTCTGGAGGACCTGCGCAGCACGTCGGAGGGCGTGCTCCCCGGGTTGTTCGGGTGACCTTCGGGTGACCGGGGCGCCTCGCGAACGACATCCGCTACTGGTCTGGGCGTGGAGGCTGGTCCACCTCGATTTCACCGGGGTGGCTGTCGGTGCGCTGTTCTTCTGCCTTTCGCTGACCCCGTCGCTGCTGCCGCGTGACTGGCTGTTCCAGGGACTGATCGGTGGGCTCAACGCCGCAATCGGTTACGGCATCGGCGCGTTCCTGGAAAGAATGGTGCGGCGCTTCGTGTTACGTCGCAGGGTCTGGTGGCCACCGTCGAAGCGGGTGCTGTACGCGTTGAAAACGGTGGTCGTCGCCGGATCCCTGGCGGCGTGTGTGTTGATGATGATCCCCGCGGCGGCGTGGCAACGTCAGGTCTCGGCGGTGATGGGCATGGAGGGCCCGAACACGCTGGGATACATGCGCACCCTGATCATCGCGCTGATTGCCGGCGCGGTGTGCGTCGCGGTGGCGCGGGTGCTGCTCGACGTGATCAAGACCATGGCGCGGTTGTTGATCCGACGCTGGCACCTGCACGACGAGATGGCGTTGTTCATCGGCACGGCGATCGTGGTGGTGGTGGCCGTCACGCTGATCAACGGCGTACTGGTGCGCGGCTTCCTGGCGGGCGCGAACCGGGTGTTCCAGCCGCAGAACACCACCACCCGCGAGGGAATCGTGCAGCCGCAACAGCCGCAACGATCGGGCAGCCCGAACTCTTACGCGCCGTGGGACACACTCGGCTACCAGGGCCGCAACTTCGTCGCGACGGGCCCGCACGCCGACGAGCTGACACGGTTGAACGGCAGGCCGGCCAAGGAACCCATCCGGGTGTATGTGGGGCTGAACACCGCCGACGACGACGAGAGCCGGATGGCGGTGCTGCTCAGCGAACTCGAGCGCACCGGCGCCTTCGACCGAAAGCTGCTTGTCATCGTCCCGACTACCGGAACCGGATGGATCAACCCGGTGGCCGCCCGGGCGCTCGAGATGATGTACAACGGCGACACCGCGCTGGTGGGGTCGCAGTATTCCTTTCTGCCGAGCTGGATCTCGTTCCTCGGCGACAAAGACAAATCGATGCGCTCCGGCCGGCTGATGATCGACGCCATCCACGACCGGTGGATGAAGCTGCCCGCCGACCACAGGCCGAAGCTCGTGCTCTACGGCGAAAGCCTCGGCTCGATGGCGGGGCAGGGCGCGTTCGGCTGGCTACCCGACATCTCCGGGATGGGCTTCTCGTCGGTGCTGTGGGTCGGTCCGCCCAACGCAAGCCCGATCTGGAGCGGCATCATCGCGCGACGCGACCCGGGCACCACCGAGGTTGCGCCGCGCTACGACAACGGCCGCACCGTGCGGTTCTCGCAGGGCGTCGACGCCGCGGAGATCCACAGCGACACCATGGCGCGGTGGGAGGGCACTCGGGTGCTGTTCCTGCAGCACCCGTCGGACCCGATCGTGTGGTGGTCGCAGGACCTGCTGTTCACCCGGCCGGACTGGCTGAGGGAGCCGCCTGGCCGCGACCGCACGGCGTCGATGCGCTGGTATCCGATCATCACGTTCTGGCAGGTCGCGGCCGATATGACGAACGCGTCGTCGGTCCCGGGTGGGCACGGCCACAACTACGGTGACTTCGTGCTCGACGGCTGGGCCGCCGTCGCCCCGCCCGACGGCTGGACCCAGGACGACACCGAACGCATCCGGACCGCACTGGATAAGACCGAAGCCGAGGATGGGCCCGAATACTGATGCGCGCCAGCAAAATTCGTGCGGTCGCACTGGCCGGCGCGCTGGTCGGCTGGAGCTTCGCCGCGCCAAGGGTGCGATGGCATCCGTTGCCCAACGCAGGGCTGGGGAGCGGTCTGGTCGCAATTACCCGGTCACCGTTGGGCTTTCGGCCGCCCGCGCTGTGGTCGGGTGTCCGGCACGGCCTCGCGACGGGCGCGGTCGCGACGCTGGGCATCGTCGCGGTGTCGGCGCTGCCACCGGTGCGCAGGGCGATGGTCGAACGCGAACTGCCCGAACGCGCCGGTCGCTGGCTGTTGCTCAGCATCCCTGTGGGCACGGTGTGGCCGGAAGAGGCCGCCTACCGAGCCACACTGGGCGCCGTCGCCGAGGCGGCGTTCGGCCCGACACGCGGCAGGCTGCTGCAGGCCGCGGCGTTCGGGCTGTGGCACGTCGTCGACGCCCGGGCGGCCGGGCAACCCGTCGCGGGCACTGTGTTGGCGATCGGTGCGGCGGGCTGGGTCTTCGGCTGGCTATACGAACGATCGGGCAGCCTCATCGCGCCGATGCTGTTGCATCTGGCGATCAACGAGGCCGCCGGGTTGACCGCACTCGGCGTACAACGACGCGCGCGGCGGCTAGGGTCATTGCCCGCGGGCGGAAGGAGCACCGACTGACCGACGCTGATCGCGCGTATTCGCGCACATTCGTCGTCACCGGAGCCGCATCGGGCATCGGGCTCGCTACCGCCCGGCGGCTGTTGGCCGAGGGCGGCACCGTCGTGGGAACCGACTTGACCGGCCCGCCAGTCGATCTGGGAGATCGGTTCGACTTCGTCGCGGCCGACATCACCGACGAAGACGCCGTCGCCGCGGTGTTCGCCACGGTTGCCGGTCGGCTCGACGGAGTGGTCCACTGTGCGGGCGTGGCGGGCGGCGGACCGATCCACTTGCTCCCGCAGACCGAGTGGGACCGCGTGATTCGGGTCAACCTGACGGGAACGTTCTTGGTGGCCAGGACCGCGGTGGCGCGGATGATCGAACAGCCGCGGATGGGCGGGGAACGCGGATCAATCGTGACGCTCGCCAGCGTCGAAGGCCTCGAGGGCACGGCGGGCGGCAGCGCATACAACGCGTCGAAGGGCGGCGTCGTGTTGCTGACCAAGAACATCGCGCTCGACTACGGACCGAGCGGGATCCGGGCAAATGCCATCTGCCCCGGCTTCATCGACACCCCGATGCTCGAATCCGTGATGGGCCTCGACGGCATGCAGGGCCCGCTGCGCTCGATCACCGAAGAGCACGCGCTGGGGCGCCGCGGCCGGCCCGACGAGATCGCCGCGATGGCGGCTTTTCTTGTCTCCCTTGATGCGTCGTTCGTCACCGGGCAGGCGATCGCCGTCGACGGCGGTTACACCGCGGGCCGCGATCACGGTGTCGTCAAGCTCTTCGGTTTTCCTGTCAGCTGACCGAGGGCACGATCTGGTTGGCGAGCTCGACGTCGGCGGCACGGGTCGCGTCGTCCAAATTGCCGGTGTCGGGATTGGGCGCGACCTTGAAGGTGAGCATCTGCCCGTTCTTCACGACCACCAGACTCACGCCGGGGCCGAACCAATAAGCGTCGTACGGCAAACTGGCATCGCGGTTTTCGGGATTGATCACGTGGAAGAGGTTGACGGGTGCGGTGGGATCGGTGGGAATCGGGTCGAGCCTGAACTCCACCGAACCCATGCTTCCCGTGTAATAACAGCCCTTGTCGCGCACGGCCACCGGCGGGTCGGTGTCGTCATATGCCAATCGACGCTGGGCGTCGTCGCCGGCGAACTTCGCGGCGATCACCGGCGTCAACAGGTCACACGGTTGAGTGCCTGCGGGGGTCACGCTGGGCGACGGTGTGGCCGAGGTCGTCACCGTCAACGTGCTCGGCGCGGCCTGCCCGCCGCCGTTCGGCGTGGTGCATCCCGCAGTGACAAAGGCCGCGGTTCCGAAAACGATCAACACCTCGCGCATCGCCATGGGGTGATCGTGCACGGGCGGTCTTGGCGGATTCTTGTGATCGGGCGATTTCCTGGTCACGGGTTGATCGTGTATTCGCCGACCTGTCGGCCCCAGACATAGTCGATCAGGATCGGCTGGCCGAGTTCGAAGTGGTTGTACGGCGCGATCGACGCCCCGGTGTCCATCACCAGATACGGTGCAGGCCACAGATCTCGAGTGATGTCCTGCCAGCAGCCGGGCCTGCCTTCAGGGCCGCCGCGGGCGTTGGTCCGCGGCAGGTTGTCGGGATAGACGTACGGGTTGCCCGCGCCGCCGACGGTGCCCGACGAGGAGGCCAGCGAATAGCCGTTGCCGCCCAGCGCCTTGGCGACCTGCTTCTGGACGACAGAGAACTTGCGGATGGTGCAGAAGATCATGCCGTGGTAGTCGTCGAGAAGTCGCGTCGTCGGGACCAGGTCGGCTGCGCCGCGGACCAAGTAGGGACCGCTGCGCTCGAAGCTGGCGGCGGCGTTGGTGAAGCCGAGGGCGGCCATCAAGGCCTGATCGATGTCGGAGCGGTACTCGTTGAGGGTCTGCACGGTGCGAGATGCGTGCTCGAGCCCGTCCCACAGGTCCGGCGATGCGTCGGCGTACACGTCCGCCAACTGGGCCAGTGCGCGGTTGTCCGCGGTGATCCTCGGCATCTGCGGATTCAGTTGCTCGAGGATCTGATTGCCGTTCGACAGCGATTCGCCGAACCGGTCACCCAATCCGGTGAGCGCATCGGCGGTTGCGGCCAGCGTCTGGTTCAGCTTGATGGGGTCCACCTGTTCGGCGATCGCGATGACCGTTTCGAACAAGGTGTTGTACTCCGTCGTGACCCCTGAGGCGTCGATCACGTCACTGGACGTAATGCGTTGCGGCATAGGGTCTTTAGCCGAGCTCAAGGAGATGTACTTGTTACCGAATACCGTGGTGGCCCTGATTTTGGCCGCGACGTTGGCTGGGATGAACTCGAGATAGCGGGGTTTGACATCGAGCGTGAGCTTGACCATGTGGTCGACCATCGCGATGCGCGACACCCGGCCGATCTGTACGCCGTTGTAGGTCACCTTCGCGCCGGGTTCGACGACGAGGCCGGCGCGCGGCGACAGCACAGTCAGCTGCATCTTGGGAGTGAGGGCGCCGCGAAACTCCAAATAGATGAACACCGCAAGGGCTGTCACGAGCACCACAAAGATCGCACCGGCCGTTTTGTAGGGCGGTCGGTGGCGATCGACAAGCACTTTGAGAATCTAAGGTATGGCCGCGCGACGCAGTGCCGATCCGGCGAAGACCCGCGCCGCCGTTACGGCAGTTCTCGGTTGGTTGCGTGACGGTGGGCTGCCCGAACCGGACCGTGCGGAACTGGCAGAAGCGGTGCGGTTGACCGCGCGCACCCTGGCGGACGTGGCGCCCGGTGCGAGCGTCGAGGTGCGTGTGCCTCCCTTTGTTGCGGTGCAGTGCATCTCCGGTCCGCAGCACCGCCGGGGAAATCCGCCGAACGTCGTCGAGGCGGATTCACGCACCTGGCTACTGCTGGCCACCGGTCTGCTCGACATGGCGGGCGCCGGAAGGACCGGCGGCTTGCAGCTGTCCGGGTCACGTGCCAGTGAGATAGGTCACTGGCTGCCGTTGATCGCTGTCGACTGAAATGTCCGAGCCCGACAGTTCGTTGATGTGTTCAGCGACACTTTGCCGCAATTCCGTGATTACTCGGTGGTAGCCGTAGACTTGAGTGCGCCTACCCCCCCGCCCTGGGAGCAGCCATATCGTGACCGGCCAGCAGACCGATCCAGAACCCCGCGAAGAGTGTGGCGTATTCGGCGTCTGGGCGCCGGGCGAAGAAGTCGCCAAACTCACCTACTACGGCCTTTACGCGCTTCAGCACCGCGGGCAGGAAGCGGCGGGCATCGCGGTCGCCGACGGTTCGCAGGTGCTCGTGTTCAAGGATCTCGGCCTGGTCAGCCAGGTCTTCGATGAGCAGACGCTGGCCGCGATGGAGGGCCACGTCGCGATCGGCCATTGCCGATATTCCACTACCGGGTCCACCACCTGGGAGAACGCCCAACCGGTGTTCCGCAACACAGCCGCGGGCACCGGGGTCGCGCTGGGTCACAACGGCAACTTGGTCAACGCCACGGAATTGGCCGCGCGCGCCCGTGAAGCCGGTCTGCTCGGCACTCGCGGTGCCCCCGCCGCCACCACGGACTCCGACATCCTCGGCGCGCTGCTGGCCCACGGCGCCGCCGACTCCACACTCGAACAGGCGGCTCTCGAACTGCTGCCCACCGTGCGCGGCGCGTTCTGCCTGACGTTCATGGACGAGAACACCCTGTACGCGGCCCGCGACCCCTACGGCGTGCGGCCGCTGTCGCTGGGCCGGCTGGACCGCGGCTGGGTGGTCGCCTCGGAGACCGCAGCGCTCGACATCGTCGGTGCGTCGTTCGTCCGCGACATCGAGCCGGGCGAACTGTTGGCCATCGACGCGGACGGTGTGCGCTCCACCCGCTTCGCGAACCCCGAACCCAAGGGCTGCGTCTTCGAATACGTGTATCTGGCCCGGCCGGACAGCACGCTGGCGGGCCGGTCGGTGCACAAGACCCGCGTCGACATCGGCAGGGCGCTGGCTCGTGAGCATCCAATCGACGCCGACCTGGTGATCGGTGTGCCCGAGTCGGGCACACCAGCGGCGGTGGGTTATGCGCAGGAGTCGGGCATCCCGTACGGGCAGGGCCTGATGAAAAACGCTTATGTGGGGCGGACTTTCATTCAGCCGTCGCAGACCATCCGGCAGTTGGGCATTCGTCTCAAGCTCAACCCGCTGAAGGAAGTGATCCGCGGCAAGCGGCTGATCGTCGTGGACGATTCGATCGTGCGCGGCAATACGCAGCGAGCACTGGTGCGGATGCTGCGTGAGGCGGGTGCCATCGAGGTGCACGTGCGGATTGCTTCGCCGCCGGTGAAGTGGCCGTGCTTCTACGGCATCGACTTCGCCACACCCGCCGAACTGATTGCCAACGCGGTCGACGACGAAGGCGAGATGCTCGAAGCGGTGCGGCACGCCATCGGCGCGGACACCCTCGGCTATATCTCACAGGCGGGCATGGTCGCGGCCACCGAACAACCCACGACCCGGCTGTGCTCGGCCTGCTTCGACGGCAATTACCCGATCGAGCTTCCCGGCGAAACGGCGTTGGGCAAGAACGTGATCGAACAGATGCTGACCACCGCGGCGCGCACCGGCATTCCGCTGCAAGCCGAAAACGACAACGCCTCGGCGCTGCGCAGGCCCTAGCGCGGCCCCGCCCAACTCGGATCGCCCGGCAGCGGGCCAGTTTGCAGGGCGCGCGCGACCGCGTCCCGGTAACCCGTCAGTCCGCTCGGTGGCGGTGCTATGACACCGTCGATATCTGAATTGCCCACGATGGCATCGCATTCCAACGATTCGATCAGCGGCCGCGCCAGGCCGGGAGGCATCGGAGTGACGAGGCCGATCCACAGGCTCGCGATGGTGGGGGTGAGAAACGGCACCGCCACGATCAACCGCCTGCGTAGGCCCGCCACCTCGGCGTAGATCTGCAGCGCGTCGCCGTACTCCAACACGTCCGGTCCGCCGATGTCCCATGTCCGCGACGACGGCACCACGGCAGTCGCCGCTTCGGCCAAATAGTGGAGCACGTCGTCGATCGCGATGGGTTGAATCTTGTTGTGCACCCACTTCGGTGTCGTCATCGCAGGAAGCCGATTGGTGAGGTGGCGGATCATCTCGAACGAGGCAGATCCAGAACCGACCACGATTCCTGCCTGCAGCACCACGGTTTCGACGCCGGAGTCCACCAAGACTTCACCGACCGCGGTCCGCGATCGCAGATGTGGCGACAGATCGGCGCCGTCCGGGTGCAGACCACCCAGATACACCAACCGGCGCACGCCGGCTTGCTCGGCGGCGAGCGCCACATTGCGCGCAGAGCGTGCTTCCTCGGCGACGAAGTCCTTCGAGGTGCCCATGGAGTGCACGAGGTAGTAGACGACGTCCACGCCATCGAACGCTGCGGTCAACGAGTCTGGCTCGGCGAGATCGCCGCGGACGACGTCGACACGCTCGCGCCACGCAGCGTCCGCGAGCTTGTCGGGGTTGCGGGCCATTGCCCGTACGGAATGGCCTTTGTCGAGCAATTGCGGCGTCAGCCGGCCTCCGATGTAGCCGGTTGCGCCCGTCACCAGGCAGTGGATGTCGTCACCCCTCATGTCAGTGATTCGGAGCCGATCCGCCGCCGGATGGTCGGGTCAGGCCCTAGCCGCAGCCGGGATCGGGCACGTCTACAGCCAGCGGGGTACCCGCAGGCTGAATGTAATCAACCCACATCACCAGGGGACCGGGTCCTAGATTGCGGCCGATATGTGCGTGACCGGGCCCGCTGTCCTCGGTCACCGCGGAGCCTTCCGGCGAGGCAATCGCCGAGCAGTCCGACATCGTGCGGGTCAGCGTGCCCTCCCGGATCACGCCGAACACCCGGCCGTCGTGATAGTGCCAGCCGGTGCTGCCGCCGGGCTGGATGGTGATCTTGCGGGTGATGTAGTCCATTCCGTTGACGGTCGCCTGGGAGATGATCTCGGTGTCGGCGTTCTCTGAGGGGGTGGCGGCCGCGGCCGCCGACATGACGGTGGCGGCCGGCAGCATCGCCGAGGCAACAAGCGCAAACCAGCGAACTGTTTTCATGGTCGCTCACGTTCTCACACCGGCGCGATCACGGCGGACGATCTGGGACAACCGTGGCGGTTCGACTGGTTACCCAGCGGTGGGCAACGACGGTAGCCTTGCTTTCGATGACGGATCAAGCCGAACAACACGGCATCTCCTACGCATCGGCTGGAGTGGACATCGAAGCCGGTGATCGCGCCGTCGAACTGTTCAAGCCGCTGGCCAAGAAGGCCACCAGGCCTGAGGTTCGGGGCGGACTCGGCGGATTCGCCGGCTTGTTCGCGCTGCGCGGGGGCTATCGCGAGCCGCTGCTGGCCTCGTCGACCGACGGTGTGGGCACCAAGCTGGCGGTCGCGCAGGCCATGGACAAGCACGACACCGTCGGCATCGATCTGGTGGCGATGGTGGTCGACGACCTGGTGGTGTGCGGGGCCGAGCCGCTGTTCCTTCAGGACTACATCGCGGTCGGGCGAACCGTGCCTGAACGGGTCAGCGAACTGGTGTCGGGCATCGCCAACGGCTGCGTGATGGCAGGCTGCGCTCTGCTGGGCGGCGAGACCGCCGAGCACCCCGGACTGATGGCGCCCGACCACTACGACATATCGGCCACCGGCGTTGGGGTGGTGGAAGCCGACGACGTGCTCGGGCCAGAGCGGGTCAAACCGGGCGACGTCATCATCGCGATGGCGTCGACGGGGCTGCATTCCAACGGTTACTCGCTGGCGCGCAAGGTGCTGCTCGAGATCGACAGGATGAACCTGGCCGGTCATGTCGAGGAGTTCGGCCGCACACTGGGCGAAGAGCTGCTGGAGCCCACCCGCATCTACACCAAAGACTGCCTGGCGCTGGCCGCCGAAACCCAGGTGCGAACCTTCTGCCACGTCACCGGCGGCGGGCTAGCCGGAAACCTCGAGCGGGTCATTCCGCCAGGGCTGATCGCCGAGATCGACCGCGGAACGTGGACGCCAGCGCCGGTCTTCGGGATGATCGCGCAGCGCGGCCGCGTCGACCGGGTCGAGATGGAGAAGACGTTCAACATGGGTGTCGGCATGGTCGCCGTCGTCGCGTCGGAGGACACCGACCGCGCGCTGGCCGTGCTGACCGCCAGGCATCTGGACTGCTGGACCCTCGGCACCGTCAAGAAGGGCAGCAAGGACAGCCCGCGTGCCAGCCTGGTAGGCCAGCACCCGCGGTTCTAGGAGGGGTTAACGCCGCCAGTCGTCCTCGGCGGCCCAGTCGTCGGTTTCGGTGTCGGCGCCGTTGAGATCGCCGGAGTTGTCGGAACCCGCCAGCTCGCGCTGTAGCCGTTCGAAATCCGTCTGCGGTGAGCTGTATTTGAGCTCACGAGCAACCTTGGTCTGCTTTGCCTTAGCCCGGCCGCGGCCCATGGGGGTACCCCCTCGCGCAATAACGGAGCGGCCCAATATTTAGGCGGCTCCGATCTGTGTGTCTTTATTGTCCTGCCAACACTTTACCGTGCCCGGCTGTTGTGCGCTGGCAGGCCCGGTCACGGCTGAGCCGTGAAGCAGGCCACTGGACTCAACGCGCGCGTCCGCGTAGCTGTTCCACGGCGAGCCGCCCGGCTCCGACCGCATCGGCGGGCGGCAGCGAGTCGGGGTCCATGACAACCGCAACCTCCGTCTGGCCGCCGGTGGTCAACGCGGTGTCCGCGGGCAGCCCTCGCTTGACCAATGCCAGGGCGATGGCACCTTCATCGACGTGGTCCACCACCGTGCCCAACCGGCCGACCGGGCGTCCGCCGGCCAGCAGCGGGTCGCCGGTGGCGGGCCGGTCAGAGCCTCCGTCGAGATGGACCAGCACCAACATCCGGGGCGGTTTGCCCAGGTTATGGACGCGGGCGACGGTCTCCTGGCCCCGGTAGCAGCCCTTGTCCAGGTGCACTGCGGTGCCGATCCAGCCGACCTCATGCGGGATGGTCCGTTCGTCGGTGTCGACACCGAGCCGGGGCCGCATGGCCGCGACGCGATGCGCTTCGTAAGCCCAGATTCCGGCGGGCCGCAAGCCCGCGTCGACGAGCCGTCGCCGCTGGTCGGCGGCCTGCTCGCGCGGCACCACGACGTCCAGTTCGACACCGTCACCCGGGATCCGGCGAAGGAATCCACCATCGGGGAGGGCGACGGCGGTGCCTTCGGCGGGAAGCGCGGCCACCCCGAGCGTGTCGAGCATCGACTGGTCGGCCAGCTGAGGTCCGAGCAGCGACAACACCGCCAAGTCGGCGGGTTCGACGGCGACGTCGGACCAGAACACCATCTTGCGGAGATAGGTCAGTAGCGGCTCGCCGCGCCACGGCTCGGTGTCCAGATATGTGACGCCGTCGAGTTCGGTCTGCAGCCAGTGATCTTCGACACGACCCTGCCCGTCGAGGCTGAGATTCTGCGTGACGGCGCCGTCGGGAAGCTCGCTGACGTGCTGCGAGGAGATGCTGTGCAACCAGGTCTTGCGGTCGGCTCCGGTGAGCGCCAGCACCGCCCGGTGTGAGCGGTCGACGACGACGGCATGGTCCGCGGCGGCACGCTGCTCGCCGAGCGGATCGCCGTAGTGCCACACGGCGCCCGCGTCGGGTCCGTTCTCAGGGGCGGGAACTGCGGACATGCTGTCAACTCTACGGCGGCTAGGCTTCTTGCCCATGGCCAGCGCACCCGAGGTCGTCGTGACCCTCGACGGCGAACTGCAGGATCCCGCGGTCCCGCTGCTCTTCGCGGACGACCTGGCCGCGGTCCGCGGCGACGGAGTCTTCGAGACTCTGCTGGTGCGTGACGGCAGGCCGTGTCTGCTGGAGGCTCACCTTGCCCGGTTGACGCAGTCGGCCCGGATGGTCGACTTGCCCGAGCCTGAGTTGCCGCGGTGGCGGGCCGCGGTGGCGGCCGGGGTCGAGCGATGGAACGCCGCCTGTGGCGACGAGGGCGTGCTGCGGTTGGTGTACAGCAGGGGGCGGGAGAGCGGGTCGCCCCCAACGGCATATGCGACGATTGGCCACCTGCCCGCGCGGGTCGCCGACGCCCGCCGCAAGGGGGTATCCGCGGTGACATTGGCGCGCGGCTTGCCGTCGGACTGCGCCACCGAGATGCCGTGGCTGCTGGCGGGCGCGAAAACCCTGTCCTATGCGATCAACATGGCGGCGCTGCGTCACGCCGAGCGCCACGGTGCAGGCGATGTGATCTTCGTGAGCTCTGACGGCACCATCCTCGAGGGGCCGCGTTCGACAGTGGTGATCGCGACCGAACTCGACGGGATGCCCGCGCTGCTGACGCCGCCGCCGTGGTATCCGATTCTGCGCGGCACCACCCAGCAGGCGTTGTTCGAGGTGGCCCGCAACAAGGGCTACGACTGCGACTACCGCACCCTGCGTCCAACTGATCTCTTTGCGGCGCAAGGCGTTTGGCTGATCTCGAGTATCACGCTCGCGGCCAGGGTACATACCCTCGACGGCAAATTGCTGCGGCCATCGCCGATGGCTTCCGACATCGCCGAACTCGTGGACGTCGCCATCGTGTCAGATCGCTGAACACCTGGCCGAAAAAGGGACATCCTGGATGCGTGGGGGATGATTCCGGGGACCAACCGCTGACGCGTTACCAGCGGCTGGCGCTGCGCCGTCTGATGAAGCACGCCGGACTGCGGCCGGGCCAGCCGCTGACGTCCCGGGACTGGCAGGCCTACTTCGAGTTCTCGACCGTCAGGAGCACTCGGGTGGTGCATCGCGTGATGCGCGCGCTGCCGTCAAGTCCGCGATGCGGTATGTGTGGGGCGCCGTTCGCGGGGCTGGGCAGCCGGTTCGTTCGACCGCTGGGATTCCGCCCGTCGCGAAAGAATCCGAACCTGTGCGCGACGTGTGTCGAGCTGGCGCCGCCTGGCGGCATCACGACGGAGGTCGGCGTGATGTTCGCCGACCTGCGCGGGTTCACCGCGCGTTCGGAGTGCATCACCCCGCAGGAAGCAACCGCGCTCTTACGACGCCTGTATTCGGTCGCCGAGGACGTGCTGTTCCCGGAGGCGCTGATCGACAAGTTGATCGGCGACGAGGTGATGGCGCTGTATCTGCCGATATTCGTCGCAGGAAGCTCCTTCAAGCCTGAGGATGCGGACCGGCGAACGGTGGCGAACGTCATGCTCGACCACTCTCGTCGGCTGCTGGCCGGTGTCGGCTACGGCAGTCGGCAGGGGCCCGCGCTCGACCTCGGTATCGGCTTGGACTACGGCGAGGCGTTCGTCGGCAATATCGGCGGTCGCGGCGCCGTCAGTGACTTCACGGCCGTCGGCGATGTGGTCAACACCGCCGCGCGGCTGCAGTCGTGCGCAGCCAGCGGGGAAGTAGTGGTGGCACAACGCCTCGCCGCATTCCTCGACGGACCCGCCGGACCGCTCGAGCATCTCGCCGTCAAGGGCAAGCACGAACCCGTCGCCGCCCAACGCGTGCGCTGGTTCGAATCCCCGCGGCGGCCCTAAATCGGTTGTCGCCGTGCGGATACGCAGGTACCGTCGCCAGTACACAAGGAAGGAGGTGGTCCGACCAATTGATTGACTTACGGACATGTGAGGTGACTGCGAGCTAGCAGCGCCAGGGGAGTCTCCTGCGTGCGCTGGCGAATTCCCCGCAGTCACCCGGCCCCCGAGCCCCTCGATGTTGTCCAGCGAGGTACCACGGCTCGGGGGCCGCTTCATGTCTGGGCTCAGCTGACATCACACCTACCCCGCGACGAACGACAGACCCCCGATCCCGACGATGTAGAGCACGAGCACGACGATCGAGTCGACACCCATCCGGAGGAACTGGCGCTGTGGCCGGAATATCAGACCGACCATGTAGACCACGGTCAGCAGGCCGGCAAGTGCGGTGAGGTAGATGTCGGTGTGGTGTGCGGACGGCAGGAGCGCCGATCCGGACAGGAGCGTGGCCAGCAGGAACAGCACGGGCAGGAAGGCATTCCCGCCGAAGATATCGCTCATCGCCAACTTGTAGTCACCCATCCGAGTGGAGGCCAGGCCCGTGGAGAGTTCGGGTAGCGACGTGGCTGCGGCCAACACGGTCGCACCGAAGATGACTCCGGACATCCCCCACCTGCCGAACACCTCCTCGCCGCTACGTTCGATGTAGACGCCCGCGACGAGTGTGGCCAGTGCCGCCACGGTGAAGGTCAGCACAACACGACGAGTCTTGACACCCTGCGCTCTGGCCTTGTCTTCCTTCGTCTTTACCGAATGCCCTTGCGGTTTCTGCTGGCTGTCCGGTGCATGTCCGCTCGCATGCCATGGCAGCCCCCGATCGGCCTGGCGTATCAACAGCAAGCCGACTGCCCAGCCAATGGCGATCAGCACCGGTCCCGGCGAAATGCGCCAGGCGATCAAGGACGCAGGCAATTGGGTCGACATCACGACGATCACCAGCAGCGCGACCACCAGTGCGCCTTCCAACACCAGCGTCAGCGATGACGCCAGATAGGTGAGCGGTTTACGCGGACGAACACCGGCGGCGTCAAGGGCGACCAACACGACGGTCTGGATGGCGATGCCGCCTAGGATGTTGCCTACGGCGACGTCGAGTTGGTGTGCGAGGGCGGCGCTGGCAGTGATCGCGATCTCGGGAAGGTTGGTCGCGACCGCCAGCAATGTTGTTCCGCCCAGTGCGGCGCCGAGGTGCCATCGTTGCGAGAGCACATCGGTGGCATCCGACAATTTGATGCCGGCCACCCATATGACGATCGCACAGGCGACGAACACAGCGAGCAGGGCCGAAGACGGCAATGACGTCATGTCGGCGGCATACCCGTCCTGACGGTGGTAAAGCTGGCGTCGGTTAGCTGGGTGCGCGATGATGCGCAGCATGCACGGCGTGTGGCGAGCGGTAGTTGTTGCCGCCCCGGTGATGGTCACCTCATGCGCCCCGATCTCCGACAAGTCCGCGGCCGGCCCGGCTGACAAGTGCAAGAAGGAACATGCTGGCCACGCTGGACCCGGGCATCTTCACGTTCGGCACCGACCAGCCGGTCTATCCGCCGTGGTACATGGGTGACAACCCGGCCAGCGGTGAGGGTTTCGAAGCTGCGGTGGCCTACGCCGTCGCGAGCATGATGGACTACACGCGCGACGAGGTGCGGTGGGTCAGGGTCCCGTTCAATGCGGCGCTGGCACCCAGCCCAAAGACGTTTGACGCCAACCTTTCCGAGTTTTCGATCACCGAGCAGCGAAGGGCTGCAGTCGATTTCTCCTCGCCATACTTCACCGTGACACAAGCGGTCGTCACGGTGAAGTCGTCGCCTGCAGCGGTCGTCCGGTCGGTGCGGGGGCTGAAGAACCTGCGACTGGTGTTCAGGTCGGCACCACCAGCTACACGGCGGCAGCGTCGGTGAACGGCCACATCCCCGTCGAGGTGTACAACACCAACGGCGACGCCAAGATGGCCCTCGGCACCGGCGAGATCGATGCTTTGATCGCCGACCTGCCCACCGCCTTCGCGGTCGCCAACGAGCTGCGCAACGGATTGATGGTGGGCCAATTGCCAACGAGCACAGGCGATGTCGAGCGGCTCGGCTCGAGCAGAAGTGGCTGACCGACGCGGGCAAGGCGCCCGTGCTGGCTTAGCTCGCGGGCCCCGGTGCGAGCGACGAGCAGGCCTGCAGGGCCTGGTGCCAGGTGTTCTGGTCGACGCCCGGCGGTGGCTCTGGGGCAGGACCAGGCGCGGCGGGCACGCCATGCTCACCGAGGCATTGAGCGAGATTGCCGTGGTTTGCCGACGGGGCGGTGCTCGAAGGTTGTTCGGGGGCAGGGGTATTCGAGGAGCATGCGGCGAGCAGACCCGCCGCGGCGACTGCCACGGCTATGGCTTGCGCCCGCACTAGCCGACGAACCTGGAAAGTCGGGCGGACAGATGCGGTACCAGTCCACCGTCGGCGTCGACGCGTTCCTCCACATACGCAAGGTCGCCGCCCTCGACGATGCCGTAGAGCCTCTTGGCGCCGCCGACCAGCATTCCCGACTTGCTGCGGGCCAACGCATCGGTGACCAGCTCCCATGACGACTGGGTACGCGGGGTGCCGTAAAACAGCTCGATGTAGCCCGCGGAATGCGCGAGCAGTAGCTCGATGGCTTGGGATTCCGACGGATCGGAGGGATCGTTGATGAAGCGCCAGAAGCCGGTCTCACGCAGCCCAGGTGCCTCGTATTCACCGGTTTCGGTCAGCCGCCAGGACCGGGCCTCCCAGTTCAGGTAGTCGCCACCGTCGTGGGACACCACGATCTGCTGACCGAATCGATAGTCGCCGGTGGCCCCACGCCCCTCGCCCTCGCCGCGCCACACGCCAACCAGCGGAAGCAGCGCCAGCAGCGCGTCGTTGAGATTGGCGCCTTCGCGCAAGTTGGCGGTGTCTGCGGGCAACGGCAGATCATCGAATACCGGGATGTTGCGCGCCGCGGTGCTCTTCGCCCGTTCGGCGGCCGCCGCGACGGCGTCGTCGCCGGAGGTCACGACTCGTCGGTGATGAGCCGGTACAGCGCGTACAGCGCGAACCACGTGATCACCACGACGGCCGCGACGAGCATGATCTCGAAGAACAACACCACGGCAACGAGTCTAGCGGCCGACACCCCGACGGCGCCCGGCGGCCGGTGCCGGCGGCGGCGCGCTCAGCTCAGGCGAATTCGGGGCACAAGGTACTAGTCGCGGCGCTTACGAAACCTCCGCTGAGGCCCTTGTTGCCGCCGAACGCCTTCTCGATGTAAACGGTGACTTCCTTGTAGGTGTCACCCTTCCCGAGCTTCGAGCACACGGAGTGGCCTGCCGTCAGAAGGCTTGGCCCCGCCTGCGCCGGAAACGACAGGCCGTTTCTGGTCAACGCCGCAAGAAAGTCGTCGTCTGGGCTGGCGGCGGCCAGCGGGGAAGTAGCTGTGGCGAGGAGGGCGAACACCGTCGTCGCGAATCCCCCAATTGCGAATTTCATGATCGGCCCTGTTCATTGTGGTTGTCTCCGCGCGGCAACGCAGTAGCTAACCACTATGGTGAGCCCGGGGTAGCAAATTTCGAGGCGTTTTCGCCCCGAAAGCTCAGCCGCGGCCGGTCACCCAGCCGCAGCTGCCCACTTCGTCGTCAGGCCCGACCTGAACTGCCTGACTCCTCGCCGGCTCGTGCCGAGCCGCCTTCGTCGTCAGGCGACCTTGACGTCGACCTCGTGGATGCCTGCTCCCGACGGTGCCACGCTCGCGTCGCCGTTGCCCGCGGGCGACAGCGCGCGCAGCGTCCACGTGCCGGGGGCAGCGAAGAACCGGAAGTCACCCGTGGCCGATGCGACAACCTCGGCGGTGAACTCGTCGGACGAGTCAAGCAACCGCACGAACGCGCCGCCGACCGCCTGACCGGCGCCGTCGACTACGCGGCCGGTGATCACCGTTTCCTTCTCGAGGTCAACGCTGGCCGGCAACGTCAGTCCTTGCTTCGGTGCAGAGCACATATCAACTTCCCAACTCGATCGGGGCACCCACTAGGGAGCCGTATTCCGTCCAACTGCCGTCGTAGTTCTTGACGTTCTTGTGTCCCAACAGTTCCTGCAGCACGAACCACGTGTGCGACGAGCGCTCACCGATGCGGCAGTAAGCGATGGTCTCCTTCTCGCCGTCCAGGCCGGCCTCGGCGTACAACTTGGCCAGCTCCTCATCGGACTTGAAGGTGCCGTCCTCGTTGGCCGCCTTGCTCCAGGGAACGTTGATGGCACCGGGGATATGCCCGGGCCGCTGGCTCTGCTCCTGCGGCAGATGCGCGGGAGCGAGGATCTTCCCGGAGAACTCATCGGGGGAGCGCACGTCGACCAGGTTCTTCTGGTTGATCGCCGCGATGACCTCGTCGCGGAAGGCCCGGATGCTGGTGTCGGGGGCCTTGGCGGTGTAGCTGGTCTCCGGCCGCTTCACCGTCTCCTTCGACAGGGGGCGCCCGTCGAGTTCCCATTTCTTGCGGCCGCCGTCGAGCAGCTTGACGTTCTCGTGGCCGTACAGCTTGAAGTACCAGTACGCGTATGCGGCGAACCAGTTGTTGTTGCCGCCGTAGAGGATCACGGTGTCGTCGTTGGCGATACCGCGCTCGGACAGCAGTTTGGAGAACTGCTGTTGATCAACGAAGTCGCGCCGCACCGGATCCTGCAGATCTTCCCTCCAGTCCAGCTTGATAGCGCCCTCGATGTGGCCGCCGTCGTAGGCGCTGGTGTCCTCGTCGACCTCGACGAAAACGGTGTTAGGCGCGTTGAGATTGCTCTCGGCCCAGTCGGTACTGACCAGGACGTCGGAGCGTGCCATGAACGAAATCCTTTCGATTGCTTACTGTTTGAGCGTTATGCGGTCGACGGTGCACTCGCTCCTTTTCGAGCGCGTGCGACGAGCGGATAGATATGACAGCCGAGGCAGACGCCGAAGGCCGCGTTGAGGAAGGCCGCCACGAGCGCCAACCCGGTAGCGATCAATCCGAGAAGCTCCATGCCCCAGGCGAATCCGACGACGCCGGCCACCGCGAAGACGAAGCCGACCAGTTGCGCGAACTTCAGCGGCGGCACGGGTTCCTTCTGGGTGACCGGTCCGAGCCTCGGTGCGATGAAGCGGCCGAAGACCACGCCGTAAGGATGCCGGCGCGGGCCCTGCCACGCGCCGGCGGCGAAGACGACGGCCTGTACACCCAGGATCACCGCCGCGGCGAACGGGCTGACTGCCGCCGCGAGCAGTGTCGCGACGATCACCACGGTCGTCACCCAAGCGACGAACCGGGGACCGCGGACATCCACCTGGTCGGGCGCCGTGGTGGTGTTGGTCGACATTCGAAACAGACTCCTGTTGCGTTGATCGGGCTGGCGATGAGCAGGCCGAAACGGCTGCTCTGAGCGAACGCGCTTAGCTCGCGCGGCTGCGCTCAGCAGCTACAACAACAACAGCAACAACCCGCGACGCGGCACAGATCGACTGCGCGGCGCTTGGTGAGCATCGGCTCGAGGCGGGCGGACACGGCTGACAGCTTACCCAATGACAGGGTGATCAAGCCAACAGCGGTTCCACCGCCGACCGCAGGTCAGCGGCCTTGGGTACGCCGCTGGTGCGGTACCGCGGCCGTCCCTGCGCGTCGAATATCAATGTCGTCGGCAGCGACAGCACCGAAAGCCGCCGTGCGGCCTCGGGATTGACGTCCATGTCGATCTCGACGTGCTTTACACCAGGAAGCTCGTCGCACACCTGATCCACTACCCGTCGCACGGCGGCGCACGGCCCGCACCACTCGGCGCTGAAATGCAGAATCGTGGGCCCGCTATCGGAAAGTCCCAGCCCCGAGGTATCGACGTCGGCCGCCTCGGAAGCGGCCTTGAGCATGCCGGCGCGCAGCGTGAGCAGCCTGCCGATCACGAACGCGATGCCCAGCGCCGCGATCAGCACCGTGATCGCCAGCACCACTGAAGAGCTCATGACAACCGAAACCGATCGAGTGGGATGGTTACTCCCTTGGTGATGCCCTCGATGATGATGTCCGAACCACGGGCCCCTTCGCTGGTCGGGCGGACCCCGAACGGCAGCTTCTGGCCCGGCATGGCGGTGCTGAACGCGGCAAGCACCGCGGGCAGCTTGTCCTGCGGAACCTGCTGGTCTGCGGTGCCCGCACCGGTCAGCACCCCCGTCGCAGTGAAGATCAGATTCGTCTGATCCGGCCCGGCGACCGACAGGTCGACCGCGATGCTGACCTTTTCGTCGTAGTTCGCCTTCTTCGGCGTTCCGGTGAACACCAGGCCCCGGTTGCTGGAGATACCCGACTCGGTGGTGCCGCCGGTCGCATCGTTGGTCTCACGTGACGGCGCCTCGACCAGCAGGTCAGGGATGCCCATGAAGCGGCCGACGTGGGTCGAATCGATGATGATGCGGCTCTCCACCTCGCTGACCGGCAGGCTGTCGTCCGGACCAATCAGCCAGGAGGTGCCAGACGCATCGACGGAGTGCAGGGTGGCCTCGAGACCGACCTCGCCGACGACCGGGTGATCCACACCACTGGCCTTGATCTCGATCTCGTTGTACCGGTGGCGGGTCGCCTGGGTGATGAACGGGAAACCGAGGATGCTGACCCACGGGTCGAAATTCAGGTGCGCGGCGGTGCGCACGCTTCTGGCCAGGTGATATTCGGCGTAGATGGCGGCCCCGAAGTCGGCTCCGACGGCGCCGACGACCACCGCGGTTACCGTCGCGATCGCTCCGATCAGCAGCCTGCGCACCCCGACATTCTGGCCTACGGCAAACGCGTTGCCCTGTTCGGCGCGGCTAACGAGCAGGTAGCGCGCTATCGTTAGGTGACCAACGGCCGGGTAACGGCCGTGTGTCATGCGTGAATCTGGGAAGTCACCACCGACATCGTTGTCCGGGCGAGGTCCCTATGGCTGCTGGAGGGCCAGTTGGATCTATTGCTACTGACCGTCGACCCCCATCCTGAATCCGTGCTGCCCTCGTTGGCGTTGCTCGCGCACAACGTGCGCACCGCGCCGACGGAGGTGTCCTCGCTGCTCGAGGCGGGCACCGCGGATGTGGCCATCGTCGACGCACGCACCGACCTCGCGGCGGCCCGCGGCCTGTGCCGGCTGCTGGGGTCGACGGGTACGTCGGTGCCCGTGGTGGCCGTCGTCAACGAGGGCGGCCTCGTCGCCGTGAACGTCGAATGGGGTCTGGACGAGATCCTGCTGCCGAGCACAGGCCCTGCCGAGATCGACGCCCGACTGCGTCTGCTGGTCGGACGTCGGGGCGGCGTCGCCAACCAGGAAAACGTCGGCAAGATCAGCCTCGGCGAGTTGGTCATCGACGAGGGCACCTACACCGCCCGCCTACGCGGCAGACCGCTCGACCTCACCTACAAGGAATTCGAGCTGTTGAAGTATCTGGCTCAGCACGCCGGGCGTGTGTTCACCCGCGCGCAACTGCTTCAAGAAGTGTGGGGCTACGACTTCTTCGGCGGCACCCGCACCGTGGACGTCCACGTTCGGCGGCTGCGCGCAAAGCTGGGCACTGAATACGAATCGTTGATCGGCACCGTGCGCAACGTCGGTTACAAGGCGGTCCGACCCGCCCGCGGCAGACCGGCCACGACGGGGTCGGAGGTTTCCGACGACATGGTCGACGAGGCGGGCGGTTACGAGGCGCCGGACAGCCTGCCTGACGCGCTGGTCGACCCGTTGCATAGTCAGTGACCGAAATCCGTTGGCGCGCAAGCCTTTCCAGTGACGAGCAGGAAGACATCCGCGAACTGATCGCGGCGGCAACAAAAGCGGATAGGGTTGCGCCCGTTGGTGATCAAGTGTTGCGTGAGTTGGCGCACGACCGCACTCGGCATCTGCTCGCCGTGGACGCAGGTCAACTGGTGGGGTATCTGAACCTGACCGTCGAGCCACCGATGGCGGAGTTGGTGGTCCATCCCGGGGCCAGGCGCCGCGGCATCGGCTCGGAGATGATGCGCGCCGGTCTGTCCGCGGGCGGCGCAGACGCTCGAATCTGGGCGCACGGCAACCTGGAACCCGCGCGGGCGACGGCCGCCGCGGTCGGCCTCGTCGTCGCGCGTGAGCTGTTGCAGATGCGCAGACCGCTTACTGATTTGCCGCCGATCCGCACGCCCGACGGAGTGCGGATCACCACGTACTCCGGTCCGGCCGACGACGCCGAGTTGTTGCGCGTGAACAACGCCGCGTTCGCCTGGCATCCGGAACAGGGCGGCTGGACGGAAGCCGAGATCGCCGAGCGCCGCGCCGAGCCGTGGTTCGACCCCGCGGGCCTGTTCATGGCTTTCGACTCCCGTGACTCCCCCCACGACAAGCTGGTCGGCTTCCACTGGACGAAGCGGCACAACGCCGATCTCGGCGAGGTGTATGTCGTGGGTGTTGATCCGGCGGCACAAGGCCGCGGCGTCGGTGCCGCGCTCACACTGGCGGGACTGCATCACCTTGCCGAGCGGTTGTCGCAGAGTGAACAACCGACCGTGATGCTTTACGTGGAGGCAGATAACTCCGCTGCGGTGAACACGTATGAACGCCTTGGCTTCGAGGTCTACAGCGTCGATGCGGCATACGCAGCGCCACCTGTGATCTAGCCGACCTGTTCACCCGTCGTTCATGTTCCATCTGAGAGCCGTCTACTACGGGCGCATACGTTGCCGAAGAGTTCAAAGTCGTCAACCGAAAGTGGGATCAGTGAAGCTCAACAGCATTGGCAACGCGCTTGGCACCGGCCTGTCCGCGACGGCGATCGCCGCGCTGACGCTGACCGCCTGCGGCAGCGACAACAACGCGTCGGCGCCTGCCACCAGCGCGTCGGGCACGGGCACCGGCACCGCGTCCGCGTCGGCCGACTGTGCGGGCAAGAACTCGGTCACCGCTGAGGGTTCGACGGCTCAGCAGAACGCGATTGCGGAGTTCAACAAGGTGTGGGGCCAGGTCTGCTCCGGCAAGACCCTCGCCTACAACCCCACCGGCTCCGGCGCGGGCGTCGACCAGTTCATCGCAAAGCAGGTCGACTTCGCCGGGTCGGACTCGGCGCTGAGCGACGACCAAAAGCCGAAGGCGGCGCAGCGCTGCGGCGGCAACGAAGCGTGGAACCTGCCGCTGGTGTTCGGTCCGGTGGCAATGGCCTACAACATCGACGGCGTCGACAAGCTCGTCGTCAACGGTGAGGTGCTCGCCAAGATCTTCCAGGGCCAGATCACCAAGTGGAACGACCCGGCCATTGCGGCGCTGAACAGCGGCACCAACCTGCCGAACACCGACATCAAGCCCGTCTATCGTTCGGATTCGTCAGGCACCACCGACAATTTCCAGCGGTATCTGGCCGCCGCCGCGCCGCAGGCGTGGACCAAGGGCGCGGGCAAGGAGTTCCAGGGCGGCGCGGGCGAGGGCGCGCAGAAGTCCTCCGGCGTCGTGCAGGCCATTCAGGCCACGCCCGGCTCCATCGGCTACGTCGAGAAGAGCCCGGCAGCGGCCGCCAACCTGAAGACCGCCGAGATCGACAGCGGGGCCGGCGCGGTCGCCCTCAACGACGACTCCACCAAGGCCGCGGTCGCTGCGGCGAAGATCAAGGGCACGGGCAACGATCTGACGCTGGACCTCAACGCGCTGTATGCGACCAAGGAGGCGGGCGTCTACCCGTTGATGCTGGCCACCTACGAAATCGTGTGCAGCAAGGGCTATGACGCCGACACCGCCGCCGCGGTGAAGTCGTTCCTCACGGTTTCCGCCAACCAGGGGCAGGCCAACCTGTCGCCTGCCGGTTACGTGCCGCTGCCGGATTCCTTCAAGGAGCGCCTGCTCAAGTCCGTCAACGCAATCGCATAGTTGCCCTGCGCGACAGCACACAAGCGGTGAGGATGGGTGCCGGGACCAATGACCGATAGGCTTGATGTGACGGAAGCTGGCGGGCTGCCTAACCCAGCCGAGGCGGGCTCGGGTGAAGTAATCGCTTCACCCTTCCCGGAGTCGGCACCCATTCCCACTGACCCCTCGAAGGGTGCAATGGTCCGGTTGGGAGACAGGATCTTCCGCGTCCTCGCTGAGGGTGCCGGAGTCCTGATCGTCGTCATCATCGCGGCGATCGGGTTCTTCTTGTTGTGGCGGGCGATTCCCGCGCTTGCCCGCAACAAGGAGAACTTCTTCCTCTACGGCGGGAACTGGATCACCACCGACACGTCGGCGATGCACTTCGGCATCCTCGACCTGCTCCAAGTGACGGTTTTCGTCTCGGTTTTCGCGCTGATCCTCGCCATGCCGGTCGCACTGGGCATCGCGATCTTTCTCACCCATTACGCGCCACGGCGGCTGTCGGGCCCGCTGGCCTACATGGTGGACCTGCTCGCCGCGGTGCCCTCGATCGTGTACGGCGTGTGGGGGTTGTACGTACTGGCACCGGTGCTCAAGCCATTCGCGTTGTGGCTCAACGAGAATCTCGGCTGGCTCTTCCTGTTCAAGACCGGTAACGCCTCGGTGGCGGGCGGCGGCACGATCTTCACGGCGGGCATCGTGTTGGCGGTGATGATCCTGCCGATCATCACCGCGGTGACGCGGGAGGTGTTCGTCCAGACACCACGCGGCCAGATCGAGGCCGCACTCGCGTTGGGCGCTACCCGCTGGGAAGTGGTACGCACCACGGTGCTGCCATTCGGCCTATCCGGTTACGTCAGCGGTGCGATGCTTGGCCTCGGCCGCGCGTTGGGTGAGACCATCGCGCTGTTGATTGTGCTGCGCGGCACGCAAAAAGCGTTCAGTTGGTCGCTGTTCGACGGCGGCTACACATTCGCAAGCAAGATCGCTGCCACGGCAAGCGAATTCAACGACCAGTACAAGGCGGGTGCGTACATCGCCGCCGGCCTGGTGCTGTTCATCCTGACGTTCGTGGTGAACTCGGCGGCACGCGCCGCGGTCGCCGGAAGGGGGGCGAAGTGACCTCAACACTGGACCGCCCGGTCAAGGTCACCACATTCGGTGGTGTCAGCCTGCGCCGTAAGGTTGCCAACAAGCTTGCCACCGTGCTCGTCACCGCGTCGTTGGTCATCGCATTGGTGCCGCTGCTGTGGGTGCTGTATTCGGTGATCATCAAGGGCTTCAAGGCGCTCAGCTCGCCTGTTTGGTTCACCCATTCCCAGGCCGGGATGACGGCTTTCCAGGCGGGCGGCGGCGTCTACCACGCAGTCGTCGGCACCCTGCTGCAGGGCCTCGTGTGCGCGGCCATTTCCATCCCGATCGGGATCATGGTCGCCGTTTTTCTTGTCGAATACGGTGGTGGCACCCGCCTCGGCAAGGTCACGACGTTCATGGTGGACATCCTCACCGGTGTGCCGTCGATCGTGGCCGCACTGTTCATCTACGCGTTGTGGGTCGCCACGCTCGGCTTCCAGCGGTCTGGCTTCGCGGTGTCACTTTCCTTGGTGTTGTTGATGATCCCGGTGATCGTGCGCGCCACCGAGGAGATGCTGCGCATCGTTCCGATGGACCTTCGCGAGGCGAGTTACGCACTGGGCGTGCCGAAGTGGAAAACCATCGTGCGCATCGTGATTCCCACCGCGCTGTCCGGCATCATCACCGGCATCATGCTCGCGTTGGCCCGCGTGATGGGGGAGACCGCTCCGCTGCTGATCCTGGTGGGTTATGCACAGGCAATGAATTTCGACATCTTCAGCGGCTTCATGGGATCGCTGCCGGGCATGATGTACGACCAGATTTCGGCGGGTGCGGGGGCCAACCCCGTGCCCACCGACCGGCTCTGGGGCGCGGCACTGACGTTGATCCTGTTGATCGCCATACTCAACATCGGGGCGCGATTCGTCGCGAGGGTCTTCGCCCCCAAGAAGGTTTAAGGAGCGCGAAGTGGCCAAGCGGCTGGACCTCAAAGACGTCAACATCTACTACGGCTCCTTCCACGCCGTCGCCGATGTGGCACTGTCCGTACAGCCCCGCAGCGTGACGGCGTTCATCGGGCCCTCGGGCTGCGGCAAGTCGACGGTGCTGCGGACACTGAACCGCATGCACGAGGTGATCCCCGGCGCCCGCGTCGAGGGCTCGGTGTTGCTCGACGGTGAGGACATCTACGGCCCAGGCGTCGACCCGGTCGGTGTCCGCAAGACCATCGGCATGGTGTTCCAGCGACCGAACCCTTTTCCCACCATGTCGATTCGCGACAACGTGGTGGCCGGCCTGAAGTTGCAGGGACTTCGCAACAAGAAGACGCTCGACGATGTATGCGAGCGATCGCTTCGGGGCGCCAACCTGTGGAACGAGGTCAAGGATCGGCTCGACAGGCCGGGCGGCGGGTTGTCCGGTGGTCAGCAGCAGCGGCTGTGCATCGCCCGCGCTATCGCGGTGCAGCCCGACGTGTTGCTGATGGACGAGCCGTGTTCTGCGCTCGACCCCATCTCGACGCTTGCGATCGAGGACCTCATCGCCGAACTCAAGCAGGACTTCACCATCGTGATCGTCACCCACAACATGCAGCAGGCCGCCCGGGTGAGCGACCAGACTGCGTTCTTCAACCTGGAAGCAACGGGCAAACCCGGCAGGCTGATCGAGATCGACGACACCGAGAAGATCTTTTCCAACCCCAACGAAAAGGCGACGGAGGACTACATCTCCGGCCGCTTCGGCTGACCTCTCCTGGCGCGAGCAGACGCAAAGTTGCCTATTCTCAGGGCGCAAAAGGGGCAGTTTTGCGTCTGCTCGTGCGGGGGAGGAGAGCGGCGCTAAGGCGTCAACACCACCCGGACGCCTGACGATTCGGACCCGGACCAGGCGTCGGCCACCTCGGCGAGCGGTCGTTGTGCGGTCTGGATGCGCAGTTCGCCATCTGCGACCATCGCGAGCAGGCGGGGCAGTGCCTTTTCGCGGGCAGTGCTGAACACCTCGGCGGGCACGCTGCCCAAACCCACCCCGCACAGCGTGATGCCGTTGCCCCGCAGGACTCCCGCAGACAGGTGCATGGTTGGGCCTGCCATTGACCCGATCTGAACGAAGCGGGTGGCATGGAAGTGCGAGGCGGGATGGCTGGCGGCCAGCGCCGTCAAGGTCTGCTCTGCGGGCTCGCCCCACAGATAGTCGAGGACGGCATCGAACGGTTGCTCGGCGTGGGCGGCCGAGACGCGGGCGGTCAGATCCTCTGCGCCGAGAGCGATGACGTCGTCGGCGCCGAGGCCGCGTAACCACTTCAACCGCTCGCGGTTTCGGCCCGCCGCGACCACGCGCCGCGCGCCGAACACCGACTTTGCCAACTGCACTGCCACCGATCCGGTCACTCCCGTCGCGCCGAGGACCAGCACATGCGCCCCCGGTTTGACCGACGCGGCGTAGTCTAACGACATCCAGGCCGATAGTCCGGGATTCGGGATGGCCGCGGCCGTCACGGGATCGACGTCATCGGGCAGCGGTGTTGCCCCGCGCGGATCGACAAGCGCCCGCTCTGCCATCATCCCGAATGGGGCCATGGCACCGGTGTAGACCAACCGCCCGTCTTCCAGTCGGGCGACACCGTCGACACCCGCCACTGCGGGTAGCTGAATCTCCCTGCTGGCGTAGTGGTTTCCCATCATCAGGGCACGAGTCAGGTTCGTCAGGGCGGACGCTTCGACGGTGACGACCACGGCGTCCTCCCCGGGCGCGGGATCGGTGAAGTCGGTGTACAAGGGCGGTTGCCCCCACTTCTCGACGACCGCTGCTTTCATGATCTCTCCCTAGTTTCCCGCAATATGGTTTCGCAAGAAACTATATGCACACTCCGATGTCGATGGCAAGATGGTTTCCATGAAAACCAAGGCGGAACTCGTCGACCAGATCAACGCCTTGATCGGCGCGGTTGGCGACAAGTTCGACGCCGAAGAGGGTGACCCGGAACGCGATTACGTGGTCGAGCACATCCCCAAGCGTCTCGCGGGCGTTGTTCGCGGGTTGCCGACGCTCGGTATGCATCTGCTCGCGCACATCGCCGAGGGCCCGGTCAGTGTCGTGGGCCTTGCCGCACGCGCCGGTCAACTGAAAGGCACGGTTTCCAAGCATGTCCAACGACTGGTCGAGGCCGGCCTGGTCGAACGGGTTCCGATTCCTGGCAACCGCAAGGAGGTCACGCTGCGCCTGACGGCGGACGGCAAGATCGTCGCGGATGCGCACGAGAAGTTGCACGCCGAGATGAAGCGCGGGATCGTCGACTTCCTGTCCCGCTACAGCAACGCAGAGTTGTCCGTACTGTCTCGCGTCCTCAGCGATTTCCTTGCCGCGCAGAAGGTCGGCGTGCGGATCGTGCCAGGGGCGAATTGATCAGGCCGCCGACCAACTCAGCGTGCGGGGATCTCTTCTTCGTCGGGGAGATTGCCGGTGACCTGGAAGATGACGCGGCGAGCGATCTCGACGGCGTGGTCGGCGAATCGCTCGTAGAACCGGCCAAGCAAGGTCACGTCGACGGCAGCGGCCACCCCGTGCCGCCATTCGCGGTCCATCAGGACGGTGAACAGATGCCGGTGCAGATCATCCATCGCATCGTCTTCGTCACGGATTCGCGCGGCCTTTTCCGGGTCGCGGGTGAGCAGCACCTCTTGGGCGCTGTTGCCCAATTCGACTGCCACCCGGCCCATTTCGGCGAAGTACCCGTTGACTTCTTCCGGCAGTGCATGCTGTGGATGACGACGCCGGGCGATCTTGGCGACGTGCAGCGCCAGCGCACCCATCCGGTCGACATCGGCGACGATCTGGATCGAGCTGACGATCGCCCGCAGATCACCCGCGACCGGGGCCTGCAGCGCCAACAGCACGAACGCGCTCTCCTCCGCCTTGGCGCTCATCGCCGCGATCTGCTCGTGGTCGGTGATGACCTGTTCGGCCAGCACCAGATCGGCCTGCAGCAGTGCCTGGGTGGCGCGTTCCATCGCAGCACCGGCCAATCCGCACATCTCACCGAGTTGGGCTGTGAGGGCATCCAGTTGGACGTGGTAGGCGGTTCGCATGCGCCAAGCCTACGGCGTGTGTCGGCGAAACGTCACGACGCAGACGGTGAACGAAAGGTGAATGCCACCTGCCGAAATGGCGGTACCGGCGGCGCGATCACCGCGTTATTCACACGTCGTGTCGGCGGCGTTGGTGACCGTCAGGTCCTCCGGCAGGTGCGTCGGTGGCGCACTGGCCCCCTTCACGACGTGAACCTGCACCGGCGAGCCACTTGGCGACGGTGGCGTCACCGACGAGAAGTCGCTTCCCAACACCACCCGCACCACGTCACCCATGCCGGACACCCGTTCGATGGTCGGGTTGGCGAACGACGATGCGACGGTCGCCGCCGCCTGCTCGTTGCCCGGCGAGAAGAACACCGTCGTCGATGCCAGCGGCCCGGGGTAGTCGTCGGGACTCGTCACGTTGAAGCCGTGCGACTGCAGTTCGGTCGCCGCGGTGGCCGCCAGCCCGTTCTCGCCGGTCGAGTTCGACACCCGCACGGTGATGTCCTGCGGATTGGTGGTCACCGCGCTCACCAGCTCGGCGGTCTCAGGGGCCGGCGCGCGACTTGCTTCGGGTGCGTTGGTCTGCGACTCCGGCGTGCCGGGCACCGGGGTGTTGTCCGGGTTCTTCTCCTCGGGCAGCGGATCGTCGTTGATGATCGCGTCGAACAGTGCCCGCATGTCGTCGGTGCGCGGTATCTCGTTGCCGTACTCGTCGGGATAGCCGACCGTCGGCACGGTGACGAAGGTGATCCGTCCCGCGTTCACACCCTGGATCGACTGGCCGAGGTCGACCAGGTCTTTGGTCTTGATGTTGTCGACGTAACTGTCGTCGATGAACATGTTGACGACGTTGTTGAGCTTGGACAGCGAGAAGAACACTTCCTTGGAAATCAGCGACCGCAGCAGCGACGACAGGAACAACTGCTGGCGCTTGATTCGGCCGTAGTCGCCGTTCGTCTCGGTGGTGACCTGCCGGGCGCGAACATAGTTCAGCGCGGTGTGGCCGTCCACGACCTGGCGGCCGGCGTTGGCGAGCACTGTGCCCAACTCGTAGTCCTCGAGCGGGGTGGTGCTGCACACCTCAACGCCGCCGATCGCGTCCACCATCTTCGCGAAGCCGGCGAAATCGACTGCCATGAACCGGTTCACCGACAACCCGGACAGCTTCTGGACCACCTTCACCAGACATTTGGGGCCGCCGACCGCGTACGCGGAGTTGATCTTCGTCTCGGTGTAGACCTGGTCTTGTCCGTACATCTCGGACTCGGTGTCGGTGACGGGTCCGTATTGGCCGGTGTCGGGATCCCAATGCTCGCACTTCGTCGGTGTGATCTCGAGATCCCGTGGAAACGACACGGCGACAACGCGTTTGCGGTCGGCCGGGATGTTCACCAGCATGATCGTGTCGGACCGCGCACCGGCCGCGTCTTCGGTGCTGCCGGCGCCCATGTCGCTGTTCTCGCCGATGCGGCTGTCCACCCCGACGATCAAGAAGTTCTCGTCACCGAACTGCGCGTTGGGATCGACGATGTCGCGCGAATTGAGGTCGAGCGCGGAGACCTTGTTGAGCATGTTGTTCTTCGACGACTGCCACTGCCAGGCGCCGCCGGTGAGGGCCAATGCGGTCACCGCGATCAGGGCGGCGGCGGCACGTCCTGCAACCGCCGTCTTCCTGAAACGGCGCCGAACGGGCGTGGGTGGGCTGCTGCCGCGTCCGGTGCCGACGCGCGACGGCTGCACCCTGTCATGGGCGCGCAGTGCCGCCAAATCCGGCACCTCAGAGGCGTACCCGGCCACGGTCGGAATGACCTCGGTGTCCGGATCCGGCAGGTCGTCGACGACCGGAGGGATGATCTCGGTGGGCGGGGCTTTCGGCGCGGGTTCGGGCTCGGGTGCCTGTCGCGGCCGCCGCAATTCCTCGGGCACGCTCGCGGCGCCGTGCACCTTGGCAATCAGGTCGGCGACGGTGACGCCATCGGTGTGGTTGCCCGCCGATCCGTTCTTCCCGTTCTTCTCGATCTCCCCGGAGTCAGAAATCGGGCTGCGCTCCCATGGCGCGGCGCCTGGCGGCGGCGGCGCAGTTCGGGTAAGCCATCGATTGGATCCAACGCTGGAGGACCCAGGAGTGGCGTTCTTGCCGTCACTCATGTCTCTGGTGGCCTCCGAGTTCTGGACCATCGCGCGCCGCGGTGCGCGTGGGCGTATGCAGTGCGTTTCGCCTGCTTTCGGTCTGCTTTCCGGTCGCGTATCAACACTCTGCGGGCTCCGCCGTTGGAGCCCGGGTACGACAAGATCCTCATCGTACTGAGACACCCCGTTGAACGGCCAGTCCACCGGAGGTACCGAGATCGTCTCGGTTTAGCCTCCGGAATGCATAACCTCGGCGCCGGCGGGGACTGTGCAATCGTCCGGATCGGCCAGCCAGCCGTCGGGAAGCGCCACTGACGCCGGCGATCCCTGCCTGCCCCGAGGGCCCGTAGCGGCTTGCGGGAATGGCACGTCCCCGTTCAGCTGGTCCAGCAGCGTGTCCAGCTCGGAAAGCGTCTCGACCAGTGCCAAGGCCCGTCGCAGGTCCGCGCCGGCCGGGAAGCCGTGCAGGTACCAGGCGATGTGCTTACGCATGTCCCGCATGCCCTTGTCCTCGCCGAAATGCTCGGCGAGCAGTTGTCCGTGCCGCCGCATGATGGTGGCGACCTCGCCGAGGGTCGGCGGCGTGGCCGGGGTGGTGCCGGTGAACGCCGCGGAGAGCTCCGCGAACAGCCACGGCCTGCCGAGGCAGCCGCGACCGATGACCACTCCGTCGCATCCGGTGGCGGACATCATCGCCAGCGCGTCGTCGGCGTCGAAGATGTCGCCGTTGCCCAGCACCGGAACCGTCGTGACGTGCTGCTTGAGCAGCCCGATCTGCTCCCAATCCGCGGTGCCGGAGTAGCGCTGCGCAGCGGTGCGCGCGTGCAGCGCCACGGCCGCCGCACCTTCTTCCGCGGCGATCCGGCCTGCGTCCAGATGAGTGTGGTGGTCATCGTCGATGCCGATGCGGAACTTCACGGTGACCGGGATGCCCGTGCCCTGTGTCGCCCGCACGGCCGCCGCCACGATGCGGCCGAACAGCCGCCGCTTGAACGGCAGTGCCGCACCGCCTCCGCGCCGGGTGACTTTGGGCACCGGGCAGCCGAAGTTCATGTCGATGTGGTCAGCCAGCCCCTCGTCGGCGACCATTTTCGCGGCGGCGAAGGTGTGGTCCGGATCGACGGTGTACAGCTGCAGCGAGCGCGGCGTCTCGTCGGGCGCGAATGTCGTCATGTGCATGGTCACCGGATGTCGCTCGACAAGCGCACGCGCGGTGACCATCTCGCACACGTACAGTCCGCTGACGGTGCCGGCGCGAGCCAACTCGAGCTCACGGCACAACGTCCGGAATGCGACATTTGTCACACCGGCCATCGGGGCCAATACAACGGGGCTCCGCAGTTCGATCGGCCCGATCCGGAGCGCGGGCCGCTGGTCGGTTACGACGCTGATGCCGCGAGCTCCTTCGCAGCCTTCTTCTCGGCCATCTGCGCCAGCCGCTCGAGCCTGCGCTGCTTGGCGACCTCGAACTTCACGCAGGCGTCCTCGAGTTCCTCGACGAGCTTGCCCAGTTCGTCGCGCTGGCGCGCCGCCTCGCCGGTGAAGTCTTCGCGTTCGAAGATGCGCCACTTCTTCAGCACCGGCATCACGACGTCATCGAGATGGATGCGCGGGTCGTAGACGCCACCAGACGCGATGGTGACAGCCTTACGCCGGAAGTCGGGAATCGTGTAGCCCGGCATCTTGAAGTTCTTCAGCACTTTGTGCAGCGAGTGCATCGCCTGGTTCGGCGCGATGTCGAACCCGGCGGCCGACACGTCCCGGTAGAAGATCATGTGCAGGTTCTCGTCGGCCGAAACCCGTTGCAGCAGTTGATCGGCGACGGTTTCGTTGCACGCCTTGCCGGTGTTGCGGTGCGAGACGCGCGTCGCCAGTTCCTGGAACGTCACATAGATGACGGAGTCGAAAAGGCTCTCGGCGAACAGCTCGGCGTTGCCCTCCAGCTGCTGGTTCTGGCCGGGGGAGAAGCCGCGGGTGACCTGTTCGAGCCGCAGCTGCTCCAGCTCGACAGGATCGACGGCGCGGGTGACGACGAGATAGTCGCGCAGCGCGATGCCGTGCCGGTTCTCCTCGGCAGTCCAGCGGTTGACCCAGAAGCCCCATGGGCCGTCCATCGAGAAGTTCATCGCGATCTCGCGGTGATAGGCGGGCAGGTTGTCCTCGGTCAGCAGGTTGGTCAGCATGGCAACCTGGGCGACCTCGGAGAGTTTGGACTCCTCCGGGTCCCAGTCCTTGCCACCGAGGGCGTAGAAATTCTTGCCGTCCGACCATGGGATGTAGTCGTGCGGATTCCAGTCCTTGCGCATCGTCAAGTGCCGATTGAGGTTTTTCTCGACGACGGGCTCGAGCTCGTGCAGCAGCTGAAGATCGGTCAGATCTTGCGCCATGGGTTTTCGTCCTCCTCGCGGCCGGGAAGCTCCATCCCAGTTATCTGTACCTGTTGGTTGCACTCAATATATCTGTGTCCTCCGGTGACATTCAAGTTGCCGCGCGGGAGTGTCACATCTGCCTCATAGGTTGTCAGCCGTCGCGGTACTATCAGGCCGGGCATTTGGGGGAGCCCGCTTTCCTGCCGCAGCCACACTGACGACTCGGAGGTCGGGCTCAGATGAGGACCCTCACTGTTTCATTAAGCGCTGCCCTCGGGGCGGCAGCAACCATTTCCGTCGGCGCGGGTGTCGCGGGCGCGGTGCCGGATGTGGTGGGCCAGTCATTTCGGGACGCCAAGAACACCATCCAGAGCCAAGGCTCGGCGGTCGTCATCGCGACGCGCACCGGCGGGTCCGCGGACATCGACAAATGCATTGTCACCAACGCATGGGGCAAGCCGAGCGTCGATCAACCCCGGCAGGCATCGGGGCCGAGTCAGGTGTTGGTGGCACTGAGCTGTAACGCCGCGATCGCGGGTCCAGGAATCCCCGGCAACTCCGCCGCCAGTCCCGCGGGCCGCCAGGCGATCACCGCTCAACAAGTCGGCTGACCTGGACTGCGCGATCGGTAGCGGTGATGCATACCACGCAATACACTCCGACCATCATCTTTCCAGGCAGTTTTACGACATTTCGGAGGTTGGACTCAGTGAAGAAGTCCCTCGTTCTTTCGGCCGGCTCGGCGGTGGCCGCGTCTGCATTGATGGCGCTGTTCGGCACTCCAGTCGCCGCGGCGGACGACTACGCGGGTCAGACCTACGCCGACGCCTCCTCGGCCGCCAGCGATGCGGGCCAGACTGTGGTGGTCGCCGGCCGCGTCGGCGACAAGCTGGCGCAGGACGAGTGCTTGGTCACCCGTTCGCAGACCGCACCGTTCGTCTCTGCCAATGACGGCGCACACTACGACAGCCAGGTGCAGTTCTACTTGAACTGCAACGGTGGATACGCCACCGCCAACAACCCCGGCGCCTCGCTGGCGAGCCCGGAGGGCCGCGAGGCCAAGGCCGCCGCTGACCAGGCCGCCGCCGAAGAGCAGCAGTCGCTCGAAGAGGTCAGCACCCCCGACGAGTAGGTCAGTAGCTGGACACCCGGTTGAGCAGCATGTCGACGCAGTGGTCGATGAACTGCTCGCGGGTGGCCGCCAGCCTGCCGTTCAAGTAGGCGATGAACAACGCGGTCAGCGCGCCGATCAGGCCCGTGGCCACCATCGCCTGCACGGCGGGATCGGTGATCCGGGTCAGCTTGTGCTGGAGCAGGTCGATGAAACTCGGCATCCATTCCGCGCCTGAGCGGGCCAGCACTGGTTCCACTCCGGGGGCGAGCAACAGCACCCGGCCCCGCGACGGGTCGTCGACCATCAGCGCGACAAAGCGCTCGACGGCGTCACGCGCGGTTTCGGCGGTCATCAGCGTCGACATCGCCCGCGCGCACACATCGTCGTAGACGGCACGGACGAATTCGTCGCGGTCGGCGAAGCTTTCGTAGAAATAGCGCTCGGTCAACCCGGCCGCCCGGCAGACCGCTCGCACCGTCAAGCCGGGCCCCGCTTCGCTGCCAAGTAGCTCGACACCGGCCGCGATCAGCTCGTCGCGCCGCAGCCCCTGGCGATCCTGCAGCGGAACGCCCGACCATCGGCCCCGTCGTTGACCCGAAGCCACATCACTCCCTACACTCGCGGTGACAACACCCGTAGTCAGAATTCCCGCATGCGCGTTCTGACTCCGAGCGGAAGTTCACCAGTGACTCAAGATACGTCTGAGGTGTGCCCGGAGACCACCGGGTCCTCCTCTGTCGCGCCGGGCTGCCCGGTCACCGACGGCGGCTACGACGCCGTGCCGACAGCACTTGGCCCCGCCTCATTGACCTGGCAACTGTTCGGCGACTGGCGCGGCCTGCTGCAGGGCCCGTGGGCAGGCTCGATGCAGAACATGCACCCGCAGCTCGGCGCGGCGGTCGAACAACACTCCATCTTCTTCACCGAACGCATGCCTCGACTGCTTCGTTCGCTGTACCCGATCGGCGGCGTCGTCTTCGACGGCGACCGGTCCCCGCAGACAGGTGCCGAGGTGCGGGATTACCACATCGGCATCAAGGGCGTCGACGATCAGGGGCGTCGCTACAGCGCCCTGAACCCCGAGGTCTTCTACTGGGCACATTCGACGTTCTTCATGGGCACCATCCTGACTGCCGAACGGTTCGGAGACGGTCTGACCGAGGCCCAGAAGCGACAGTTGTTCGACGAACACATCGCCTGGTACAGCATGTACGGGGTGAGCATGCGGCCAGTTCCCAAGAGCTGGGAAGACTTCCAGGTCTACTGGGATCACATGTGTCGCAACGTATTGGAGAACAACTTCGCCGCACGCGAGGTGCTCAACCTCTCGACGATGCCCAAACACCCTTCGCTGCAATGGATTCCAGACTGGCTATGGCACCTTCAGCTCAAAGTGCTCGGGCCTTTCGCGGTGTGGGTCACTGTCGGCCTGTACGACCAACCGGTTCGCGAGCTGATGGGCTACACCTGGTCGGCCAGGGATGAACGGCTGCACATGTTGTTCGGCAGGTTGGTGAACCGGACGTTCAAGCTGTTGCCCACACGGCGCCGCTTCCATCCCCGTGCGCGTGCGGGCTGGGACCGCGCCACGGGGCGCTGCCCCGCCGACGCGCCGTTGGTGCACACGCCCGCGCGCAATCTGCCGCCGGTCGAGCATCGCGACAACGGGATGCATTACTGCCCGAAGGTCTGACGCCTCAGCGCCGGCGTGCGTACGGCGTCCACAGCGCGCCGTCGAAATAGCGCATCCGTGAACCGTTTTGCGGATCGGGGAACCAACCCGGCTGCACGGGCGGGAACCGGCCGAAGATGCCCCGAGGGTCACCGGCCATGTTGAGTCGGTGCTCGAAATCGGCACGGGCCCGCAATCCGGCGTCGCGCACGGCGAGGGCCCGCCTGCGGCGCGCGACAAGAATCAGAAGGCTCACCACCGCCGTTACCGCGAGTGGCGCGTACCACCCGCTGTACAGGCACCACAGCGCCACCAGCAGTCCGGCACTGGTCAGCAGTGGGTGCCGTCGCGGAAACGACCTGTGAGATTGCCGGTAGCCCATCGACTTTGATCATACGATTCGACGGACGTTTCCCGCCTTCGAAAGGGATGCCCAGGTGCCTTGGCAAGTGTTCGCTGCGCTGTTGCTCGTGATAGTCACCGTGATCGCTCTGCTGGTGCGGGTCACATCGAGTATCGAGACGGGCCGGACCCGGGCGACGCGGGTCGCCATGGTGTCCGGCGGCTTGTTGGTCTTCGTGTTGATACTTGGCTCGACGACGATCGTTTCGACGCGCAACATCGGCGTGGTCACGACGTTCGGCCGCCCCGGCGGCACACTGCCCAACGGCCTGCACGCCAAGGCGCCATGGCAGTCGGTGACCGAGATGAACGGCACCATCCAGATCGACAACCACACCGGAGATGCCGGCACCACGGTCCGACTTGGCAACAATTCGACGGCGGTCGTCGACAACAGCGTGCGGTGGCGCATCCAGCCCGCGGCCGCCGACGAGCTGTTCCTCGACTACCGCGACTTCGACAATGTCCGCGAAAACCTGGTCACCCGCGAACTGAGGGCCGCACTGAACGAAGTGTTCGCCGCATTCGACCCGCTCGCGCCCAAGATGGGCGGGCAGATCGAAATCATCAATGTGATTGTGCCGCTCGTCAATTACGACGAGGCCACCCAGAGCCGGATCAATGCGCTCAACGTCGAGAAAGCCAACACCCGGGTGGCCGAGCAGCGGGCCAAGACCGCTGCGGCCGAGGCCAAGGCGAACGAGATCCTCGCCGCGTCGGTGTCCAACGATCCCAACGTATTGGTGAGCAAGTGCCTGGATGCCGCACGGGAGGCGCACATCAGCCCGCTGGGCTGCTGGCCGAACACCACGGCGGTACCAACCGTGCCTGCCCGGTGACATTCGGCGTTTTCCGCTATGCCTGACGCGATTTATGGGGCACGATTCATCTGTGTTGCGTGCGATCCGCTCTCTTGGCTGTGCAGTGGTGGCGTTGATCGCCGCGGTGGCCATCGGGTTGTCCGCGCCAGCGCCCGCGTCCGCGACCACCGTGACGGGCGCCTATGTCCCGCCGCCGTCACCCCTGTCGGTGCTGGCCACGCCGTTCACGATGGGCATCCACGTCATCGAGGCGATCGCCGAGGGACTCGCGAATGCGGTCGAGTTGATCGCGACGCCCGCGCCGATCACGGTCCCCGCGCCGCACGCTACGACCTAGCGATTGTTTGACGCCGACGTCGACCGGCTAGCTTTTACTCATGCAGGCGCCTGAGGTGCTTGGCGGTCGCTACGAACTTCGGGGCGTTCTAGGGCGCGGCGGCATGGCAGAAGTCCGCGACGGCTGGGATATTCGGCTTGACCGACCGGTCGCCGTCAAACTGCTGCATCCGATCTTGATCGAAGCGCCCGACAACCTGCTTCGCTTCCAGACCGAAGCGCGCGCGGCCGCGGCGCTCAGCCACCCGCACATCGTGTCCGTTCACGACAGCGGCGAGCACGCCGGAACGCCCTACATCGTCATGGAGCGGCTGTCCGGGCAGACGCTGGCCGACGTGATCGCGCATGGGCCTCTCCCGCAGCCGCAGGTGCGAGCGATCCTCGACGACGTGCTTTCCGCGCTGGCCGCCGCACACGCGGCAGGCATTCTGCACCGCGACATCAAACCGGCGAACATCTTGTTCTCGGTGTCTGGTCACGTGAAGGTGGCCGATTTCGGGGTGGCCAAGAGCCCCGGCAGCGTGCACACGATGACGGGCCAGATCGTGGGCACCATGGCGTACCTGAGCCCGGACCGGATCGCAGGCAGGCCTGCGTCCGTCGCGGACGATCTGTACGCGGTCGGCGTAGTGGGTTACGAAGCACTGACCGGGCGTCGGGCCTTCCCCCAGCAGAACATCGGCGAGCTGGCCCGGGCCATCTTGGAGGGGGCGCTGGCGCCGGTCACCGCGCTGCTTCCCGATGCAGACCCGGCCTTGGCGGCCGCGATCGGACGGGCGATGGCGCTCGATCCGGCGTGGCGGTTCTCGAACGCTGAGGAGATGCGCGCGGCGTTGGCCGGCAGGGTAGGCCCGCCCGCGCGGCCGACCACCCGGGTGATGGCCGCCCCGCTGCCGGACCCGACGACGATGGTGGCGGCTGCGCCTACGCCGCGACACCACCGCTCGCGCTGGTGGCTGCTGACCGCGGCGGTGGTGGCGGTTCTCGTCATCGCGATCGCGTTCATCGTCGATTCGTCGTCGAGGCCCGCTGTCCCGGAGCCCGCGAGCACCAGCACAACGGTGCCGCCTCCGCCTACGACGTCATTCGTGCCGCCACCGACGACGACACCGGTACAGGTCGAGCAACCACCGCCGCCGAAGGGGCCACCGGGGCACGGAAATGGTAAGGGCCCGAAAAAACATCGCGACTGAGCGAATCAGCCGCTGAACACCGGCATGGTGATTCCCACGGCTGCGTTCTGCTCGGGCGTGCCCAACACATAGCCGTATCTCTTCGAGGCTGCGATGAAGTTCGCCACTTCCTCCGGTGTCGGCGGCGCCAGGGCGTCGGTGACGGGACGGCCCACTTCTTGGAAGAACCGCCCGAGGCGTGCGGTGGTGACGATCAGATCGATCGCGGGCTTGTCGGTGACGTTGCGGTGCGCATGTGGCGCATCGCCTGGCACGCGGATGTAGTCGCCTGCCTGAGCATCGCGCCACTGCAGACCGTCTTCGCCACCGACGAGGACCTGCTGGGTGCCCGACAGGATGAAGAAGTCCTCGGCGTCAGGATGACTGTGCAGCGGCACCACTGACCCTGGCGGCACGGTGCCCCGCAGCACGCAGAACTCGTCGGACCAGCTGAGGAACTCGACGATGCCACCGAAGACGTCGAAACTCGGGCCCGGTGGGGTTGCGGCAAGTCGGTGAAAGACGGTGCTGAACTCCGATTTCATGGAGCATCGGCCCTCTCCGCTCTATTATTAGGTGGATTCAATATTCATTATAGGAACCCTATAAAGAGGCGCGCTTGTGACGTCAGGCACAGAGGAAACCAGGTCGTACCGATCGGTGCGCAGGGCTGAGGCGGCCGGCGACACCAGGGCGCGGATCCTGGCTGCCGCGATGCGCCTGTTCGTCGAGAAGGGATACGGCAAGGTCACCGTCAGCGACATCGCGCGGGAGGCCGCCGTCGCGGTTCCGACGGTCTACGCCAGCGCCGGCGGCAAGACCGCGATCCTCGCCACGATCATCGACGAGGCGGTCCACGACCCGATCGTCGAGAAGACCCTCGCCGCCGTGCGCACGGCGCGCGAGCCGCGCGAGGTCATCGATGTGGTGGCCAACGGCACCCGGGTCGACAACGAGCGCTACCACGACATCATCGAGGTGAACCGCACCGCGTCCGTCGTCGACGAAATCGCGACCGAAATTCTGGAAAATTCCAACCGCGCCTATCGACAGGCGCTGGCTGTGGCGGTGTCGCGCCTGCGTGAAATGGGCGTTCTCCGAGATTATTTGACCGATGAGCGGGCCACCGACGTGCTCTGGTTCTACTTCGGCCATCAACCGTGGCACGCGCTGGTCGCCGAGTCTGGGTGGACGTGGGACGAGGCTGAAGACTGGCTTCGAGAGCAGGCCGCCGCCGCCCTGTTGCAGCCGAGCTGACGTCTTTCGGTGCCCCCACTAGGACTCGAACCTAGGACCTGCGGATTAAAAGTCCGTAGCTCTACCAACTGAGCTATAGGGGCTTGGGTGATCAGGATACTGGGTGCCTGCGAGCATCTCGTTTGAGGATTGGGGTCCCGATAACCTAAGCTATCGAAGCTCCCAGCGTCACAGCGTTGTGAGTACCCCGGAGAGATTCGGCTGGCCCCCTTCGTCTAGCGGCCTAGGACGCCGCCCTTTCAAGGCGGTAGCGCGGGTTCGAATCCCGTAGGGGGTACGCGCGGCGCCTCGTACGATGGAGTCGCACGGCAAGAAGAGCAAGGCCCTGTGGCGCAGTTGGTTAGCGCGCCGCCCTGTCACGGCGGAGGTCGCGGGTTCAAGTCCCGTCAGGGTCGCCAGTGTTTGGCGAGGCACTTGGGTTTGTGGTTTCGGTGCCTTCCGGCCAGGTAGCTCAGTTGGTATGAGCGTCCGCCTGAAAAGCGGAAGGTCGCCGGTTCGATCCCGGCCCTGGCCACGACGAGGTGACGTTTTCCCTCCTATTGCGAATCCCGTTGACCAGTGGATAATTCGAAAACTTGCACAGTGGGGGCTTGCTGCGGCGATCGTACTGTTGATCATGGCCGATCGGGGGAGGGCACGAGGTGGGTGATCGACTCTCGATCCTCATTGCGGAGGACTCGCTGCTGGTGCGCGACAGTGTTGAGCGCGCGTTGTCGACCGATCCCGGGGTGACCGTCGTCGGCGCCGCCGGGGATTACGACTCCGCGGTCGAACTGGTCGACAAGCACCGACCGACGGTCGTTATGACCGACATCCGGATGCCGCCCACCTCGACCGATGAAGGGATTCGGCTGGCGCGGTGGATGCGCACGGCGCATCCCGATGCGGGTGTGATCGTGTTGTCGCAGTACGCCGAGCCACGCTATGCGGCCGGATTACTCGAGGACGGTACGTCGGGCCGGGGCTACCTGTTGAAAGAACGGATCTCGCACTTCGACGAATTGAGTGAGGCCGTGCACCAGGTCGCTGGCGGCGGAACGGTGCTGGACCCTCTGGTGGTCGAAGCGCTGCTCGCTCAGCCCCGCTCGGCCCCAACGTTGAGTCGGCTGACGCCGAGGGAACGTGAGGTGCTCAGCGAACTGGCGACCGGGTTCTCCAATCGGACGGTCGCCCAACGTCTGGTGCTGTCCCAGCGTGCGGTGGAAAAGCACATCAACTCGATCTTCGCCAAGCTGGAATTGACCGGCGACGACGCCGTTGATCGGCGAGTCAAGGCCGTGTTGATGTTCCTCAACGACAGCGGGCCCGCGTGACCAGCGTCGAAAAAGGTGGTGTGTGCACCATGGTGGGCAGCAAATCGGCCCGGCACGATGGCACCGTGGCGGACGATCTCGTGCGCGTCTGGGTCGTCGACGACCAGACCAGTTTTCGGCGGGCGGCCGCCGCGACGCTCGCTGCCACCGATGATTTCGAGATGGCCGGAGAGTGTGAGACCGGCGAATCCGCGGTCGACCGCATTCCCGACGGTGGCGCCGATCTCGTGCTGATGGACATTCACATGCCGGGCATCGACGGCATCGAAGCCACCCGGCAACTGCGCGCCGCGGACCCCGACTTGATCGTCGTGCTGATGTCCACCTACGACCTCGACGATCTCCCCGCGGCCGCATCGGAGTGCGGCGCGGTTGCGTATCTGCACAAAGAGCACCTGTCCCCGGAAGTGCTGAGCCGGATATGGCAAGCAGCGGACTGAAACAGCCCGCCACCGGCGGAATGATGCCCCACTGGCGCGTACCGCAGGTGTTGCTCACCGCCGCGGTGCGCTCGTCGTCTCTGTTGGGCCACGACCTGATCAACCGTTTCAGGGCCGAGCGGTATCAGCTTTTCCTCGCCGGTCATCTTGCAGGGTGGGCCGGCGCCGGAATCGTGTTGCCGTTTCTGGAGTTCGTGTTCTGGTACCGAACGCCCTACGTGTTGCTGTTCGCCGCCGTCGGTGCCCCGCAATGTGTTGCCTTGGCGGTGGGACTGCGACTGGCCCGGCTCGGCAGATATTCACAGTCGATCAGCCTTGTCTGCGTCACGAACTGGGCCAGCGTCATACTCGTCACGCTTGTCAACCCGAACTTCCTTGCGGTGATGGCGCTGGTCGCCCTCGTCCCAGTTGTCTTCGCCGAACCCTACATTCGCTGGCAACGTGGACTTGCCTTCACCGTGATCACCGCACTGTGCGTTCTGGTGATGGTGATCCTGGCACGCTTCTTGCCGATCCCGGAGGCGGTGGTAAACGGGCCGCGCTGGCTGGAGACCGCGTTCATCGTTGTGGCGCTGCCGTTCAACGCGTTTCATCTCATGGTGATTGTGTGGAACAACGCCGCGGCCCTGCGGACGTCGGAAGGCCAACTCGCTGAACGTGCCGCCGAACTTGCGGCCTCCCGTACTCGGCTGATCACCGCCGCGGACGAAGAACGGCGCCGCCTGGAACGGGATCTGCACGACGGCGCCCAGCAACACCTCGTGTCCCTTTCGGTGCTGATTCAGCTTGCGCGCAAAGCCGATCCCGACCGATGCCAGTCGCTGTTGGCAGAGGCGTCCGAGCTCGTCGAGACTTCCGTCGTCGAGATCCGCAGGCTCGCCCACGGCATCTACCCTCCGCTGCTGGTCAGCGGTGGCCTCACCGAGGCCCTACCGACGCTTGCTGCGCGCGCATCGGTCCCTGTACACGTGGATCTGGCCGGCCTCGGCCGCTACCCGCCCTCGACCGAGGCTGCGCTGTATTACTGCTGCAGCGAAGCGTTGCAGAACGCCGTCAAACACGGCGGTCCCGACACCACGGTCACAATCAAAGCCCGTTGCGATGGCCAGGTGCTCAGCCTCTCGATCAGCGACACCGGACGCGGGTTCGAACGAGCCACGATCGGCCATGGGCTGACCAACATGACAGACCGGCTCTCGGCCATCGGCGGACAACTCGTCGTCGACACGGCGCCGGGGCGCGGCACCCGCATCACCGCCCGCGTCGACTTCACCGGAAGCTGACTGGACTTCACTCGGGGGTGTAGACACCACCACCAATCGTGTTGCGCGCACGGTAGCAAACCGGCCTTCCGCGCAGCAGGATGGTTCTCATCGTCGAAACCGACAGGTTGACAATATGTTTCGCAACCCCTTGCGGACACCCGAGTCGACCTTCGAACTTGCGGGGGCAGACATGACGATCACTTCGAGCACGTTGAGCGCGATGGACTCGGCCGAACTCCTACCGACCGGCACGGTGACCCTTCTGCTGGCAGACATCGAAGGCTCCACCCGGTTGTGGGAGACGCAGCCGGAGCGGATGGCCGCCGCGCTGGCCAGGCTGGACCGCGTGCTTGCCCAACTGGTCTACCTCACCAACGGTGTGCGTCCTGTCGCGCAAGGGGAGGGGGACAGTTTCGTGGTGGCGTTCAGCCGCGCCGGCGATGCGGTCGCCTGTGCGTTGGCGATACAGCAGGCCGGCCTGGCGCCTATTCGTCTGCGCATCGGCGTGCACACGGGTGAAGTGCTGCTGCGCGACCGCGGCAACTACATGGGGCCGACCATCAACCGCACCGCGCGTTTGCGTGATATCGCCCATGGCGGTCAGACCCTACTATCCGGTGCCACAAGCGATTTGGTTCACACATCGCTTCCCGACCAGACTTGGTTGGCACGGTTGGGTTGTCATCCGCTTCGTGACCTGACGCGTCCCGAGCACGTCGCGCAACTCTGCCATCCCGATCTGGTCAACGACTTTCCGCCGCTGCGAACCGGTCCGGTTGCCCGGGCCGGAACCTGACATCGCAGTACGATGCCTGTGACATGAACGGCATTGAGTGACGGTACCCGCCGGGCGGCGCGACGGGGACGCAGGCAACTTCCGTCAACGTCTCTTGGAGGCCCTCGAAGCGTCGATCGCCGAGGACGGCTACACGCGTACCACGGTCGCCGACATCGTGCGCCGGGCGCGAACATCGCGGCGGACCTTCTACGAACACTTCGATCACAAGGAAGCGTGCTTCGTCGCGCTGCTCACCGAGGCGAACGCCGCACAGATTCGGCAGATCTCGGCGGCGGTCGACCCCCACGCACCGTGGCGCACCCAGGTGCGGCAGGCGATCGAAACGTGGATCTCCTCCGGCGAGGCGCGCTCGCCCCTGATGCTGAGCTGGTTTCGTGACGTTCCGTCTTTGGGCGCGGCCGCGCGCCGGTTGCAGCGTGACGGGACAGAACATTTCATCGAGATGGTGCAAGCGCTCGGCGGCTCCGACGAGTTCCGCGCCGCCGGCATCGGTCCGGTCTCGCGCCAGCGGATCATCATGCTGCTCGGCGGCCTGCGTGAGCTCGCCGCGATCACCGTCGAAGAGGGTGGCCGGATGGGCGACATCACTGAGGAAGCAGTTGATGCGTCGATCGCCTTGCTGACCCCGCGGTGAACACGACGCCGTCATCGATCGGGCCATGGCGGAGCAACCGGATGTCTTTCACATAGTTCTGATGCAGCCGCCACGGCGCCCGATCGCCCTGTTTCGGTAGTTCGGCGAGGCTGCGCTTGACGTATCCGGACGTCAGGTCGAGGAACGGGTTGGTCGCCGTCGCGCCGTCCGCATCGGGTGTCACCGCGGCATAGCCGTTGAGGTCCATGTGCTTGAGCAGTCGGCAGACATACTCGGCCACCAGGTCGGCCTTGAGGGTCCACGACGCGTTCGTGTAGCCGATCGTCCATGCGAAGTTCGGTAGGCCGGACAGCATCATGCCCTTGTAGGACACCGTCTTTGACAGATCGACCGGGCGGCCGTCGACCTCGAGTTGCATGCCGCCGACGGCGAGCAGGTTCAGGCCGGTGGCACTGACGACGATGTCGGCCTCCAACTCGGCACCGGACTGCAGCAGGATGCCGGTTTCGGTGAAGGTGTCGATGTGGTCGGTGACCACCGACGCGCGGCCGTCACGGATGGCGGTGAACAGATCGCCGTCGGGCACCAGGCACATGCGCTGGTCCCACGGGTTGTAGGAGGGAGCGAAGTGAGTGTCGACGGCGTAGCCATCGGGGAGTTGTTTGACCGCCGCGCTGCGCAGCATCGACTTCATCATCTCCGGTCGGCGCCGGCTCAGATTGAAAATTGCAATCCCCTGTAATGCGTTCTTCCACCGCACGATTGCATAGGCGAGTTTCGGCGGCAACCACGCCCGCAGGCGATCAGCGACCGCGTCACTGGCCGGGCGTGATGCGATGTACGTCGGCGAGCGCTGCAACATGGTCACGTGTGCGGCCTCTTCGGCCAGCGACGGCACCAGCGTCACCGCGGTCGCCCCGCTGCCGATGACGACCACCCGCTTGCCGCGGTAGTCGAGTTCCTCCGGCCAGTGTTGTGGGTGGATCACCGGACCCTGAAAGCGTTCGGCGCCAGGGAATTTCGGGCTGAAGCCCTCGTCGTAGCGGAAGTAGCCGGTGCACACGTACAGAAACGAGCAGCTGAACCAGAGCAGTTCGTCGGTATCGGCGCGATGCACTTCGACGGTCCAGCGCGCCTCCTCGCTGTCCCAGCTGGCGTTCACAACGCGGTGATTGGTTCGGATCAGCTGGTCGACGCCGTATGCCGCCGCGGTGTCGTAGATGTAGCGCAGGATGCTCGGTCCGTCGGCGATCGCCTTGGGGTTGGTCCACGGTGAGAACCGATAGCCGAGTGTGAACATGTCCGAGTCCGATCGGATACCCGGGTAGCGGAACAGGTCCCAGGTGCCGCCGACGGCGTCGCGTGCTTCGAGCACGACCACCGATTTGTCGGGGCACTGCCGGCGCAGTTGGCACGCGGCGCCGACGCCGGATAGTCCGGCGCCGACAATCAATACGTCCGTTGTTTCCGCTGGTCGTGACATCCATGCGCCTCTCGTCCACGCTTTGGTACAGCCTTGTACCAGGTTCGGTACCAGACGGTACCATTATTAGACGCGTGTGGAAAGGGGGCTTGTGTACATCGGTACCTTGACGTACCGTTGCCGGTACCAGGGAGTACCACCAGCGGAGGTGATCACATGGCCGTGGCGACCACGGACCCGGTGCGGCTACCGCCCGCACCGCGGATACCGAAACTTCTACAGGGCGTGGGCTTCGTCGCCGCCAGGGAGAAGTCGGTCGCCGCGTTGGCCAAGCGGTACGGGTCGGCCTTCACGCTGAGGTTGCCGATATTCGGCGAGACCGTCGTGGTGAGTGACCGGGCTCTGATCAAGGACCTGTTCACCACCGGCCCGGATCTGGTCAGCCGGGCCGGGGCTCTCGGCGAAATGTTCGGTCCCGGTTCAACTTTCAGTCTGGACGGAGACGAACACCGCGAACGGCGCAAGCTGCTGGTGCCGCCGTTCCACGGCAAGCGAATGGCCTCCTATGAGGACATCGTCGAGGAAGAGGTTCTGCGCGAAACCGCGTCATGGCCAGAGGGCAGGGAATTCGAGACCATGCCGTCGATGATGCGCATCACCCTGAACGCCATTCTGCGGACCGTCTTCGGGGCCGAGGGCGCCGCGCTCGATGAACTGCGTGCACTGCTGCCCGGCATGGTGCTGCACTCGTCACGGTTGGCGGTGATGCCGCCGGTCGTGCGGCGCGACCTCGGACGGTGGAGCCCTGGCCGGAAGCTGGCGGCTTACCGTGCCCGCTACGACGAGATCATCCGGCGGCTTATCGCCGACATCCGCGACGACCCGAACTTCGACCAGCGCAACGACGTGCTGAGCCTGCTGCTGCACGCGGGCTACGAGGATGGTTCGCCGATCTCCGACGATCACGTCGCCGACGAACTGCTCACTCTGCTCGCCGCCGGGCACGAAACCACCGCGACCACCCCGGCGTGGGCTGTGGAGCGGCTGCGCCGTCACCCGCGCCTGTTGGCGCGGCTGGCTGCGGAGGTCGACGCCGGCGGTTCGGAACTGGCTCAGGCGACCATCTGGGAGGTGCAGCGCACCCGGCCGGTGATCAACGCAACTGGTCGGCGGGCGAAGACGCGTATTCGGTTGGGAGAATGGGTGATTCCGGAAGGGCATGCCGTTCTGGTCAGCATTTCGCTCGCCCACGCCTCCGAACTCAGCTTTCCCGATGCCAAGGCGTTCAATCCCGACCGATTCATCGGCAACCCGCCCGACAACTATGCGTGGATCCCGTACGGGGGCGGTGTGCGCCGCTGCATCGGGGCGGCTTTCGCAAACATGGAGATGATGGTGACACTGCGAACCTTACTGCGCGAGTTCGAGTTCAACACGACCTACGCCCCAGGCGAGCGCCTGCGTTCGCGGGGGGTCGCCAATGCGCCCGCGCACGGCGGACGAGCGGTGGTATACCGCCGTGTAGTCAAGACACGGCCGACTGCCGGCCAGGCACAGCGCGTTTCGGCATGAGCGCCCGCAAAGAGGTGCTCGTCGACGTCGGCCGCGGCATCGAACTGTGTTACGACCAGACCGGCGACCCCGCCGATCCGCCCATCGTGTTGGTCGCGGGCCTGGGCCAGCAGTTACATTCATGGCCGGACGATTTCGTCGCCGCGCTGGCCGGCCGTGGCTATCGGGTGACGCGGTTCGACAACCGAGACGCGGGTCGGTCGACGCATATGTCGTACCGACCGCCGAACCCGGTCGGGATGCTAAGGGGGCGCAACCAGTACCACCTCGGCGACATGGCCCGCGACACCGCCGGTCTGCTCGACGCGCTCGGCTACTCCGACGCTCACTTCGTCGGTATCTCGATGGGCGGAATGATCGCCCAGACGGTGGCCGCTCACTATCCGGGTCGGGTCCGCACGCTGACATCGATCATGTCGACCACGGGAGCGCGCCGGTTGGGCCGCCCTGCGCCGTCGACGTGGAGGCGGATGCTCACTTCGCGACCACCGCGCACGCGGATGCAGGCGATGGATCGGGCGGCGAGCATGTTCGCGCACATCGGGTCTCACGGGTACCCGTTCGACGAAACCGCGGTGCGCGAGTACGCGGGGATCGCTTGGGACCGAGACCCCAGTCCAGCGGGCATCGCCAGGCAACTCGCAGGCATCTTCGCCTCCGGTGACCGGACCGCCGAACTGCGACACATCGACGCCCCGACACTGGTCATCCACGGTGACCGTGATCGCATGGTGCACCCCACCGGAGGGGCAGCGACTGCGCACGCGATCTTCGGCGCCAGGCTGGAAACGATCGTCGGTCTCGGCCACGATCTGCCGATCGGGGCGTGGGGCCGAGTCATCGACCTGATCACCGAGCACACCACGTTGTCAGGAGCCCCCCACACAAAGGAGCGAGCATGAGCATCCGACGCACCATCAGCGGCCGCACCGTCGTCATCAGCGGAGCGGCATCCGGCATCGGTCGCGCCCTGGCGCAACGGCTTTCGGCGCACAGCTGTCCCGTGGCGATCACCGACATCGATGAGGCCGGTCTCAAGGACACGGAGGCATCGCTGAGCGGCCCGACGCTGCTGCGGGTGCTCGACGTAGCGGACGCCGATGCGCAGCGCGACTTTGCCGCCGAGGTAGGCGACTGGGCGCCGAGGCCGATCGGCGCGGTGTTCAACAACGCCGGCGTCGCGACGTCCTCGAGCGTGCTCGACACCGTCGCCGAGGACGACGACTGGCTGTGGAACATCAACTTCCACGGCGTTGTCAACGGCACCCGCGCGTTCCTGCCGATCCTCGTCGAACAGAACGAAGGCGCGATCGTCAACACGTCGAGCGTGTTCGGCCTGGTGGGTATGCCGAACCAAAGCGCGTATTGCGCAGCCAAATTCGCTGTCCGGGGCTTCACCGATTCCCTCCGGCAGGAATTGCGGAACACCGGCGTGACCGCCGTCAACGTCCACCCCGGCGGCATCAACACCAACATCGTGCGAAACGCTCGGTGGCGCAAGGATCCCGAAGGCCGCGACCGCAGCCACGAACAGATGGTTCACGAGTTCGCCGCGATCACGCTGACACAGCCCGACAAGGCGGCCGAGATCATCCATCGCGGTGTGGAGCGAGGAAAAGCGCGCATCTTGGTGGGGCCGGACGCGTACCTGTTCGACACGCTCGGCCGGTTGGCGCCGACCCGCTATTACGACATTGTCGGCAAGCTCGAATCGGTGCTGCGCACCCGGGCGAACACCGCGCCGGAGGTGACCCGGTCGTGACCGCAGCGCACCTGCCGCCAGGCCCGCGCTGGCCCGCGCCGATCCAAGGGGCGGCGTATCTCGTGGCGCGCCAACACATGATGGCGATCCTGGGCAAGCGCTATGGCACCGCGTTCACCGTGCAGTTGCCGTTCTTCGGGCCGACGGTGGTGATCAGCGATCCCGTGTTGGTGAAACAGTTCTTCCAAACGCGAACCGACGTCGTGCGCAACGTGGAACCCAACCTCGACCTGGTGCTGGGCCCGGGGTCGACGTTCGGTCTGCAAGACGAGGAACATCGGCGGCGGCGCAAGCTGCTGGTGCCGCCGTTCCACGGCAAGCGGATGCGGGCCTACGAGAACCTCGTCGATGAGGAGACCCTCAAGGAGGTGGCCACCTGGCCCGAGGGTCAGGAGTTCTCGGTGCTGCCGTCGACCAACCGGATCACCTTGAACGTGATCCTGCGGGCGGTGTTTGGTGCCGAGGGTGCCGAGTTCGATGCGCTGCGTGTGGTGATGCCCCCGCTGGTGGAACTGGGGTCCAAGCTCGTCTTCCTGCCGTGGTTACACCGCGACCTGGGTCCGTGGAGTCCCTGGGGCCGATTCCTCGGCCTGCGAAGACGATTCGACGAAATCGTCGGAGCGCTGATCGACCGTGTCGCCGCCGACCCGAACCTCGAGCAGCGCGACGACGTGTTGTCTTTGATGCTGCTGTCGCGGTACGACGACGGCACGGCGATGTCGCGCAGCGATCTGGCCGACGAACTGTTCACGTTGCTCGCGGCTGGTCACGAAACCACCGCCACCCAATTGGCTTGGGCGGTCGAGCGGTTGCGCAGGCATCCGGATGTGCTGTCGCGTTTGGTGAATGAGGTCGATTCCGGAGGCTCGGATCTGCTGCAGGCGACGATCCACGAAGTGCAGCGCATCCGACCCGTCATCGACGGCGCCGCTCGCCAGGTGATCGCCGAGTCAATGCCATTGGGGCCATGGGTGATTCCACATGGTTACACCGTCCAGGTGGACATCCCGCTGACGCATCGCAACGCGTACCCGGATCCAGACAGATTCGATCCCGACCGGTTCCTGCGGGCGAGCCCCGATATGTACTCGTGGGTGCCGTTCGGCGGCGGGACCAGGCGGTGTCTGGGTGCGGCATTTGCGAACATGGAGATGAACGTGGTGCTGCGCACGTTGCTGCGCGAGTTTCGCTTCGTCCCGACCGCGGCACCGGCGGAGCGCATGCACAACCGCGGTGTCGCATTCGCGCCGAAAGACGGTGGCCGCGCGGTCGTGTACCGGCGGATCGGCACGGCGGGAGTAGAAGGCCGTCAGAGCAGCGCGCGGGTCAGCGTCTGATCATGCGCGCTGTCGTCATCACCAAACACGGCGATCTTTCTGTGCTTCAGGTGCAGGACCGTCCTGACCCGCCGCCTCCGGGACCCGGACAGGTGAGGGTTGCCGTGCGCGCTGCCGGAGTGAACTTCGCCGATCACCTTGCCCGCGTCGGCCTCTATCCCGACGCGCCGAAGCCGCCCATGGTCGTCGGCTACGAGGTGGCAGGCACCGTCGAGGCCGTCGGCGACGGAGTCGATGAAACGCGTCTGGGGCAACAGGTGTTCGCGGGTACACGCTTCGGCGGCTACGCCGAGATCGTCAATGTGCAGGCTAATGACGCGGTGGCGCTGCCTGATTCGCTGACTTTCGAGCAGGGTGCTGCGATTCCGGTCAACTATGCGACGGCGTGGGCGGCGCTGCACGGCTACGGGTCATTGCGGGCGGGCGAACGCGTGTTGATCCACGCGGCGGCAGGCGGCGTCGGCATCGCGGCCATCCAATTGGCCAAGGCCGGCGGGGCCGAGGTGCATGGCACGGCATCGCCGGGTAAGCACAACCGACTCAAAGAGTTGGGCGTCGACCGGGCGATCGACTACCGGCGCGACGGGTGGTGGAAAGGCTTGCCGCAGTACGACATCGTATTGGATGCGATCGGCGGCACCTCGCTCAAGCGCTCATATCAGTTGTTACGGCCCGGGGGCCGGCTCGTCGGATACGGCGCATCCGCGATGCAGCAGGGGGAGAAGCGGTCGATTCGTATCGCGGTGCCGCACTTGTTGTCGATGGTGCGCGGTTTCAACCTGATCAAGCAGCTGTCGAAATCCAAGAGCCTGATCGGGTTGAACATGCTCGCGTTGTGGGACGACCGGGGCACACTGCAACCCTGGATTGAGCCGTTGTCTGCTGCGCTGGCCGACGGTGTCATCCAGCCTGTCGTGCACGCGGCGGTGCCGTTCGCAGACGCCCGCGAAGCCCACCGCATCCTGGCGGCACGCGAAAACGTCGGGAAGGTCGTGCTGGTGCCCTAGCTTCGTCGGAAGCCCTACCACCCGGGTCCGACATGCGGGTGAGGTTATCCACAGGCTGGATTTCATCCACAGTGCGGCGGCGGACGATGGCGCGGTGTCCTTCGGGGCCGGAGAATCGAAAGTGTGTTCGAGAATTGTGAGGACGTCGGTCTGCTCGACCTGATGAGCACCGCCCAGCGCGACGAGCGTGCCGCCTGCGCCCGCCAACTGCTGGCCATCGGCGCGTTCACCGTGCGCCGCATCGCGGAACAAACTGACGACCAGGGGTTCTGGGTGGTCGACGGGTGGGAACAGATCGCCGCCGAGGTCAGCGCCGAACTCGGATTGAGTCGCAAACGCGCCTCGTCCCGGATGCACTACGGACAGAGCCTGATCGAACGCCTGCCCAAACTGAGTTCGGTGTTCGCCGCCGGCCTGGTCGACTTCCGCATCATCGCCGCGGCCATCTTCCGCACCGGCCTGATCACCGACGCAGACGCGTTGGCGGCCGTCGATGAGCAATTGACCGCCAAGGCGCCCGGGTGGAACGCGCTGTCGCAGGACAAGATCACCGAACTCGTCGACTGGATGGTCATCGAGTTGGATCCCGACGCGGTGCGGGTGGCCAACGAGCGCGACGCCGACCTCCATATCGAGGTCCGGCCCGGGCAGAACGGGACGGCCGAGATCTGGGGCGAGGTCCGCTCACCTGACGGCGCGGCGTTCGACGCCTCCCTCGACAACCTGGCCGCCACCGTGTGTCCCAACGATCCGCGGACCCATGAACAGCGCCGCACCGATGCGCTCGGCCCGCTCTCGGCCCGCGCCACCACCATGCCCTGCCTGTGCGATGCGCCGGACTGCACCGCGGCCGGCGACGGTCGGGTGCCCCCGGTGGTGATCACCGTGATCGCCGACGCAGCCACGGTCGAGGGCCGCAGCGACACACCGGGCTACCTGCCCGGCTACGGCGCACTGCCCGCACAGTCAGTGCGGGACCTCGCCAAGACTGCGTCGCTGCGCCCCGTGCCGGTGCCCAAAGACCTGGCCGACGAACCGAACTACCGGCCTTCGGCCGCGCTGACCCGATTCCTGCAAGCCAGGGATCTGACGTGCACCTTCCCCGGTTGTGACCACCCCGCCGCCGGCTGCGACATCGACCACAGCGTGCCCTGGCCCTACGGGCCCACCCATCCGTCGAACACCTCGCACAAATGCCGCATCCACCACCTGTTGAAAACCTTCTGCGGCTGGCTCGATGTGCAACTACCCGACGGCACGGTCATCTGGCGCTCACCACGCGGGCGCCTGTACCCCACCAAACCGCTCGGGGTGAGGTTCTTCCCCCAACTGGCTACGCCCACCGAAACCCTTGTGCTGTCCCACAGCCCACCCACCAACCCCAACCGCGGCTTGGCCATGCCACGACGCAAACGCACCCGCAGCCAAGACCGCGCCTACCGCATCGAATACGAGCGCGCCCAAAACCACGCCCGCTACGCAGCAGATCCACCACCCTTCTGAGTGTCAATCGCCACCTAGGCAGTGGCCCGCGCCCGTTCGAGCAGTGTCGGATCGTGTGCGCACACGACCAACAGGTCCGGCTCCTGGCGACGGTACAGCTCGGTGAGACGAGCGCGGTTGTCCAACACGGCTTTTCGGTCGAACGCGAACATCGTCTCCATGGCGGTCAGGGCCTTCGGCACCGGTGTCCCGTCGAGGGTGCCGTAGTGGTAGAAAGCGTCACCGGCGTGCAGCACCCAGCGATGGCCGGCGTCGACCGCCACACATGCATGGCCGCGGGTGTGCCCTGGCATTGAAACCAACGCGATGCCCGGCGCGATCTCGGTCAGTTCCTTGGCTGCGGCGAAGCCGCGCCACTTCTCGCCACGGGGATCGTGTTCGACGATCTTCGGATTGTGGGCCCACTGCACGGAGCGGTAACGGGCCTTCTCCCGCCTCGATGGTGCCCTCATCGCGCCGAGCGCCTCCGCGGCCGTCAGATGAACCTGCGCCTCCGGGAAATCGGACAGCCCACCTGCGTGGTCCATATCCAGGTGCGTGATGACGATGTGCCGCACGTCATCTCGTGCGAACCCGAGACCTTCGATCTGGTGCGCGACGGTCTCGGCGTGACGCAGCACCGGTCTGACCATCCGGCGGGCCGGGCCCACCCGCTTGGGATTGTCACAATCGTGACTGCCGTAGCCGCTGTCGACGAGGACCAGCCCGTCATCTGTTTCGACGAGCAGCACGTGGCAGACCATCGGGCTGGGCATCGTCATCGTGCCGCAGTTGAGGTGGTGAACCTTCACGGCCGACTCTCCAGCCGTGACGCGAGCAGTTGTTCCACCTCTCGGCGGGCCGCGACCAGGTCGACCTTGTCGTCGAGCACGTATTGCAGCGCCACCCCGCGCAGCATCGCGACGATCACCGTGGCTAGGCCCTGCGCATCGACGGTGTTGTTCACATCGCCGGCGGTCACCGCCAATTGGATCCGCTTCTCGATCTCCTCGCGGAATTCACGGTCGGCAGAGATCATCTGCGGCCTGACGTCCTCCGACGGGCCAGCGACCGCATCGGCCCACAGCACTAACCGGGCTCGATTCACCGGTTGAAGGTCCGACACCACCCGGAAGTAGAAGTCGATCAGCTGGCGCAGTTGGTCGACCGGCGAATCCGATTGGCTCTCTTGGGTTATCGCTTCGCGGAACTGGCTGGTGACCACCTCGACGAGCCGCTGCATCAACGCGCTCTTCGATCCGAAGTGATGCGTGGCCAAGCCACGGCTGTAACCGGCACGCTGGCCGACGTTGGCCAGCGTCACTCCCGCGGGCCCGACTTCGCCGACCAGTTCCGCGGCCGCGCGCACCAACCGGCGCTCGGCTTCGATCCTGCGCTGCTGCTGGGTACGGGGCGGACCCGACTCAGTCACCGAGCGTCCCGGCCAGCGCAAGGAGTTCGCCGCGGCCGATCTGAGTGACAAGGCTCGCGGTGTCGAAATAGATGCGTTCGTTGACGATGCGGTCACCCTCGAAGAAGAACACCGCGATCAGCGGCACCCGAAACGACTTGCCCGTGGGCGGCATGCCGTAGAACTCGCCGAGATTCGTTCCCAGAAGGTCGAACTCGACGATGACCGCATCATCGCAGACGTGAAAGCGGGCGTTTTCATGGCGCTGGTCCGGAAACGCGGTGCGCGTGGAGAGGTAGTAGCCCATCACCTCGTCGTCGCCGTCGTAGACCTGCCCGGTGGCCATGATCTCGTAGTGCGGATGGCCCTCGCCGTCGGTCTTGAACGTCGCGAGCGTTGCGTCGAACTCCTTGGTCACCTCGGTGTCCATGTGTTCACGGATGATGGCGAGGCGGCGCTGACGCAGGTCGTCGGTGATCATCGGCCCTCCCGAGGCACTTGCTTGTTGACGAACAAGTTACGGTACCAAGCGGTACCGGGTCAAGGGTGATCCTCAATTTCTCTTGGTGGAGGCGCGGGCAAGCATGCGCATCAACAGCTGGCAGATCGCCGCCAGCGGCGCTTTGACGAGAGGCAAACGCGCAGTCGACGAGAGGGTGTACGTGATCTGAGTGCCTGCCCCGGCTTCGCTGAGTCGCACCTCGCCCGCGTACCCGGGAAACGGCACCCCGGACAGCGCTCGGTAGGCGAGCAGGTGTGGCGGTTGAAACGTGACGACTTCTTCGACGAGGTCCGGGGCCGGTCCCGCCGTTGCGATACGGCGAACGGCGCCAACGCCGTTCGGATCCGCGGCGCCCACCTTGTCCATTGTCACCGACAGCCCGGGGGCCCATCGGCCGATCCCGACGTGATCGCTCAGCGCGTCCCATACGGTGTCGATTGGTGCGCCGACTGTGGTTTGTGACGTGACCTGCATCTGCCCCCCTAGGCGGTGTTCTTGGCGTGCTCGTAGGACCTGCGATCATGTGAGCACACGATGAGCATGCCGGGATCGCCGCCTCGGTGCAGTTCGACAAGGCGAGCGTGGTTGTCCTGCACCATCTTCCAATCGAATGCGGTCGCCCGTTCGAACGCGGCAAGCGACCGGGGCATGCGTGCGGTTCCGTCCAGGGTGCCGTGATGAAAGTAGCCGTCGCCGCAGTGCAGCACCCAACGGTGTCCGGCGTCGACCGCCACGCAGGCATGACCTCGGGTGTGCCCCGGCAACGAAATCAACGCGATGCCCGGCGACACCTCGTCGAGTTCCCTGGCCGCCGCGAATCCTCGCCACTTCTCGCCGTCGATGGCGTGTTCGACGATCTTGGGACCGTGCGCCCATTGAACGGTGCGAAAGCGCATCTTCTCGCCGCGTGTCGGTGTTCGCAGCGCGCCGAACGCCTCCGCGGCGGTGACGTGCACCTGGGCATCGGGGAAGTCGGCTATCCCGCCTATGTGGTCGCAGTCGAAATGGGTGATGATGATGTGGCGGACGTCGTCGCTGCGAAAGCCAAGTCGCTCAACTTGTTTGACAGCTGACTCGGCAGGTTCCAGCACTGGCCGGACGAAGAGCCTGGAGGCGCCCACCCGACGCCGAGGATCTGCGCAGTCGCGCGTTCCGAAGCCCGTGTCGACCAATACCAGGCCATTGTCCGTCTCGACCAGCAGGACATGACACACCATTCGCCCACAACCGAGCGGATAGATGGTCCCGCAGTTGAGGTGGTGAACTCTCACATGTGCAGTCTCACACGTGAGATGGCACCTCGAGATCGCTAATCTTGTGACGGTGCTGCCGCTCGATGGTGGCGAAGTAGAACGCGTAAGCGAACGCGCAGCTGGTGAACAAGCTCGACACGAAGAACAGCCAAGGGCGCCGGATGCCCCGCCGTCGGCCGTCGACGATCGTGAAGAACGGCAGCAGAAGAACATTGATGATCGTGTAGTCGGCGCTGGCCGACGCCGCCGCCGGATTGGCGTAGCCCAGCGAGATGAACTGGCCCCAATTGGCGCCCTCGCCCCAGAACGGGTTGGCCGAGTACCCGTACACGTACTGGATGTTGAAGTACCAGCACAGGGGCAGCGACGCGAGGCCGACGACCCAGAACAGGATCTCCAGCGCGGAGAAACGCGAACCGCCAGCCGGCCGGTTGAAGATCTTCGGGTTCGACGCGATGGTGAACCAGATGGTCGCTATTCCGAGGAGTGCGTGCACGACGAGGGAGACCATGTCCGGAGTCTTGCCACCGATCCGAGTTTTGTCAATATTGACATAACCTGATTGCGGTACCTTACGCACATGGTCCGGCCTGCCCAAACGGCGCGCAGCGAGCGAACACGCGAAGCCTTGCGCCGCGCCGCTCTAGTGCGGTTCACCGCGCAGGGCATCGAAGACACCTCGGCCGAACAGATCGCCGCCGACGCGGGGGTGTCGTTGCGAACCTTTTATCGCCACTTCGCCTCGAAGCACGATCTGTTGTTCGCCGATTACGACGCCGGTGTGCACTGGTTCCGCAAGGCGCTGGCGGAGCGCTCGGCCGATGAACCGATCGTCGAGTCGGTTCAGGCGGCGATCATGGCGCGACCCTACGACGACTGGGCCGTCACCGAGATCGCTGCGCTGCGCGCGCAGGAACTCGACCCGGGCCGAATCGTCCGGCACATCCGGCAACTCGAGGTCGACTTCGCCGAGGCGATCGAGGACCGACTCGCAGGCGACGATGCACCGAAGGCGGGCACCGATGAGCGGATGCGCATCACGGTCACGGCGCGCTGCATCGCCGCCGCGGTGTTCGGCGCTATGGAGGTCTGGATGCTCGGCGACGACCGGTCGCTGCCGGAACTGGATCGGCTGTGCCGCGCCGCGCTGAAGTCGCTGCGCAGTGGACTGGGGGAGCGGGACTGATCCCCAAGTTTTGTCATTATTGACAAAACTGTGTCGTCCGTGTCAGCCTCAGCCGATGACGGACTTTGACGCGATTGTCGTCGGCGCAGGCCACAACGGGCTCACCGCCGCCGTGCTGCTGCAGAAGGCCGGACTGCGCACGCTCTGCCTGGATTCCAAGCTGTACGCAGGCGGGATGGCATCCACGGTGGAGTTGTTCGACGGTTACCGATTCGAAATCGCAGGCTCGGTGCAGATCCCGACCTCGGCGGTGGTGAGCCGCGAACTCGGACTCGACGACCTACCGACTGTCGACCTCGACGTGATGTCGGTATCGCTGCGCGGCGTCGGCGATGAGCCCCTGGTGTACTACACCGACCCGATGAAGTTGCTCACGCACATCAACGAGGTGCACGGCGCCGAGGCCGTCAACGGGATGGCTGGTCTGATGGCCTGGTGTCAGGCGCCGACGCGCGCGCTGGGACGCTTCGAAGCGGGCCTTCCCCCGAAGACGCTGGACGAGATGTACGCTTGTGCGACAAGCGAATTCGAACGCTCGACGATCACCGACATGCTGTTCGGGTCGGTCACCGATGTGATCGACCGCTACCTGCCGGACAAGGAGAAGAACGGCGCGCTGCGCGGCATGCTCGCGCTGTTGGCGTGCAATACCACCTATCGTGGGCCGGAGACCCCCGGGACGGCGGCGGCCTTGGCGTACGGCTTCGCCGTCCCGGACGAAAATGCGCTGCTGGTCAAGAAGTTACGCGGTGGCATCGGTGCGCTCACCACGCACCTGCTCGGGATGTTCACGTCCAACGGCGGCGAATTGCGCCTGCGCAGCAAGGTCAACGAGATCCTGGTCGCCGACGATCGGGTCACCGGGGTGCGTCTGGAGGACGGCGCGACGATCACCGCGCCGGTCGTGGTGTCCGGTATAGCCCCCGACCTGACGGTCGGCCTCGTCGAAGGCGCCGCGGTGCCTGCCGACATGCGGGAGCGATTCTCGCGGGTCGACCACAGGGGCAGCTATCTGCAGATGCACTTCGCCCTCGATGGCATACCGGAGTTCGCGGCGCCATACGAGTTGCTCAACGATCCGGCCATGCAGTCCAACATCGGTATTTTCAGCACGCCCGAGGAACTGCAGCAGCAGTGGGAGGACTGCAGGCACGGCATCGTGCCCGCCGATCCGTCGATCGCGCTGCAGATCCCGTCGGTCAACGATCCCGGCCTCGCACCACCCGGTAAACACGCCGCATCGGCGTTCTCGCTGTGGTTCCCGATCGAGGGGGGCGACGCCGGCTACGGCGAGATGAAGGTACAGATGGGACAGCGGGTGATCGACAAGATCACTCGGCTGGCACCGAACTTCGAGAGCCTGATCATCAGGCACACCACATTCACGCCCAAGCACATGGGCACCATGTTCGGTGCGCCCGGCGGCGACTACTGCCACGGCCTGATCCATCCCGACCAGATTGGCATCAACCGCCCGGGACCGAAAGGCTATGTCGATCAACCGATTCCGATCGACGGACTGTATCTCGGCAGTGCCGGCTGCCACGGCGGTCCCGGTATCACGTTCGTTCCCGGTTACAACGCGGCCAGGGCGGTGCTCGCCGAGCTATAGCGGTCTGCGTCGAAACTACGGTTTCTGACAGATATCAGCGAAAATCCGTCAGAAACCGTAGTCTCGTCGCAGTTTCGCCGGCCCGGCCGCGGGGAAAGCCACCGGGTATGCCCCTCACAGTTGCCGTTACCGGTCCCACTGGTGATATCGGTATCTCGGCGGTCAGAGCGCTGGAAGCCGACCCCGACGTCGAGCGCATCATCGGGATGGCTCGGCGGCCGTTCGACCCGGCAGCGCATGGCTGGACCCGCACGGAATATCTGCAGGGCGACATTCTCGACCGCGACGCCGTCGATGCATTGGTGGCCGACGCCGACGTGGTGATCCATCTCGCGTTCATCATCCTGGGTTCACGCGAGGAGAGCGCCCGCGTCAACCTGCAGGGCACCCGCAACGTCTTCGAGGCGACCGTCGCGGCCGCGCGACCGCGCCGCCTGGTGTACACGTCGTCGGTCGCCGCGTACGGCTATCACGCCGACAACCCGGTGCCGATCACCGAAGACGTGCCACCACGCGGGTCGCCGGAACACTACTACTCCGAGCAGAAAGCCGCGTGTGAAGCCGCGCTGACCGAGATCACCAGCGGCTCATCGCTGGCGGTGTACGTGTTGCGACCTTGTATCGTCGCCGGGCCGAAGGCGCCTGCGCTTGCCGAGGCGATGCCGTGGAACCAGCTGCCCGGCCCTGTCAAGCGGGTCACCCAGGCGCTGCCGTTGCTCAAGCCGCCGTTCCCCGATCCCGGGACCCCGCTGCAGCTCGTCCACCACGACGACGTCGCGTCCGCAATCGCCTTGGCGGCAACCACTTCCGCTCCGCCCGGGGCCTACAACATCGCCGGCGACGGGGTGTTGTCGATGTCCGATGTGGCCGAGACGCTCGGCGCTCGGCCCGTCCGGTTGCCCCACGTTGCCGCGACCGCGGCCTCGGGAGTCATCGCCCGCCTGCCGTTCGTGCCGTCGGCGCTGGAGTGGCTGCACGCCGGCCGAACGTCGGTGGTGATGGACACCGCCAAGGCGAAAGCCGAACTGGGCTGGACGCCCAAATACACTGCCGCCGAGACGCTGTCATCGTTGAGGGAGGCGATTTAGCGGTCGTCGGTGTCCTCGGCGGGCCCACTCGGGGTGGCGCCGCCCTCGTCGGACCAGTCGCTGCGGTCGCCCGCTCCCTTGGCAGGGTCGCTTTCGACGTCTTCGTCGGTGTCGAGAGCGTCGGGTTTCTTGCTGTTCACCGCTGCTGACTACCCGCGTCGTCGGGTTCGGAAACGGTCAGCACGGCGTCCACCACGTACGGGTCGGTCTCCAGTTCGCGCTCGAGGCGGCGCAGCCTGCGTGCCACCGACGACTCCACATCGTCACCGCAGAGATCGACACTGGCAACGAGGAAAAGCTGCTTGGGGCCAATGAATTCCAGTCGCAGATAGCGCACATCGGCGACTCCGTCGAGCTGCCGCACGCGCGCGACGGCCGCGTCCTTCAGGTCCGCCGACCCAGGTTCACCCGTCAGGAACCGGCGGTTGCGGTCGATCAGGACCACGGCCACCATGCCGAGCAGCACGCCGACCAGGATGGAACCGACTGCGTCCCACGCGGCGACGCCGGTCAGCTCATGCATCGCGATACCGGCTCCGGCGATGACGATGCCCACCAACGCGGCGGCGTCCTCGGCGAACACCGCGCGCGTGGTCGGGTCCGACGTCTCCAGCGCGTGCGTCAGCAGGTCGCGATCCAGGCTGTGGGCTTCCGCGCGCAGCTGTCTGACCGCCTGCAGGAACGAAATACCTTCCAGCACAAGAGAAACAGCCAACACAATGTAGGCAAGTGTGTAGTCGCGGCCCTCCGCCTCCTGCCCGCCGGTGAGCTCCGTGATGCCATGCCAGATCGACACCGATGCGCCGACGACGAAAAGTCCGATCGCGGCGAGCAATGACCACACGTATGCTTCACGGCCGTATCCCAGCGGGCGCCGGGGATCGGCGGGTCGGGCGCTGCGTCGATTGGCGATCATGAGGAACACCTCGTTGCCGGTGTCGGCCCACGAGTGCGCCGCCTCGGCAAGCATCGACGCCGAACCCGACACCGCGGCGGCCGCCGTCTTCGCGGCCGCGATCGCGAAGTTCGCGCCGAAGGCAACCAGTACTGTCAGTGTGCTCTCGCCGCCGGCCTCGGCCATCGGGCTCAGCCGCGCTGGCGCAGTTGCGCCACCCAGTCCTCGGGCACCCGCTCGGCGGGACCCGGCACCGCCTGGTCGGCCGGGTGGCTTTCGGGCGGGGCCAGGTCCGGTCCGTCGTAGTACTCGCGCGCGTCGTAGTTCCAGAACCAGTCCTCGCCGGGTTCGAACGACCGGATGATCGGGTGTCCGGTTTCCCGCCAGTGCGCCGCAGCATGCCGGGCCAGCGAGTCGTCACAGCAACCCACGTGGCCACAGGCTGCGCAGCGGCGCAGATGTACCCACCAGCCACCGGCGGCGTCGCATTCGACACAGCCTGGGCCGCTCGGCGGGACTGACGGATCCACAGCGGTGCTCATGAGTGTGGAGCCTACCGACGAAGCTGTCGCGCGCTCGCGATCGAACAGAGCGAAACCAAAAGCGTTGCGCGGCCGGTCAGGACCCGCAGCTGCCGCCGCCCGCCGACGCGGTGACTGCCCGCGTTCACTCTGCGCTCAGGGCGCCGCTTACTCGCAGTTTGTCGCCGTAGGCGCAGAGTCAATGCCCACGCGCCATCGTCGACTTGGGTGCGCTCTAGTTGTGATGTCCAGGGAGGTTATCCGGGTCGCTGTCGGTGAGCCTGTGTGACAGGGAAGGCCTCCGGTTGTGAAGTGGAGCTGTCTAGGAAC